>NZ_JSUT01000003.1:0-467044 GCF_000816655.1 Pantoea sp. MBLJ3
GAGTAGGGAACTGCCAGGCATCAAATTCGTTCCTTTTCCCCTGACAAGGAAAGCAACAGGAACAGACGGTGATCAGCGCGTTGCTGAGAGCTGTGAAAGAATCGGTGGAGCGGTAGTTCAGTTGGTTAGAATACCTGCCTGTCACGCAGGGGGTCGCGGGTTCGAGCCCCGTCCGTTCCGCCACTTAATTGGAAAGCCCTGACTTAACGGTCAGGGCTTTTTCCATTGCAGCTAAATCAGCCCGGGAAGTTCGCGCACTGATTCCCATCGATCTGCAGGATCATGTTAACGACAGCTGATAATCTGAACATAAAGCAATAATCCCGTTGTCGATTCCACCATTACGAATGTGTTCGGTTAAACGCCGACAATGCCAGCCTCTTAAGCGTTCACATACGCTGTCGCTGCTCAGCTGTCCACTCAGTAAGAAAACGATAAAAGCCCGCACACAGGCTGGCTCACCCCAGTGTCGTAGCAGTCAACCGCATTAAGGCGCATCCCGACCGGCAGACGTAGTGACTGCAACGGTGCTCCCTCCGCCACTTCACAATCGATCATAAAGTCCGAAAGACGGCTAATATCCTTACCCAAAGACAGAGCTGATTAATTGTCTGCCCACTGACAGGGCTCAATGATGATAAAGACAACATCGCCTCCCGATCTGCCTCGATTTGCTTAGCGAGCGTAAAAGGGCTGCTTTATGCTGGAAATGCGTGATGAATTCCGACATTCACCTGCATCCATTGAAACCCCGGTCTAGAATCCCTATAACAGACAGGTGTTAACTGTATTTTTGAATCATCAGCCAGGCGGGAAAGTGCGCAAAAAAACTTATGCAATGCGATATGTAGCAGGACAACCAGTGGAACAGATCTTTCCACCTGGCGCGATGCTCCATCTCGGTCAGGCACTGCCTCCCGGCGCCCCGTTGCCAGCGCATCCAAACCTCAAGGTCCTGGTATGGAACATCTTTAAGCAGCAACGCGCGGATTGGATGTCAGTACTGGAAGGATTTGGTAAGGATGCACATCTTGTATTACTGCAGGAGGCGCAGACCACACCTGAACTGGTGGAGTTTGCGACCAGTAACTATCTGGCTGCCGATCAGGTGCCCGCGTTTGTGCTGCCTCAGCACCCCTCTGGAGTGATGACACTTGCCTCTGCGCACCCGGTCTATTGTTGTCCGTTACGTGAGCGAGAACCTCTGCTGAGGCTGTCAAAATCGGCACTGGTCACGGCTTACCCTCTGCCGGCCGGTGATATGCTGATGGTCGTCAACATCCATGCGGTTAACTTCAGCCTCGGTGTGGACGTTTACAGTAAACAGCTGGGACCTATTGGTGAGCAGATTATGCACCACCAGGGACCGGTAATTATGGCCGGTGATTTTAATGCATGGAGCCGTCAGCGCATCAATGCGCTCTACCGGTTTGCACAGCGGATGAAACTGGAAGAAGTCATGTTTACTGCCGACCATCGTCGTAAAGCGTTTGGCCGCCCGCTGGATTTCGTCTTCTATCGCGATCTCAGAGTGAGCGAAGCATCCGTACTGGTCACGCGCGCGTCCGACCATAATCCGCTACTGGTGGAGTTCAGTTCAGGACGTTAGTAAGAGACATTAAGGCTGCCAGCAGAAGGCAAGGGAAGGGGAGGGGAATGCGTAGACGGCGGCAGATGCATAAAAGAAAAAGGCTGACAATTGTCAGCCTTTTCAACGTATCAGGTATCAGGGGTTGCGTTATTATTCACAAACAGCGTTAAGTTATCGCCGGGTTGAATATCTTTCGCATTGTCCAGCACACTGTTCCAGCGCATCACGTCTTTAATATTGACGCCGTGATGACGGGCAATACTGTCAAGAGAATCACCCTTACGAACACGGTAGGTGATGCTGTTGCCGTTATCAGCCAGTCGGGTGCCATTCGAACCGATAGTCAGAGTCTGACCCGGTCGGATATCAGCACCGCGCAGGTTGTTTTCCTGCTTCAGTGTCGAGACGCTGACGCCAAGTTTAGCGGCGATACCAGAAAGCGTATCCCCACGTCGCACTTTATACCCGCCACTCGCGCTGGCTTTTGCAAGCTGCGTCGGCTGTACTGCTGCGATGTCACCGGAAGCCAGTGAGTTACGCAGTTTAGCGACGTTCGACTTCGGCACCATAATATAGTGCGGGCCGTTTGGCGCTGTTGCACCGCCTTTGTAGCCGGTATTGAAGCTCTTCAGTTTCGTGAGCGACATACCTGCCATTTCGGCAGCCTGCGTCAGCTGTATCTGCTGACCCACTTCCACTCGCGCCAGAGCACGACTTTCATTAGGTGTCGGCAGTTTGATACCGTAACGCTTGTTATTTTTGAGCAGTTCACTCAGAGCTAACATTTTAGGCACATACACGGTTGTTTCGCGTGGCAGCGATAAATGCCAGAAGTCAGTCGGCTTACCGCGCGCCTTGTTCTGCTTAATCGCTTTAAGCACACGTCCTTCACCACTGTTATAGGCGGCGATGGTTAATAACCAGTCACCGTCAAACATAGTGTTAAGACGCTGCATCATATCCAGCGCAACTTTCGTGGATGCGACCACATCACGTCGCCCATCGTAATACTGGTTTTGTTTCAAACCATAGTTTCGACCCGTAGCTGCAACAATCTGCCAGATGCCAGCGGCATTGGCGGATGACGTTGCCCGGGGGTCAAAAGCGCTCTCCACTATGGGTAGCAGTACCAGTTCCATCGGCATTTTACGTTTCTGTATCTGCTCGACTATCCAGTACATGTACGGCTCTGCCCGTAATGTTACATCGTGGAGATAGCTCTTATTTTTTAAAAATTTTCTTTTTTGTTCGCGGATTGCCGGGTTTTCCGGAATCCCCATCTTCAACTCGTCACTAATGAAACTCCAGAGATCTGCGTCTGCTGCGAGGCCAGTTCCATCTTCCTGCCATCGCGGCGACAAAAACTCGTCTCCGTACTTTCCATTTTCACCTTGACCAGCTGAAGACAGACTCTGTGCATGCTGTTCGGGAATATTGGCATCGTTCCTGGACGCCTGACATCCCACCAGCAAGACTGAGGCGAGTAATATCGCTTTAGCCTTCATATGTGTGTCAATAGTTCGCTTAAAAGACGAGCAACTATACGTGACGACTTTTCACAACACAACCCGAAAAATCAAAAAGCGTCTTTCTTCTCGCGTAGAACAGCAAATGTATGCCATAGCGGTTCATCAGAAACATTAACGTTTAAAGCGCGTTGTAAATCAACGTCTTGCGAACGGAGAAATAAATTAATTGACCGTTCGTGCGCCAGTTTTACAGGCAGACTAATGCCATTTTCAGCGCGTAAGTCCTTAATTTTCTGATATTCGGCCATTATTTGCGGGTCATGAGGCAGAATAGCCGCAGCAAACTTCAAATTGGATAAAGTATATTCATGCGCGCAACAGACTAAGGTTTCTCCTGGTAGCTGATTAAGCTTTTGAAACGAATCATACATTTGCTCTGCTGTGCCCTCAAAAAGGCGTCCACAGCCACCCGAAAAGAGGGTGTCGCCGCAGAAAAGATAAGGCGCACTGTAATATGAGATATGTCCTAAAGTGTGACCAGGAGTGTGGATCACGTCGAAAGTCAGCCCCAGAACCGTGACTTTATCCCCTTCGCTGACGATCGTTCTGGCTCCTTTGGCCTCGGTTTCCTGAGGGCCGTACACCTCCAGTTGCGGGAAATGCTCACACAGGGTTTTCACTCCACCGGTATGATCGTTATGGTGGTGAGTCAGCAGGATGGCGACCGGCTCCCAGCCGTTGGACGCCATTTTTTCTAACACCGGTTGGGCTTCGCCGGGATCGACAATCAGGCATTTACCTTGATCATCCGTCAGTGCCCAGATGTAGTTGTCCTGCAACGCAGGAATACTGGTAAGATTCATCATCACCTCTCGCAGGTCGTAGTAAAAGGAAGAGCGTAAAGCATGAAGCCCGCTAAATCACGCCAGATTCTGAACGCTCCGCTGTCATGGCGCGATATGCCGTGGGGAGAGTATTTCCGCGACGCGTTAACGCAGCAGCTTCAGCCTTACCTCGGAAAGCTATATGGCTTTCATATGCTTAAGCTTGGCAATCTCAGCGCAGAAATCAACACAGAAAATTGTGCTATTTCACATCAGGTCAATGTGGGCAGTAAAGGTGAGCAGTTGCAGGTGCTGGCCGACCCGATGCAGTTGCCGTTTGAGTCGAAGTCGGTGGATGCCTGTCTGATGGCCCATACGCTCGCCTGGAGCCAGGATCCTCATCGGGTATTGCGCGAAGTGGACAGGGTGTTAATCGATGATGGCTGGATGATCATCAGCGGTTTTAATCCCTTCAGCCTGCTTGGCGTGAGCAAAATGGTGCCGGGATTAACTCGCAAGGCGCCGTGGAGCGGACGGATGTTCAGCCAGATGCGGTTGCTCGACTGGCTGGGGCTGCTGAATTATGAAGTGGTTTATCGCACCCGGTTTCAGGTGCTGCCGTGGCATCGACAGGGCGGGAAACTGATCAGCGCCCACTTACCGGCGCTGGGCTGCCTGAATATTGTGGTGGCACGTAAACGCACCTTCCCGCTGCTGCCGACACGGGCAAAGAAGAGCCTGAGTACCAGCAAGATCCGCCAGACGGTCAACGCGACGCGTCAGTTCCGCAAGGCAGAGGATCAGGACTCGGCTTTATAACCGATATCTTCAAAGGCAGGGTTTTCAGCTGCAGTGCGGGCCAGCACGTCGCAGCGTTCATTTTCCGGATGTCCGGCATGCCCTTTAACCCACTCCCACTGAATTTTGTGGGTGCTGAGTGCTAAGTCGAGACGCTGCCAGAGATCGACATTCTTTACTGGCTTTTTATCGGCGGTTTTCCAGCCACGCTTTTTCCAGTTATGAATCCAGCTGGTGATTCCCTGGCGCACATACTGACTGTCGGTGCTGAGCACCACATCGCAGGGTTGAGTCAGCGCTTCAAGCGAAACAATCGCCGCCATCAACTCCATCCGGTTATTGGTGGTAAGGTGATAGCCCGCGCTGAACGTCTTTTCATGCTGACCGTAGCGTAAAATCGCACCATAACCGCCGGGACCGGGATTTCCGAGGCAGGATCCATCGGTGAATATTTCTACCTGTTTGCGCATCTCTGGTAGACTTCCTCTCAAAAACGCTAAGTCTGACATAAAACGGGTCTTATGAGCACTGCAAATAACCGCCAGATCGTTCTCGATACTGAAACCACCGGCATGAACATGATCGGGGTACATTATGAGGGGCACCGCATCATTGAGATTGGTGCGGTGGAGGTGATTAACCGTCGCCTGACCGGCAACAATTTTCATATGTATCTCAAGCCCGATCGGCTGGTCGATCCTGAAGCCTTTGGTGTCCACGGGATTGCAGATGAATTTCTTGCCGACAAGCCCGCGTTCAGCGAAATCGCTGATGAGTTTCTCGACTACATTCGCGGTGCTGAATTAGTCATTCACAACGCACCGTTTGATATCGGCTTTATGGACTACGAGTTCTCAAAGCTGAACCGTGGCATTGAGAAAACCGAAACCTTCTGCAAAATTACCGATAGTCTGGCGCTGGCGCGTCGTATGTTTCCCGGCAAGCGTAACAGCCTTGATGCGCTCTGCTCGCGTTATGAAATAGACAACACCAAGCGTACTCTGCACGGCGCACTGCTTGATGCCGAGATTCTGGCGGAAGTCTTCCTGACCATGACCGGTGGTCAGACGTCACTCTCGTTCTTATCGGAAAGTGAAAGTGCCCGTGAGGCGCAGGGAGAGAGCATTCAGCGCATCGTCCGTCCCGCCTCTGCACTGCGCGTGGTTACGGCCAGCGAAGAGGAAGTGGTTGCCCATGAGTCCCGTCTGGATCTGGTGATGAAAAAGGGTGGCAGCTGTCTGTGGCGTGGCTGAATGGCCTGTTTTTGTGGATAAAATCAACGCCAAGCTGAAAAAAACAGCAAACGATTTATTCACCTGGAAAAAGCGTTGACGCCGTAACAACCTGCCATTACTATGCGCCTCGTTCCCGACGGGGAACAAAGCGCGGAGCGGTAGTTCAGTTGGTTAGAATACCTGCCTGTCACGCAGGGGGTCGCGGGTTCGAGCCCCGTCCGTTCCGCCAATCTCTTTAAAAAAGCCGATTCAGAAATGAATCGGCTTTTTGCTGTCTGCTATTCAGCGACGGCTTGATTCTTCTGCGCCACTACCTCGCCATGCGCGCGGGTCACATCTTCAGCTTCACGATCTTCACGGGCGATAAAGCGATAGCAGCCCGCCGCCAGACCGGCACCAATGAACCAGCTGAAGTTCGCCACCTGATGCAGGGAAGGAATAAAACTAATCACCAGGCAGATCGCTACCGACGGCAGCAGCGCGCCAATCGCTTTGGGGTTAAAGCCACCGCGATACCAGTAACGACCAGATGGCGTGTCATTAAACAGATCGTCGACTGAGATACGGCCACGCTTAATCAGATAGAAATCGGTTAACAGAATCCCGAACAGCGGCCCGATAAAGGATCCCAGCACATCCAGGGTGTAGTGAATCAGCTCAGGCGACTGGAACAGGTTCCACGGCGTTAACAGCACTGAACCAACGGCGGCGATCATCCCACCGGTGCGGAAGCTGATTTTCTGTGGGGAACAGTTCGAGAAGTCAAACGCGGGTGAAACGAAGTTCGCCACGATGTTGATGCCGATGGTGGCGGTAATCATGGTCAGCAGGCCAATCGCGACCGCCAGATCGTTGCCGACCATGCTTACGGTTTCGATAGGATCGGTGATCATTTTGCCAAACAGCGACTGGGTGCCCGAGACAATCACCACCGTCACCACTGAGAACAGCAGGAAGTTAAACGGCAGGCCCCAGCGGTTGCCGCGACGAATCTCGGACATATTCTTGCCGTAGCGTGAAAAGTCACCGAAGTTCAGCAGCGGCCCGGAGAAGTAAGAGACCACCAGCGCCGTGGCCGTAATCATCTGCCAGGTCTGTTCGCCTGCGGTCAGCGATTTGCTGGCGAGGGTAAATGAGATGCCATCGAAACCGGTCTTGTATACAATCCAGCCCGCCAGTGCCACCATCACCACATAGACCGCCGGTCCAGCGACATCAATAAACCGCTTAATGGCGTTCATGCCGTGCCAGAACACCATCGCCTGCAGTAACCACATAATGCCGAAACAGCACCAGCCCAGCAGCGACAGGCCCAGCCAGTGTGGCACGGTCATTGATGTCAGCGACGGCGCAAACTTCAGCAGCACCAGCATCAGGGCATTCGCCGCCAGATAGGTCTGAATGCCATACCAGGCGAACGCGATCAGCCCGCGAATCACCGCCGGAATATTGGCGCCAAACACGCCAAACGCCTGACGGCAGATCACCGCATAAGGGACACCCGCCATCTGGCTCGGTTTCGCCACCAGGTTGGCACAGATTTGCACGATGCAAATCCCGGCCAGCAGGCAGAGCAGCACCTGCCAGCTGGCTAATCCCAGCGTGAAGAAACTGGCGGCTACCACATAGCCGCCCATGCTGTGCACATCGGACATCCAGAAAGAGAAGATGTTGTACCACGACCAGTTCTGATTGCGAGTCGGTGCCAGGTCTTCGTTACAAAGCCGTGGGCTGTAACGGGCACTGGCTTCAGAGGCCGCGCTGGCCACCGTTGATTGTTTTGGCATGAAACCTGCTCCTGTACCTGAAAGTGGAATGAATAATCTGGTAAGACGGTATTGCAGGATTCAGGCCAGATCTGTTTTCTTGTATACAATATTTATTTTTCACGTATACGATAGTGGCACACAGCGAGCGACCGGAGCAGGTAATGACGAGTAAAACAGGCCAGCGAGACGCCACTCATCTGCAGGACAAAGATGAAGGGATTTACCAGGCGTTGATGAACGCTATTGTTGAGCACCAGCTGCCGCCAGGCAGTAAATTGCCGGAAGAGGCACTTTCCGGGGTCTTTGGGGTGAGTCGCACCGGCATCCGCAAAGTGCTGCAGCGCCTCGCGGCGGTGCAGATGGTCACCCTGACGCCCAAACGTGGTGCGCAGGTGGCGACACCCGGCGTTGAAGAGGCACGTGACATCTTCTCAACCCGCAGTTTAATGGAGTGCGCCAATCTGCCTGCGGTACTGGCGCATCTGCAGCCTCCGCATCTGGCGGCACTGGAGCAGCTCATTGCACAGGAAAACCAGGCGCACGCCGATCATGATGGTCCGGCAGCCATCCGGCTTTCCGCCGCGTTTCATATTCAGCTACAGGCGATCTCCGGTAATCAGGTGCTCACCGGCATGGTGACCAGCCTGACTCAGCGCTCCTCACTGGTAATTGCCGCCTGGGGCGCGCCCTGGCAGCGCGGCTGTCGCTGTGACGATCACGCAAATCTTCTGGCGTTACTGCGCGCTCGTGCGCTGGAACCGCTGACTCTCGCGCTTCAGCATCACTTTGAGCACATCGTTTCCAGCCTGCACTTTGAGCGCAGCGGAGAAACCCTGCCCGATTTCTCCCGACTGTTTGCCTCAGTCTCTGGAGTCGCTTCATGAGTCTGATTCAGGTCATTAATCCCAACACCAGTCTGGCGATGACCGAAACTATCGCTCAGGCCGCGCGTGCGGTCGCCGCGCCGGGCACCGAAATTCTGGCGGTTTCGCCGTCGCAGGGTGTGCCCTCCATTGAAGGGCACTTCGATGAGGCGATCGCCGCCATCGGCGTGCTGGAGCAGATCAAGCTGGGCAGGGAGCAGGGTGTCAGCGGACATGTCATTGCCTGCTTCGGCGATCCGGGTTTACTGGCCGCACGCGAGCTGGCCAGCGGGCCGGTAATCGGCATTGCGGAGGCGGCGATGCATACCGCCACGCTGCTGGCGACACGCTTCTCCATTGTCACCACGCTGCCGCGCACGCTGGTGATTGCGCGTCATCTGTTGCAGCAGTATGGCTTTACCCATCACTGTGCCGCGCTGCATGCCATCGATCTGCCGGTACTGGCGCTGGAGGATGGCAGCGGTCTGGCGCAGGAAAAAGTGCGGCAGCGCTGTATTCAGGCGAAACGGGAAGATGGCAGCGGGGCGATTGTGCTGGGTTGTGGCGGAATGGCGACGCTGGCGGCTTCGCTGACCCAGGAGCTGGGCCTGCCGGTGATTGATGGCGTCAGCGCAGCGGTGAAAATGGTCGAGTCGCTGGTGGCGCTTGGTTTTGGCACCAGCAAACATGGCGATCTGGCCTGGCCTTTGCAGAAACCTCTCTCAGGTGCGTTTCAACATCTAAACTAACGGAACTTTCCCGAATCAAAACAGGTGGAGTAATGACTGACGCTGCAGAGAAGAAAGAGTACAGCTTTAACAAAAACTATCCGCGCGATTTAATCGGTTATGGCGCCAATCCGCCGCACGCCGCCTGGCCCAATAACGCCCGTGTGGCAGTGCAGTTTGTCCTGAATTACGAAGAGGGTGCAGAAAACAGTGTGCTGCATGGCGATGCGGGCTCAGAGCAGTTCCTCTCCGACATCATCGGTGCAGCCAGCTATACCGATCGTCACATGTCGATGGAGTCGCTGTATGAGTACGGCTCCCGCGCCGGCTTCTGGCGCATCCACAATGAATTTCAGAAACGTGGTCTGCCGCTAACCGTTTTTGGTGTGGCGATGGCGCTGGCGCGTCATCCGGAAATTGTCGAGGCGATTAAACAGGCGGACTACGATGTGGTCAGCCACGGCTGGCGCTGGATCCACTATCAGGGCATGGATGCAAAAACTGAACGTCAGCATATGCAGCAGGCGGTGGATGTGCTGGTGGATCTGTTTGGGAAAGCGCCAACAGGCTGGTACACCGGGCGCGACAGCCCGAACACCCGTCGGCTGGTGGTGGAGCAGGGTGGGTTCAGCTACGACAGTGACTACTACGGCGATGATCTGCCGTTCTGGACGCAGGTTACCTGCCAGGATGGCACGGTAAAACCGCACCTGGTTATTCCTTACACCCTTGAGTGCAACGATATGCGCTTTGCCTCGCCGCAGGGGTTTAACACCGCCGAACAGTTCTTCACCTATCTGCGCGACACCTTTGATGTGCTGTATGAAGAGGGAGAGACGGCGCCGAAGATGATGTCGGTCGGCATGCATTGCCGCCTGCTGGGTCGCCCTGGCAAATTCCGCGCGTTGCAGAACTTCCTCGATCACATCCAGCAGCACGACGACGTCTGGATCTGTACCCGCCAGCAGATTGCTGACCACTGGATCGCAACTCACCCGGCACCTTAAGCCAGTTCCGGCGCTTGCCCCGTTCTGAACGGGAGCAGCGCCGGATGCCGTCAGCTCATCAGACTGACCTGCGCCGCCACGATGCACCAGCCGTGGGGCATTCGTACCCAGGTCTGCTGCTGACGGCCAATCTTATCGCTGCCAGGGCGGGTAAATTCGGTGCTGCAGACCGCATAATCCTCGCCAAAAGTCGTAATCACGGTGTTCCGTAGCGTCCTGTTCAAACCGGCTGAAGGACGCGCGGCACGGAAGGCCCGAATTTCATCAATGCCATACAGATTCTCTCCCGCCCCGAGACGCACGGTTCGCGGGTCATGCCAGAACAGCGCATCCAGTTCTTCCACGTCATTGCTGACCAGCGCCTGCTCGTAGCGATAAAACTGCGCCGTTACCTCGGTGAGCACCTGCGGTAAATTAATCTCTCTGTTCATCAGGCTCCTGCCATATTCATTTGCGGCATCGTAATGCCCTTTTTTTCCAGTGCCCAGGCGGCGCGTAGTACTGCCTCTTCATTAAACGGACGGGCGATAAGCTGTAATCCAATCGGCAGGCCACTTCGGGTCGCCAGCGGCACGGTACAGACCGGCAATCCCAGGAAGGAGATCGGCTGCGTCAGCATTCCCATGCTCGCCTTGGCGGGCAGCGACTCACCCTGAATCGTCAGGGTTTGCTGACCGATAGTAATCGCGCTGCAGGGCGTCGCTGGGGCGATCAGCACATCGAACCGATCAAACAGCGGTAACACCTGCTGCTGAAAATGGCGACGGAAACGCTGTGCCTGCACATACCAGGCACCAGGCATCATGGCACCGGCCAGCAGACGCTCACGTGAGTTCGGTTCAAACTGCTCCGGCATCTGGCGCAGGGCAGGCAAATAGTGATTGCCGCCCTCGGCGGCGGTCATGATAAACGCCGCCGAGCGGGCCAGCTCCGCCTCCGGCATCAGCACCTCTTCCTGAGCCTCAAGCGCGGCTGCAACTGCCGCGACGGCCGCGCGGGCATCCTCATCGCACCAGCGGGCAAAAAAACCACCCAGTACGCCACAGCGCAATCCTTCGCTGCCCTGTGACAGCCCTGGCAGCGTCTCGGCCAGTGGACGGTCAGCCTGAAACGCGTCAGCGTGGTCTGCACCCTGCAACAGGTCATACACCAGTGCCAGGTCCTCAACCCGGCGCGCCAGTGGGCCGATGTGATCAAGGCTGGCGACAAACGGATGGCTGCCGCTGCGTGACAGACGACCAAAAGTTGGCTTAAGACCAAAAATACCGCACAGCGACGCGGGCACCCGAATCGAGCCGTTGGTGTCGGTGCCCAGTGAAAAGTGGACCAGCCCGGCGGCCACGGCGGCGGCTGAACCGCCTGAAGAGCCGCCCGCCACGCGGCTCAGATCGCGCGGATTGTGCGTCGCACCATAGTGGCTGTTTTCGGTGGTAAAACCATAGGCATAAGCATCCATGTTCAGCATGCCCGACAGCAGCGCGCCTGCGTGACGCAGTTTCTCCACGGCAAACGCATCTGCCTGGGCCGCAGGGCGATCGCGGAACAGGCTGGCACCGGCCAGTGTGCTGTGACCCGCCACATCAAACAGGTTTTTCACCGCATACGGGATGCCCGCCAGCGGTGGCAGGGTTTCGCCGCGCTGCCGCTGCGCATCAATCGCGCTGGCCTCTTTTAACATGCGCGGCCCGGTCACTTCCGTCCAGGCATTCAGCGCCGGATTATGCTGCTCAACGGCCTGCAGCGTGCTCTTCGCTACCTCCACCGCGCTGATCTCACCCTGCTGGATCGCCCGTTGCAGGCTCTGAATCGAAACATCACCTAATCTCATGCCTGGTATACTCCTGCCACTTCCAGCCGATCGTCCAGCGGAAACGCCATCAGCGGTGCCGCCATCTCCGCGATACGCGACAGCTGGATCAGCAGTTCAGCGCGGCGGGCGTCATCCAGTTCCAGTTGCAGTATCTGCTCCATATGGCCGATGTAGCTGGCCCAGTCGTGTTGATTCATGATTCGCTCCTGTTAAAAACCGGCAGCGCTGCCGTTACTGCGCGGATCGCTTGCGCCCTCAAACATGCCGTTGCTGTGACGCACGATGGCGCCCGCATGGCCCACGGATTCGCTGAAGTCCGGCAGCATTTCCACCTCATGTCCCCACAGACGCAGCATCAATACCGTTTCGTCGTCAAAACGGCCTTCCAGTTTCAGTGAGTCGGACGATTGACCCCAGGTCCGGCCCAGCAGCCAGCGCGGCGCACTGACCGCCTGCTGTAACGGCAGGCCCTGAATGACATGGCGGGTAAAAATCGCCGCCTGGGTCTGCGGCTGACCATCTCCGCCCATGGCGCCATACACCATTGTCCGGCCATCTTTCAGGCGCGCAGCGGCGGGATTCAGGGTATGAAACGGCTGCTTGCCGGGCGCAAGGGCGAGTAAGTGGTCAGGATCCAGGCTAAACGCCGCGCCACGGTTCTGCCAGGTAATACCGGTGCCGGGCAGCACCACACCACTGCCAAACTCGTGATAGATGCTTTGAATAAAGGAGACCGCCAGACCGCTGCTGTCCATCACGCCCATCCAGACGGTATCGCCCGGGCCGCGTCCGCTCCCCCAGGCTGCCGCCTCACCATCGGTGATCTGGCTGGCGAGTGTGGCAAGGTGATCGCTATCCAGCAGCGCCTGCAGATCTTCGGTGACGTGACGCGGATCGGTGATGTGTTTGTCCCGCAGCGCAAAGGCTTTCTTGGTGGCTTCAACGATGCGGTGCACCGTCTGCGCGTCATCAGCCTCCGCCATCGCCAGCCGGTCGGTGATGCCGAGGATGGCCAGCGACACCATGCCCTGCGTCGGCGGGGCGATATTCCAGATGTCGCCTTCACTGTGTGCGAGGTGCAGTGGCGTTGTGCGGCGGGCGCGATGCTGCTGCAGATCGTTCAGCGTCACCGGCATGCCCAGTGTCGCCATCTCGTCGGCCAGATGATGAGCCAGCGGGCCGCGATAAAAACTGTCGAGTCCCTCTTCGGTGAGCTGACTCAGGGTGTTCGCCAGTGCGGGCTGGGTAAAACGGCTGCCGGGCTGCGGCACCTCGCCGTCAGGCATAAACGTGGCGCTGAAGCCGGGTTGATGCTGCAACTCACTGCGAAACGTCGCGGTGGCGGCGCTCTGTGAAGCGGTCACCGGAATGCCGTCGGCGGCGTACCGAATGGCATCACGCAGCAGACGAGCCAGCGGCAGCGGCGGGGTGCCCATCTCCTTAGAGAGCATCAGTGCCTCCTGCCAGCCACTGACTGTACCGGCTACGGTCAGCGCCGCTTTCGGTCCGCGATGTGGAATTTTCGGGTGATCGGCGTAAAAATCGCGGTGAGCCAGTGAACCTGCTGCGCCGCTGGCGTCGATAGCGACAGGATCACCACCGGGCGGCAGAATCAGCCAGAAACCGTCGCCGCCCAGTCCATTCATGTGTGGATAGACCACCGCGATAGTTGCGGCGGCGGCCACCATCGCTTCAATGGCATTACCGCCATCACGCAGTACCGCGAGTGCGCTTTCACTCGCCAGATGGTGCGGCGTCACCGCCATCCCCTGCGGGGCCATATTGCTTTGAATCATCGTTTTCTCATTCTTCGGGTGACAGTACGCATAACAAAGCAAGAGCTGTTCCAGTTTTCACCCTGCGATGACAATGCGCCGGTTAACCTGGCGTAAATTGTGCTAGGTTTTGCTAAACAAAAGTGCTGAAACAAAAGTTACAGGACGCCTTATGCAACAGCTTGATGAACGACTCAGAAGTCACTATCCCCAGCTCTCGCCACAGGAACAGCGCATTGCTGACTTCGTGTTTGACCATTTCGATGACCTGATCAGCTACAACAGCGCCGAGCTGGCGCGGCTCAGTGGTGTGTCGAAAGCCACGGTCAGCAGGCTGTTTAAGCGTCTGGGCTACGAGAAATACAAAGATATGCGTGATGAGTTACGCATCCTGCGTCAGAGCGGCATGCCGCTGACAGATAATCGTGATGCCGTGCAGGGCAATACCTTGCTGGCACGCCACTATAAGCAGGAGATGGCGAATCTGACGCAGTGGGTTAACAGCCTGGATGCACAGCACTTTAACGAGGTTATTCAGCAGCTGTCGCAGGCAAAACGCATCTTTATCATCGGTATGCGCAATGCCTACCCGGTGGCGCTGCACCTGCGCCAGCAACTGGTGCAGGCGCGTTCACAGGTGCATATTCTGCCGCAGCCGGGCCAGACGCTGGCAGAGGAGCTGGTGGATATCACACCGGACGACATGGTCATCGTGATGGCCTTTCGTCGTCGTCCACGCATTATTCGCCCGCTGATGCAGCAGTTGCAGGCAGCCGGTATCCCGCTGCTGGCGCTGTGTGAGCCGCAGGCGCAGACGGTGATTACCCTGGCGCGGTGGCAGCTTTGTACGCCGCTGGATAGCGTCTCCGCTTTTGACAGTTACAGCGCGGCCATGAGTCTGGTTAACCTGATTGCTAATGCCCTGCTGCATGAAATGCTGGCTCAGGGACGTCAGCGGATTCATCAGATCGCTGACCTGTATCAGCAGTTTGACGAACTGGAGCACCGTTAGCAGGCACCGTTTTGGTGCTTTGCCCCATTTCAGAACACATCTTTCCCGGCGTAATCGTCCCGATTACGTCCAGTTTCAACGGAACTCTCTGCCGTCTAACCCTTTTTTAATTGCCACCCGCATTGGCACATTAGTTGCAGAATGCATCCCAAAGAATCTTTTGTTTCATGTTAATCTCACCGGGGTGCATAATGAAAAAAGTTTTAATGGCGGTAGCAGCTGCAGCATTACTGATGGCGCAGGCGGGAAGTGCGCTGGCCGATCAACTGCAGGACATCCAGAAGCGCGGTGTCATCCGCGTCGCTGTGCCGCAGGATTTCCCACCCTTTGGCTCGGTCGGCACTGACCTGCAGCCGCAGGGGTATGACATCGACACGGCGAAATATCTGGCAAAGCAGATGAAACTTAAGTTGCAGCTGGTGCCGGTCAGCAGTGCCAACCGCGTGCCTTATCTGCAAACTGACAAGGTCGATCTGGTTATCTCCAGCATGGGTAAAAATGCCGAGCGTGAGAAAGTGATCGACTTTACACGTGCCTATGCGCCGTTCTTCCTGGGCGTATTTGGTCCGAAAGGTGATGAGATCAAAGCGGCGTCGGCGCTGAGCGGCAAGTCGATTGGCGTCACGCGCGGTGCGGTAGAAGACATGGTGCTCAGCGACGTTGCGCCGAAAGATGCGCAGATAAAACGCTATGAAGATAACAACACCACGTTGTCTGCCTATCTCTCCGGTCAGGTGCAATATGTCGCCACCGGTAACCTGGTGGTCGCCGCGATTGCACGCCAGAATCCGGCTAAAGCGCCTGTCGCGCAGTTTATGCTGAAAGATTCACCCTGCTTTATCGGCCTGAAGAAAGATGAGCCTGCGCTGAAAGCGAAAGTCAATGCGCTGATTGAGCAGGGCATCAAAGATGGCACTCTGAATAAACTGTCAGAAGAGTGGCTCAAAGCGCCGCTGCCCGCCAACCTCGGCGCCTGAGGACGGATTCATGACCGGGCAACTTAACTTTCCCGCCCTGTGGCCCTACTGGCCGGAGCTGCTCTCCGGTCTGTGGGTCACCCTCCAGCTGACGGTGCTGGCGACGACCGGTGGTGTGGCGCTGGGCATTGCGGGCGCGGCGCTGCGCAGCGGCAAACCCAGCTGGATGAGCCGCCTGTGGGGCATCTATGTCGAGCTGATCCGCAATACGCCGTTTGTGGTGCAACTGTTCTTTATTGTTTTCGGTCTGCCTGCGCTGGGGCTGAAACTCACCGCTGGCGAGGCGGCGCTGCTGGCGATGCTGATCAACCTTGGCGCTTACAGTACCGAGATCATCCGCGCCGGAATTCAGGTCACGCCCAAAGGGCAGTGGGAAGCAGGCCGGGTGCTGGGATTAACCCGCAGCCAGACATTTTTGCGGGTGGTGTTGCCACCTGCGCTGCAGCGCATTTACCCAGCGCTGGTCAGTCAGTGCATCATCGTGATGCTGGGGTCGTCGGTGGTGTCCCAGGTTTCTTATGAGGAGCTGACCTTCGCCGCTAACCTGATTCAGTCGCGCACCTTCTTAAGTTTTGAGGTCTATCTGGTGACCACGCTGATCTACCTGGCGTTGTCGATTGCGATGCGCCATCTGCTGCTGGCAATTGGCCGTAAATGGTTTGGAGTGCAGCCATCATGATGACGACCTTTACTGACTGGGACATCCTGCGCAACCTGCTGCTGGCGGCGCGCTGGACCCTGTTACTGTCGCTGGTGGCCTTTGCCGGCGGAACGCTGGTAACGCTGCCACTGCTGTTTCTGCGTCTGCTGCAACGCAAGTGGCTGACGCGCGTGATACGCGGTTACACCGCGCTGTTTCAGGGCACGCCGCTGCTGATGCAGCTGTTCCTGGCATTTTTCGGCGTCGGGCTATTCGGCATTGATGTCGCGCCCTGGACCGCAGCTTCGCTGGCATTGACCTTCTACACCAGCGCCTTTCTGGTGGACATCTGGTACGGCAGCATTCGCGCCCTGCCGAAAGGGCAGTGGGAAGCGTCGCGCTGCCTCGGTCTGACCTTTGGTCAGACGCTATGGCGGGTGGTGGCACCCCAGGCGATCCGCATCGGTATCGCGCCGACCGTGGGCTTTGCCGTGCAGGTGATCAAGGGCACCGCGCTGGCCTCAATAATCGGCTTCATTGAGCTGACTAAGGCGGGCACCATTCTGAACAACGTGACCTATCAGCCGTTTAAAGTCTTTGGGCTGGTGGCGCTGGGCTACTTCCTGATGTGTTATCCGCTGTCTCGCTACAGCCAGTATCTGGAGAAAAAATTCAATGCCGCTCATCACCATTAATCAGGTGCAAAAATATTACGGCGACAACCATGTGTTGAAAGGCGTGGATCTGGATATCGACATGGGCGAGGTGATCTCGATCATTGGTCGCAGTGGATCCGGCAAAAGCACGTTGCTGCGCTGTATGAACGGGCTGGAAGGCTATCAGGAGGGCAGCATCAAGCTCGGCGGGATGACGATTACTGACCGTGATTCGCAGGCGCGTGAAATCAGCCGCTCGGTCGGAATGGTATTTCAGAGCTTCAATCTGTTCCCGCACATGACGGCGCTGGAGAACGTGATGCTGGCGCCGCGCCGGGTGCTGAAGAAAAGCGAGGCCGAGTGCCGGGCGCTGGCGGCGCAGATGCTGGAGAAAGTCGGGCTGGGTGAACGTCTTGACTACTATCCTGCCAGCCTCTCTGGCGGTCAGCAGCAGCGCGTGGCGATCGCCCGTGCGCTGGCGATGACGCCGAAAGTTTTACTCTGTGATGAGATCACCTCCGCGCTCGATCCTGAACTGGTGGGCGAAGTGCTTAAAGTTCTGGAGCAGCTGGCGGCAGAGGGAATGACGCTGATCCTCGTCACCCATGAAATGAGCTTCGCCCGCGACGTGGGCGATCGTGTGGTCTTTATGCATCAGGGGCGCGTCTGGGAGCAGGGCGACAGTAAAACGCTGTTCGCCCAGCCGCAGACGCCGGAGCTGAAGCAGTTTATCTCTTCGGTTCGTCTCTAAATGTTTAGTTTGACAGGCGTTTATTGTTGCAGACAGTCTGACCACGGACAGCGCGGAACAACCGGAGCGTACACGAAGTACGTGAGGATGACTCGCTGTGCTCGCCCCTTCAGGGCCGCCCTTACGGGCGTTCAGGTTGCTAAAGCAGCCTGTGTGAGCACTGCCCGGGGCCAGAATGGCAAATAAAATAGCCTGTCGGGCATCAGAAAAGGAAATGATGATGAATATAACACAATACCCGCAACTCAATCCGCCACAGCGTCTGCTGATGGGACCGGGACCGATCAACGCCGATCCCCGCGTGCTGCGCGCCATGTCGAGCCAGCTGCTGGGTCAGTACGATCCCGCGATGACCCACTACATGAACGAAGTGATGGCGCTCTATCGCGGCGTGTTCCGCACAGAGAACCGCTGGACGCTGCTGATTGATGGCACCTCTCGTGCCGGCATCGAATCGATACTGCTCTCCGCTATCCGCCCTGGCGACAAAGTGCTGGTCCCGGTGTTTGGCCGCTTCGGTCATCTGCTGTGCGAAATTGCCCGCCGCTGTCGTGCGGACGTTCACACCATCGAAGTGCCGTGGGGCGAAGTCTTTACCCCGGACCAGATTGAAGATGCGATCAAAAAAGTGCGGCCACGCCTGCTGCTGACCGTGCAGGGCGATACCTCGACCACCATGCTGCAGCCACTTGAGCAGCTGGGGGCGATCTGTAAACAGTACGGCGTGCTGTTCTACACCGATGCCACCGCGTCGCTGGCGGGCAACCCGCTGGAAACGGATGCCTGGGGACTGGATGCCGTATCGGCGGGGATGCAGAAATGCCTGGGCGGCCCATCGGGCACGTCGCCGATCACCCTGAGCGCAGAGATGGAAGCGGTGATCCGCAAACGCAAATGCGTGGAGCAGGGGATCCGCACCGAGGCGCATCAGGATGGAGATGATGAAATGATCTACTCCAACTATTTTGATCTCGGCATGATCATGGATTACTGGGGGCCGGAGCGGCTTAACCATCACACCGAAGCGACCAGTGCGCTGTTTGGCGCCCGCGAGTGTGCCCGTCTGATCCTGCAGGAAGGGCTGGATAACGGCATCGCCCGTCACAAACTGCATGGTGAAGCGATGCTGAAAGGCATTCAGGGAATGGGGCTGGAGACTTTTGGCGATCTGAAAAACAAGATGAACAACGTGCTGGGCGTGATGATCCCGTCAGGTGTCAACGGCGATCAGGTGCGCAAACTGATGCTGGAGGATTTCGGCATTGAGATTGGCACCTCATTTGGTCCGCTGCATGGCAAGGTGTGGCGCATCGGCACCATGGGTTACAACGCGCGCAAAGATTGCGTGATGCAGACGCTATCGGCGCTGGAAACAGTGCTGACTCATGTTGGTTATCGCACGCCGCAGGGCGCGGGTGCGCAGGCCGCCTGGGATCACTACGGGAGCCAGGCATGATGATGAGTGCCAGCGAAGCTCAGGCCGCTGCACAGCGCGTGATGGCGCGCTGTGATGCGCTGGCAGCGATCAGCGAAACGGCTGAGGGCCTGACCCGCGTCTACCTGTCGGCGGAACATCTGCGCGCCAACGCCTGCGTCGGTGAGTGGATGCAGGCAGCGGGGATGCAGGTGTGGCAGGATGAAGTCGGCAATATCTGTGGGCGCTATGAGGCGGCAGAAGCGGGTGCGCCTGCGCTGCTGCTCGGCTCCCATCTCGATACGGTGCGCAACGCCGGCCGCTACGACGGGATGCTGGGCGTGCTCAGCGCCATTGAAACCGTACAGTGGCTAAATGAACATCAGCGCCGCCTGCCGCTGGCCATTGAGGTGATTGGCTTTGGCGACGAAGAGGGCACCCGTTTTGGCATTACGCTGCTGGGCAGTCGCGGGATTACCGGCAGTTGGCCGCAAAGCTGGGTGACACATCCCGACGGCAACGGCATTACTGTCGCGCAGGCGATGGCCGATGTTGGTCTCGACAGCGACAGGATCGCATCTGCGGCGCGGCGGGTTGAGGATATCGTCGGATATCTTGAGCTGCACATCGAACAAGGCCCCTGTCTGGAGCAGGAAGATCTGGCGCTGGGTGTGGTCACGGCGATTAACGGTGCGCGCCGCCTCAACTGTCGTTTCACCGGCGAAGCGGGCCATGCGGGAACGGTGCCGATGACGCATCGCAAAGATGCGCTGGCCGCCGCCGCCGAGTGGATGGTGTTTATCGAGCAGGCCACCCGTGAGCAGGATCCGCAGCTGGTCGCGACTGTGGGCACGATTAACTGCGCGCCGGGTGCAGTGAATGTGATCCCCGGCGAGGTATCGCTGTCGCTGGACGTGCGCGGTCCGCTGGATAATCCGCTGGAGACGCTGCTCTCCAGCCTGCTAACGCAGGCTGAGGCGATTGCGCTGCGTCGTGGACTTCGCTTCGAGTCGAACGAATATTATCGCATCGGTGCTACCGCCTGTGACTCCGCGCTGCAACAGGCGCTGAGCCATGCGGTGGAAACGGTGCAGGGTCGCAGTCTGTCACTGCCGAGCGGGGCCGGGCATGACGCTATCGCTATCGCTGAACGCTGGCCGGTCGGCATGTTATTTGTGCGTAACCATCGCGGCATCAGTCATCATCCGGCAGAGTCGGTGGCGGTTGACGATGTGGCTCCTGCGCTGCAGGCTTATCTGGAAGCGGTCTCGCTGATTGCCGGACGGAGTTAAAATATGGAGTTAGCCACATTTAATCAGCTGTCAGCTAACGAGGCGCAGTCGGCCATCCGGCACTGTGTGGTGATCCCGCACTGGCAGCAGTCGATGGTGGCGGGCCGGCCTTTTGCCACCATTGAGGCGCTACTGGCCACTGCCGATGCGCTGGCTCGCCAGTGGCAGCAGCCCGAGCTGGAAGCGGCCTTGTCGGCCCATCCCCGCATTGGCGAACGCGCGAACGGCGCGGACAAAGAGTCTGTACTGTCGCGTGGGGAGCAGTCCGCGATGCAGCAGGCCGATTATGCTCTGCAACAGGCGATGCAGCAGGGGAATAAGGCGTATGAAGCGCGTTTTGGCCGGGTGTTTCTGATTCGTGCCAAAGGGCGCAGCGGCGAACAGATGCTCGCAGAGTTGCAGCGTCGGTTGCAGAATAGCGATGTTACCGAGCAGCAGGAGGCGCTGGATCAACTGCGTGAAATTACCCTGTTACGCCTTAAGGAGACGATTCAATGAGCACTGTGACCACCCATATTCTCGACACGGCGCTGGGTAAACCGGCCAGCGGCGTGGCGATTTCACTGGAGCAGAACAGCCCGGAAGGCTGGTTTCCGATTTCACAGGGTGAAACGGACAGCGACGGGCGTCTGAAAGATCTGACGCCTGAGCCGCTGACGCCGGGCCACTACCGTTTAACGGCGGAAATCGGCGACTATTTTGCCGTCGCCGGTCGGGATGCGCTCTACGTCAGTGCACAGATCGATTTTATGATCGCCGAGGCGGGCAGCCATTTTCATCTGCCATTTCTGATTTCGCCCTGGTCCTGGTCAACTTATCGCGGCAGTTAACCGGCGGTGGTTTACAGCGAAAACCGGTCTGCATCCTGCCAGGCCGGGAAGCGCTCGCGGTAAGCCTGAAGCGCGTCCAGTGACAGCTCGGCATCCAGCCGGGCGCGCTGATGCGGCTCGGCCGCGCTGAGGATCTCCCCCTGCGGTGAAATAATCTGGCTGTCGCCACTGTAGTGATGCTGATTGCCATCGCTGCCAACGCGGTTACAGCCTGCCACGTAAGCCTGATTTTCAATCGCCCGCGCTAACAGCAGCGCCTGCCAGTGCAGCGCACGTGGCGCAGGCCAGTTGGCGACATAGAGCGCCAGATCGTAATCATTGCGGTTGCGCGAGAAGACCGGGAAGCGCAGGTCGTAACAGATTTGCGGCAGAATGCGCCAGCCGCGCCACTCAAACACCTGCCGCTGTTCGCCGGGCTGATAGTGGTGATGCTCGTCCGCCATACGGAACAGGTGACGCTTGTCATACTGATGCAGCGTGCCATCCGGTTCGACCAGCAGAAAGCGGTTTACCGCGCCGTGTTCTGTCTGAATTGCCGCGCTGCCGCCGACCAGGGCATCGGTACTGCGGGCATGCTGGTGCAGCCACTCAACCACCTGCGCCTCTGGCAGCGAGCTTTTCGCCGCCTCCATCGCAAAGCCGGTCGTAAACATCTCTGGCAGGATAATCAGATCGCGTCCGGTAAGTCCGGCCAGTTGCGCGTCAAAATGGCGCAGGTTGGCCTCGCCATCCATCCAGCTCAGCGTCTCCTGCAATAGCGTGATTTTCAAAGCTGACATAAGCGCTCCGCGGCGGCATCTAATGTCGCCGGCTGTTTGGCAAAACAGAGGCGGATCAGTTTATGGGGGAAAGCATCGGCGCAGAACACCGACAGGGGTATCGCGGCGACGCCGACTTCACGGGTCAGCCACTGGCAGAAACTGACATCATCCCGATCGGAGATGGCGCTGTAATCGACCAGTAAAAAGTAGGTCCCTTCGCAGGGCAGAACCTTAAAGCGGCTGTTGCTCAGCGCCGTGGCCAGCCTATCGCGGCGATCGCGATAGAACGCTGGTAGCTCAAGATAGTGTTCCGGATGCTCACCCAGCATATCGGCGATTGCCAGCTGCGCCGGGGTATTCACCGAGAAGGTCAGGTATTGATGCACTTTGCGCAGTTCAGCGCTGATCGCCGCAGGGGCAATGCAATAGCCCACTTTCCAGCCGGTCATATGGAACGTCTTGCCAAACGACGACACCGCGATGGCGCGCTGACGCAAATCAGGATGGGCCAGCACACTGGCGTGGCCCGCCTCATCGAAGCAGATGTGCTCATAAACTTCGTCGCTTAGCACATAAACCGGGTGCGCCGAAATCGCCTGCCACAGCGCGGCGAAATCGGATTGCTGCCAGACGGTAGCGGTAGGGTTGTGCGGCGTATTCAGAATCACCAGCCGGGTTTTGTCACTCAGCAGCGCAGCAAACGCCTGCCAGTCCACCCGAAAAGCGGGCGGCTGCAGCGTAATGCGTTTCATCACGCCGCCAGACAACTCCACCGCTGGCGCATAGCTGTCGTAGCTGGGATCAAAGCAGATCACCTCATCGCCCGGCCGCACCAGTGCGGTAATCGCCGCATAGAGCGCTTCGGTCGCGCCCGCCGTCACCGTAATCTCCGCGTCAACATCCGGGCGGTAATCATAAAGTCGCGCGGTTTTCTCCGCTATCGCCTCGCGTAACGGCAGCGCACCGGTCATCGGCGCATATTGATTCGCGCCCTGGCTGACGTGATACGCCAGCCGCTGCTGCAGATAGTCCGGGCCGCTGAAATCGGGAAAGCCCTGAGAGAGATTGATGGCGTTATGCTGCTGCGCCAGCGCACTCATCTGGCTGAAAATCGTGGTGCCGAGTAAGGGAAGTTTACTCTCGGGGATCAGGTTGTGCTGCGTCATGGTGTCAGGCCTTAAGCGCGAAAATTGATGCGGTGTCACCCGGTGTTTGTGCCACTATAAACAGGATGATAGTATTTGGCAATCAAGACGCTTAGACGGCTAAATGCTTCATGCTCCGCGCGTCAGCGGTGTTGGCTGCACTTGCTTACCCGAGTCACTTACTCATGTAAGCTCCCCGGGATAAGCGCGCTTGCCGCCTTGCTGACACACGGATCATTTCGCATTTATATGCGCCATGTTACACACGGTCCATTTAGCATTTGCATGCGTCATGATCCGCGCGTCAGCAGCGTTTGCTTACCCGGGATTACATTTCACCGTAAGGAACCTTTATGTCGCAGAGTCTTCCGTTAGATCAGCTGGTCGCCGCCTGTCACTGGATTGGCGAAAAAGGCTGGGCACCGGCCACCGGCGGAAATATGTCCGTGCGCCGCGATGAACATGTCTGCCTGCTGAGTGAATCGGGCAAAGATAAAGGCACGCTGACGCGGGATGACTTTATTGAGGTCGATATCGCCACCAGCCAGTCGCTCTCTGGCCGTAAGCCGTCGGCAGAAACCGGCCTGCACACGATGATCTATCGCCTCTTTCCTGAGGCGGGCGCGGTGCTGCACACCCACACGGTGAATTCGACCGTGCTGTCGCGGGTGGAGCAGGGTGCGGCGCTATTGCTGCACGGCTATGAGATGCAAAAATCGTTAAGTGGTCAGCATACTCACCTGGATACGCTGGCGATTCCCGTGTTCGACAATAGCCAGGATATCGCGGCGCTGGCGTCAGAAATTGAAGATTACGCCGCACGTTTTCCGCTGCGTTACGGTTTTCTGCTGCGCGGCCACGGCTTAACCTGCTGGGGCCGGGATGTCAGCGAAGCCCGCCGTCATCTGGAAGGTCTGGAATTTTTATTTGAATGTGAACGTCAACGTCGCCTGCTGGAGAAAGCATGATTCGCGCCATTGTTACTGATATCGAAGGCACTACCAGCGATATCCGCTTTGTACATAACATCCTGTTTCCCTATGCCCGCAAGCATCTGCCGGATTTCCTGCGTGAAAATGCGCACCAGCCCGACGTGGCGGCCGCACTGCAGTCGGTGCGCGAAGAAGCCGGTCAGCCGCAGGCCGATCTGGCTGGCGTGACAGATATTCTGCTGGGCTTTATGGACCAGGATCGCAAATCGACCGGCCTGAAGGCGTTGCAGGGCATGATCTGGCGCGATGGCTACGTGAACGGCAGTTTTACCGGTCATCTCTATCCCGACGTCGTGCCTGCGCTCAGCCGCTGGAAGGCGCAGGGCATTGAACTCTATGTATATTCCTCCGGCTCGGTTGCGGCGCAGAAATTGTTATTTGGCTACAGCGATGAAGGTGATATTACTGGCCTGTTCAGTGGCTATTTTGACACCCACGTCGGCGCCAAACGCGACGTCGCGGCTTATCGCACTATTGCCGCTGAGATGGGGCAGCCAGCGGAGCAGCTGCTGTTTCTCTCTGATATTCATCAGGAGCTGGATGCCGCCGCAGAGGCGGGCTGGCAGACATTGCAATTACTGCGTGGCGATGCGGATAATGAGAGCCGCCATCGTCAGGTGACGGATTTTTCTCAGATTAACCCGGAGTCGATTTAGCATGAGCGCACTGACTATTTTTACCGACCGTGAAGCCAGCCAGCCGGTGTGGCACAGCACTGACGCGGAAGCGATTCGTGACCGCCTGAATGTAAAAGGTGTCCGTTTTGAGCGCTGGGAAGCCGATCGTGATTTGGGTGAAAATCCGGATCCCGAAACGGTGATCAACGCCTATCAGCATGCGATTGATCGGCTGGTGGCGGAAAAGGGCTATCAGAGCTGGGATGTGATCAGCATGCGTGCTGATAACCCGCAGAAAACCGTGCTGCGGGAGAAATTTCTCAATGAACATACGCACGGCGAAGATGAAGTGCGTTTCTTTGTCGAGGGTGCCGGGCTGTTCTGCCTGCATCTGGATGGCGAGATCCTGCAGATCCTTTGCGAAAAAAACGATCTGATCTCAGTGCCAGCGGGAACGCCGCACTGGTTTGATATGGGGTCGTCACCCCACTTCACGGCTATCCGTATTTTCGACAATCAGGAAGGCTGGGTGGCGAACTTTACCGGCGATAAGATAGCGGATGCCTATCCGCGTCTGGCGTAATCTGTCAGCCTGTTATGCGAGGCGTCTGCCATAGCGGCAAACGCCTCGCAGACCATTACTGCGGCTGGAAGATGCCGTCCTGCACCTGGTCAGGCGTCACCACGCCGGTGTCCAGCACCCAGCCGCTGATCAGCGCCGCTGGCGTTACGTCAAACGCCGGGTTATAAACCCAGGCTGCTTCTGGCGCCCACTGCACGCTGCCAAAACTGCCGGCAACGCCCGTCACTTCACTGGCGGCGCGCTGCTCAATGGGAATCGCTGCGCCGTCAGGGCAGCTGCGATCCAGCGTGGTATGCGGGGCCGCCACGTAGAACGGGATCTGATGATAATGCGCCAGCACCGCCAGGCTGTAGGTGCCGATCTTATTGGCGACATCGCCATTGGCGGCAATGCGGTCAGCGCCGACCCACACCGCATCTACGTCGCCACGGGCCATGAGGCTGGCGGCCATGGAGTCGGTAATCAGGGTGTAGGGAACCGCCAGCTCGCCCAGTTCCCAGGCGGTTAAGCGGCCGCCCTGTAACAGCGGACGGGTCTCATCAACCCACACATTCTTAATCAGGCCCTGCTGATGGGCACGGGCAATGACGCCCAGCGCGGTACCCACACCCGCCGTTGCCAGCCCGCCGGTATTACAGTGAGTCAGCAGCTGGCTATTAGGTTTCACCAGCGTGCAACCCGCATCAGCGATGGCATCACACAGTTGCTTATCCTCCTGCACCAGCCGCCAGGCTTCCTGAGCCAGCGCAGGCGCAAAGTCCCGCTGGGCCAGCGCCCCTTTCATCCGGTCAAGATTGTTCATCAGGTTGACGGCGGTAGGGCGGGCGGCGCGCAGGGTCTCCAGCGCCTGAGCCAGTTCAGCGCGCGGCTGCCCCTGTTCTGCCAGCAGCGCCAGCAGCAGCGAGGCAGAGAGGCCGATTAGCGGCGCACCGCGCACCCGCAGTGCATGAATATGTTCAATCAGTTGATGCACGCTGTGCGCGGGCAGCCAGTTCTTCTGCTGCGGCAGTGCCTGCTGATCCAGAATCCAGAGCTGATTGTCACGAACCTGTAAGCTGGTGGTTTGAAGTGTCTGCATTGTGGGTGAAATCCATGTTGCGTTAATGATGCGTATTGTGCCAACATGCTGAACGGATGTATAGACGTCTGAACGGCTTATTACACCTGAGTGACCCCCTTCGAATGATGAGGAACAGGCAATGTCGCAATACCGTACCTTTACTGCTGCTGATGCTGTGGAATATGCCCGACAATTTGGCGGCGTGGACAATCCTGCCGCGCTGAGCAGCGCAGAAGAGATTGGTGATGGCAACCTCAACCTGGTGTTTAAGATTTATGACGATCAGGGCATCAGTCGCGTTATCGTCAAGCAGGCACTGCCTTATGTGCGCTGCGTGGGGGAGTCCTGGCCGCTGACGCTGGATCGGGCGCGGCTGGAAGCGCAGACGCTGGTCGAGCACTACAAATATTGTCCGCAGCACACGGTGAAGATCACCCATTACGATGCGGAGCTGGCGGTGATGGTGATGGAAGATCTCTCCAGCCATCGCATCTGGCGTAGCGAGCTGGTGAAGGGCGCTTACTACCCGGAAGCGGCTCAGCAGTTAGGCAACTATCTGGCGCAAACCCTGTTTCATACGTCCGATTTCATCCTGCATCCGCATCAGAAAAAAGCGGAAGTGGCGCGTTTCATCAATCCGGAAATGTGTGAAATCACTGAAGATCTTTTCTTCAACGATCCCTACACCAATCATGAGCGCAACAGCTATCCTGAAGCGCTTGAACCACTGGTCGCCAGCCTGCGTAATGACGATCCCGTGCGCATCGCGGTGGGCGGTCTTAAGCATCGTTTCTTTGCTCACGCCGAAGCACTGCTGCATGGGGATATTCACAGCGGCTCGATTTTCGTTGCTGACGGCAGCCTGAAAGCGATTGATGCGGAATTTGGCTATTTTGGTCCCATCGGTTTTGATGTTGGTACTGCGGCAGGCAACCTGCTGATTAACTACTGCGGCCTGCCAGGTCTGCTGCCTCCGCGCGAGGCTGCCGATGCCCGCGAGCAGCGCCTCAGCGATGTGCATAAACTCTGGACGACCTTTGCTTCAGGCTTCCTGGCGCTTGCGGCAGAGAAAACCCGCGATGAGGCGCTGGCTTATCCAGGCTATGCGGAAGCGTTTCTGCGTAAAGTATGGGCTGATACCATCGGTTACTGCGGCACTGAGCTGATTCGCCGCACGGTGGGAATGTCACATGTGGCGGATATGAAGCTGATTGCCGATCCGGCGATGCGCACTGACTGCATCCGTAATGCGATTAACCTGGGTCGTACGCTGATTCTGGCAGCCGATCACGTCGAAGATGTGGATGCGCTGATTGCCCGCATCCGTCAGGCAGGATAAAAAAAGCCGACATGATGTCGGCTTTCAGGTAAATCAAAAGCTGGCTATAAGAGTGTGCCCGCGCCGGTAACAGGGACAGATCGGAAAGTCGCTAAAGCCATCTCTGGCTCGCTCGGCCCGCGTCGTCCTGACGCGGGACGCTTTCCTCTTCTGACCCTGTTCCCTGCGCTTTGGGCTTAATTATTGCGGCCAGATTTCCCCTGATTTGGCATAGTGCCGCCCTACTGATGAAGAGCGCTGAACTTCAAGCGATGGGACCATACGCCTGGAATAAAGCATCGCGGGCCATGGATGGCCCGCGCTGAGCATGCCATGGATGGCGTTTTTGCGTCTTTACGGAAGGCGTATGCTCCCTGAGCCGATGCAACGCTAACCCTATGCCGCCTCACTCGCGCGTGATGCAGGCTGAGGGGCTTTCTCTGGCACCGGTACTGCCAGTGCCTCCGGCTCAAACTCATCGACGTTAATCGAACGCAGACGGCTGACTTCGGCACGCTGCAACACTTCCGCCTCTTTGGCATCAATCCAGCCCTGATCCAGCGCACGCTTCGCCAGCGCGTCCAGACGGGTAAAGGAGAGGTGCTGCTTCGTCTGTTTGCACAGCCTGTCATGAATCACTTCTGCCGCCATCACATCCTGCAGCGCCTGTTCCAGCTGACCGGCAGGGTTATGTTTACTCG
Source organism: Pantoea sp. MBLJ3 (assembly GCF_000816655.1). NCBI lineage: Bacteria > Pseudomonadati > Pseudomonadota > Gammaproteobacteria > Enterobacterales > Erwiniaceae > Pantoea > Pantoea sp. MBLJ3. The sequence goes on from NZ_JSUT01000003.1 coordinate 28,619, forward strand.
GCGTCAGGTACATGCCACGGCCCAGTCGGCTGCGGGTGGCTGACGGCTGCTGCAGCATTTTTGCCAGCTGATGATCAAGACGGTCAGACGGAGCAGGGCAGTGATGACCGCCAGCGAAAATCGTCATCCGCAAGGCGCCCGCCACCAGACGGTTCGGGAAGTTACGCAGCAGATCGTCAATAGCCACTTCTGCCTGATGCAGTGCATCCTGTACGCCCCAGTGAACCAGCGGCAGATCGGCTTCGTTGCGACCTTCATCGTCATAGCGTTTCAGGGTTGCGGAGGCCAGATAGAGCTGACTCAACACATCGCCCAGACGCGCCGAGATACGCTCGCGACGTTTCAGGCTGCCACCCAGCACCGCCATCGACACATCAGAGAGCAACGCCAGGTTGGCACTGATGCGGTTCAGGTGCTGGTAATAACGGCGGGTGCCATCGCGGGTCGGGCTGGCGCTGGTGCGCCCGGCAGTTAAGCCCAGCCACAGGCTGCGCATCGTGCTGCTGCCCACATGACCGATATGGCTGAACAGCGCCTGATCAAACGCATTCACATCGTTGCTGGCTGCCGCCGCCATCTCCTGCAGCACATAAGGATGGCAGCGAATTGCGCCCTGACCAAAGATAATCATGCTGCGCGTCAGAATGTTCGCGCCTTCCACGGTGATAGCGATCGGCGCACCCTGATAGGCACGGGCCAGGAAGTTACTGTTCCCGAGCATAATGCCTTTACCGCCGGCAATATCCATAGCGTCGATAATGGCGCGCTGACCGCGATGGGTGCAGTGATATTTCACAATCGCCGACAGCACCGCCGGTTTTTCACCCTGCATAATGCCGGCTGTGATCAGCGTAGCGGCCGCATCCATCACATAAGCATTACCCGCAATGCGTGCCAGCGGCTCTTCAATCCCTTCCATCTTACCGATTGAGACGCGGAACTGGCGGCGGATATGGGCATAAGCACCTGTTGCCAGCGCCACACTTTTCAGGCTGCCGGTTGAGTTCGATGGCAGCGTAATGCCGCGACCCACTGACAGACACTCCACCAGCATCCGCCAGCCCTGGCCGGCCATTTCCGGACCGCCGATAATATAGTCAATCGGCACAAATATATCGTTGCCGCGTGTCGGCCCGTTCTGGAACGGCACGTTAAGCGGGAAGTGGCGATGGCCAATTTCCACACCGGGCGTGTTGGTCGGAATCAGCGCACAGGTAATACCAGGATTTTCGTTGTCGCTGAGCAGATGATCCGGGTCGGAAAGTTTAAACGCCAGGCCCAGCACGGTGGCGATCGGTGCCAGTGTAATGTAGCGCTTGTTCCAGGTCAGGCGCATACCCAGCACCTGCTGACCTTTCCATTCGCCCATGCAGACGACGCCAGTATCGGGGATCGCGCCGGCATCTGAACCTGCTTCCGGGCTGGTCAGCGCAAAGCAGGGGATCTCATCGCCGCGTGCCAGCCGGGGCAGGTAATGATTTTTCTGCTCTTCGGTGCCGTAGTGCTGCAGCAGTTCGCCCGGACCCAGTGAGTTAGGCACACCCACAGTAATCGCCAGAATCCCGGAGACGCCCGACAGCTTTTGCAGCACACAGGCTTGTGCATAGGCAGAGAAATCGAGGCCGCCATACTCTTTTTTAATGATCATCGCGAAGAAACGATGCTCTTTCAGATATGCCCAGAGTTCCGGCGGCATATCGGCCAGCTCATGGGTGATCTGGAAATCGTTGGCCATGCGGCACGCTTCTTCGACCGGGCCATCAAGAAAGGCCTGCTCCTCGGCAGTCAGGCGTGGCTGAGGATAGTTGTGCAGCTTCTGCCAGTCCGGTTTACCCTGGAACAGATCGCCTTCCCACCAGGTGGTACCCGCATCGATGGCCTCTTTCTCGGTGCGCGACATCGGCGGCATTACTTTCTGGAAGCGCTGAAAGATCGGCGTTGAAAAGAGGCTGCGGCGCAGCGACGGCAGGTTAAACGGCAGCAGAATGATCGCCAGTGGCAGCAGCAGCCATGGCGTCCAGAGATGCGCAACAGCCATCGCCGCAGTCCACAGCAACAGAATGGCGCTGCTGAGCCGTAACGACAGGCGGTGGTAGAATAGGGCGCCAATCAGCGCCACCGTGGCAAGTATCGAAACAACCATCATAATGAACCGCTCCAAGTAGTAAGAGGTCTGACCTGTTATACAGAGAGGTTTAGAGCAGTTGAGAGCATTTATCAATTTGTTTACATCGCAATTACAACCTGCCTCACAAAAACCTGTTTTAGCCCATTTTTGCAGCACCTTCGGCAACAATATTCCGCGTTAGAGTCCGGACCGACGTGGCATGACGCTTTGCGCTGACCGGCCATTCCGTTAAACTTGCTGCGATTAACCTCTCCTAAAAAAGGACATCCCTATGTACCAGGACATCATCCGCTCTGAGCTCAATGAAGCTGCTGATACGCTGAATAAATTCCTCAGCGACGATGCCAATATCCATGCGATCCAGCGTGCTGCGGTACTGCTGGCTGACAGCTTTAAGGCTGGCGGAAAGGTGCTTTCGTGCGGTAACGGCGGTTCACATTGCGATGCGATGCACTTCGCCGAAGAGCTGACCGGTCGCTACCGTGAAAATCGTCCTGGCTATCCGGCGATTGCCATCTCTGATGTCAGCCATCTCTCCTGCGTCAGTAATGATTTTGGTTATGACTATGTCTTTTCGCGCTACATAGAAGCAGTAGGGCGTCCGGGCGATGTGCTGCTGGGCCTCTCAACCTCCGGTAACTCTGCCAATATCATTAAAGCGATTGAAGCTGCCCGTGCGCAGGGAATGAAAGTGATCACCCTGACCGGTAAAGATGGCGGTAAGATGGCAGGCAGTGCCGACATTGAAATCCGGGTGCCGCACTTTGGTTATGCCGATCGCATTCAGGAGATCCACATTAAAGTGATCCACATCCTCATGCTGCTGATCGAAAAAGAGATGGTGAAGTAACAGCGCTGGCCTCCCACAGAAGGAGGCCACTTAATCAGAGGCGGTAGCTATGTGCGAATTGCTCGGGATGAGCGCCAATGTTCCCACGGATATCTGTTTCAGCTTTACCGGACTGGTTCAGCGTGGCGGTGGGACCGGGCCTCACAAAGATGGCTGGGGCATTACCTTTTACGAAGATAAAGGTTGCCGTACGTTTAAAGATCCGCTGCCGAGCTTTAACTCACCGATTGCGCGTCTGGTGCAGGAATACCCGATAAAATCACATTCGGTGGTGGCGCATATCCGCCAGGCGAATCGTGGTCAGGTGTCGCTGGAAAACACCCATCCGTTTACCCGTGAGCTGTGGGGCCGTCACTGGACCTATGCGCACAACGGACAGCTCAAGGGGTATCGGCAACTGGAGACCGGCACATTCCGGCCGGTAGGCGAAACGGACAGCGAGAAGGCGTTTTGCTGGATCCTTCATCAGCTGGCGACGCGCTATCCACGCACGCCGGGCAACTGGCCTGCGGTGTTTCGTTTTATCGGGGAGCTGGCTGGCACGCTGCGGCAGAAGGGCGTGTTTAACATGCTGCTGTCAGACGGGCGATATCTGATGGCCTTTTGCTCCACCAACCTCTTCTGGATCACCCGTCGTGCACCCTTTGGCCGGGCGCAGTTACTGGATCAGGATGTGGAGGTTGATTTTCAGCAGCACACCACGCCGCATGACGTGGTGACGGTGATTGCTACGCAGCCACTGACGGCCAATGAAACCTGGCAGCGGATTGCGCCAGGTGAATGGGCGTTATTCTGCCTTGGAGAGCGCCAGGAATGAACGGGAGGCCGCTTCGGGACTGGCTAAAACCGGTGCCGGGCTGCTGTTCATCACATATTTACCGCTGGCGACGTTGACCGTCGGCGGCTGGTGATATTTAGCAAAATAAGCGTATCCGGGCTGGAGCTGCTGCCAGAAACTGGCATCGCTGGAGTAGCGGTGACGCTGCATGTTGCTGTCAGTCATGCGGAACGGATAGATGCTGATGCTGACATCCTGCTGGCCATTACGCAGCGCCGCGTTCACATAAGTAAAAATCTCATCCATATAGGCGTTCGTCATGGCATAGCAGCCAATTGACTTACAGTCGCCATGAATCATCAGGTAGTTGCCGCTGTAGCCCTGATTACGATCGAACTGATTCGGGAAGCCAATGTTGATCGCGCGATAAAAACGGCTATCCGGCTTCAGCTGATTCAGCTTCACGTTGTAAAAACCTTCCGGGCTTTTGAAATCGCCTTCACGGCGTTTCGGGCCGAGGCCGCCAGAAAAGTTACAGATGCGGTAGGTATCCAGCAGGCGGTATTCATTACCGATTTTGCCGTAGAGTTCGAGGGTGCGTTCTTCCTTGAAGATCTGGATATAGACCGGGGTACCCAGTAACTGTTTCTTTAATTCTTTGCTGACCGGAGCCGCTGTCTGGACGGGTTCGGGTGTCATTGCCATGCTGAGGGCTGGCAGTAAAATCATCGCAAACAGGAGTGCGATTTTGCCCATGCTGTGTATACCTTGAGGTGAATAGAACATGACGCAAATTGTGCGTCTCTGTTTGCATTATCGGAACTGTCCGCTATCGCAGCGCAACATTAAACATTGTCTGTTTTTTTAGCAAGACGCTGGCAGCCAGATTCGCGATTTACTGAAGGATATTCGGCCACAAATTTGTAAACTTTAATTGTGGGCGCGACAAATATTGCAGTTACCCCTGCCAACTGTATACTTATCCAGTGCCGGAGGGGGTATGCGTAAAATCATTCATGTCGATATGGACTGCTTCTATGCCGCGGTGGAGATGCGTGATAATCCCCAGCTGCGCGACATCCCGATCGCGATTGGTGGCAGCCGTGAACGTCGTGGCGTCATCAGCACCGCCAACTATCCGGCCCGCAAATATGGCGTGCGCAGCGCGATGCCAACTGGCATGGCCCTCAAGTTATGCCCGCATCTCCGTTTGTTGCCAGGACGTTTCGATGCCTACAAAGAAGCCTCCGCACAAATTCGCGACATCTTTACCCGCTACACCCCGCTGATTGAACCGCTCTCCCTTGATGAAGCCTATCTGGATGTCACCGACAGCCCGCACTGTCACGGCTCTGCCACACTGATGGCGCAGGCGATCCGCGCCACCATCTACCGTGAAACCGGGCTGACCGCTTCAGCGGGCATCGCGCCGATTAAGTTTCTTGCAAAGATCGCCTCTGACCTGAATAAGCCCGATGGGCAGTTCGTGATTACGCCGCCGGAGATGGCCGGTTTTTTGCTGACGCTGCCGCTGGCGAAGATCCCCGGTGTTGGCAAAGTCTCGGCCAAAAAGCTGGAGGAGATGGGGCTGGTGACCTGCGGTGACGTGCAGAAGGCCGATCTGGCGCTACTGTTAAAGCGCTTTGGTAAGTTTGGCCGGGTGCTGTGGGAGCGCAGCAATGGCATTGATGACCGCAGCGTCATTGTGGAGCGCGAGCGTAAATCGCTGGGGGTGGAACGCACGCTGGCAGAAGATATCAGCGACTGGGATGCCTGCCTGGAGATAATCGATTTTCTCTATGCCGAGCTGGATCGCCGGCTGACGCAGATCCGACCCGACAGGCAGGTGGCGCGTCAGGGCGTTAAACTCAAGTTCAGTGATTTTCAGCAGACGACCCAGGAGCATATCTGGCCGGTACTGAATAAAGAAGACATGATTGCCATCGCCCGGAAAACCTGGGATGAGCGTCGTGCCGGGCGCGGCGTGCGGCTGGTGGGACTGCATGTCACCATGGTCGATCCCCAGCTTGAGCGTCAACTGCTGCTGGGTCTGTAACGGTCAGCCTCACCGGTCGGCAAGGCTGACGCCGGATTACTTCTTATATTTCGCCGCCAGGGTAGCAAACCACGGCGCGACGAAATCCTCATTGCTGCCCCAGCCCGGAATGATCTTGTTCAGCGACGCGACGTTCACCGCACCAGGCTGGCTGCCGAGCTGCTGCTGAGAGATCGATGCCGCTTTAAACTGGTAAGTCGCAGGCGTCTCTTCACCGGCAATCTTCTTCGCCACCAGCCGCATATTCACCGCGCCAATGGTTTTAGGGTCGACGGCCACCGTCTGCATCCACGGGCTGTTCTTCTCACGCATCAGCTGCAAATCCTGATTCGAGACATCAATGCTGTAGAGCTTGATCTCGGTCCGGCCATTCTCCTGCAGCGCTTTGTAAGCGCCCTGGCTGAAGGCATCCCAGGCACCCCAGATTGCGTCTATTTTGCCTTTCGGGTATTTCGCCAGAATCGCACCAATTTTGTTGGCGGTGTCGCCCTGTACGTCCGTTGAAACTGCGCCAATCGACTCCAGCTGATGAATGCCCGGGTTCTCTTTCAGCAGTTTTTCATACACCACCTGACGGCGTTCCATCGGCGGGAAACCGGCAACCCACAGCTTGACGATGTTCGCCTTGCCGTTGAAATCATGGATAAGCTGACCCAGCGACAGCTGCGCCAGTGAGGCGTCATCCTGCGCGGTGACGGTGACGCCCGGAATCGGACTATCTACCGGCGTATCAAACACTGACAGCTTGATGCCCGCATCGGCAATGCGCTTCACCAGGCCGCTGGCGTAGGGCGCTTTACCGTGCGACAGCACGATGCCGTCATATTTCTGGCTGATCGCCTGATTCACGAAATCCTGGAAGCGCGCATCGTCGCCGTTGCTCAGGAAGGTGCTGACTTTAAAGCCCAGCTGGCGCCCCTGTTGAATGGCACCAGCAACAAACTGGGTGGTGTTGTCATCGGAACCAAGGTTGCGGATCACCGCAATACGGATCGGGCCATCATGGCTGGCGATAGCCGCAGGCACCGGCGTGACGGTCTCCGCGAAGGCAGCGCTGGCGTTCAGCAGGCTCAGGGCCAGCAGCGAGAGTGTTATTTTTTGCATTGTTATCAACTCCGGTAAACGCGCCTCAGCGGCGCTGGATATAGGTGATCGCCAGTGCTAAAGCCAGCACCAGCCCTTTAATAATGTCCATCGCGTAGTAGGGAACAGAGAGCATCACCAGACCGTTCTGCAGCACGCCGAGAATCACCGCGCCGACCAGCGTGCCAAGCGCATTGGGCTTGCCGGAGCCGGCCAGCGAGAAGCCGATCCATGCCGCCGCGACAGCGTCCATCAGGTAGCCGCTTCCGGCGTTAACCTGCGATGAACCGATACGCGAGGCGAGCAGGATGCCGCCCAGACCGGCCAGCAGTGAGGCGATCACATAAGCCAGCACCCGATAACGGGTGGTGCGGATGCCGGAGAGGCGCGCCGCTTCCGGATTGCCACCCAGCGCGTACATCCGGCGACCATGTTTGGTCAGAGACAGCGCCAGCTGCGCGGCGACGGTCACCACCAGCATGATGATGACAATGGTTGGCACCTGGCCGAGCAGGCCAAACGTCGCCGGAATAGTGCCTTCCGCCATATCACCGCTCGGCAGCACCATGTTCTCAGTGATCGATCCGCCAAAACTGTAGGTCATCGCCACACCCTGAATCACAAACAGCGTCGCCAGCGTCGCCAGCATGTCGGGGATACGCAGGATCACAATCAGGAAGGCGTTAAACAGACCGACCAGCGTGCAAAGCGCCAGGGTAATCAGGATCGCGGTGGTGGTGCCGAAGCCGTACCAGACAAACAGTGAAATCACTAACGCATTCGCCAGTGAGGCGGTCGAGCCGACCGACAGATCAAAGCCGCCCACGGTCAGTGATATCGATACGCCAATCGCAATCACCGTAACAATGGCAATCGATCGCAGAATATTGATGATGTTATTGGGTTCAAGGAAGCTGTCGGAGGCCAGGCCAAAGGCGGCAATCAGGATCACTACCGTGAGCAACATGCCCCATTTGTAGAGAAAGTCGAACAACTGGTGACGCCATGGCGAGGGGGTCAGGTTCAGGCTGGTTTCTTTGCTGCTCACGCAGGGGTTCCTCCGGTGGAATAGAGCAAAAGCGTCTCTTCAGTGACGTCGCGTGCAGCCAGCTCGGCCACGATGCGTCCATCCCAGAGCACGCAAATCCGGTCGCATAAGCCGACCAGTTCAGAAAATTCACCCGACGCGTAAATAATGCCTTTCCCTTCGCGCGCCAGGTTATCGATCAGGGTGAACAGCTCGGTTTTGGCTTTAATGTCCACGCCTTTGGTCGGCTCATCGAAGATCAGCACATCCGCGTTGTTGCGCAGCCATTTGCCAATGGCCACCTTTTGCTGGTTGCCGCCGGAGAGACGTCGCAGTGTCTGTGCCGGACCGGTGGTGCGCACCTGCAATTGCCGTATAACCTGTTCTGCCCAGCGCCACGCCTGGCGATGACCAAACAGGCTCCAGCGCGAAAAGCTGTCGTCGGCGCTGACGCTGAGGTTCATTGCGACGGATTCATCAATAAAGATCCCCTCTTTGCGACGCTCTTCCGGCACCAGCGCCATACGACGACTGACCGAGTCGTGCGGCGAACGGGGTCGCCACGGCTGACCGTGCAGTTCACCGCCACTGACGCGGCTTTTGCTGGCACCAAACAGCGCTTTGCAGAGCTCGGTTTTGCCGGCACCGGCCAGTCCGGCAATCCCCAGAATTTCACCTTTATGCAGCCGCAGCGAGATATCCTGCAGCAGCTGCTCATCGTGCAATCCTTCCACCGTCAGCAGCAGCGGCTGTGCCTGTTGTTCACGGCGGGCCGGGAAGATATCGGTCAGCTGATGGCCGAGCATCTTCTCCACGATCTGTTCACCGCTCAGCGCCGCCATCGGGCCGGTTTCGATTAACCGGCCATCACGCAGCACCGTCAGCTGGTCGCAGATCGCTTTGAGTTCATGGATACGGTGAGAGATAAACACCACGCCGATACCGCTTGCTTTAAGACGACGCACCACGGCAAATAGCCGCTCGCTTTCGTGCTGATCCAGCGGGGCAGTGGGTTCGTCGAGAATCAGGAAGCGGCAGTGATGCGACAGCGCCCGCGCCAGCAGTATTTGCTGTTTTTCCGCCAGGGTGCAGCGCTCCACCAGCCGGTTAACGTCCAGCGCCACGTCGAGCTGAGCCAGTAAGGCCCGGGCCTGACGGCGAATCTCGCCCCAGCGATAGCGGTGGCCTGGCTCTGCCAGCCGATCCAGCAGAATGTTTTCCGCCACGCTGAGCTGCGGTACCAGGGCGACATCCACTTCCTGCTGAACCAGATGGATACCCAGCTGTTTCGCGTCACGCGGGGTGCGGATAGAAACCGGCTCCCCATCCAGCAGGATCTCGCCGCTGTAGTGACTGTGCGCGCCGGAAAGGATCGCCATCAGCGTTGACTTGCCCGCGCCGTTAGCGCCGGTCAGTGCATGTATCGAATGGCCGTCACTGCGGAAATCCACCGACGATAGCGCGGAAAAACCGCCAAAAGCGATGGAGATATTACGCATCTCAAGGCAGTTTACCCCTGGCATGTGATGACTCTCCTGAATAAACACTGGCCGCATTTTTTCCTGAACCTTCAGGCGCGGCAACAGCCGAAAGCGCATAAGCTAGCACAAAATCTTATTAGCCATCCAGACATCTGGACATAATGGCGGCTGTGACCAGCGAAGCGTGAGAACGTGGCGGAATAGTAGGGGAAAGCGCGAAAAAGGTAGCGAATTATGCTGGTGAAAAGTCACAGGCATAAAAAAACCAGGCCGGAGCCTGGTTGACTTTTTTTGTGACAGAATTACTTTTCTGGCACCACATTCAGCAGGGTGGTCAGCAGTTTCCAGTAAAGACCCACGCTTTCGATGTGAACCTGCTCATCCGGCGAGTGCGGCCCGGTGATGGTTGGCCCAATCGAGACCATATCCATGTCCGGATACGGCTTTTTGAACAGACCACACTCCAGACCGGCGTGAATCACCTGAATGTTAGGGGTTTTATCAAACAGCGCGATGTAGGTCTGACGGGTCAGCGCCATGATGGCGGAGTCTGCATCCGGCTGCCAGCCTGGGTAGCCGCCTTTCGCTTTCGTCTGCGCGCCGGCCAGCTGGCCCAGCGAGGTCAGCATCTGCACCACATAATCACGGCCGGTGTCGATCAGCGAACGAATCAGGCAGTTGATCTCTGCGTGATCGGCTTCCATCGTTACTACACCGATATTCAGTGAGGTTTCGACCACGCCTTTCGCCACGTCTGAATTGCGGATCACGCCGTTTGGCGTGCTGTTCAGCAGGTTCAGGAAGCGATCGCGGCTGTCAGTGCTCAGGGCATCGCCCTGATGCGCCAGCGGCTCGGTGACCAGTGCAATGTTCGGCTCTTTGATGCCGTGCTCGTTTTTGATGGCGCTCAGGAACTGCGCTGCCGCTGATTTCAGCGCATCTGCTTTGTGGCTTTCTACCGCGACGGTAGCGAAGGCTTCACGCGGAATTGCATTACGCAGCGTACCGCCGCTGAACGCCAGCAGACGCAGATCCAGTTCAGCCGCGTGGGCCGCCAGGAATCGCGCCAGCAGTTTGTTAGCGTTGCCCAGGCCCATATGAATATCGGCACCGGAGTGACCGCCACGCAGCCCTTTCAGCGTCAGTTTCAGGGTCTGGAACTCAGCAGGCACGGCTTCACGGGTCAGCGGCAGGGTGGAGACGAAATCGATACCGCCTGCGCAACCCATATAGATCTCACCTTCCTCTTCAGAGTCGGTGTTGATCAGGATCTCAGCCTGCAGCCAGTTGGGTTGCAGACCGAAAGCGCCATCCATGCCGGTCTCTTCGGTCATGGTCAGCAGCACTTCCAGCGGACCATGCGTCAGGCTGTTATCAGCCAGTACCGCCAGCGCAGAAGCCATGCCGATGCCGTTGTCGGCGCCCAGCGTGGTGCCGCGCGCTTTCACCCACTCGCCATCAATCCACGGCTGAATAGGATCTTTGGTGAAGTCATGAACGGTGTCGTTATTTTTCTGCGGCACCATATCCAGATGCGCCTGCAGCGCGACCGGAGTACGGTTTTCCATGCCTGCAGTGGCGGGCTTACGAATCAGGATGTTGCCGACCTGATCGCGCTCACACCAGAAGCCCTGCTCTTTAGCCCAGCCAGTGATGTAGTTCGCCAGCGCTTCTTCGTGAAAAGAGGGATGGGGAATAGAGCAGATCTTAGCGAAAATATCCCACAGCGGCTGTGGAGAGAGTTGAGACAATTCAGACACGACAGGTCTCCTGTGTCAGTGTACCGGCGAGGCCGGACATCGCGAGTTTCCAGTGAAAAATCGCCGTCAGAGAATCTGACGAGCCAGTCCTGAGAATATCACTGTTTTTTACCGGGTGCGCTCTCAGACGCGCTAAAAAGCCGCAACCGGCGCACGGGTGCTGGTTTTTAGTGCGTCAACTCCTTATAATCTCGCGCAACCTTTTCCCCGTTGCACATTTTTACGCCACCTCGGTTGGCTGGGATTTCTATTTATGAGCGAAAAATACGTCGTTACCTGGGACATGCTTCAGATTCATGCCCGCAAACTGGCCCAGCGTCTGCTCCCTGTTGAACAGTGGACAGGCATTATCGCGGTGAGCCGCGGCGGTCTGGTACCGGCTTCGCTGCTGGCACGTGAACTGGGTATCCGCTACGTTGATACCGTCTGCATCTCCAGCTATGACCACGATCATCAGCGTGAAATGAAAGTCCTGAAGCGCGCAGAAGGCGACGGTGAAGGCTTTATCGTAATCGACGACCTGGTCGATACGGGCGGCACCGCGCAGGCGATTCGCGAAATGTATCCGAAAGCGCGTTTCTGCACCATTTTCGCTAAACCCGCCGGTCGTTCACTGGTTGATGATTACATCGTCGATATTCCGCAGGATACCTGGATCGAGCAGCCGTGGGATATGGGTGTCGTTTATATCCCGCCGATTGTAAAAAACTGATTGATATACATCAGACAACGCCCGGTTTTCCGGGCGTTGTGCATTCTGAGCCTCGCACCCCGAATTGCCGTACAGTACACTTAGCCATCGCCGTTCTGTTGCAGGAGAAGTGAGTATGTCGAGCAAAAATCTCAGCGAGGAGCTATTCAAGCCGCGCTTTAAACATCCTGAAACCTCTTCCCTGGTTCGCCGCCAACATCACGCTACCCCGAATGTCCACTCTGCCCTGGAGGGTGACAGCCAGCGCGGCTGGTATCGCATGCTGAATAAGCTGATGTGGACATGGCGAGGCCTGACGCCGCAGGAGATCAGTGAAGTGCTGGCACGTATTGCCATCAGCAACGCTGAACATACTGATGAGACGCTGCTCGACACCGTGATTGGTTTTCGCGGCGGCAACTGGCATTTCGAATGGTCTAAGCAGGCGGGCATCTGGCAGCAGAAAGCGCTGGAGGCATCCGACGACAGCGAGGCGGGCGACGACTGGCTACATGCGGCCCATCTTTATAGCGTTGCGGCTTATCCCTATATAAAAGGCGATGAACTGGCTGACCAGGCACAGACGCTGGCCAATCGTGCCTATGAAGAGGCGACTCAGCGGTTGCCTGGCGAACTGAAAATCCTGACGTTTGCTATTCCGGGCGGCAGTCCGGTCAGCGGCTTTCTGCATATGCCGCCGGATGTTGAAGCGCCTTATCCCACCGTACTGTTTTGCGGCGCACTCGACTCGTTACAGAGCGATCACTATCGCCTGTTCCATGATTACCTTGCCCCGCGTGGCATTGCTATGCTGACAATTGATGTGCCGTCAGTGGGCAACTCGGTGAAATGGACGCTGAATCAGGACACCAGTTTTCTGCATCAGCAGGTGCTGCGCGATCTAATCAATGTGCCCTGGGTCGACCATACCCGCGTGGCGGCATTCGGTTATCGCTTTGGCGCTAACGTGGCCGTGCGGCTGGCCTATCTGGAATCGCAGCGGTTGCGTGGGGTCGCCTGTCTGGGCCCGATTGTGCATGCTCTGCTGACCCAGACGGCGTTGCAGGATGCGATCCCGGATATGTATATGGATATGCTGGCGAGCCGGCTGGGTATGGCCACCGCCTCCGACAGTGCGCTGCGCACTGAACTCAACCGCTATTCGCTTAAAACCCAGGGATTACTGGGCCGCCGGACGCCCACGCCGATGCTGTCGGGCTACTGGCAAAACGATCTCTTCAGCCCGGAAGAGGAGAGCAGGCTTATCGCAAACTCTTCCTCAGACGGCAAAGCGTTGCGAATTCCGGTGAAGCCGGTGATGGCCAGTTTTGATAAGGCGCTGAATGAAATTTGTAACTGGCTGGAGAAGCGTTTAAAAAGGTGACTGGCAAAATTTACAGTATTTGCTACAACTAGTAGCGGAATTCTTCCGGGCTGCCGCTAAGTGAAATATGACGTCATCGGGCCCATGCGGTGTAGCGTCGTGCTGGCCGTCCGGAAATCAAGGCTGTATAGCGGTCAAAACCTATGGAGAATCAGCATGACGTTACCAAGTGGTCATCCCCGCAGTCGCCTGCTTAAGCGCTTTACGGAGCTTGGGCCTTATATTCGCGATGGGAAATGTGGCGAAACCCGTTTCTTCTTCGACTGCCTGGCTGCCTGCGTCAATGTGAAACCGGCACCGGAATTGCGAGAGTTCTGGGGCTGGTGGATGGAGCTGGAAGCACAGGCTGACCACTTTACCTATGTCTACCATATCGGTCTGTTCGATAAAGAGGGTGACTGGTCGGTGGCAACCATTAAAGGGAAAGAGAACACGGCGCGCGTGGAAGAGACCTTACGGAATTTCCATACCCGTCTGAAAGCGATGCTGAAAGAGTTCGAGCTGGATCTGATCCCAGCCAGCGATTTCGATGAGAAACCGGTGAAGCTGAGCGCCTGATAGGGTAGTGTAGTGAAATAAAGACGAAAAAAATGGCGAGTTTAAAAACTCGCCATTTTAGTTGAAGTCTGACCCGCTGTTGGATCGAGCCTTCTCAGAGAACACGGTCAGATCGGAAAGACGCAAAAGCCGCCATCCATGGCACGCTCGGCCCGCGCCGTCCTGGCGCGGGACGCTTTCCTCTTCTGACCGTGTTCCCTGCGTGTTGAATTTATGCGTTGCTGCCAGCTCCAAATCTGCCCGGTTTGCGAGCCTGAAATCAGAACTGGTAAGTCACACCCATCGCCACAATGTCGTCGTTGTTAAGCGAAAGCGCATTGTCGTCATCCAGCTGGTTAATTTTGTAATCAACGAAGGCGGACATATTTTTGTTGAAGTAATAGGTCGCGCCCACATCGATATATTTCACCAGATCCGCATCGCCGATACCGTTTTCGATATCTTTGCCTTTGGTCTGTACATAACCGATTGACGGACGCAGGCCGAAATCAAACTGATACTGCGCCACCAGTTCGATGTTCTGCGCTTTGTTGGCTGCGCCCGCAACCGCTGCGCCTGTGGCACGGTTGGTACCGCTGATTGGCGTCATATTACGGGTATCGGTGTAGATTGCGGCCAGGTAGACACTGTTAGCATCATACTTCACGCCTGCGCCCCAGGAATCCGCACGGTCACCGCCACCATAAGCGCGCGCCTGTTGCTGGTTGGTGCGGTCAGATGAGGTGATGGCACTCATCAGGCTCACACCAGAATCACCCAGAGCATAGCCGAGAGACGCACCGTAGCCGTCGCCATTCTGACGGTTAATATCAGTACGGGTGTTGGTGCTGGACGCGTCATTTTTGCCCTGGTACTGCAGCGCAAATTTCAGGCCATCGACCAGACCAAAGAAGTTATTGTTACGATAAGTCGCAACACCGGTGGCGCGCTGTGTCATAAAGTTATCAGAGCGGGCTGTACCGTCACCGCCGAATTCCGGGAACACGTCAGTCCAGGCTTCAACGTCATACAGCACACCGTAGTTACGGCCATAATCTACCGAACCGTACTGAGAGAATTTCAGACCAGCAAATCCGAGGCGGGTTTTGTTGCCATTGTTGGCGTCACTACCTTCGGAGTTGTTAACGTTGTACTGATATTCCCACTGACCATAACCGGTCATCAGGTCGTTAATCTGTGTCTGACCCTTAAAGCCGATACGGGTATAGGACTTGTCTCCATCCTGGCTGGCATTATCGCTGATGTAGTGCTCAGCTTTAACTTTGCCGTACAAATCCAGTTTGTTGCCATCTTTGTTATAGATTTCGGCAGCCTGCGCGGCAGAAGCCAGCGTCAGCGTGGAGAGGAGCATGGCCAGTGTGCTTTTCTTCATTTGCTATCAATCCCAATGTGAACACCGTAAAAAAATGAAAGTTTTTGTAAAACACGGACTTTTTACCCGTCAGTGATGAACTTTTTATGACACTTTTCATGATTTCTTGTTAACCATGAACTTTTGGTCTACCTCCTTGTCCGCGTAATTTCGTGCTTTTCCCCCGCTGGCTGTTGGCTTCCTTATCGACTCCTGTTAAAACGTCCTTTCGTAAAAATTTTTCTCTACGGCAGGAAATATGAGTGGCAGTCAGACCTTAGTGGTCAAGTTGGGTACCAGCGTTCTCACCGGCGGATCTCGCCGGTTGAACAGGGCGCACATGGTGGAACTGGTTCGTCAGTGTGCGCAGCAGCACGCCGCAGGCCACCGCATTGTGATCGTGACTTCTGGCGCAATGGCCGCCGGACGCGAACATCTGGGCTACCCCGAACTGCCACCGACCATCGCCTCAAAGCAGCTGCTGGCTGCGGTGGGGCAGAGTCGTCTGATTCAGCTGTGGGAACAGTTATTTTCTATCTACGGTATTCATATTGGTCAGATGCTGTTGACCCGTGCCGACATGGAAGATCGCGAACGCTTTCTGAACGCCCGCGACACGCTGCGTGCGCTGCTGGATAACCATATTGTGCCGGTGATCAATGAGAACGATGCTGTCGCCACCGCTGAAATCAAAGTGGGCGACAACGACAATCTCTCTGCGCTGGCGGCGATGCTCGGCGGCGCCGACAAGCTGCTGCTCCTGACCGATCAGCAGGGGCTTTTTACCGCCGATCCCCGTAACAATCCTGAGGCTGAGCTGATCAGTGATGTGCATATCATTGATGATGCGTTGCGCGCCCTGGCGGGCGACAGTGTTTCCGGGCTCGGCACTGGCGGCATGTCGACTAAGCTTCAGGCGGCGGATGTTGCCTGTCGTGCCGGTATCGATGTGATCATCGCCTCGGGCAGCCGCAGCGGCGTGATCAGCGATGTGATTGATGGTAAGCCGGTCGGTACGCGCTTCCATGCGCAGCAATCGCCACTGGAAAACCGTAAACGCTGGATTTTCGGTGCGCCTCCGGCGGGTGAGATCACCGTCGATGACGGTGCACTGGCAGCCATTATCGAACGTGGCAGTTCGCTGCTGCCGAAAGGGATCCGGGCGATCCAGGGAAATTTCTCGCGCGGTGAAGTGATCCGCATTCGCAGCCTGCAGGGCCGGGATATCGCTCACGGCGTTTCACGCTACAACAGCGACGCGATGCGAATGATCGCCGGTCATCATAGTCAGCAGATCAGCGAGATCCTGGGATATGAATATGGCCCGGTGGCGGTTCACCGCGACGACATGATCGTCAGTTAAGGAGCGGACAATGCTTGAAGAGATGGGAAAAGCGGCGCGTGCCGCAGCGTATACCGTGGCCGATCTGTCAACGGCAGAAAAGAACGATGTTCTGATGACGATTGCTGACCGGCTGGAAACCGAGAGCGCTGACATTCTTGCGGCTAACGAGCTGGATTTAGCCGATGCGCGTCAGAACGGCATGAGTGCCGCGTTATTAGATCGACTGACGCTTAATCCGCAACGCCTCAGCAGCATCGCCAGCGATGTGCGCCAGGTTTGTCAGCTTGCCGATCCGGTAGGGCAGTTAATCGACGGTGGTCAGCTCGACAGCGGGCTGCGCATTGAACGCCGTCGCGTGCCGCTGGGCGTCGTTGCGGTGATTTATGAGGCGCGCCCTAATGTGACGGTTGACGTCGCCAGTCTGTGCCTGAAAACCGGCAACGCCGCTATTCTGCGTGGCGGCAAAGAGACCTGGCGCACCAATGCGGCCACCGTTCGGGTCATTCAGAACGCGCTGAAGCAGCACGGTTTACCGGTAGCCATTGTCCAGGCGATTGAAAATCCTGACCGCGAGCTGGTGAATCAGCTGCTGAAGCTGGATCGCTACGTCGACATGCTGATCCCGCGCGGCGGAGCCGGGCTGCATAAACTGTGTCGCGAGAACTCCACCATTCCGGTGATTACAGGCGGCATTGGCGTCTGCCATATCTACATTGATGAGACGATGGAGATTGAACCGGCACTTGATGTGATCGTCAACGCCAAGAAACAGCGTCCCAGCGCCTGTAACTCACTGGAAACGCTGCTGGTGGACCAGGCGATGGCCGAACGTTTTCTGCCAGCTTTCAGCGCGCGAATGGCGCAGGAAGGAATCGCGCTGCATGCTGACAGCAACGTGCTGGCACAACTTCAGCATGGCCCCGCCCCGGTGAAACCCGTGAATCCTCAGCAATACAATGACGAGTGGCTGTCGCTGGATCTTAACGTTAAATTGGTGGCGGATATGGATGAGGCGATCGATCACATTCGTACGCACGGCACACAGCACTCAGATGCTATCCTCACCCGTAATACGCGTAATGCCGCGCGTTTTGTTCGTCAGGTCGACTCGTCAGCGGTTTATGTCAACGCCAGCACCCGCTTCACCGATGGGGGTCAATTTGGCCTGGGCGCGGAAGTGGCGGTCAGTACACAGAAATTGCATGCCCGTGGCCCCATGGGGTTAGAGGCGCTGACCACCTATAAATGGATAGCGTGGGGAGACGATACGCTCCGCCCATAACGACGATAATTTTTAACAAAGCGGGAGTCTTTCAAAGGCTCCCGTTTTTTTTATCCCGATTTTTCGGACCAGTGAAAGATAGGATTTTCTGCGCATCAGATCATTTTCTGTTCTGTTCTCGTCATCCCTGGCAATTATGCTGCCTGATATTCACGCAATTTCTTACGGAACATTCCTGAAAGCCGGGGCTGCAAGCGGCCTGAGGCAATATTTTTTGTTTAGCCGCAGGCTGAAGCGGATAATGATAGTTAGCAATGCTTGATAAAGCGGTTAGGTAGTAAACGAGCGGTAATATAAAATGAACTGGTAGCAATAACGAAAATAACATCCAGTATCTCTTCTATGGCTGATTATTAACTAATGGTTAAAAAAGAAAGTACAAGACAAGCTTTCACCGCCAGGCTGATAGCGGCCTGTGAGAGTGCCGGCATTGTCGGACATGGACGAAACAAAAAGGTTGCCAGAGCTCTGCAGCAGCAGGGCTGTAAAATTTCAACGCCAGGCGTGTGGAAGTGGTTTAACGCGCAGTCAGTGCCTGATGGCGGCAATTTACTGGCACTCAGTCAATTGCTGGGCGTCAGGGTAGAGTGGCTCCAGTACGGCATGGAGCAATCCACTGAACCTGTAGCGATGAGTACACTCACTGGCCACAAGAGTGTGTTTCGTATTGATAGCCTCGACATTGGTCAGCGCAGTGCTGCGGGCCTGCCCGCGCGCGATGAGTTTGTCGAGACTATCCAGGCGATTGAATATGGTCTGGATGAGGCACGGGTTCTGTTCAACGGCCGTCCGGCGGAAAACATTCGGTTGATCGCTATCAACAGTGATTCTATGGCTGACACCTTTGCACCGCGCGATCAGCTGTTTGTGGATATCAGCGTGCGGATGTTTGACGGCGATGGTATCTATATTTTTACCCTCGACGAGCAGCTCTACCTTAAACGCCTGCAGCTGCAGCATAAAAAAATTGCAGTGATATCAGATAATAAACGCTATGAAACGTGGTATCTCAATCGTGATGAGGTCACCAGCCTGAAGGTGCTCGCAAAAGTGATTATGAGCCAGGCGCGACACTATCAAATTCTCGGCTAAAGCCGTTTCTGCCGCTTTTCTCCGGAGAGCTGCAAAAAAATAATCGGCATAAATTCATAAATTTAACCAGCGGTAAATAAAAAATTAACCAACAGTGTTTGATAAAGCATAAGAACCTGTTAATAATTTGGACATGGATGAACGAAGACGTTCTTTTCAGGGATGACCCGCTCTTAAACAATTCAGGCGCTGCACAAGCGCGAATCATACCACCCAAAAGTCAGTGAACTTTGGGATGGGGTGGATGCGCAAATGCAGCGTCGTCAGATGCCGTTTATTTCCCCTCGCTTACTTTCCACCTGGCTGCTTACGCAGCCGGGCGGTGAGCGTGCGACCGCGATATACGACATTCGGGTCCGTTCGGTTTCCCGAAAGCTCGCGCCTGCCACCCCATCGCCAAATACTCATTCACAGGAGGAGTTATGGCGATTATTCACTATGGCAAAAGCGTTTTCACTGGCAACGCACGTACGCGTCGCCATCGGCGGCGCCAGCCTCTCAGCAGCCTGCAACAGAGCATCGATCAGGCATTGAACTTTCCAGCTGAACCACCAACCCTGAGGCGTGCAGAGCAAATCTGCCAGCGTCAGGTCGCCCCGCGCGTTGATCGCGCAATCACAACACCCCGCGTGACCAGTCAGGAAACACCCAGTTTCGACAATTGCTGTCTTCCGCATGTTCATCTCTACGCCGTGAGCTGAAGCGGAAGCGCGCGCCGTTTTTCGTTCCGGCTAACGCTTTGTTATCTCCAGCTCTCATTGGGCGCAATCTGCTGAATTACTGTTTAGTTTTGCTGCAGCTTCAGCAAGGCCCTTTGCTGTGCCGGGCTTGTTAATGATCAGCGGGCGTTATGTATTTATTTTCACAAGGCTGAAGGCCTTAATTCGTCATTGAGGAGTCCGTATGAGCCAAATCATCGCAGTACTGAATTTTGAAGAGGGATATGTCGACACACCTTATCTCGACACGCTGGGTTTCCCCACGGTGGCGGGCGGCATACGCATTGGGCCAAAAGGGGCGTCGCTCAGTAATTACACTTTCCGCGTGCCACGGCGCGTCGGTGATGTCTGGAAGCAGTGCATTCTGGAAAACAAAGTTCAGGAGATGCAGGGCAGGGAGCTGCTGCGCAATGCGCTGACGAAGTGCAATGACGCTCGTACCGATGTGTTGCTGAGCATGACGTATCAACTGGGCGTGGAGGGCGTCCTGCAGTTCAAAAACATGCTCACCTCCATCATCGCTGAACAGTTTAGTGATGCGGCTGACGCGATGATGAACAGCCTCTGGGCGCGTCAGACGCCGGGCCGGGCCCGGCGTCATGCGGAGATGATGCGCACCGGCACCTATGCGATTTACAGGGGGCTGCTATGAGATGGCTCATGTTTCTCATTGCCGTGCTGACGGCAATCATCATTCTGCTGCTGCTGCAGCGCTTTACCACCCTGCAGTTTGTCTCTCATGCCCGCCTGCTCTTCAAAACCTGGTCTGTCTGGCTTGCGTCGTTGGGTTCCATGCTCAGCGCCTGGGCGCAGTCATTTCCCTCTGCCGCCGTTGATGCCTGGAACGTGCTGCCGGAGGACGTGAAATCGATTCTGCCCCACAACTACCTGGGGCTGGTAGGCGCATTCATGGTGGCGATGGGAGTAATTGCCCAGTTTGTTCGTCAGAAAAACCTGCTCACCGCGAAGGAGCAGGCGGGAGGAGCGAAACCATGACTCTCATTACCACCTTACTGGGCGGCAGCTGGCACTGGCTGGCCGCACTCGCTGGCGTGATTGCGGCGCTGGGCGCCAGTTATTTCGGCGGCAAAAAAATCGGCAAAGTGCAGCAAAAAGCACGTTCTGACGTCGATAACGCGCAACAGGAGGCGTCTCGCGTTAGCGCGGTGGCGCAACAGCAACAACACAACCGCGAGGAGGCTAACCGTGTGGCGACCGACAACCATAGCCTTGATGACGCTGCTGCTCGTGACAAGCTGCAGCAGTCGAAATACCACAAACCCTGAGCCGGTAGCGATTACCGACTCTGCCTGCGTACTTTTTTCCCCTCTTTATACCTACGGCGATGACGCGCAAAAAATGGACGTTCGTACGGTGCGCGCCATCAACACCCACAACGACATGTGGGACTCCCTTTGCGGCCATCCGGCTGCGGCTAAGTAGTGCGCTGATTTCAGCGCGATATCTCTGTGATCCTGAGGAGGATTCTATGATCGAAGTTAACTCTTTTGCTGAACTGCGTACCACTGTTCCACCAAAATCAGGTGAAGTCGCCAGCCTTAAACGCTATTACGATAAGGACTCCAGCTTCCGGGGTGGCGCAGACTTTGTCGGTTTCCTGAGTACGACACCGCTAAAAGATGATGGCGGTACGGTGGCGATAGGCAACGGTTTCTACTGGAAACGCACCATCAACGATCCTACGGAAGTGAACATTCTGCATTTCGGTGCGAAAGGGGATGGCGTCACCGATGATACTGATGCTTTCAAGCGGATGCTGGCATGGACCCAGACCTACAACACCTACGTGAAAGCGATGCCGGTGCGATTTCCGGGTGGCCGCTTCCTGATTTCACCCATCGATCTCACCGATACGGAGTTGCCGTTCTTTGGTATCAGCGGTGATGATACCGAACTCGGATCGTCACCCCGCACCACCATTGTCTCTGACAAAAGCGCGAATACGGTATTCAAGGTGAATGCGCGCAAAATCGTCATTAAAGGCATTTGCTGGCACGGACAGGCTAACGCCGGAACTGTCGACACCTCTCTCAAAGTCACCGTCACGCCTGAACAGTGCAGCAACGTTCAGCCATTCTTTGAAAATACGATTGTTGGAGGCCAGATCGTCAATATCTTCTGCTTCAAGGCTCAAAGCACCGGGGGAACTGTCTTTAAACTGCAGGATACGCTCGACAGTAAATTCGATCAGATCTACAGCTCCAGTACCTATTCCCGTGTGTTTGATGTCGGCTGGTCAAATACACCAAAGGGAAACTGGGACCACTCAACAGCGATTGAGCTGTGTAATGCTAACTTCCAGTCGGGCTATGGGGACGCCACGCTCTACATGCCGCGCGTCACACAGGGAGTCATGCGCAACGTCTGGATTGAGCACACGACTAACCCGGGTGATCTGTCGGACGGGGGCTGGAACATCGAAACGCTTAACATTGAAGATTGCGCCACGCCGCTCAATCTCAACAATGCCCGCGTGGTGATGCGTCATATCAACCTGCAGGCGGGGGCGAAAATCACCAATGATATAGCCGGAAACAAATGGCTATCGACTTTTGAATATGGCTACCGTCGGGATGAGAACTACGGCACGTTCATGACCGGTTCACTGCGTGCCGGCTATTACAGTGGCTATAAAGTGGTGAACAACACCGCTACCGATAACTGGTATCGGCTGGGGCAGCTCTATTTCCCGGCGCCTAACCAGCAATGGGTGATGGAGCTGATCGGTAAAGCGGATGCCACCACGCCGTCCGGCACCGCCGGTTCACCGGTAAATATGCCGGCCACAGGTAAAACCCTGATCAACCTGCAGCGACTGGAGACGGTCTGGGCCGATGCTTACCATATGGGACAACCTTCTGTGCTGGACATTCGTTATGGCCGGGTAGGGACCACCTATGCCGTAATCTGGGTCAAGCTGAAAGCCAATAGCGGCGAGACCATGTTCAATCTGAAGACCACGGGTCCCACCCGGTTTGATACCGGTTCCTGCTCGCTGTTCCAGTCAGATATGACGATGGTTGATGACATCACCAAAATCAGCAACCTGAAACCCGCTGCACGTTTCGGCATGCACAATGGGCTGGCGGGTATCGGTGCCAACGAGAAAGGGGTGGTGACGCTGGCGACTGCGGCGGGTACACCGACTAACAAGACCGCGCCGACCGGTTTTGTGCTGATCAATATCAACGGCGTGGATCGTAAGGTTCCTTACTACGATTGATGATCGGCATATTTTGGGCGAGGTGTGAGCCTCGCCCTTTTTTTGCTCTGTGGGTATCTCCACTTCTCTTTATGTCGGCAGGAACGCATCGCTGCAGAGCCCTGCCAGGCTGCTTCCCTGAGAGAGTCTCGCGCTTTCATGTTCTCCAGTCGACGGATTACGATTAATTTGAATTAGGAGTTGCGTCACTGTGAGAAGTGTGGCCTAATGAATCGTCGGTTTGATTAACAGACACTATCAAAGTAAGTAACCAAAGCAGTTCTCATCTCTAAGTTTGTCGCGAGACATCCCTTCTTTTTGAGTCTTCTCTTACGTTCTGATTAAAATCTGTTCTCAGGCCATTATGCCGGAAGGCTCGATATATTAAGGATTTAAGCATGTCTAACAAAATTCGCGGTACCGTTAAATGGTTTAACGCAGAGAAAGGCTTCGGTTTCATTTCTCCTGCAGACGGCAGCAAAGATGTATTCGTACATTTCTCTGCAATCCAGGGCACCGATTTCCGTTCATTAGATGAAGGTCAGCAAGTTGAATTCACAGTAGAAAATGGCGCCAAAGGCCCAGCTGCTGCGAACGTTGTTGGTCTCTAAGGACTGAAAATTACTTTTAAGTGTCCTCACTGTAATGGCTCACAGTTTCGTACATCACATTTTGATGTTACAAGAGCCAATCCGCATGGAGCGAAATGCATTTTCTGCAAATCTGTCGTCGTTCAGGTGAACATGGCAAGGATTGCAACTCAGAGCCAGCTTCGCGCGCTCTGATAAAGGCTAGTGAGCTTTATAGCGTTGTTGCATTTATAGTAATAAAAGGTCGCCTCTGGCGGCCTTTTTTGTGTCCGCTATTCCTGTCCTCAAACCTCAAACCTCAAACCTCAAACCTCAAACCTCAAACCTCAAACCCTTCCTGCACGCGTCGGGTGGCGTCAGCTTTCTTTGTCTCGGAACAGTGTTAACAGCCTGAAATCTATCCGCTCTCCATCATCGTGCAAAAAAAAGACCCGCCGGGGCGGGCCGTTAAGAAGGTTTAACGCAGTACGGGTTGCAGAGAAAGCTTGCCGGTATTGAACACGCTCATCGCCTGTGCCATGCGCTCGGCCTGATCCTGCAGTGCCTGAGAGGCGGCTGATGCTTCCTGTACCAGCGCGGCGTTCTGCTGCGTTACCGCTTCCATCTGAGTAATTGCCTGATTGATTTCATGGATGCCGCTGCTCTGTTCGCTGCTGGCGATCGTGATTTCGCTCATAATGTTTGCCACGCTCTGCACGCTGTTCACCACTTCACCGATGGTTGAACCTGCATGCGTCACCAGTTTGCTGCCTTCATCGACTTTAGCGACAGAATCTTCAATCAGCACCTTAATCTCTTTGGCTGCGGAAGCTGAGCGCTGTGCCAGATTACGCACTTCACTCGCCACGACGGCAAAGCCACGACCCTGTTCACCCGCGCGCGCGGCTTCTACGGCGGCGTTAAGGGACAGGATATTGGTCTGAAAGGCAATCGAGTCGATAACGCTGATAATATCGACAATTTTGCGTGAGGAGAGGGCGATGGCTTCCATCTTCTCGATGACCTGCTCCATGACCACGCCACCTTCACGTGCCACGCTTGAGGTGGTGGAAACCAGGTGATTAGCTTCACGCGCGTTGTCGGCATTGTGTTTCACCGTCGACGTCATCTGCTCCATCGCAGAGGCGGTCTCTTCCAGGGAGCTGGCCTGCTGCTCAGTTCGGGTTGAGAGATCAAGGTTGCCGCTGGAAATCTGCGTTGATGCAACCGCGATAGTGTCGGAGCCGGTACGCACTTCCGTCACAATTGACAGCAGGTTATCGTTCATCCGCTGCAATGCCTGCATCAGAACACCTGTTTCATCGCGTGAGGTCACCTGCATCTGGGTACTCAGATCGCCGGCCGCCACACGTTCAGCGACATCAACAGCTGCAACCAGTGGACGCACGATTGAACGGGTCAGGAAGTAGCCCAGCATGATAGAAGCAAGAATGGCCAGTGCGGAGAAAATCAGCGTGATGGAGATAGCAGACTGGCCATTTTCCACAATACCCTGACCTTCAGTCCGCAGCTGTGCATCCTGAGAGTTGGCAAAATCCACGGCATCCTGCAGGAATTTATTCTGGGTAGCCGTCATTGATTTCAACACATAGATGCTTGCTGCATCAAAGTTGCCCGCTTTTACCAGGGTAATTAATTCGGCTTTGACCTTTTCAAATGCCTGAGAAGAGGCCAGCAGACCGGCGATCTTTTTCTTACCGATTGGCGTGACCTGAATGTCTTCAATCCTTTTCATGGCGCGGTTGGTACGTTGCGTGGCTTCATCCAGCTGACCATAACGTTTCACATTATTTTCCGGATGTGTCGTGTCGATCACCATGCCGCGCAGGTATTTGATCTGATCGTTGACGCCATCGCGCACATCAAATGCCAGTCGTACTTTCACATAGCGATCATCAACGATCGACGAGATCGCCGTATTGATATTGTTAATTCTGGTAATAGATGTCACACCAATCACTATCAGTAACGTCACAATAATGCCGAAGGCTGCTGCAAGCCGCATTCCGACCTTCATATTCCTGATGCTGAACATGTTCTTTTCCCCGTTATTTTATTAATCAATTTATTAGCAACACTCAGATTCCCTGCTGTTGTACGCAAAGCCGTGCTGAAGTCTGTGGTCACAGCCGCAGGCAAAATGTGATCTCGCGCATACAGTTATCGGAGTGCAGAGTTGTATCTTTAATAATTTTTAAGTAATCACGCAGCGTGAATAAATAATCAGTGAAAAGCATCAGAAAAGGTTAACAAACGAGCGGAGGCGGAATTCAGGCAAAAAAAAGGGCTGTCAGCAGTGGTGCTGACAGCCCGATCCAGACAAACATGAATGGATTCAGAAAACTAAAAAGTAGAGGCCTACCCAGAACGCGACGCTTAAACTGACGGCGCTAATCCAGGCCAGCTGACGTAAACGGCCACGCAATACCTTTTGAGGAGAAGGTGTCGCAGGTGCGGGCGTAACAGGTAAAGTTTCAATGTGCATAGTCGTTTCCTGGTCAGGTCAGCGATTCCGCTGATCAAAAAAAGTAAAAGTGTGCCGGGCATTCTTTGCGGCCCGTGTTCACTTAACGGGCGGTATCGAGAACGTTGAAAATCACGTCTGAAAGTTCATTCAGCTCAAACTTTGCCACATAGCCGTCGGCACCCACTTTACGCACGTGGTCTTCGTTGGCGCTTCCAGAGAGTGAGGAGTGGATCACGACCGGCAGCGTTTTCAGAATCGGGTCACGCTTGATGTTGCGGGTCAGCGTAAAGCCATCCATCTCGGGCATCTCCAGATCGGTCAGTACCAGGGCAATTTTGTCGTGAATCGACTCGCCTGAAGCCTGCACTTCCTGGCTTAGCTGCTTAATTTTTTCCCAGGCATCAAGGCCGGTGTTAAACATCAGCGCCGGAATGCCCATGCTCTTCAGTCCCTGCTCCAGCAGCTGACGCGCGACTTTGGAATCTTCTGCCACAATTGCAACCGCACCCGGACGATAGTTGAAGGCACGCGGTTTGGCCGCTTCAGGCTCGACGCCGCGTGACGACGGGATGATGTCATACAGGATTTGCTCAACGTCCAGCACCATCGCCAGCTCGCTGCCCTGCTTATCGGTGTCCAGGCAGGCGATGCTGGTAATGTTGCGACCGCCGATACCGGCTTCAGCGGTATGGACCTGGCTCCAGTCGAGACGCACGATGTTATCCACGGATTCCACGGCAAATGCCTGGGTGTTACGGGCATACTCGGTGACCAGCAGCAGGTTAAGGCCCGTTTCGGGTACGCAACCTGCCACAGCAGGCAGGTCGATGACCGGAATGAACTGACCGCGAATACTAGCCATACCCAGCAGCGGCGAACTCATTCCCGCGGCTTTGGTGATGGTCTGCATTGGTACAATTTCACGCAGCTTGAAGACGTTAATGCCAAACAGCTCAGACTTGCCTTTCAGCTGATCAGAACCTAAGCGAAACAGCAGCAGCTCAAACTTATTCGATAATGCGAGGTTCGCTCTCTCATCGATCTCTTTCTGAAAATTATCCATGGTTGCCTCTGCATTAACGCAGCTGGTGAAATAGGGTGTGAACAGGTTATCGGCAGCAAACGGAAAAAGGTGAGAAGAGAAAGGTGAAATAAAACGGACGCCAATTATTGTGCCAGGCTTAACCCTGAAGGTTCAACATGGACACCTTTCCAATAAAGGAGTGTGAAATGAAAAAAGTGATTTTAGCGTCGTTGCTGGTGATGATGAGCGCGGGTGTGTCGGCTGAAGAGGGCGGATACAAAGCGGGTGATGCGCCACCGCCGCAGCACAAGCAGGATGCGGGCTATAAAGGCTCAGAAGATACCGGTCAGACACATATTGATCAGATCCGCGACTTCCGTCAGGGCGGGTATGTGACGCTGGAAGGTTACATCGTGAAGAAAGAGCAGGGCGAGCGCTATCAGTTCCGCGACAACACCGGTACGTTACCGATTATCGCACCGAAGAAGACCTTTGATGGTAAAACCTACTCCGCGGAAGACAAAGTACGTGTCAGTGGTAAGGTACAGGGCAAAGGGGATAAAACCACGCTGCATGTGACACAAATCGAAGAGCCATAAGAAATCGGGCGAGGTAATAACCTCGCCCGATTTTATTCAGTCCTTCAGCAGAATCGCCCGGCAGGTTTTGCCTTTGATTTTGCCCTGCTTGAGTTTCACCAGTGCCGCTTTAGCGTGGTTCGCTTCAATCGCCACGTAGGCATGGGTTGGGGTCAGAACGATTTTACCGATCTGATCGGCGCGATAACCCGCTTCACCGGTCAGCGCACCCAGAATGTCTCCCGGACGCATCTTGGCTTTACGACCACCATCAATACACAATGTCATCATGGCGGCAGGCAGAGGCTTGCTGCTGCCTTTTTTCAGTGTGCTGGCAGAAACCCACGGCAGTTTTTGCTGCAGGAAATCCTCCAGTGCATGTGCGCGCGCCATTTCATCGGCAGCAACCAGGCTGACGGCAACGCCATGTTCGCCTGCACGTGCGGTACGACCGATGCGGTGCAGGTGGATTTCAGGATCCCAGGCAAGCTGGTAGTTGACCACCATCGCCAGTGATTTAATGTCGAGTCCGCGTGCCGCGACATCAGTGGCAACCAGTACGCGTCCACTGCCGTTAGCAAAACGGATCAGCACACGTTCGCGATCGCGCTGTTCCAGGTCACCATGCAATGGCAGGGCGCTGATATCACGCGCGTTAAGCGCCGCAGCGACATCGTCACATTCACGTTTGGTGTTGCAGAAGACCACACAGGATGAGGGCTGACGGTCGCTAAGCAGTGCGATGAGCAGACCCAGTTTTTCATTGTGGCTGGCTTCAAAGAACTGCTGGTCAATTGAAGGCAGTTCGCTGACTTCTTCAGTTACCACGCTCAGCGCATCACGCTGGAAGCGGGTACTGATGGCGGTGATGCCGTCGGGCCACGTAGCGGAAAAGAGCAGCGTCTGCCGCGAGGCGGGCGTCGCCTCAATGATAGTTTCCATATCATTGAGGAAACCCATCTCCAGCATCCGATCTGCCTCATCCAGTACCAGCGTGTTGAGCTGGTCCAGTTTGAGGTTTTCGCGGTTGATGTGGTCGAGGATACGACCCGGCGTGCCGACCACGATATGCGGTGGATGCACCAGCGAGTCACGCTGTGCACTCATCGGTTGTCCGCCACACAAGGTGAGGACTTTGATATTTCGGGTGAAGCGGGCCAGCTGGCGCAGCACGTTGCCCACCTGATCGGCCAGTTCCCGGGTTGGACACAGGATGAGTGCCTGAGTCTGAAAGCGGGTGCTGTCAATATGGTGCAGTAAACCAATACCAAAGGCAGCCGTTTTACCGCTGCCGGTTTTCGCCTGCGCACGCACGTCGCGTCCCTGCAGAATGGCGGGCAGCGTAGCAGCCTGCACGGGCGTCATGCTGGTGTAGCCCATCTCGCGCAGGTTATCGAGCTGGCTGTCGGGAAGCGAATTGAGGGTAGAAAAAGCGGTCACGGGCGCGGCCTCTGAGGCTGAAAGTGTAGGGCATTATTGCGGGGCAAGTCTGGCAGAAAGCACGCCTGACAGCAACGGGAACCTCGATGGTTAACGGTATGAAACTATCTCTGCCGGTACGCTTAGGAATAGACTGAAGTTTGCCTGGAAAAGACGGTTTTTTTTAATCGATTCGCTGAATGTAAAGCTTTTCATTTCAAAGTGATAATTTACCAGGACCATGCATTGCTATATAAGCCTTCGTTTTTAAAAATTTATTTCATTGTTAATCAGATGATTCCTTAATAATCACTCCAGTAATAGAATTAATCATTAAAAAATATCGCTCTCCATGCCGATAAAAATCCTGAGCTAATTGCTTTATATTTAGCGCGCCATATTCCTGGTACAACGACCGGTAGAGGGTATTTGCATTGAGTAAACGCATCCAGGGACCACATGAAAATGTGCTTAAAATAGTAGGCCGCGCCGTACTGACACTGCATATTCATGGAGAGGGCTTATCGGCTGATAAGATCGCTTCGATGATTGCGTGTTATGCGGAAGATGAGCCCTGTGATCAGGAAGATCGTCGCTTATACGCGCTGGCAATGGAACTAATGTCGAATAATCAATGGGCCAAAAGCGCGTAACCCGCACTTCGCTCAGGTAAATGCAGAGCCTCCCTTGTGGAGGCTCTGTTGTTTTTGGGGAGAGGGCTGGCTCGCGGTCGATTGAGTCTGGCTCGGTGAAAAGGGTGGTAGCCCGCGATGCTTTGCTTCAGGCGCAGGCTCCCATCGCTTCACGTCAGGTGGTCGTCTGTTAACCCAATGCGGTTTTGCTGTGTCAGGCGGAGGCCAGCGCAAACACCGGTTTACCGCGCGAGAAGGTCGCGACCACCGGCGAGATCCGGGCTACGGCTTCGGCGGAACAGCTTGCCGCCACCAGCATCATACTCGCGTCATCGCCCGTCACGGGCCACTGGCGTTGACCCTGAGCAGAGAGTGGCAGCCGGTCGCCTGTGGCAATCGCCAGCGCCCGCGACAGCGAGAATTCATCCGAGCCGCGATAGAGTTGTGCATAAAGATTCGCTTTTTCCAGCATGCTGCCCGTGCCAAAGGGTGACCAGTGATCGATGACGCTGTCTGTGCCGGTCATCACTTTCACACCCGCTTTCTGTAGCTGCGGAACTGGCATGGTGAGCTTGCCGATCGGCAGCGTGGAGGCGACGCTGAACTGCTGCTCCGCCAGCCCTTCGATCATCCTGTCCAGCGCACTGCCGGTCAGGGTCGCCAGCGCGAAACCGTGGCTCAGCGTCACTTTGCCTTTTAGCACCGGATTCTTCGCCACGGTGTCAATCATGTACTGAATCGCCGCCACGCCAGCAGGGGAGGTTTCATGCAGATGAATATCCACGCCGCGCTGGTAATCGAGCGCAATCTGGAACATCGCATCCAGCGACCTCTCCATCGCACCATCGACATTGGTGGGATCCAGCCCGCCGACATACTCAACGCCGTGCTGCATTGCTTCGCGCATCAGCCCGTCAACCTGCGAGTGCAGCAGGCCGTGCTGCGGGAAGGCAACGATCTCGCAGGGAAAATCGGGGTGCCGGGCTAATGCCGCCTGCAGATGTTCCAGGCTCCTAAGGCCGCTGACCGGATCAATGTTGCAATGGCTGCGGGCGCGGGTGGTGCCTTTGGCGTGCAACAGAGCGATCAAGGCTTCAGCGCGAGCCTCGGAGTGCGGCAGCAATTGCGGAATCAGGACTTGTTCGCGCGCAATCATATCCATGATGGTTTTGCCCTGACGGGGACGCGGAGCCTGCCACGGGCCGCCGTAGAAGGTTTTATCCAGGTGAATGTGCATATCCTGCGTGGCGGGCAGCAGCAGGGCATCCTGTGCGTCCCAGGACGGCAGCGTGCTGTCGCCCTGGCCTGCGGGCACCAGCTGGTCAATTTTACCGTCGCGTACGCTGATGTCATAACGTCCGGTCCGGGTCGCGACGATTTCGTCATCCTCGCGAATAAACCCTTCTTCCAGCCTCACATTGCGCAGCAGGTAGTGATCCTGCTGTGGCAGGGCGGTGGACTGGTCGGGATTGAGAGCGGGTGAAGATGAGGACGTGGCGGCACTGGCCTGACCGAGACCGGCGGCCAGTAAGCCGCCTGCAGCGGTCCAGCGAACACCTTGTCCAAGAAAATCGCGGCGGCTCGGTGAAGAGGAAATAGGCATCAGAGGCTCCTGCAAAGTGAACAAGACATTAATCTGACAAACGACGCTTCACCCTGCTGCGTTATTTTCCACTGACGACTATTCGATATCTCACTGCCAGCGCAGCTGGCTAAAGGCCGCCAGTGACTCTGCCAGTTCGCGCTGCAACGGATCCTGCGGCTGGCGGCAGAACAGTGCCAGTTCAAAGGTATCAATCAACGGCAGTCCCTGCTCAGGACCCAGCACCCGATGTTGCGGCAGGCGGCAGCTGGCGGGCAGTAACGTGAGTCCCAGTCCCTGCGCACTGGCGGCGGCCAGCGCGACCAGGCTGGCGCTGCTGTAGCTAATGCGCCAGCTTCGACCCAGCGCATCCAGCGTCTGGCACACCTCGTCACGATAGAGCCCCTGCTGGGGAAACAGCACCAGCGGCACCGGCGTCTGTTCAAAGCAGGGCCACTCCGCGCTGTCGAGCCACAGCAGGGGTTCGGGACGCGACGCCATCGGACGCTCGCCGTAAGGCTGCTTGATCAGCATGATGTCGAGCTCTTCACGCTGCCAGGCGCGACGCAACTCCACCTGCATGCCACTCATCACATCCAGCCGCAACTGCGGATGGTCGCGGCTGAAGTGCGCCAGCAGGCCGGCAGTGGGTGCAGCGAAATCCTCCGGCACGCCAAGGCGCAACACGCCGTCGCGCCACTGGTCACTCAGCACATCGTGCGCTTCGCCATTCAGAGCAATAATCCGGCGGGCGTAGCCTAAAAGTTTTTCGCCCTCTTCGGTGATCTGCACCTGATGCGAGGTGCGAACCAGCAGTTCCTTTCCTAACATCTCTTCAAGACGCCGCACCTGCTGGCTGACAGTGGATTGCGACAGGTGCACTCTGTCGGCGGCGCGGGTAAAGCTGAAGGTTTCGCACACCGCCACAAAGCTAAGCAACTGCTGCGGGGTAAACATGGGCTGACGATTCATTTTTCCACTACCTGGCAGAGTAATATTTCATTTCCAGATAGTAGCGACTGCTGCCAGGCTGGCAACCTTTAACTGCTTGGATCTCAGATGAAGAGAGAGAACAATCTGCTGCTGGCGGCGCTGGTGCTGGCAGGACTCAATATGCGGCCACTGATGACTTCGGTTAGTCCGTTACTCGGCCAGTTGCGGCAGAGCATTGGTCTGTCGTCACTGGCGGCATCGCTGCTACCTGCGGTGCCGATGATGATGATGGGCGCTATTGCGTTAATCAGCGCCCCGCTGATGCAGCGTTTTGCGGTGCGCAGACTGCTGCTCGGCGGTCTGGTGCTGCTGTTGCTGGCGCTGGTGAGTCGGCTGTTGGTTACTGATGGCCGCTGGCTGGTGCTGACTGCCGTGCCGGGTGGGGCAGGCATTGGCATTGTACAGATGGCGATGCCGGGATTGATCCGTCAGCGTTTTGGCAGCCGGAGCGCCGGCGTGACCGGACTCTGGGCCGCCGCGCTGATGGGTGGCGGCGGAATTGGCGCGGCTATCTCGCCGTGGCTGAGCGCACATTTTGGCTGGCAGGGCGCGCTGAGTAGCTGGGCGCTGCCGGTGGTGCTGGCTATTCTGGTCTGGCTGTTTATCACCACCGCGCCGCCCACAGCCCGGACAGAGGCAGCAGAGATGCCTTCGCTGTGGCGAAAAACCCGTGCCTGGACGCTGGCGCTGAGCTTTGGACTGGTGAACGGAGGATATGCCATCTGTGTTGCCTGGCTGCCTGACTTTTATCATCAGCTCGGCTGGAGCACACAGGCGGGCGGTTCACTGCTTGGTATGATGATCGCCTGTCAGGTCTCGGGTGCGCTGCTGTTGCCGTTGCTGGCTCGGGGCCGCGATCGTCGTCCGCTGTTGCTGTTCACGCTGGCGATGCAGCTCAGCGGCATGCTCGGCTTTCTGCTTGCGCCACAAGGGGCGCCGTGGCTCTGGGCGGGGATTGCGGGCGTCGGACTGGGCGGGGCGTTTCCGCTGGCACTGGTGCTGGCGCTGGATCATCTTGATAAACCCCAGACTGGCGCACGGCTGGTGGCCTTTATGCAGGGCGTCGGCTTTATTATTGCGGGCAGCATGCCGTTTATCGCCGGTCAGCTGCATGCGTTCACCGGCCAGTTCGCCAGCATCTGGATTCTGCAGGCGGCGGTTACGCTGCTGCTGGTCGTCCTGACTCTGCGTTTCCATCCACGCAGCTATCAGCGGGCCTTTCCCGGCGTGAGTAGCTGATTTTGGTCGGACCAATCAAAGCAATACTTTTCTCTGGTTCACACTCCAGAAATATTCGCGCAACTTCTATTGCCACGGATTAACAATACATTAACTATCTCTTGCCACAAGCCCCGATAAAGCATTTTGGTCTGACCAATTCGGGGCGCAGGGCATGCAGCGCTGCGGCTACATGCTTCGTCACCTCTTCCTCTGGAGATACTGGCATGCAGATCTGGCAACAAAACTACGATCCGCTGGGTAATATCTGGCTCTCAAGCCTTGTTGCTCTGATCCCGATTCTCTTTTTCTTCTTTGCGCTGATTAAGCTGAAGATGAAAGGCTATCTGGCGGCCACCACTACAGTGGTGCTGGCGCTGCTGGTGGCGCTGTTTCTCTATCAGATGCCGGTTGCACAGGCGCTGGCTGCCGTGGGTTATGGCTTTCTCTATGGATTGTGGCCGATTGCCTGGATTATTGTCGCGGCGGTATTTGTTTACAAGATCTCGGTCAAAACCGGTCAGTTCGATATTATCCGCGCCTCTATCCTCTCGATTACGCCCGATCAGCGTCTGCAGATGCTGATTGTCGGCTTCTCATTCGGGGCTTTCCTGGAGGGCGCTGCAGGCTTTGGTGCGCCAGTGGCGATTACTGCCGCGCTGCTGGTGGGACTCGGCTTTAATCCACTCTACGCCGCCGGCCTCTGCCTGATTGTAAACACCGCGCCGGTCGCCTTTGGTGCGATGGGCATTCCGATTATTGTGGCGGGCCAGGTGACCGGACTGGACAGTTTTGCCATCGGTCAGATGGCTGGACGCCAGCTGCCGCTGCTGACCCTGATTGTGCTGTTCTGGATCATGGCGATCATGGATGGCTGGCAAGGCGTGAAAGAGACCTGGCCAGCGGTGGTTGTCGCGGGCGGATCCTTTGCCATTGCCCAGTTCCTCAGCTCCAACTTCCTGGGGCCTGAACTGCCCGATATTATCTCTTCACTCGCCTCGCTGGTTTCGCTGACGCTATTCCTGCGGGTCTGGAAACCGGTGCGTATCTTTCGGTTTGCCGATGCAGAGGCGAAGCAGGGCGATCCGCTGCTGCCTCCGCAGAAGTATCGGCTGGGCCAGGTGATCCGTGCCTGGATGCCGTTCCTGTTTCTTACTGCTACCGTCACGCTCTGGAGCATTCCGCCGTTTAAAGCGCTGTTTGCCAAAGGCGGTGCGCTCTATGACTGGGTGCTGGCTGTGCCGGTTCCGATGCTGAATGAGCTGGTGGCGCGGATGCCACCGGTCGTCAGCAGTGCGACGCCTTATCCGGCGATCTATAAACTGGATCTAGTTTCTGCCACGGGTACCGCCATTTTAATCGCAGCCATCATCGCTATGCTGTTCCTGCGCATGAAACCAAAGGCGGCATTGCAGACCTTTGGTGAAACGCTGAAAGAGCTGGCGCTGCCAATCTACTCCATCGGAATGGTGCTGGCGTTTGCGTTTATCTCCAACTATTCCGGCCTCTCTGCGACGCTGGCACTGGCGCTGGCACACACCGGCCACGCATTTACCTTCTTCTCGCCGTTCCTCGGCTGGCTGGGTGTCTTCCTGACCGGATCAGATACCTCATCGAATGCACTGTTTGCCGCGTTACAGGCCACCACTGCCCAGCAGATTGGCGTCTCCGATATTTTGCTGGTGGCGGCGAATACCACCGGCGGCGTGACCGGTAAGATGATCTCGCCACAGTCGATCGCCATCGCCTGTGCAGCGGTCGGGCTGGTGGGGAAAGAGTCCGACCTGTTCCGGTTTACCGTTAAACACAGCCTGATTTTCACCTGTATGGTCGGTGTGATTACCACACTTCAGGCCTATGTCTTCCCGTGGATGATCCCATGAACAGCCATGTCGATCCGCTGGTGATGCGCCTCCGGGCGTATATCACCGAACATCAGCTTGAACCGGGTATGCGACTGCCCGCCGAACGTCAGCTCTCTGCGGAGCTTGGCGTCTCCCGCTCCTCGCTTCGGGAAGCGATACAGCAGCTGATCAGCAGCGGAATGCTGATCAGCCGACGTGGCGGCGGCACCTGGCTCCGTCAGCAGCTGGCACCCTGGTCGGAGCAACGCATCGTCGAGCCGATTCGTCAGTTACTGCGCGACGATCCCGACTACCGTTACGACATTCTGGAGGCGCGCCATGCCATCGAGGCCAGCACGGCCTGGCATGCCGCACTGCGCGCCACCGACAGCGACAAAGAGAAACTGCAGTTCGCTTTCGACGCCACCCTGAAACTCAAGGAGAGTGACGATCCCGATCTCGCCGCGCAGGCGGATGTGCGCTTCCACCTTGCGATTGCCGAGGCGTCGCACAATGTGGTGCTGCTGCAGACCATGCGCGGTTTTTTTGAGCTGCTGCAGTCATCGGTGATGCAGACCCGTCAGCGCATGTACACCCAGCCTGCGATTTTCGGCCGCCTGACGGAACAGCATCAGGCGCTACTTGATGCAATCCTTGCGGGCGACGCCGAAACGGCCCGTCAGGCGGCGATGCACCATCTGGGTTTTGTGCACACCACCATGAAAAGCCTGCATGAAGATGAAGCGCGTCAGGCGCGCATCACCCGTTTACCGGATAACGACATACGCAACCCTAAGGAATCTGACTGATGATTATCTCAGCTGCCAGTGACTATCGCGCCGCCGCGCAACGTATCCTGCCGCCGTTCCTGTTTCACTATCTTGATGGCGGTGCCTACGCCGAGCACACCCTGCGACGTAACGTGGAGGACCTGTCTGACGTAGCGTTGCGTCAGCGCATCCTGAAGAACATGTCGGAACTGAGCCTTGAGACAACATTATTTAATGAAACGTTGTCGATGCCGGTTGCGCTCGCACCGGTCGGTCTGTGCGGCATGTATGCCCGTCGGGGTGAAGTACAGGCCGCGCGCGCTGCCGCCCTGAAAGGCATTCCGTTTACGCTGTCGACAGTCTCGGTTTGCCCGATTGAAGAGGTGGCCCCGCAGATCAACCGCCCAATGTGGTTCCAGCTCTATGTGCTGCGTGATCGCGGGTTTATGCGCAATGCGCTGGAACGCGCCAAAGCCGCCGGTTGCTCAACGCTGGTGTTTACCGTGGATATGCCGACGCCGGGTGCACGCTATCGCGATGCGCACTCCGGGATGAGCGGTAATCATGCGGCGCTGCGTCGATACTGGCAGGCGGTTACTCATCCACAATGGGCACTGGATGTGGGCCTGCAGGGGCGTCCACACGATCTGGGGAATATCTCCGCCTATCTGGGTAAGCCGACCGGGCTGGAAGATTATATCGGCTGGCTGGCGAACAACTTTGATCCCTCGATCAGCTGGAAAGATCTGGAGTGGATCCGCGAGTTCTGGGACGGACCGATGGTGATCAAAGGTATTCTCGATCCGGAAGATGCGCGGGATGCGGTGCGCTTTGGCGCAGACGGCATCGTGGTCTCGAATCATGGCGGACGTCAGCTGGATGGTGTGCTCTCTTCGGCGCGGGCGCTGCCCGCGATTGCCGATGCCGTCAAAGGTGACATCACGATTCTGGCGGACAGTGGCATTCGTAACGGGCTGGATGTGGTGAGAATGATCGCGCTGGGCGCAGACAGCGTGCTGCTGGGAAGGGCCTTTATTTATGCGCTGGCGACCCACGGTCAGCGCGGTGTTGAAAACCTGCTGAACCTGATTGAGAAGGAGATGCGCGTTGCCATGACACTGACCGGCGCAAAATCCATTAGTGAAATCACCCGCGATTCACTGGTCCAGGCGGAGGCGTTGCTGGCCCCAGCAAGCACAACGCCACGTCCGCGTGCGGTGAGTTAGCCTGCGAAAATGAATGCATTGTCTATACTTAGCTTCTTTACCAACAGGAGGAATGACATGACGATTCACAAGAAAGGTTCGGCGCACTGGGAAGGCGATATCAAAGGTAAAGGCACCGTCAGCACCGAGAGCGGCGTGCTGAGCCAGCAACCTTATGGCTTTAATACCCGTTTTGAAGGCGGTAAAGGCACCAACCCGGAAGAACTGATTGGTGCAGCGCATGCAGCCTGTTTCTCTATGGCGCTGTCGCTGATGCTGGGTAACGCGGGTCATCCGCCGGAAAGCATTGATACCACGGCCGACGTGTCGCTGGACAAAAAAGGCGACGGCTTTGCCATCACCAAAGTGGCGCTGACCAGCACCATCTCTCTGCCAGGCATTGATGCGTCAACTTTCGACGAGATTATCAATAAAGCCAAAGCAGGCTGCCCGGTTTCTCAGGTTCTGAATGCGGAAATTACGCTGGATTACACCCTGAACAACTGATGCCGGCGACGGGTCGCCTTTTGGTGGCCCGGACGTTATGCTATCCCCTCGGTCCTGTTACTGACCGAAACTGATGCGCCTTCTGGCGCATCTTCGCTTTCTGATGAGAGGAAACCGAGGTGACAAGATACCGGGCGGCCAAAAAGTACTGGAAGATGGTGCTGGTTCTTTTATGCATTTGCGGTGGTCTGCTGTTGATTCGCTGGGCCGCCATGATCTGGGCATGAGTCGATGAAGGGGACCGGGCGTCACACGCCGTGCAACGTTTTGATGGTGATGATTGCGCTGGAAGGGGAGCTCTGCCGGCTCACAGCCTCATGTCTGCCGGGATAATCGTGTTATTCAGACAAAGGCATCTTCACGCCGTTGTTTAGCCCGCACGTCACTGCGCGCAATGCGATACGCTTTGCGGGGATCGCCCACCACAAATTCAAAGGTTGGCGTGTAGTAAAATGGCAACCAGCCGCCATAGCTGCTCTCCCACTCCCATCGGACGGGGCAGGGCCACAGAATGCCATCATACAAAAGATAGTATACCCAGCGTCCACCAGGACGACGGGGGCGTGATGTTTTCATGGGATTCACTACGGTAATGGTTAACAACAGCTTATATTTTGTACGCTAAAGCGCCA
This sequence comes from Pantoea sp. MBLJ3, assembly GCF_000816655.1. Classification (NCBI taxonomy): domain Bacteria; kingdom Pseudomonadati; phylum Pseudomonadota; class Gammaproteobacteria; order Enterobacterales; family Erwiniaceae; genus Pantoea; species Pantoea sp. MBLJ3. The sequence goes on from NZ_JSUT01000003.1 coordinate 66,888, forward strand.
GCTTGCAATGTTACAGCGCCGCTTTATTGAACCTGGTCCTGAATTAGCGATGGACCTCTCCGCAAAGCAGGACCACATTCGGCCTGACTTTATGAATGCGGTTCGCCATCGTTTCGCAGTCGACCTTTGTCGGATAGATGCGCTCCGAGACCGGCAGCGCTTCGCAGGCATCGTAGCCGCACGCGCTCACTAACAACACAAATCCTATCAACATAGTTCCTCTCCTTTGCACGGTCTGGTGGTACGGACTGCGGTGCTTTTTATCCCTTTTTAACATCCAGTATAGACAAACGTGACGGTGCGGCATTGTCAGTGTGAGCTATGGTCCGCCCGCAGGGTCATGCCGGCGTCTGTCAGCGTGTAAGAAGAGGAGTGATGCCTGCATTAACCCGCGAAATACCAGGCGGGCAGCAGCGCAATCAGGTTATTCAGGGTGTGGAGGAAGATGGGCAGCGCCAGACTGTTGCTCCGCAGCCGGGCATAGCAGAGCAGCAGTGAAAACAGCGTCAGGGCGATAAGCGTCTGCCAGTGCACATACTGCGTATGCATTACCGCAAACAGCAGCGAGGTGAGCAGCATACAGGCAAAGCGGCTACGTGGCGCCCACAGCAGAAACCCCTGTAACAGAAAACCGCGGAACAGCACTTCTTCAAAAACCGGCGCCAGCAACACGGCGGTCAACAGCAGGATAAGCAGCGAATTACGTCCCTGCTGCGCCTGCATCACCAGCCAGCCTTCCGGCTGCATAAATTGCATCTGTGCTGCCATCAGGACAAACAACGCGCCGGTAAAGAGCAGGGTTTGCAGGGTATAAAGTTCACCCAGCGGTAAATCGGTACGGCGCTGGCAGTAGAAGCGATAAAGCGGGTAGATCACAGCAAATTCAAACAGACAGAGCACGGGCACCAGCAGGCCGTCATTACGCAGCACGCCGTAATTAGGGAACAGGGTGATCAGCATGGTAACCAGGTAATAGACCACAAAGCTGCCGACGTAGAACAGCGTCAGGGTCACTCTGTCGGAATTGATGTTCATAGGCGACTCAGCCAGCGAAGGTAAGCGCATAGTAGCAATGCCCCCGATCGCTGTCGAGTCAGCCTGTAACACAATATTTAAGCGCAAAATGTTTACCGCAGACTAAACACCCGAGCGCCCGAGCCGATAACTGAGGAAACTAATCGGGTCAGCACCCTGTGTGGTATTGCCGGCCTTTCCTCTCAACCCCTGGTTGTGTAGTGGGCACTCTTAATGACTTTTAATCCTCCGGCGCCACCCGCGTTGCCATTCAGACATGTTGCTGAAGATCGCACTGTCCGCTTTACGCGGCGCAGCCTGCGTGTCCTTTCGCTGCTGCTGTTTGGCGTGCTGGCGCTCTCGATGCTGATGGTGCTGACGATTGCGCAGCGGCAAAACAGCGTATCGGTTGAGCATGACCGGCTGCTGATGCAGCAGGCGTGGAAAAGTCGTCAGGAGGCGATGGTAACGGATATCCGGGATTATGCGTTCTGGGGCGAAGCCTGGCAAAATCTCCATGTCAGTGTGGACAAAGTCTGGGCGTTTGACGAAGAGAACTTTGGTCCAGGCCTGTATGAGGAGTATCACTACGAGGGTGTTTTCGTGGTCGATGGTAAAGGCCACACCCGTTATTCAGTCATTAACGGCAAACTGGTGGATACGCCGCTGGAGGCCTGGCTGGGCAAAGAGACCTCTGCATTTATTGCGGCGGCACGTCAGCTTAACAACAAAGCGATGCATCGTGATGTGCTGATCAATCATCTGCCCGCCATCGTGGTTGCTGCCCCTATCACCAGTGGCAAAGTGAGGGCGGTGACGCCAGTGGCGGGGCCTCCGTCCATCATGATATTTGTGAGTCTGTTTACGCCTGAAAAATTAAAGGCGCTGGGAACATCGCTGGATGTACGCGAACTGCGCGCGCCAGCCAGTGAGGAGGATGCCCTGCGTGAACCCCGGATGATGTTAACGTTGCCGATGGGCGACCCGATTGTGCTGCGCTGGACCTCAAAGATGCCTGGCATGGGCCTGATCTGGTTTTTGCTGCCACTGCTGATGTTGATGGCGATCATCATCGCCATAATTACCCGTCGCGTCAGTCGCCATGCGCTCTCAAATGCAATTATCTCTGATCGGCGTTTCGCTATGCTGGCGATCAGTCAGCAGGAGCTTGCCAACAGCGAAGCGCGGTTTCGCGATCTCGCTGAGGCGGCGTCAGACTGGATCTGGGAGACGGATGCAGAGGGCCGGCTAATCTATCTGTCAGCGCGCTTTCATACCGTCACCGGCCATGACATTACGCACTGGCTGGGGCGTCACATCGATCATCTGCTGACGCATCCCAGCCATTCGCTGGTTGCCTGGCTGCGACGTCAGGAGGAGGACGGACAGCAGATGCCGCTGCGCTGTCAGTTCATGTCTGCGCACGGCAATCGTCGCATCGGCCAGCTGGTGGCAAAAACCATCTGGCACGACGCGAAACGCATCGGGTTTCGCGGTACGGTATCGGATATCACTCAGGGTATGGAAGCTGAGGCGCGCATTCAGTTCCTGTCGCGTCACGACGTCTTAACCGGCCTGTCGAACCGCATGCAGCTGCTGGAGTTTCTGACGCTACACCTTGCAATAACGGATGGCTCCGCGCCGCTGACGCTGGTCACACTCGATCTTGATCAGTTCCGGCCGATTAACGAAACCTGGGGTCATGCAGCAGGCGACGAGGTGCTGAGCCAGATAGCACAGCGACTGAAGCGCTGTATTGGTCCGCAGGAGCTGGTGGCGCGGCTGAGTGGCGATGAGTTTGTGCTGGTATTACGTGAAGCGAACCGTGAGCGGGTCGATCAGCGTTGTGCTCAGCTGGTGCATGAGGTTCAGCAACCGATCAGCACCGGCCATCATGTCCACTATCTTACCATCAGCATGGGGATTGCCTGCGCACCTCAGGATGCCAGCCACCCGGAAGCGCTGCTGGAAATGGCAGATATTGCGCTGAATGAAGCGCGTGACGCGGGACGCAATCAGTGGGTCTGGTATGCCAATGAGATGACCAGCCAGCGGGAAGATAAACGTGAAATGGCGCGGCGGATTGAGAAAGCGCTGAAGAACAATGAGTTTCGCCTGCACTATCAGCCACGCTATCAACTGCTGACGGGGCAGCTGGCGGGCGCTGAGGCCCTGATTCGCTGGCAGATTGCCCCGGATCAATGGATAACGCCCGACCACTTCATTCCACTGGCGGAAGAGAGCGGTCTGATCGCCACCATCAGCGACTGGGTGCTGATGCGCGCCTGTGAGGATGCTCTGGGGTGGGGCGGCGAACGCTATGTTTCAGTCAATATATCGCCAATGGAGTTTCGCACCAGCGACCTGGTGCAACGAGTCGCGAACGCGCTCGAGAAAAGTGGCCTGCCGGCAACCCGGCTGGAGCTCGAAATTACTGAGAACGTTACCTTTGAACACCCACAGCATGCGCTGGAAATCATGCAGGGATTACGTTCGCTGGGTGTCCGGTTGACTGTTGATGATTTCGGCACCGGCTATGCCGCGCTGGGCTACCTGAAAACCTTCCCGTTTAATGGCCTGAAGATCGATCGTTCCTGGATGAAAGATTTCCCGGAGTCGCAGCAGGCACAGTCGGTGGTCGCGGGGATTATTGCGCTGGCTCGCGCCTTTGCCCTGACGATCACAGCAGAAGGCATTGAGACAGAAGCGCAGTTAAACCAGCTAAAACAGCTCTCATGCGAAGAAGGGCAAGGTTACTTCCTTGGCCGGCCGATGCCACTGGCTGCATTCAGAACGCTGCTGGAAAGAACGGCGTAAAATCAGCCTGAGATGGCTTAACGCACTTTGACCGCGAGGGCGGTCATTAGCATTGCGCAGACAACAAAAATAATCAGTTCCATTATGACCTCCACGGGGCTGGGTAAGAAAATTCTTAAGAAATTGTAGGGGTTCACGGTGACTTTTTTTGGCTGAAAATGCGATTAATCTCAAAAGGACGCCTGCCCAGCAGTTGGCTTAATCCTGCTGTAACAACTTTACCTTTTAAGGGTTCAGGTCTGCCGGCGCGTTTTGCTACTCTTGGGCAAGGTGTTACACGTCCAACAGGAGAATAAACGTGAGATTTTATGGAAAAGGGCTGCTGGTAGTCGGTCTGTTCGCATTAACCGCCTGTCAATCTGCCTCTCAACCCGACACTGCCCGTGTGGCGCAGGATCCCGACGCTGACCGCTGCGGCGCCTCACAGTTTCAACACTATATCGGCAAACCGTTGACCGCACTGCAGGGTCAGCACTTCGAACAGCAGGTGCGTCCGATCCCCTATAATTCAGCCGTCACCATGGACTTTAATCTCAACCGGCTTAATTTCCTGGCCGATAAAAATGGCAATATCAGCTCAGTTTATTGTGGCTAATGGCCAGAATGTCATAGGCTTGTCATAACAGCAGGCGAGGATAGCTGCGCGTTTGAGAAACTTCCTCGTCACACAATAGATAGTGCTCGTCTTGTTTATTCCCGCCCCGGCGGGAATTTTTTTAGCGTCCGCGGACCGGAACAGGAGCGAAGAAGAAGATGAAACGCATAGTGGCATTTCTGCCCACGTTGTTACTCAGCAGCACACTGGCGCATGCGTCCAGTGAAGACGCCTGGAAAAAGAGCCGCGAGGTGATGGTTCAGGCGTGCGTCAACGCCAGCCACCTGAGCAAAGTCAGGGTGCTGGGCGAACCGATCGAATATGACGACAACACAGGTTACAGTGCACTGTTGCTGGAGGGACGCTACCCGCAGCAGCACATGAAAAATAAGCGGGGACGGGAGCTCTGCCTGTTTCAGCGCAGCAGCGGACGTGCCAGCGTCAGCGAAGCGGATAAGTTACGCTGGGTGAAGTAGACGCCGGGTTGATTTACGGCTCCGGCTGCGTGTCGATCAACTGAGCCAGCAAGGTGCGATAACGTTGCAACTGCATCTCGTCGCCCTCTACTTCCAGTTTATCGATCACCCGCGCAATCAGCACTTTACTGGTGGCGGGCTCGCCCGCTTCCATTATTTCACGCAGGATCACCGCCAGCAGATCGGACTCTGGCGGTGTCCGCCAGGCCGGGCTTTTAAAATAGTCGCTGATTGCACGGCTGGCGCTATTTGGTTGTACTCTCATTTCCCCACCTCCGCTGAAACACGCCACTGCCCCTTACTGCTGAGTAAGGGCGTATCTGTATGAAATAAGCTGGTTTGCCTCAGCGTAGCCGGATGGTCTGCACCGTTTTTTGCGGAGGACGTCGCACCGATCAGAATGATCGCCACACCGCCACGGCTGGCGGTTTTTTAAACATAGAAGCGGGGAGCGGGGTTGTCAGTAACAGAATGACATATTTTTCCATATTGATGAGGGGGCGTTTAAGAAGCGCGTTTCAGTGCCGTATGTCATCCGCGCGCTTCGCACTCTGAATTCCTGCGTCGGTGAAATTTGTGCCGGTAATTGAGCCGAATCAAAGCAGAATCCGTTCTTTCACTCTATGTGCCATGTTTTGTCGGTCACGCTGAGAATGCGCGCGTTAGACTGAGCCTTCCCTCTCTTTATATCGTCTGCTCATGCCACGCACTATTGAACCCTGGAAGATAAACCTGATCTCGGTCTGGTTTGGCTGCTTTTTTACCGGACTGGCGATTAGTCAGATTATCCCGTTTCTGCCGCTCTACCTTGAACAGCTAGGCGTAACCGGTGGCGAATCACTGAGCCTCTGGTCGGGTCTTACCTTCAGTATCACCTTTGTGGTCTCGGCGGCGGTGGCGCCGCTATGGGGCAGCCTGGCCGATCGCAAAGGTCGTAAACTGATGCTGCTGCGTGCGGCTTTTGGCATGGGCGTGGTGATCCTGCTGCAGGCTTTTGTCACGGAGGCCTGGCAGTTGCTGCTGCTGCGTGCCCTGATGGGGCTAACCTCCGGATATATCCCCAACGCCATGGCGCTGGTGGCGGCTCAGGTTCCGCGTGAACGAAGCGGCTGGGCGCTGAGCTGTGTCTCAACCGGTCAGATTGGCGGGGTGATTCTGGGGCCCATGCTGGGCGGGCTGCTGGCCGACTGGGTCGGTTTGCGTACGGTGTTTATTGTCACTGCGGTGCTGTTGATGGTCAGCTTTCTGGTGACGCTGTTCCTGATTAAAGAGACCGGTTATATCCCGGTCAGTAAAAAAGATAAGCTCAGCGGACGCGAGGTTTTCCGCTCGCTGGATAACCCAAAGCTGATGCTCTGCCTCTTTTTTACCACCATGGTGATTCAGATGTGCAACGGGTCGGTGAACCCGATTCTGACGTTGTTTGTGCGTGAACTGGCACCGACTGCGGAGAATATCGCTTTTCTGAGTGGCGTGATTGCCGCGCTGCCAGGCGTCTCAGCGCTGCTGGCGGCACCCCGGCTGGGGCGACTCGGCGATCGCATCGGCACGCAGCGTATCCTGCTGGCGACAATGGTTATCTCGCTGCTGCTGTTTGTTGCGATGTCGTTTGTGACCAGCACGACACAGCTGGGGATATTGCGGTTTCTGCTGGGCTTCGCCGATGGCGCAATGATGCCTGCGGTGCAGACGCTTCTGGTACGTCATTCGCGCGACAACATCACCGGGCGAATCTTCGGCTATAACCAGTCGTTTATGTATCTCGGCAATGTCGCAGGCCCGCTACTGGGGGCTGCGGTGTCGGCGGTGGCAGGTTTCCGCTGGGTCTTTTTTGCCACCGCCGTGGTGGTGCTGATTAATGTGCTGTTTCTGAAGCGTTTTTACCGGCGTCCGAAGACCGAGCTGCCGCTGGCTGAGAAATCGTCAGCTCAGCCTGCCAGCGCTGCTGAGTCAGTAAAAACTCAGGACTGACGCTGGGGCTCCAGGAGTCATCGCCGCCAACGCCCATGTGAAACGCATCCAGATGCAGCCAGCAGCCCGTTTCAGGACGCAGAAGGTGGCGGTGTGAAGTCTCCCGCAGCTGCTCCAGACTGAAGCGGCTTAGCGAGAAAGCGAAGTCGCCGCTGACCTGCCAGCTGCCGCTGTCGAGCTGACGCGTACCGCCACGCTGACCATTCTCGCTGGGGAAAACGTAGGGCGTTGAAAGCTGATCCAGCGGCAGCTGCCAGCGGGAAAACTGCGCGGCCAGCTGGCGGTCGGGATAGTTTTCATGCGGACCCAGGCCCAGCCAGCTAACCTGCTGCGGGATGTGTGCCAGCTCACAGCGCAAGCCGATGCGTGCGGGCGGTGGCAATCCGCGCGACTGCTCAACCGACAGCTGTAGGTGTAACTCACCCTGCGCGTTGATCACATAACGTTTACGGCTGATGAACGCGAGCTCACCGTTGGCGAGCCAGCCATGCAGCGTCTCAATCTGCACTGCCTGCGACAACGTATTCGCCGTGATCGATACCAGACTGCTGCTCATCTGGTCATAACCCGCCGTTTTCCAGCGTTCAACCCAGGCATCAGGATCAACCCGTTCCGCTTCGCTGGTGCCGATGTCATTGTCCAGCGGCGCGCGGATAAAGCAGTCCTGAAGAGGGGAGAGCAGCGTCGGCTCCTCATTGACAAACCACTGCGTCAGTTCGCCGCTGTGGCGTGAAAAATGCCAGCGTTGCTGCTGATGAGTGACAACAATGTCACTGGCATCATCGTGCAGCACAGGTGCTTCGGCCGCCTCTGGCTGTGATGGCATCGCCAGCGCCGAGGGCAGCGCCCACTGGTGCCAGGCGACGCGCCAGCCAGCAACGCTCCAGGGTGTGGCGTTAATCTGATGAATCGCGACGTTCAGCCAGCATTCGCCGTATAACGCGGGCTGTGTGGGCAGCGTGATTCGCTGCTGACCCTGCGCGGTGATATCCAGCACTATTTCGCCTTCTGTCACCACCTCTCCTTCCTGCTCAATGGACCATCGCAGCACTTCATTGTCACTGTGGCGGAACAGATAGTCGCTGCTGATCGTAACGCTCAGCGGATCGCGGGGATCAACGGTAAACTGATAAAACTGCTGGGCGCGCTGCGCTTCATAAAGCGCTGGATGTGGCGTGCGATCGGCAAACACCAGCCCGTTCATACAGAACTGACGATCGTTAGGCTTATCGCCAAAATCACCGCCGTAAGCCTGCCAGGAGTTGCCCTGTTCATCATGGCGGGTCAGGCTCTGATCCACCCAGTCCCAGACGAAGCCGCCCTGCAGTCGCGGGAACTGACGGAAGGCCTCCCAGTACTTCGCAAAACCGCCGAAACTGTTGCCCATGGCATGCGCGTATTCACAGAGGATCAACGGACGCGTTTCGCCCGGCAGACCGATCCACTTCTTCAGCGACCATTTCGGCACTGCCGGGAACGGCTGATCTTCATCAACCCTGGCATACATCGGGCAGATAATATCGGTTGCGGCGGTATCTGCACCGCCGCCTTCATACTGAACCGGACGGGTTGGATCGCTGCTTTTCACCCAGCGGTAGAGCGCGTCATGGGTGGCGCCATGTCCTGACTCGTTGCCCAGCGACCAGATGATAATGCTGCAGTGATTACGATCGCGCTGCACCATGCGCGTGACGCGTTCGCTGTAGGCCGCGAACCAGCGGGGATCATCGGAGAGCCGGTTCATCGGCTGCATGCCGTGGGTTTCGATATTGGCCTCATCCACGACATAAAGCCCGTACTGGTCACACAACCGGTACCAGAGCGGATGATTAGGGTAGTGCGAACAGCGGACCGCATTGAAATTGTGCTGCTTCATCAGCTCGATGTCACGGCGCATCGTCGCCTCATCCACTACCTGACCGTGCTCCGGATGGTGCTCATGGCGGTTGGTGCCCCGGATCAGCAGCGGTTTGCCGTTGAGGCAGAGCAGGCCGTTGTCGATGGTGACCTGACGGAAGCCAACATCGTAAGCTTCCACTTCGACCAGCTGCTGATCGCCATCCAGCAGCGCCAGCGTAGCACGATAGAGGTGGGGCGTTTCGGCGCTCCACAGCGCGGGCTGTTCAACCGGCAGGCTGAGCAGGGCGCGTTCAGGATAGTGACCCCGTTCGTCAATGATCGCGCTGCCCAGCGGCTGCTGACACTGCGCAACCTGCTGTTTACCCTGCCACAGCGTCAGGCGCAGCTGATAGCGCGAGGTGGCGTCCGGCGGTAAGGCGACGCGGACCTGGGCGCGTAGCTCGGCACGGGTAAACTCCGGGCTGAGCCGGGTTTCCAGCTGAACGTCGGCCAGATGCACCTGCGGTTTATGCAGTAATGTGACATCGCGGAAAATGCCGCTCATCCGCCACATATCCTGATCTTCCAGATAGCTGCCGTCGCTCCAGCGCAGCACCATCACCGCCAGCCGGTTTTTGCCCGGTCGCAGATGAGGACTCAGGTCAAATTCGGCGGGCAGGCGGCTGTCCTGAGAGTAGCCAATCCAGCGCCCATTGCACCACAGGTGAAAAGCCGAGTTTACGCCGTCAAAAATGATGCGTGTCTGTCCCGAATCGAGCCAGGCTGTGTCAGTCGTGAATGTGAGCGAGTAACATCCGGTGGGATTCCCGGCGGGAACCAGCGGAGGATTAACGGGAATCGGATATTGTACGTTGGTGTAAATGGGCGCATCGAAGCCGTGCATCTGCCAGTTAGCCGGGACCGGAATCGTGCTGGCATCCGGCAGATCCTGCAATAACCAGCTGGCAGGCACCGCTTCAGGCTGAGCAAAGTAACTAAATCCCCACTCTCCGTTGAGACATTGCCGTGACGCCGAAGGATGATCATCGCGCGCCGCCGCTTCATCGCGCCAGCTGGCGAATGGCGGATGGGCATCCAGACGATGCAGCGAGGTCACGACCGGGTTCTCCCAGTCGCGCCGGGAGAGGATGTCACTGAAAGTAGCCAGAGAGAGAGTCATGATTTTATCCTGTAAATGTAATGCGCTCACAATGCGCAAAATTCGTCAGTCTGTAAAGTGTTCACCCTCCCGATTTACACAAATAGTCCTGTTAACAAACTCACCGGGATGTTGAGAATACGACGACATACTGGCGGTAAAACGTTAAGTCTGGTCAGCAAAGATGAATAGCCGCCTGAAGCAGAGGAATCTCACTTGTCGCCATGCCAGCGGCTTCATACACTCAGCCCGATTTTTTCACTCTGAGGTAGATAGGGTACGAATCATTAAGCTGGTGGCTGTTGTGGGATTAGTGACTGCATTAAGTGGATGTATTTTCCCGCCTCCCGGCGGCGGTTGGGGCGGACACGGTGGCGGGCCGGGTCACGGATTCGTAAATCCTCGTTAAGCTTCACTGTTTCATTTCAGGCAAGCGACATTTAACCGCGGCAGTGCAACCCCGCAAAACGTTTCGCCAGCAAAATAACCGTAAATGGCTGAACAGATGGGATAAATGTGGGCTAAGCCACTGAAAAAATGGCTGTCGCCCTCTGTTTTTTTACCCAGCGTGGTGATAATTTCAGCTTTTCTCCACCGCTGAGACAACAGCATGAAAAACCTGATTGCTGAGTTACTGGTAAAGCTGGCTGAAAAAGAGGCGACAGCGAAAGAGCAGATGGCGCAGATTGAAGCACTGGAGATCGTTGTCACTGCGCTGGTTCGCAAGCTGGAGCCGCAACAACATCTGGCAATCACCACCAGCATTGAAAGCGCTATGGACAACGTGGCTGATGCTGATGATAACGATGCACGCCTGCTGCGCAATTACATTGAAAAGCTGCTCCATCATCCCCGCCAGTATTGATCCCGGAACAGGTCGGGAATGGGATCTTCCCATCACTTTGACCTCAAACATTTTCTGCTTTGCTTATTCGCTGCCAGAATAATAGAGGACAATCCACTGTGGAGTTATCAAGATGAAAGTCGGTTTAATGGCGATGATGATGGCAGGCCTGCTGGTCAGCGGGCTGGCAGGTGCTGCGGAGAAAACTCCGCAGCAGGAGAAAATGACGATGTGCAACCAGCATGCGAAATCACAGGATCTCAAAGGGGATGCGCGCAAAACCTTTATGAGTGAATGCCTGAAAAAGGACAGCAAGATGTCGCAGATGTCACCGCAGCAGATGAAAATGAAAAGCTGTAACGGTGAAGCCGGTGATAAAAAACTGGCAGGCGATGCCCGTAAAACCTTTATGAGTCAGTGCCTGAAAAAGAGCTGATGATGCCCACGGCCACGCAGGTGGCCGCTTCTATCTGCCGCCCGATGCGGATTCACTTCCCCTTCAACGCCGATTAAATTACCTGCCACAACAGCAGGTTATCTTTCTGAAACAGATTCCTCATCAGGCTTCCCGGTTCCTTTGCCACACTTACTGTTTGTAGGGGATTGCGCAGCGGGCTTTTTTGCCGTGCAGCATAAGACCAGAAACAGTGAAAGGAGCCATGCCGTGAACTATCAATTTACCGTCGACCTGAACGATCTGCCGCAGCGACAGCCGGTTAAAAAGACGCTCGGCGATGTTGATCTATTATTGATTCGCGACGGTGACAACGTCCGTGCTTTTCAGGCGAAATGTCCACACGCTGGCGCACCGCTTGAACAGGGCGCGATTTGCGGCGATCGGCTGGTCTGCCCGTGGCATAAAGCCGCGTTTGATATCGCCGATGGCAAAATGTGTGAACCGCTGGCGTTAGCCGATCTCAAACAGTACCCGCTTCGCATTGAAGAGGGCCGGGTACTGATAAACCCCAAAGCGATGTCACCCGCAGCACCCATTGGCAGCGGGGCAGATGCACCGGTCTATGTGGTATTAGGTGGCGGCGCGGCGGGTAGCGCAGCGCTATGGCGTCTGCGTCATGAAGGTTTTAAAGGCCGCCTGATACTGGTCGAGCGTGAAGCCGATGCACCTTATGACCGCACCGCGCTGACCAAATTTGTGCCGTCGGGAAAAATGGATATTAACGAAGTGCCGCAGCTGCTGAAAGCGGATGTGATGGACCACGTTGAACGACTCCAGGCTACAGTGAGCCGGCTGGATGCACAGCAACAGCGGTTAATCTTCGGCGATGGCGGGACGCTTGCGTTCGACAAACTGTTGATCGCCAGCGGCGCGACGCCTGTTCTTCCTGATTTGCCGGGCAGCGATCTTGACGGGGTTCATCTGCTGCGCAGCAAAGCGCAGACCGATGAGCTGCTTCAGGCGGTGGATGCCAGCCATAAAATCGTGATTATCGGCAACAGTTTTATCGGTACCGAACTGGCGTCGGCACTGCGTAACCGCGATATTGACGTCACAGTCATTGCCCGCCAGGCACTGCCTTTTGCTAAACGGTTTGGCGAGCAGATTGGTCGCTATTTCTACCAGCTTCATGAGCAAAACGGCGTGAAGTGGGTGCAGGGCGAGATCGAAGCGCTGCAGGGTGACCAGAAGGTAAATGGCGTGCAGCTGAAGGGCGGACGCAGGCTGGATGCTACCGTTGTGCTGTTCGCGACCGGGGTTAAACCGGCCACCGACTTTATTCACGATCTGCCGCTGGCAGAGGATGGCAGCCTGCAGGCGGATGATCAGTTGCGGGTCGCTGATAATATCTGGGTGGCGGGGGATATCGCCACCTATCCGGCGGCACAGGGGCCGCTGCGTATTGAGCACTATCGCGTTGCACATCAGCAGGGACAGACTGCCGCATGGAATATGCTGGATCAAAACGTCGCTTTTGATCGGGTGCCGTTCTTCTGGACGACCCAGTATGGCACTCGTTATGAGTATGTTGGCCACGCGGCAGAATGGGATGAATTCCAGCTAATCGGTTCGCTGGAGGATAAAAAGTTTATGGCGTTTTATGGTCAGCAGGGGCAACTGGCGGCGATCTGCTCATGCGGTATGTATACGCTGACCGCTGAGCTGGTGCAGCAGATGCAGCATCCCATGACGCTTTCTGACGCGGTGGCGCGCTGTCAGGCGAAAATCAGTTAAGCTGCACGCAGGGCGGACCAGGCTGACGGGCCGCCCTGCGCACTTTCTCACCGGTTAGCTGCGACTCAGTTTCTCTGACTTCGCCATGCACTGCTGCATCGCTTCCATCACTGCCGAGCGCATCCCTTTTTCTTCCAGCACTTTCACCGCTTCAATGGTGGTGCCGCCTGGAGAGCAGACCATATCTTTGAGTTCAGCCGGATGTTTACCGGTGGTCAGCACCATCTGCGCCGCGCCTTTCACCGCCTGCGCAGCAAACTGATAGGCCTGAGCACGCGGCATGCCACCCAGTACGGCTGCATCCGCCATCGCCTCGATAAACATAAACACGTAGGCCGGTGCAGAACCGCTCACGCCGACCACAGAGTGAATCAGATATTCATCCACTACGGCCGCTTTGCCGAAGCTCTCAAAAATCGCCACGACTTCGTCGATCTCCGCCTGCTCAACCAGCACGTTAGGCGTTACCGAGGTCATGCCTTCGCTCACCAGTGAGGGCGTATTCGGCATTGCGCGGACAATTTTGCGATCGTAACCCAGCACGGATGAGAGCGAGTCCAGCGTCACGCCAGCGGCAATCGACACCACCAGCGCCTCTTTTTTCAGGCTGCCTGCCAGCTCTTTTAATACTTTCAGAATGACATTCGGTTTTACTGCGCCGAACAGGATGTCCACTTCACGCGCCAGCGCATCCGCGCTCTCTGCTGCGTTGATGCCATACTGCTCTGCCATCGCCTGGTTGGTCTCAGCTTTGCGATCGTAAACGAAGATATCAGACGGGGCGATTTTGCCGCTGTTGACCAGTCCGCCGATAATGGCTTTCGCCATGTTTCCCCCGCCGATAAATCCGATTTTCTTTGCCAGCATCGCCATCTCCTTAGGACATTATTCGTTTTTCTCAGTGAGCTAGCTTACTTCAGCCAGCCCGAATAACAAGTCAGCTGCAAGCGCGCTGGAAAGCGTGGCGCAAATTAAATTTGCCATTTAAGAGGAACCCGGCAAGATCTCAGGCTTCTCTGACTGTAAGGAATCATGATGTTTATCTGGGTCGATGCCGATGCCTGTCCGAATGTGATCAAAGAGGTGCTCTACCGTGCGGCGGATCGTACCGCGACCACGGTCACTTTTGTGGCGAACCAGTTTTTGCGCGTGCCGCCATCGCCGTATCTGCGCACGCTGCAGGTGCCTGCTGGCTTTGATGTGGCGGACAATGAGATTGTCAGACGTTGTCAGCCCGGCGATCTGGTGATCACCGCCGATATTCCGCTGGCGGCTGAGGTGATTGAGAAAGGGGCAGCGGCGCTGAATCCGCGCGGCGAGCGTTACTCACCGGCGACGATACGCGAACGTCTGACGATGCGTGATTTTATGGATACGCTGCGGTCAAGCGGCGTGCAGACCGGCGGCCCCGCGACGATGAGTCCGCGTGACCGCCAGCAGTTTGCGAATGAACTGGATAGCTGGCTCACCCAGCAGAAACGCTCAACTTAAACGAAGCTGTCGTCGTCGTCGAAATCGTTGCCGCCAAAATCGTTGAGATCGCTGTTGTCGGCATAATTGCTGTCCCAGCCCGTGTTCTGGTCGAGGAAGGCGCTGTCGTTACCACCGTTAAAGTTATCGGCATTGTCATCGCCACCGTTGAAGGTGTTGAGATTATCATTCACCTCCGGCAGCGGCGGCTCATTGATGATATTCACAATCTCTTCCGGCTGTGAATGGTGGAACATGCTGGTCAGCATGTCGGCCATCACGACACCACCCGCGACGCCCACGGCAGTTTGCAGAGCGCCGCCAAGGAAACCGGTGCCGCGTGGCGCGGGTGCCTGGGCAGGGGCATACTGCTGCTGTGCCGGTTGCTGCGGCGCACTGTTCCACGGCGACTGTTGCTGTTGTTGCGGCTGCTGAACGGGAGGCTGCTGACGCGAACCGCTGCCAAACAGTCCCGACAGGAAGCCGCCGCTGCTCTGTGCAGGCTGCTGCTGTTGTTGTTGCTGCAACTGTGCCACCTGGCTTTCCAGCGCTGACACTTTCTCATTGAGTTTTTTCAGCGCCGCTTCCTGAATCAGGATTGCCTGCGTCATGTAGTAAGGCGCGCCTGGCTGCGCCTGAAGATGCTGGTTAATCAATTGTTCGGCAGCGGCATCGCGTGCCACGGCCTGGCTTTCGGCCTGTTTCAGACGGCTGAACAGCCCATCAATCAGTTGTTGTTCTTCGCGTTGCATGATGACTCTCCTGTGGCGATTGTTATCAGTATATGGGGGCGTCAACACGAAAAGTAAAATCCGGGCGGTAAGCAAATATTGCCAGCCCATTTTAGCCGCCGTTTTATGCGTTTTTTAGCGCCCGGTTACTCACCTGATGCACAAAACGTGCATGCATTTCCCCTTGAAAATAGAGAGATTATCGCTGTTCATGTGAGGAAAAAGCGTAAATCATGCCTGACAGGTGGAGGCCATAATAATTTCCAGTTATGATGCGTCGCATTAATCAGCTAACCATGCAGCCGCATCGCGCGGTCAGGCGGAGGAACGGCCCTGATGTCACTACCCATCTTTTTGATTGGCGCTCGCGGTTGCGGCAAAACCACGGTCGGCGAGGCGTTATCGCAGGCGCTGGGCTACGCCTTTACGGATACCGATCACCATCTGCAACTCAGCACGCAACGCAGCGTGACGGAGATTGTCGAGGCGGAAGGCTGGGAAGGTTTCCGCGCCCGTGAAACGGAGTCGCTGAAAGCAGTCACGGCCCCCAGGACGGTCATTGCCACGGGCGGTGGCATGATCCTGGCTGAAGAGAACTGCCGTTTTATGCAGGAGCAGGGGCAGGTGATCTGGCTCAGCGCGTCCCCCGAAGTGCTGGCAGAGCGACTGGAAAGCGAACCTGAAGCGGCCCAGCGTCCGACCTTAACCGGACGTCCGATTGCTGACGAGATGAGTGATGTACTGCGTGAACGCGCGCACCTTTACCAGGCGGCGGCCCATCATCAGGTGAATGCCATGCAGGCACCGGAGTGTGTGGTGGAAGAGATTCTGCTGTCACTTTCTCTGGCGCGCGCCAGCTAACCCTCAGATTTTTCCCGCTTTGATCCCGCTTCAGATGGCATTGTCTATACTTATCCTATGACAGGCAGCAGCCTGTCCTGTGGAATGTTGTTCAGACAAGAGGGACACAGTATGCCTACCAGACCGCCGTACCCGCGTGAAGCGAAAATTGTGACTGTTGAAAAGGGGCCTGAAGGTAATAAGGTAACCTTTTATGAATTGCGTGCTGATCATCCCAAACCGAATTCATTAATCAGTGAGCATGAGACGGAAGAAGAAGCGCACGATGCTAAAGCGCGCTACGAAGACGTCGAAAAAGAGTAAAGCATTGCGGCTGGCAGGGAGGCCAGCCTGATATTCAGCGTCATTTCGCCGTTTGTCAGTACGTTGCCTGAGTTATGCCCATCGCCTCTTTATTCCCGACATCCCCTTGCCGACGCACAACAAAGCTGCCTGGAATACTGGCTTAACGCTTTTTCGCTCTGCGCGTCTGATTTCTCCCGCCGGAACAGATCACAAACGACCATCATTTCGCGTGACAGATCAGCGGGTTCCCTTCTACACTGCCAGACACACAACATGTGCTCTGGAGAACTATTATGCTCAACGTTAGTGAGTATTTTGACGGAAAAGTTAAATCTATTGGTTTTGACAGTGCGAGCACCGGTCGTGCCAGCGTCGGCGTGATGTCTGAAGGTGAATACACATTTGGTACCGGCCAGCCGGAAGAGATGACCGTCGTTAGCGGCTCGCTTAAGGTGTTGCTGCCAGGTGAGACCGAGTGGAAATGGTTTGAAGCGGGTTCGGTGTTTAATGTGCCGGGTCACAGCGAGTTTCATCTGCAGGTTGGCGAGCCAAGTTCCTATCTCTGCCGTTACCTGAAAGATAAAGATTAAAAAAAGGGCCGCTAAGCGGCCCTTTTTTCTAGCGAATAATCTTCACATCACTCAGGGTGATAGCGCCCATCGGTTTATCACCTGTTTTTGCCCTTAGTGGCGCTAAAATCCGCAGGTCTTCAAGCCAGGCACTCTCTATGACGGTGACAGGCTGTTTGTCTGTCGCAATGGTACAGGTTACCTTCAGATAGCGTCCGCTAAATGCCAGGTTAATCTCTCGCGCGTCGCCACCGCTGGAGACGGTACAGGTTTCCCGCTGATGACTGTCCTCATCCTTGCCCACGCTACTCTCACTCACCGCGTCGTTCTGATAGTGCTGTCCGGCGGTTAGCGGATAACGCAGCGTCGAACTAAGTTGTTTTAACCGCGAAGGGGAATAGGAAATCGACATGGTATAGGCGAGCTGGATATCATTGGCAATCGTCAGACGCTGCACTTTCCAGATACCGTAATCCTCCAGCTTGCGAATAAATCCAGCGTCATCCGCCACCATATGCACGCTGACGCGACCTTCCCGACTATTTTCGACCCAGCTGAGCTGCTGAAAACGCGGTGTGGCCCAGGGATGGACCAGGTTTTTCAGTTGTTGCTGCAGGGCAGGGGCAAGCGGGACGGCGGCCAGCACCGAGGCCGGATTGCCATTCAGGTCGGGTAGCATCTGTTGTGCCATCGAACCGGGCGATTTATGCGAAGCGGGTCTGAAGTGGCCCAGTGCATGAAATCTCTTAACATCTGGCAGCGTACAGAGCTGGGCAAAAGTTTTTTGCAGCAGAGGCGTCAGATCAAAAGCGGTTTTACGGCGCGCCAGCTGGCCTCCATCCAGTGAATCGGTTACGTAACCGTTGTCATCAATATCAAATGCGGATAACGGTGTACTGACACCGGTTTCGCAGTTAAAACGGTAATTTTCGACCTTTAGACTGTAGGGCGCATCATAGGGTGGATCGAAATCGCTGGCCGCATAATCAGTGCCGACCCGGACCCGCAATATCTCTGCCTCACGCTTCAGGCTGGCAACGTCAATCAGTGTCGTGGCACCATACTTATCAGCAGATTCAATTTTTTCCCATAGCACTGACCTTTCGGGTAATCCGCAGATTTTTTTCAGAACAGCCGGATCCTGATTTGAGCCAGGCTGAGGTGCGCTGTAGCGGCCATATTCATTGCCGTAAAACCGGCCTTGTGGGCTGCCTTCTGCATCGACCATGTGGCGGTAAAGCGCTTCGGCATAAGGTTTTTGGCAATCATAAGCCTGCCAGACCTGCATTGCGCCCCCGTTTTTACCGGGAATAGCCACCATCACATTCAGGCGATCGTTGATGCGCACCGCATCGAAACGGCTGACGCTGGGCGGATCATCCGAGGCGGGCTGACTGCGTGCAGAGAGTGAAAGAAGCGACAGTGTGCAAAATA
Source organism: Pantoea sp. MBLJ3 (assembly GCF_000816655.1). Classification (NCBI taxonomy): domain Bacteria; kingdom Pseudomonadati; phylum Pseudomonadota; class Gammaproteobacteria; order Enterobacterales; family Erwiniaceae; genus Pantoea; species Pantoea sp. MBLJ3. Next base: position 85,144 of record NZ_JSUT01000003.1, read on the forward strand.
AAAACAGGTGCCGAAATAAGCGGGACATAAGTGGAATTCCTTTGCCAAAGACCCGGTTATCGACAAAGTATGCCAAAACTTCAGGGCGGAACGGCGCCGCCCTGATAATGCTTAACGCTGGGCTTCGCCGCCTAACGCTTCCACCAGATTACTGGTCAGTGCTGCCAGTTCGCTGGTCATCAGAATAAAGTCGGCATCAAAGCGCTGCGCGAAATCTTCGCGGTCGATATCGTCGTTCTGGTCGCGCAATGTGTCGCTGAACTTCAGACGCTTCACTGAACCGTCATCGGCCAGCACGAACTGAATACGCTCCTGCCAGTCGAGTGCCAGTTTTGTCACGACCTTGCCGGCTTCGATATGGTTGGCGATCTCATCGCACACCAAATCCTGTTTCTTGCAGCGGATGACGCCGCCATCTTCCAGCAGGGCTTTCAGCTCCGCTTCATCCATCAGCGCAAACCCGGCTGGCAGGTCGCCTGAACGCACCCATTGGGTCAGCGTCAGTTCAATCGGATTTTCCAGCGTCAGTGGCACCACCGGCAGTGAACCCAGGCTTTTGCGCAGCAGCGCCAGGGTATCTTCCGCTTTTTTCGCGCTGGCACAGTCCACCATAATCAGGTTATTGACCGTGTCGATCCACAAATAGGTCTGGCTGAAACGGCTGAAAGCACGCGGCAGCAGGCTATGCAGCACTTCATCTTTCAGCGAATCTTTTTCGGTCTTTTTGAGCTTGCGGCTCTGCTCAGATTCCAGCTTGTCGATTTTTGCTGCCAGCGCCTGTTTCACGACCGGCGAAGGCAGGATTTTCTCTTCTTTGCGGGCGCAAATCACAATCTGGCCTTTATTCTCGTGGGTCAGCGCGTCGCTGCGGTTACCCATCGGCGAGACCCAGCCGGTCTTGCTCATATCCTGACTGCCACACGGTGAAAAAGTGAAGGCGTCGAGCTGTTTTTCCATCTCATCTGCGGACAGCGGAATGTCACGATTCAGACGATAAACCATCATATTTTTAAACCACAACATCGGGATTCCTTACCGTGGCGCGATCGGGCGCACAAGTCTGCGAGAGTCAGCGCGCATGATAGCGAAACATCGGAGTGGTTTCATTGCCTTTAAGGCAGCCGCCTTTTACTGTATCTCTCACCTGAACGAATAACGAGGAAGTAACCTTGCGCATAGGCATAGATCTGGGTGGCACCAAGACAGAAGTGATTGCATTGTCAGATAAGGGAGAGGAGCTGTTCCGTCACCGCGTGAATACCCCGCGTGACGACTATCAGGCAACGGTGCAGGCAATTGTTGATCTGGTCACGCTGGCGGAGCAGAAAACTGGCGAGACCGGTACGGTCGGCCTGGGCATTCCCGGCTCGCTTTCGCCTTTCAGTAAGCGGGTGAAGAATGCGAACTCCACCTGGCTTAACGGCCAGCCGCTGGATAAAGATCTGGCTCAGGCGCTGAACCGGGAAGTGCGCATCGCCAACGACGCGAATTGCCTGGCCGTATCGGAAGCGGTCGACGGTGCCGGTGCCGGACAGTCGCTGGTGTTTGCCGTGATTATCGGTACCGGATCGGGTGCAGGTGTCGCGATTAACGGTGAATCGCGCATCGGTGGCAACGGTAATGCCGGTGAGTGGGGCCACAATCCGCTGCCATGGATGGATGAAGATGAGCTGCGTTATCGTCAGGAAGTGCCCTGTTATTGCGGGCAGCAGGGCTGTATCGAAACCTTTGTTTCAGGCACCGGTTTTGGTATCGACTATCAGCGGCTTAGCGGCGTACATCGCAAAGGTGCGGAGATCGTCTCGCTGCTGGCGCAGCAGGATCCGATCGCCGAACTGGCAATGAGCCGCTATGAACTGCGTCTGGCAAAATCGCTGGCGCAGGTGGTGAACCTGATCGATCCTGACGTGATCGTGCTGGGCGGCGGGATGAGCAATGTGGATCGGCTCTATCAGACTGTGCCGGTGCTGATGAAGCAGTGGGTGTTTGGCGGGGAGTGTGAAACGCCGGTGCTGAAGGCGCAGCATGGCGACTCCAGCGGCGTACGCGGTGCGGCGTGGCTCTGGCCGCTTAACGGCTGAGTGTCCCGCACATCCGCTGACGTTCAGCGCCTGGATTTCAGGCGCTGAACGTAACCCACAGCGCGGCACCTTGCCGCGCCGCGTTTATTCGCCCACCAGCATCGTGTCCTGTGGCGCCCGGTCGCGCTGCGCTTTGGTGGCGAGGAAGTAAATATAGCCGACCAGCATGATGGCAAAGAACAGTGCGCCAATCACCGGGTTAAACCACAGCATCGCCAGCAGACAGACCACCGACAGCAGCAGGGCGATGCCCGGAACAATCGGATAGCCCGGCGCGCGGAAACTGCGGGGCATTTCCGGCGCGCTGCGGCGGAGTTTAAACAGGCTCAGCATGCTCATGATGTACATCACAATCGCGCCAAACACCGCCATGGTGATCATCGCCGCCGTCAGCGTCATTCCCTGCAGATTAATCACGCCATCGCTGTAAATCGCCGCGATGCCCAGTACGCCACCGAGAATAATCGCCCGATGCGGGGTCTGGAAACGTGACAGTTTTGCCAGAGAAGGAGGCAGATAGCCCGCGCGTGCCAGAGCAAAAAACTGCCGTGAATAGCCGAGAATAATGCCGTGGAAGCTGGCAATCAGACCAAACAGGCCAATCCACACCAGCATATGCATCCAGTTAGAGTGTTCGCCGACAATCATTTTCATCGCCTGCGGCAGCGGATCGTTTATGTCCGAGAGTTTGCGCCAGTCGCCCGCGCCGCCTGCCATCAGCATCACGCCAATCGCCAGCACCACCAGCGTCAGAATCCCGCTGATGTAGGCGCGGGGAATGGTTCGGGTGGGATCTTTTGCCTCTTCGGCGGCCATCGCTGCACCTTCAATGGCAAGGAAGAACCAGATGGCGAAGGGAATGGCGGCGAAAATACCGGAGAAGGCGGGCATGCCGAAGGTGTCGCTGCCTGCCCAGCCGTGCGCAGCAAAATTCGCCAGGCTAAAGCCGGGTGAGACCACGCCCATAAACACCAGCAGCTCAATGACAGCCAGCACGGTGACAACCAGTTCGAACATCGCCGCCAGTTTTACACCCAGAATATTCAGCGTCATGAACACCAGGTAAGCCCCGACCGCTGCGGTTTTTGGGTTGAGCTGGGGATACTGCACATTGAGATAAGCCCCAATCGCCATGGCGATCGCCGGTGGCGCAAAGACAAACTCAATCAGCGTCGCCAGACCGGCAATCAGTCCGCCGGTTTCGCCAAAGGCGCGACGACTGTAGGCAAACGGCCCGCCCGCATGAGGGATCGCAGTGGTCAGTTCGGTGAAGCTAAAGATAAAGCAGGTATAGAGTGTGGCGATCAGCGCGGTAGTGACCAGAAATCCCAGCGTGCCTGCCACAGCCCAGCCGTAACTCCAGCCGAAATATTCGCCTGAGATCACCAGGCCAACCGCAATCCCCCACAGGTGCAGGGTGCCCAGCGTGGGCTTGAGTCTGTTTGTCATACTGTTATCCCCGTCGTTGTTGGTCGCACGCGGCGTTACACCGCCATTACGACTAAAGTAAGGTGATAATGCCGTTGCATTACTCACCACGACTTGACGCGGGCGCAGTGACTTCTGTCCTCCACGGTCAACTCACAGGCAACAACCGGGCCGGATGCACGCTGCGGTCAACTTTGTCTCTTCTGAGGTCAAGCAGCTCACCTTCTGGCAACGCATGCTGAGATAACGCAAGTGAAAAGGAGCCGGACTGATGAGCGCTAAACAATATGACAACCTGACTGATTCCCAACTCACCCTGATGGCGCAGCAGGCGCTGGCCTGCTATCCCGCCGCGCTACAGGGAGATCTCAGCCTGCTGTGCCGCTCAGAGAATGCCACATTCCTCTTGCAGGCAGCAGGCCGGCGTTATGCGCTGCGGCTGCATCGCGGCGATTACCATCAAAAAGCGGACATTGTCAGTGAGCTGCTGTGGCTCGATGCGCTGCGTGAAACCGGCATTATGGTGCCGGAAGCGGTGCCGGACAAAGAGGGTGAAACCGTACTGACGCTGCGACTGCCGGATGGCGGTGAGCGGTACGTAGTGTTGTTTCACTGGATTGATGGCGAGATGCCAACCACCGACGTCGATCCCCGCGCTTTTCAGCAGCTGGGCAGGATTACCGCGCGGCTGCATCAGCACAGTAAACAGTGGCAGCCGCCTGCGGGTTTCCAGCGGATTATTTGGGATCACCACACCATGACGAGTAGCGAGAGTCACTGGGGACGCTGGCAGGATGCGCCTAATCTGAATCCCGCCGATCACGGCGTGGTCGAGCAGGCGATAAGTCAGGTGGGTGCGTCGATGGCGCAGTTTGGCAAAGGACCTGATCGTTATGGCCTGATCCACGCCGATCTGCGACTCACCAATCTGCTGCTGCACAAGGGTGAAACGCGGGTGATCGACTTCGATGACTGCGGACTTGGCTGGTATCTGCACGATCTGGCGGCGGCGATCAGTTTTGTTGAGCATCATCCGCGCGCGCCAGAGTGGATCGATCACTGGATTCGCGGTTACGAGCAGGTGGCGCATATCAGCGACGCGGAGATGGCCATGTTACCCGCGCTGCTGATCCAGCGTCGCATCCAGCTCACTGCATGGGTGGGATCCCATGCCGAGACTGAAATGGCGCACAGTCTGGGTCCGGAGTGGGCCAGCCATTCGGTTCGTCTTTGCCGCCGCTATCTGGACGGTCAGCAGCTGCCGGTTGGCGTCTGATGCACCAGCGGCGGGCGTGACTGCGCCGCCGCAGTGCCCGATGCCATGCCCGCGCGCAGCCTGACGCCCCCACAGGCGGCGTGGCAGGCATCGGGGACCTGGTATGGAATTTGCTCTGATCATGTGACGGGTGATCCACCTGAATTCTGACAGAGGCGACCATGAATCCGACACTGATAAAGCCTGATGCCTTTGCGGCCTGTTCTGCAGCGGCGGGCGCAGGCAATCACGGCGTGCTGGCAGCGGCGGCGACCGGCTTAAGCGACTTTATTCATACCCAGGGCGGCGATGTTGATCGCATCTTCGGCATCAGCGGCATTGATCCGGAGCGCCTGGCCAGCCCGACGCTGAGTCTGGGACTGGTTAACTACTGTCGGGTACTGGAAGAGGCGGCGCGTCACTCTGGTTTTGATAACTTCGGTTTGCACTACGGCAGGCAGTTTAAACCGCAGTCATTAGGCCTGATAGGTTATATCGGCTTGTGCTCCGACACGCTGGAGCAGGCGCTGCACAATGTGGTCAATGCGTTTCCCTGGCATCAGCACGACACCTTAACCCGGCTGGTGGATAAGGGGGAGTGCTGGCGGCTCGACTACCAGGTGCGACACGGCGCAATCCTGTCGCGCCGTCAGGATGCCGAGCTTACACTTGGCATGTTTATGAATCTGATCCGTCACGTGGCAGGCAGGCACTGGGCACCTCGTGAAGTTCACTTTGAACATCCGCGTCCCGGCCAGTGGCACGATCACTGTAAAGTGTTTGATGCGCCGGTCTGGTTCGATCAGCCGTTTAATTCGCTGGTGATCCCGAAGCGCGATCTGCTACGCGCAATGCCAGAGAGCGATCCGATCCTGTTAATGGTGATGCAGGATGCGATCCGGCGGCTTAATCGTGGTACGTCACAGCAAAGCATGATTGAACAGGCGCGATCGCAGGTTAATTTATCGCTGATGCAGGGTGAGCCTGTGCTGGAAGAGGTGGCGGATAAACTCGGGCTGTCGAGCTGGTCACTGCAGCGGCGGCTGCGCGAAGAGGGCAGTAGCTTTACCGCGCTGGTGGATCAGGTGCGCTGCGAAATGGCGACATATTATCTGCAGCAAAAGCAGCTGCCGATCTCAGAGATGGCGCTGCTGCTGGGCTATTCGGAAGTCAGTGCGTTCTCACGCGCGTTTCGCCGCTGGTTTGGCATCAGTCCGCGCCAGTGGCGTCAGGAAGGTCTGGCAAGCTAACCGCGCGGCGCAAAGCCGAACCACGCCGGTTGCCCGGGCTCCGGTGGCGGCGGCAGATCGCGGGTCTGCGCCACCAGCTGCCAGGCACGCAGGCAGAGCGCTTCATCACCCTGAGTCTGTGTCACCGCATAATGTCTGCTGTGCGCCTGCCACTCCATCCGTACCAGACATTGCTGACCGGCATAACGCGCCGCATCCGTGAACTGCCTGTTGAGCACCGGCTGCATTTGATTAGTCCAGTGACAGGATTTGCTGTCCGGATCTTTCGCAGGCTGACAAAGATTTGCCACACTATCCTGTTGCTTTGCCACAGGTTGCTGACAGGCGCTGAGCGACACTGCAATAATCATCCCCAGCAATATTCTCATCTTCATATTAATTAAATTCATTTAACTGGCCAATTTTCCTTAAAGATCTTCCTGTCTGCTGCCGACAGTCTACAGACCGGCATCATGAATGCTATGGCATTACTCCGACTGTCGACAGAACCAGAATTTACCGCCCTGGCGCGGATTACGTCTCTTTTACTTCATGGATTAGAAATGCAGAAAAATTATGCCTTTGCGGCACTCTCCCTGTTAATGGCGTCACTGATCAGCGGCTGTGCCACCGAATCTTCCCGCGCTATTCAGGCCCCGCAGGTTCGCGCAGCCAGTCAGCCGGTTTACCAGGGCGTGCGCAGCCCGATTGCGGTAGGCCAGTTTGATAATCGCTCCTCGTACATGAACGGCATCTTCTCTGATGGCGTCGACAGGCTGGGCAATCAGTCGAAAACCATTCTGATTACCCATCTGCAGCAGACCAATCGTTTCAGCGTGCTGGATCGCAGTAACCTGAAAGAGCTGCAGCAGGAGTCGGATTTCAAACGCAGCCAGCAGAATATCAAAGGCGCGAACTACATCATCACCGGTGATATCACCGAATTTGGCCGCAAAGAAGTGGGCGATCAGCAGCTGTGGGGCATTCTGGGCCGCGGCAAAACGCAGGTCGCCTATGCCAAAGTGAATCTGAACGTGGTGGATGTCACCACTTCTGAAGTGGTCTACAGCTCCCAGGGCGCAGGCGAGTACCAGCTTTCGGCGCGTGAAGTCATCGGCTTTGGCGGCACCAGCAGCTATGACTCAACGCTGAACGGCAAAGTTATGGATCTGGCGATTCGTGAAGCGGTCGATCATTTAGTGGATGGAATCAACAACGGCGCATGGCGTCCGGCTAAATAAGGAAGCAGTAAATGAAGATGATGACACTGAGCAGCCTGCTGATTGCCGCAGCGCTGCTGGCCGGCTGTGCGCCAAAAGCGCCGAAGACGATCTACTACTGGGGCGATTATCAGCAGCAGGTCTACAGCTACTATCAGCCGGGCAGCGATCCGCTGAAGCAGATTGATGCGCTGAATCTGGATATCGAAAAAGCCCGTGCTGTTAACCAGCCGGTTGCGCCTGGCCTGCATGCCCAGCTGGGTCTGCTCTTTGCCAAAACCGGCGACACCAATAAAGCCTTTGAGCAGTTTGCCATCGAGAAGCAGCTGTTTCCCGAATCGGCACCTTACATGGATTTTCTGATGAGTAAAAAACAAGGAGTGGTTCAGTGAAAAAACTGATTGCCCTGAGCGGCGCGCTGATGGTGTTGTTGCTGACCGGCTGTGCGCACCCGAAAAAACCTTATGATTACAGCGCGTTTCGTGCCAGCAAGCCCGCCTCAATTCTGGTGTTGCCTGCGGATAATAAATCACCGGATATCAACGCTGCTCACAGCCTGAACTCGCTGGTGACGCGTCCGCTGGCCGAAGCCGGTTACTACGTCTTCCCGGTGGCGGTTGTTGAAGAGACCTTTCAGCAGAATGGCGTGACCAGCGCCACTGACGCCCAGGCGGTCAGCGCGAAGCGTCTGAATGAGATTTTCCATGCCGACAGCGCGCTCTATGTCTCGATCAGCGAATATGGCAGTAGCTATCGGGTCATTGACAGCGTGACGACCGTGACGGCCCAGGCACGGCTGGTGGATCTGCGCAGCGGCAAAGAGATCTGGCAGGGTAAGGCCACTGCCAGCGACAGTGAAGATAACAACAATAACAATGGCGGACTGGTGGGGATGCTGGTGAACGCGGCGATCAAACAGATTGCCAGCAACGTCACTGATAAAGCGCACACCGTGGCCGGACTGACCAGCAATCGACTGCTGGCCCAGAACGAGCAGGGCGGGTTACTTACCGGCCCACGCTACACACTGGTTAGCGCCCGCTGATCAGACTCAGACGGGCGCGCTGGCGCCCGTTATCCCTGCGGCAGTTCCAGCTGGCTGTAGCCTAACCCATTCATCTTACGCACTTTAATCTGCACCGGAATACGCTCTTTCATCGCTTCCACGTGGCTGATCACCCCAATGGTTTTACCGCTGGCGTTAAGCGCGTCCAGCGCATCCAGCGCGGTATCCAGCGTCTGAGCATCCAGCGTGCCGAATCCCTCATCCAGAAACAGCGATTCGATACGCGTTTTATGACTGACCAGATCCGATAGCGCCAGCGCCAGTGCCAGACTCACCAGGAAGCTCTCGCCACCCGACAGCGTGCGGGTGTCGCGTGCCGCATCAGCCTGCCAGGTATCGACCACATCCAGCTCCAGCAAATCCTGCGCCCGCCGTTGCAGCAGATAGCGGCCATGCAGCCGATCGAGCTGCCTGTTAGCGAGCGACACCAGATGATCCAGCGTTAAGCCCTGGGCGAAGCGCCGGAATTTATCGCCAGTCGCGGAACCGATCAGATCGTTGAGCCGGCTCCACTGCGCCAGCACCACACCATCCTGTTCAATCTGTGTCATCAGGCTCTGCTGACGGGCGCGAAGGCTGGCATCGCTGTGCAGCTGCTGCTGAACCTGGCCCTGCAGGCTGGCGTTGTCGCGCAGAGCCAGCCGTAACTGCTCGAGCTGTTGTGCCAGCGCTTCGGCGGATTCCGGCATCGCGTCAGGCTTCGCCTGCTGATGGACACTGAGCCGCTGACGCAGATCTGCCCGTCGCGCCTGCTGCTGCTGGCATTGCTGGTCGAGCTGCTGCAGCTGCTGACGCAGTTGCAGCGCGGTCTGCTCATCCAATAGCGCCGCGCGCAGGCTGGCTTCATCCGCGAATCCGGCGCTCTCCAGTGACTGCTGCAATGCACTTTCCGCTTCAGCCAGTTTGCCGCTGAGCGTCTGACGCTGATTTTCCAGTCCCGACAGCTCACCCTGCAGTCGACTGACCTCAGCCTGCGCCTGCTGCAGGGCAGCGAGCTGCTGCGTCAGCTGTTCATCAGACTGCTGAATACGGGCCTGCATCTGCTGACGGGCGAGGGTGACCTCGCGATCGCCAAACAGCGCCTGACGCTGCTGACGCATTTCACCTAACTGTCTCTGGCTCTGCTGTTGTTGCTGTTGACGGATGGCCAGTTGCTGCTGTTCCTGCTCTGCCTGCTGTTGCAGGGCGGTGAGCTGGGTTTCGCCTTTTAACAGTTGCGGCTGCAGGTTAGCGAGCAACTGCTCACTCTCCTGCCAGCGCTGCCAGCGCCTCTGCTGTTCCGCCAGCCACGTGTCGCGATTCGCGGCATCCGGAAGGGCAAGGTTGTGGTCGCTGAACTGTTGGGCTAAACGGGATTGCAATTGCGCCATGGCCTGCTGTTCCTGCTGCTTCCGCTGGTGCAGCGCATCCAGCGCCTGCTGCAGGCTGATCAGCGACTGCTGCGCCAGTTGCTCTGCCTGCAGATGTTGTTGCCAGGCCTGCAACTGCTGAAGATGGTGATCTTTCGCGGCCTGACGTGCCTGTTCGGCGGCTTCCTGTGCCTGCCGCTGTTGCTCAAGCTGGCTTTCGTGTTCGCTTTGCTGCTGCTGCCACGCGGCTAACGCTTCGCGGTCGACAAGGGTGAAGGTAAGTGCCAGCTCACCGCTTAGTGCCTGCCATTGCTGCTCAAGCTGGTCAAGCTGACGCTGCATTTCCGCGATTTCGTCACGCAGGGTCTGCTGCTGAACGGCAGATTGCTTTAGCTGTTCGCTTTTTGCCGTTCCTGCTTCACGCAATGCCTCAGTTTGCTGCAGCAGCGCAGCCCGGCGCTGCTGGTTAGCACTCACTTCCAGCGTGCTGTAGGTTTCAACAGCCGGATGGGTGCAGGAGCCGCACAGCGGGCACGGCTGATCGGGGGTGAGCCGGGCGCGGTAATCGCTGAGATCGATAATCTGCTGCTCCAGCGCACAAATTTTTTCAACGTCATCCAGCTGCTGCTTTTCGCGTTTCCACGTTTCACGCAGAGTCTGAAGTTCCGCTTCGCTCTGCTGTTGCGCTTTTTCAAGCGCGGTCAGCCGCTGCTGGCGCTGATTCAGCTGCTGATGCAGTGGCTGCCACTGCGTGGAGAGCAGCAACAGTTGCTGACGGGCCGGACGGCTACTCTGCAACTGGCTTAATGCCTGCCGCAGTGCAGCGGGCGGATGCTGTTCATGAAGCGAAGTGAGTGCCTGCTCCGCCTGCAACAACGCCTGGTGCGCCTGTTGCTCCGCCTGCTGGCGCGGCAGGGCCTGCTGTGCCTGCTGTTGCTGTTTCGCCTGCTGGGCGTCGATCTGTTTTTGTTGCTGTTCGCACTGCTGCTGCAGTTCGGCCAGCATCGCCTCACGCTGTGCCAGCAGGGCAAAGTTCTCCTGCCATACCGGCAGTGAAGCGCCCCAATGCGCAAGATCGGCAAGCTGCTCACGTAACTGATGCTGTTCAGTCATCGCCTGCTGCACTGACGTGACCTGACGCTTCTGCTCCGCCAGTCTGGTCTGCGTCTGGTCAGCCTGCTGTTGCTGGCGGGCATTTTCCTCCTGTTGCTCTGCAAAGTGCTGCTGCAGCGTCGTGATTCGCTGATCCAGCGGTAATACCTGTTCCGTCAGCAGGTTCTCCTGCTGCTGCTGTTCCTGAAGCGCCTGCTGGCGGGCCGTCTGAGCAGCAGCGTAATTTTGCTGATGCTGCTGCTGTTGGTTCTGCGCCTGCTGCGCCGATGCGGTCAGTTGCTGGCAGTGGCTCTCGATCTGCTGCTGTTCGGTGCGTAATGCATCACGCTGCTGCAGTTTTATCCGCAGCTTTTCAGCCGGTTCGCTGCGAGCCAGCCGCTGGCGGTCCGTCTCTGCCGCCTGGGATGCAGACTGAGCCTGCTGCAACGCGGCATCAGCCTGCTCACTCTCCTGCTGTAACTGCTGCGCCTGCTGCTGCCACTGCTGCTGCTGCTGCGCCTGTTGATAGTGCGCGCTGAGCCGCTGTTCCGCGTCGGTCAGATCGGTGAGCTGCTGTTGCAGGGCGTCACGCGCGTCACTATCCAGCAGTGCCATCGCACCCGCCTGACTGCGCAACATATCCAGCTGCGTTTTCGCCTCTTTGTGACGCTCGTAGATAGCGGCGGAGATCAGGCCGTAAATTTCGGTGCCGGTCAGCTCCTCCAGCAGTTCGGCACGCTCACTGGCTTTAGCGTTGAGGAAGGCGGCAAACTGGCCCTGCGACAGCATCATCGAACGGGTAAAACGTTCGAAATCAAGCCCGGAGAGGGTTTCGATCATATTCAGCTTGTCACCGACTTTATCGGCAACAATGGTGTTGTCGGCGCAGCGCGCCAGCTCAACGCGCGGGGCCTGCAGCTTACCGTCGGCGGTGCCGCGCGCACGGTTCTGGCTCCAGAAGGCGCGCCAGGCTTCGCCTTTGATCTCAAACTCTACTTCAGCCAGACATTCGGCACAGTCGCGCGTCATCAGCGCATTCTGGCTCTGGGAAATCGCGCCCAGGCGCGGCGTCTGGTGATAGAGCGCCAGACAAATGGCGTCCAGCAGGGTGGTTTTACCTGCGCCGGTCGCGCCGGTTATGGCAAACAGGCCATTACTGGCAAAAGGCTCGGCGCGGAAGTCGATGAACCATTCACCGCGCAGAGCATTGAGGTTTTTAAACCGTAGCGTGAGGATCTTCATTGGGTCTCTTCCATGGCGGCCAGCGTCTGGCGGAACAGGGTGGTCATCTCGTCGATTTGCGCAGGCTGCAGCTCCTCATCCAGCGCGAGCCGGCGGGCAAAGACCTCTTCCACTTTCAGTTCACTCAGGGTTTCGTTGTCGAGCCGCGCCAGGCTCTGCTGCCGCTGCTCGCGGCTGCGGCGCAGCAGCAGGACTTCAACCGGCAGCGTGGCGGTCAGGGTTTCGACCTGATGCTGCAGATCGCTGAGGTACTCCTGCGTGGTGACTTCGATGTCGAGCCAGGTTGGCTTCTCCTGCTCAGCCGTGCTGAAGGCGTGTAACTGTTCCGCAATCTGTGCCAGCGATCCTTTCAGCACCTGCATCGGCTGCGCCTGCGGCACCACCAGCGGCGTAACGGATTGCAGGCCGCTTGCCGCAAGCTCCAGCAGAAAGACGCTTTTTTCGCTGCCCAGCTCATCAAAGCTCAGCGGAATGGGCGAACCGCTGTACCGGATATGCTCGCTGCCCGCCACGCGCTGGGCGCGATGAATATGGCCCAGTGCAATGTAGTCAGCGGCCGGAAAGGCACTGGCGGGGAAGGCATCAAGCGTACCGATGTAGATGTCACGCACCGAATCGCTCTGGCTGACCCCGACGGTGGTGAGATGTCCGGTAGCGATAATCGGCAATGCATGACCCAGCGCCTGGGCGGCGGCGAAGCGTTGCTGATAGTGATGGGCAATCGCCTCCAGCAGCGAGGTCTGTTTATCGCGCCCTGACTGACCCGCCCGGCTGCGCACAATATCGCGCGGTCGCAGATAGGGAATGGCACAGAGCAGCGCGCCCGGTTCGCCCTGGCGGGTGTTCAGCAGCAACACATCATCCTGCTCCTGGGGGGTGGCGATTACCCGGGTGTTGAGACAGGCGAGCAGTTCGCGCGACTCATTCAGCGTCGCCACGGAATCGTGGTTGCCCGCCAGCACAATCAGCTGACAACCGGTGGGCTGCAGCGCCACCACAAAGCGGTTAAACATCTCGCGGGCGTAGCTGGGCGGCGTGCCGGTATCAAACAGATCGCCTGCAATAATCAACGCATCCACCTGATGCTGTTCAATCTGGATCAACAGCCAGTCGAGAAACGCCTGATGTTCGGCTGCCCGACTTTTGTTGTAAAAGAACTGCCCCAGATGCCAGTCCGCAGTATGAATGATGCGCATGATGAGTCCCTGCCGTTGTGATTCGCCCGGCGATTATACTGGCTCTGCGGCCAAAGCGAAAAATTGTCGCTGCGCTGTCATAAATGATTACCAACGGCGTTACAGGCAGGTTATGTTTTTCATAAAAGTGTCACAAATCTGACGCATAATGGCGCCGCGAATCTCAGTGACAGCCGTCATAATCAGCAGGAGTAATAATGGCTAAGCGCATTTTGGTTGTGGAGGATGAAGCCCCCATCCGTGAAATGTTGTGTTTTGTTCTGGAGCAGAACGACTATCAGCCAATTGAGGCGGAAGATTATGACAGTGCCGTGGGCAAGCTGATTGAACCCTGGCCCGATCTGATTTTACTGGACTGGATGTTACCTGGTGGCAGCGGTATTCAGTTTATCAAGCATCTGAAACGCGAGGCGATGACGCGGGATATCCCGGTGATGATGCTCACCGCGCGTGGCGAAGAGGAAGATCGGGTGCGTGGCCTGGAAGTGGGCGCCGATGATTACATTACCAAGCCGTTTTCGCCTAAAGAACTGATGGCGCGAATTAAAGCGGTGATGCGCCGTATTTCACCGATGGCGGTGGAAGAGGTGATTGAGATGCAGGGACTGAGTCTGGATCCTTCTTCACATCGCGTGATGTCCGAAACCACGCCGCTGGAGATGGGCCCGACCGAATATAAGCTGCTGCACTTCTTTATGACTCACCCGGAACGCGTATACAGCCGCGAACAGCTGCTGAACCACGTCTGGGGCACCAATGTGTATGTGGAAGATCGCACTGTTGATGTTCACATCCGCCGTTTACGTAAAGCGCTGGAAGTCTCCGGCCACGACCGCATGGTACAAACCGTCCGTGGAACAGGGTATCGTTTCTCTGCCCGCTATTAAACGGAGCCTTTACCGTGCTGGAACGCCTCTCCTGGAAGAGATTACTGACAGAACTGCTGCTGGCCTGTCTGCCTGCGGTGCTGCTGGGCCTGCTGTCTGGCGGTTTGCCCTGGTGGCTGCTGCTGAGCGTGGTCATGGTGCTGTTATGGCATTTCCACAATCTGATGCGGCTGTCGCACTGGCTGTGGCTCGACCGCACCATGACGCCACCCGCCGGGCGTGCCAGCTGGGAACCGCTGTTTTATGGTCTTTACCAGATGCAACTGCGCAACCGGCGGCGGCGACGTGAACTCGGTAATCTGATCAAACGTTTCCGCAGCGGTGCCGAGTCGCTGCCGGATGCGGTGATCCTGACCACGGAAGAGGGCTCTATTTTCTGGTGTAACGGTCTGGCGCAGCAGCACCTGGGTCTGCGCTGGCCGGAAGATAATGGCCAGAACATCCTCAATCTGCTGCGTTATCCGGAGTTCTCACGCTATCTGCGCCAGCGCGATTTTGACAAGCCCCTGACGCTGGTGCTGAACAACAAACTTCACATGGAATTCCGCGTTATGCCCTACAGCGAGGGGCAGTGGCTGCTGGTGGCGCGTGATGTGACGCAGATGCATCAGCTGGAAGGGGCGCGCCGCAACTTTTTTGCCAACGTCAGCCATGAGTTACGTACGCCGCTCACGGTGCTGCAGGGCTATCTGGAGATGATGAACGACTCGGTGATGAGCGAGCCTTCGCGCAGCAAAGCGCTGCACACGATGTCTGAGCAGACGCGCCGTATGGACAGCCTGGTCAAACAGCTGCTGACGCTGTCGCGCATTGAAGCCGCGCCTGCCATCGATCTGAAAGAGAAGGTGGATGTGCCGGTCATGCTGAAGCTGCTGCAGCATGAGGCGGCGACGCTAAGTGGCGGTCGTCACGATATTCATTTCCATACCGATCCCCATTTGAAAGTGTTCGGCAACGATGAACAGCTTCGCAGTGCTATCTCCAATCTGGTTTATAACGCGGTAAATCACACTCCGGATGGTACGCGGATTGATATCAGCTGGCTGCGCGGCAAACAGGGCGCCACCTTCCGGGTTTGCGACAACGGGCCGGGTATTGCTTCAGAACATATTCCCCGTCTGACCGAGCGTTTCTACCGCGTCGATAAAGCGCGTTCACGTGCCACTGGTGGCAGCGGGCTGGGTCTGGCGATAGTGAAACATGCGCTGAGTCACCACAACGCGCGGCTCGACATCACCAGCGTGCCGCACAAAGAGACCTGTTTTACGTTTACGCTGCCCGCGAGGTTGATTGTCAGCAGCGTGATGCAGGAGAATGCCGTTCATTAATGGCTGCCGGATCTTCCTGATGCGCATTCTTCTTGTATTGATTGTTACGCTGCTGCCGGGCCTGGCGCTGGCCCAGCACGGCACGCTCTCCGGCAATCTCAGCAGTGTCGGCTCAGATACGCTTGGCTATCTTATGACCCTGTGGGGCGAGGATTTTAGTCGGCAGGCGCCGGGCGTCAATGTGCAGGTTCAGGCCTCCGGTTCCTCAACCGCGCCGACTGCGCTGGCAGCAGGTGCCGCACAGCTCGGTCCGATGAGCCGCCCGATGCAGGCCGATGAGCGTCAGGCTTTTGAGGCGCGCTACGGCTATCCGCCGCTGGCGGTGCCGGTGGCGATGGATGCGCTGGTGGTGGTGGTGAATCAGCGTAACCCGCTGCAGCAGATTGAGCCGCGTCAGCTCGACGCCATCTTCTCCGTTACCCGTCTGTGTGGCGCACACAGTGTGCCGCTGCGCTGGGGCGATCTCGGTTTAACCGGCGCGCAATGGAACAAACGCCCCATTCAGCGCTATGGACGTAATTCCGCCTCCGGCACCTGGGGTTTCTTCAAACAGCAGGTGCTATGCAAAGGCGATTTCCGCAGCGACGTAGCGGAGTTTCCTGGCTCGGCCGCGGTGGTGCAGGCGGTGGCCGGTAATTCGCGCAGCATCGGCTACGCCAGTTTTGGCTTTCATCTCAGCGGCGTAAAAATGCTGGCGGTGACGAATGAGCAGGGCCAGGCGATTGCCCCGGATGCCGATGCTATTCGTAGCGGCCGTTATCCCTGGGCGCGCCCACTCTATCTCTATGTTAATAAAGCACCCGGTAAACCACTGCCGCCGCTGGTGGCGGCATTTCTGCAGCAGGTTCTTTCACCACAAGGACAGCGGCGGGTCAGCGAAGCGGGCTATCTGCCGCTCTCAGACAGCCAGATGGCAGAGGCGCGCGCCGCCCTGCGTTAATCCCGGTTGAATTTTTTTCATCATCCCTGAATTTTCTTCAGTTGCAGATGCATGCCACTCATGACACTCTGTTTTCAGACATGTAGCCATCCAGATGGCTATTTATTTCAGAGTGCAATGATTTCCTGTCGTTATTACCGGCAGGAGAGACAGGAGTGATCATGCAAAGAGAAACCGCCCCGTTCCGTGCCGACACCGTTGGCAGTTTTCTGCGTCCCGCTGCGATTAAGCAGGCGCGCGAAGCGTTTGCTGCCGGAAAGATTGATGCGGCGGCCCTGCAGCAGGTCGAAGATGAGGCGATTCGCGATGTGGTAGCGAAGCAACGTGAAAATGGCCTGAAGGTGGTCACCGATGGCGAGTTTCGTCGCGGCTGGTGGCACTTCGACTTCTTCTATGGCCTGAATGGCGTTGAGCGCTATGAAGCGGAACAGGGCATCCAGTTTAATGGCGTGCAGACCAAAGCGCATGGCGTGAAAGTGGTAAGCAAACTCGGTTTCCCGGCGGATCATCCGATGCTGGCGCATTTCCGTTTCCTGCAGAGTATTGCCGGGGATGCGGTGCCAAAAATGACCATTCCCAGCCCCAGCGTTTTACACTTCCGCGGTGGCCGCAAAGTGATTGATGCAGAGGTCTATCCCGATCTGGCGGACTACTTCGAGGATCTGGCGCAGACCTACAAAGCGGCGATTCAGGCCTTTTATGATGCGGGCTGCCGCTATCTGCAGCTGGATGACACCGTCTGGGCTTATCTCTGCTCTGAAGATCAGAAGCGCGATATCCGCGAACGCGGCGACGATCCGGATCAGCTGGCACAGATTTACGCTCAGGTACTGAATAAAGCGCTGGAGGATAAGCCTGCCGATCTGACGGTGGGTCTGCATGTCTGCCGCGGGAACTTCCGCTCCACCTGGATCTCAGAGGGGGGCTACGGGCCGGTGGCAGAAATCCTGTTCGGCAGCGTCAACGTGGATGCGTTCTTCCTGGAGTATGACAATGCCCGGTCCGGCGGCTTTGAGCCACTGCGTTACATTAAACCGGGTCATCAGCAGGTGGTGCTGGGTTTAATCACCACTAAGGTGGGTGAACTGGAAGATCCGGCGCAGGTGAAAATCCGGCTGGAAGAGGCGGCGCAGTACGTCAGCCTGGATCAGATTTGCCTCAGCCCGCAATGCGGTTTTGCCTCAACTGAAGAGGGCAACAGCCTGAGTGAAGCGCAGCAGTGGCAGAAAATTCGTTTGGTGGTGGATATCGCGAATCAGGTCTGGTAGTGCTGTAACGTTGTGCAGACAGGCGCGTAAAACGCGCCTTTTGTGTATCTGAAACCCCGTTTATGCGGGGATTTCTCACGCTCTGTCTATTATTTAGGCACATCATCTTGTGTCCCAGCAGCAAAAATTAACGCTATCTACTGCCTTTGGGAAAAATGGTGGTATAACCTTCTGGTTTTCCGATCCCGTATTGCCTTTCACCGCTATAAACGTTTTACTTAGCGCCGTTGTCGATCCATCCCTCTGTGAACAGAATAAAAGCAGCTTAAATCACCTGCGCTTTACCCTGCGACGAGCATAATGCGCTGACATTGTCAGCCAGATCGCGGTTTACACGCAGCGAGGGGACAACACTAACCCAACTTCCACCGCAACATCAGTGACAGGCCGTATGACACATCGTTTAACTTCGAAGGACATTCTCGCGCTGGGCTTTATGACATTCGCCCTGTTTGTTGGCGCGGGCAACATCATTTTCCCGCCAATGGTCGGTATTCAGTCTGGTGAACACGTCTGGACCGCCGCAATTGGTTTTCTGATTACCGCAGTCGGGTTACCGGTGATGACCGTGATCGCGCTGGCTCGCGTCGGCGGCGGCGTGGATGCACTCAGCACTCCGATTGGCAAGGTTGCGGGCATTGTTCTGGCTACCGTGTGCTATCTGGCTGTTGGGCCGCTGTTTGCCACCCCGCGTACGGCAACGGTTTCATTTGAGATGGGTATTGCGCCGCTGACCGGCGATGGTGCGCTGCCCCTGTTTATCTACAGCCTGATCTACTTCGCGCTGGTGATTGGTGTATCGCTTTATCCGGGCAAACTGCTCGACACTGTAGGTCACTTCCTTGCGCCCTTGAAAATTATCGCGCTGACCGTGCTGGGCGTGGCTGCACTGGTGTGGCCGGCGGGTGGCACCATTCCCGCGACCGTTGATTATCAGCATGCGGCGTTCTCAAGCGGTTTCGTTAACGGCTATCTGACGATGGATACGCTGGGCGCGCTGGTTTTTGGCATCGTGATTGTCAACGCCGCCCGTTCGCGTGGCATCGACAATGCCGCGCTGCTGACGCGCTATACCGTGCTGGCAGGCCTGATCGCGGGTCTGGGCCTGACGCTGGTCTACCTTTGCCTGTTTAAGCTGGGCGCGGGCAGCGGTGAGCTGGTTGATCAAAACGCCAACGGCGCAGCGATTCTGCATGCGTATGTTCAGCACACCTTTGGCAATATGGGCAGTCTCTTCCTGGCCGCACTGATTTTTGTTGCCTGCATGGTGACCGCCGTTGGCCTGACCTGTGCCTGTGCGGAATTTTTTGCGCAATACCTGCCGTTATCGTATAAAACGCTGGTGTTTATTCTGGGTCTGTTCTCGATGGTGGTGTCGAACCTCGGCCTGAGCCACCTGATTCAGATCTCCATCCCGGTACTCACGGCGATTTACCCGCCTTGTATCGTGCTGGTTGTACTGAGTTTCACCCTTAACTGGTGGAACAAGAGCAGCCGGATTATCGCGCCAGCGATGCTGGTAAGCCTGCTGTTTGGCATTGTTGATGCGATTAAAACCACCGGGTTTAAAGATTTGCTGCCCGCTTTCAGTCAGCATCTGCCGCTGGCCGATCAGGGTCTCGCCTGGTTGCCGCCGTCGCTGGTGATGCTGCTGATTGCCGCTGTTGTTGATCGGGTGAAGGGGCCGGAACAGGTTGCCGTTCACTCGTAACAGAACGCACTGATTTTTCTTTAACCACGGGCCTGCCCGTGGTTTTTTCATTTCACAGGTACAGGTTGTTATGCAAGAAACCAACAAGCTCAAACGCGGACTGAGCACGCGCCACATCCGTTTTATGGCGCTGGGATCGGCGATTGGCACCGGGCTGTTTTACGGTTCCGCCGACGCGATAAAAATGGCCGGCCCGAGCGTGCTGCTCGCCTATATCATCGGTGGGGCCGTGGCTTACATCATCATGCGTGCGCTGGGTGAGATGTCCGTTAATAATCCTCAGGCCAGTTCCTTTTCACGCTATGCGCAGGACTATCTTGGGCCGATGGCGGGTTACATTACCGGCTGGACCTACTGTTTTGAGATCCTGATTGTCGCGATTGCAGATGTCACCGCGTTCGGCATCTATATGGGCGTCTGGTTCCCCGAGGTGCCGCACTGGATTTGGGTGCTGAGCGTGGTGCTGATCATCGGTGCCGTCAATCTGATGAGCGTGAAAGTGTTCGGTGAAGTGGAGTTCTGGTTCTCCTTCTTCAAAGTCGCCACCATCATCGTGATGATTCTGGCCGGTTTCGGCATGATCATCTGGGGGATTGGCAACGGCGGCCAGCCGACCGGCATCCATAATTTATGGACCAATGGCGGCTTCTTCGCGCACGGCGTGGTCGGCATGCTGCTGTCGCTGCAGATGGTGATGTTCGCCTACGGCGGCATTGAGATCATCGGGATTACGGCGGGTGAAGCGAAAGATCCGGAGAAGTCGATTCCGCGTGCGATTAACTCAGTGCCGTGGCGCATTCTGGTGTTCTATGTCGGTACGCTGTTTGTGATTATGTCCATCTACCCATGGAATCAGGTAGGCACGTCGGGCAGCCCGTTTGTGCTGACATTCCAGCATCTTGGCATCGCCGCCGCCGCCTCTATCCTCAATTTTGTGGTGCTGACCGCGTCACTCTCGGCGATTAACAGCGATGTGTTTGGTGTGGGTCGCATGCTGCACGGAATGGCGCAGCAAGGCCATGCGCCTAAAGTCTTTATGAAGGTCTCTTCACGCGGGATTCCGTGGGTGACGGTTGTCGTGATGATGTTTGCCATGCTGATTGCGGTCTATCTCAACTACCTGATGCCCGAAAAAGTCTTCCTGGTGATCGCGTCGCTGGCGACCTTTGCAACAGTATGGGTCTGGATCATGATTCTGCTGTCGCAGATCGCGTTCCGTCGCAAAATTGGCAAAGAGGCGGCCAGTAAGCTGAAGTTTGCACTGCCAGGTGGCAGTTGGACGGCGGGTGTCGGCGTTGCCTTCCTCTGCTTTATCATCGGGCTGATTGGATATTTCCCCGATACCCGTATTTCACTCTATGTGGGTATGGTGTGGATAGTGGTGTTGCTGCTGGGTTATAAGCTGGTGCGTAAAACCCGCTAATCCTCTGTTCTGCTCTCCCGATTTATGGGGGAGCAGAACACGCTATTTCCCTCTCAGATTTTCCCCGCATCTGATTATTTATGTGATCCCCGCCACAACACGAACTCCTTTTATTCGGCACTTATTGTGTATCAGCGAAATAAGGTCATGCATCACATTATTTCAGCAAATAGTTCCGGGAATGATTATTTCAAAGAGCAGTGAATATCACGGAGGATGCAAACCGGGGACAGGGACACAAGAGAGCCTGAGCAGGAGAGGGTGCAGCTAATCGGGCACGAAGGGTAATAAAGGCAGAAATAAAAAACGGCGAAACCAGTCGCCGAAATACTCAAGGATTACAGGAAAATAGTTAATAAAGGGATGATTGACGTAACTATCGTAAAACAAAACGGATAGCGCTGATAGTCAGTCGTTTTAAATAAGAATAGGTCGGAGTGGCGTTAATTAACCGTGGTTAACATTAATAAGGCCGCATTGAGACTGCGGCCTTAATTTCATTAGCCACAGACTCAAGGCAATATAACCGAAACCGGCAACACAGCGCTGTTATCCAGGTTTTTCCGCAGCTGAGTCAGCGTGGATTGATAAGGGCAGAGCACGCCGACATGGGTAACTCTGCAGTCTGACTGATGCCATTCCTGATGTAATAACGGATGTTTATCATCAATTGGTTGCAGCTGTCGGATACCATCCAGACTCTGCGCCTGAAAATAGAGTCGCAAAAAACGTTTGCCACTGTGAATGTCGCGCCAGCGCTCCAGCACCAGACTGCTGCCCGGCGGAATGTTGCCGCGTGAATAGCCGGGTAACTGCCAGCTAAAGTCCATCAGAGTGCGCACCATTGCGATGTTGGTGTCATGCGCTACCAGAATCAGCCAGCGGGTTGGCGAGCGGTCAGACGCAATTTCCGCCAGCAGGGCGTTAAGCAGTATTGAGCCACGGTGCTGAGCCTGATAAAGGATATCGTTGCTCAGATCGTAGTTGGCGGTCAGCAATGGAAGCAGCGAGGTGATCTGCGCGGCCGAGGTGATGTGTCCCCAGGCGAGCTGATCAAACGGCAGGTTTTCGCTGTAACCCAGTCGCAGCGTCTCCACCATGCTCGCCATCACACTCAGCCCGTAAACGTAAGTATTGCCGTTGCGCGTCTGCCGAAACGCCCAGGGCGCATCAAACAACGGGCAATCTGTTGCGGGCGGGCAGACGGCAGCTTTCAGTTGCTGAATCGCCGGCTGCAGCTGCTGTTGCAGCCGGGCCAGATCGCCTGCTTTCTGCTGTTTCGCGGCGAGCTCCTGAGCGGGATCGGTCCGGGTGATGGTCAGCTTTTCGCTCTGAAACAGGGGATCGGCATCGCCTGCTACGTGATGCACGGGCACGCCGCAGCCGGGAAATGCGCCGTCCGTCAGCGCCGCGGCGGTGGCGCGGGTGCGCTGAAGCGGACTGGCGCGAACGTAGACCTCAGCCGCGTCAGGACAGCCCGTGCTCAGCAGCCCGAGCTGACGATAGCGATCGCTTTCCCAGCGTCCTTTATTCACCACAGCGCTGTAGCCATGGCCGGTCAGCTCACCATCGGCAGTGGTCCACTGCGGCCAGGGTTGCTGGCTGGCGGCTTCGATCTCTTTGCGATTGCCGGGCGTGGGCGGACGAACACCGTGACGGCTCAGTTCGACTACTTTCTCCAGCTGGTAATCCGCCGCCTGTGACGCCGGGCTTAGCAGCCAGAGAGAACTGAGGATCAGCGCGCAGCGGTACAGGGCAGGCATCGTCATTTATTCCTCCAGCGCCAGATTGCCGGTCAGCGCTTTTATTTTCGGGTAAAGGGCTGCATTGGACAGCAACACCGGGTTGCCGTTTTTCATTCCGTCATTACGCAGGTAATCATTGGTGACACCGCCTGCTTCACGCATCAGGACGATGCCCGGCAGACTGTCCCAGGGATGCATATGCGCTTCATAGTAGCCAATCAGCCGCCCGGCGGCCGCCCAGGCGCTGGTAAGCGCACCAGAACCGATACGAATAAACATGCCACCCTGTTCTGTTAAGCCGCTAATCAGCCGCGAGGTACTTTCACCCGGTGTGCGGCTGGAGTTGCTGATGCCGAGTAACCCCTCGTTGAGATGCTGCGCGTCATGGGCCTGCAGACGGCTCTCATTAACCCACGCGCCCTGGCCCGCTCGTGCATGAAACAGCTCCTGATGGTTAGGATCGCAGACCACGCCGATCACCGGTTCGCCCTCACAGACGACGGCCAGCGAGACGCACCAGTTAGGCAGGCCATTGACGAAGCAGGCGGTGCCATCGATCGGATCAACGACCCAGATAAAAGGCGCGCCCTGGACCTCGCCGCCGCTCTCTTCGCCATAGACGGCATCATCAGGAAAACGCTCGGCAATTAACGACTTAATTAATGCCTCAACGTTACGATCAGCCTCGCTGACCACATCCTGCAAATCCCTTTTGTGTTCCACTACCAATGTCTGACGCTGTTGATACCATGACAAAGCCCGGCTGCCCGCAGCACGGGCAATGTCGCAGGCGTAACGATAACGCGCGTCTATTTCAGAATGCGAAGCGGATGACATCTTTTCCTCTTATGATTTTTTTGCCATAACGAACGGAAGGTGCGCCTGAGCAGGCGGTCTGGCTGTAATGTTTTCTTAGCTATTGTTAAGAAAGGCTTCATTAAGCCGCAGATAAGCAGCAATGGCAAGATGGCGGGAAGTCAGGAAAGCGGCTTTTTATTCAGACGAAAGCTGGCATCCGCCAGCCCGGCAGCAGAGGATCGGGTTTTACAGGGTTCTGCTGGTCGCCAGCGCCATTAAACGCGGATAAAAAATAAAAAACAGCGCTTCCAGCTGATCATAATGTTCGGTGAAATCATGGTGGGAGTCACGCAGTGCCGCCAGGCGTGGACGTCGGCTGGCCATGCCGTGCAGCACCCGCTCAAGCCGTGCAGGTTGGGCATAATGCTCAAACCAGCGCTCACGCCACATCACAGCATTGAGTTCCTGAAATTCAGTGGGGGTATCTGGCAGTTGCGGCAGGATTTCGCGCTCGGCGGCGGCAGAAAACTGCACCAGCGTCTGATTGGGTGTGAAACGCTGCCAGTGACGCGCCAAAAAATGGTCCCAGATGACATCCAGTGTGATGGGTGCCACGCGATACGTTTCCGCACGGAACAGCTGACGGGCGCTGCGCACTTCCGGCAGCCCATCGGTCATCACATCCAGACGACGATGCATCAGAATGCCGTCTGCAACAGGTGCAGACCAGTGCTGGTGCGGGTTGCCACGCACAAAGTCGGCCATTAAATTGCCGAGTAAGGAGCTGTTGGCCAGCTTAGCCAGATGGAGATGCGCAAGAAAGTTCATGCCGCATTATAGGCTGAACTGCCTTAGCGCAGCCAGTTGTTCAGAATTGGTCGTTTTTCCGCTAAACTGTGCCGCCTGTTTTTGCCTGAGAAAGAACATTTCAATGCGTGTCGCTGATTTTGCTTTTGAACTGCCCGAATCCCTGATTGCTCACTATCCCCAGGCACAGCGCAGTGGCTGTCGCCTGCTGTCGCTCGATGGCCCCAGCGGGGCCTTGTCGCACGGTGTTTTCACCGACGTGCTGGATAAGCTGAATCCAGGCGATCTGCTGGTGTTCAACAACACCCGCGTGATTCCGGCGCGCGTCTTTGGCCGTAAAGCCAGCGGTGGCAAAATCGAAATGCTGGTAGAGCGGATGCTCGACGATAAGCGTGTACTGGCACATGTGCGCGCCTCGAAAGCACCAAAGCCGGGCGCAGAACTGCTTCTGGGTGAAGATGAGAGCGTGAAAGCGACGATGGTGGCACGCCACGATGCGCTATTTGAGATTGTCTTTGATGATGAGCGCGCGGTGCTCGATATTCTCAACAGCGTCGGCCATATGCCGCTGCCGCCCTATATTGACCGTCCGGATGAAGAGGCGGATCGCGAGCTTTATCAGACGGTTTACAGCGCCCGTCCGGGTGCTGTCGCGGCCCCGACCGCCGGTCTGCATTTCGATGAACCGCTGCTGCAGGCGCTGAAAGAGAAGGGCGTTGAAATGGCGTTTGTGACGCTGCATGTTGGGGCGGGGACTTTCCAGCCGGTGCGTGTCGAGACCATCGAAGAGCATCACATGCACGCAGAATATGCCGAAGTGCCGCAGGAGGTTGTTGATGCGGTGCTGGCCTGTAAAGCGCGCGGCAATAAGGTGGTCGCCGTCGGCACCACCTCCGTCCGTTCGCTGGAGAGCGCCGCCAAAGCGAGTCAGGATGCTCTGATTGCGCCGTTCTTCGACGATACCCAGATTTTCATCTATCCGGGCTATGAGTATCAGGTGATCGATGCGCTGATCACCAACTTCCATTTGCCCGAATCGACGCTGATTATGCTGGTCTCGGCATTCGCCGGTTATCAGCACACCATGGCGGCGTATCACGCAGCCGTGGCTGAGCAATATCGTTTCTTCAGTTATGGTGACGCGATGTTTATCAGCAAAAATCCGCAGGCGCCGCTGGAAAAAGTGGGCGACTGATTTATTAACCGATAGCCGGAACCGCCTTAATAGCGTGAAGGTTGTATACATTGGACTGTTTCTCCAATGGGGGCTTTGTGAAATTTGAACTTGATACTACAGACGGGCGCGCACGCCGTGGCCGTCTGATTTTTGATCGCGGTGTGGTGGAAACCCCTGCGTTTATGCCTGTCGGCACCTATGGCACCGTGAAAGGCATGACGCCGGAAGAAGTGCAGGAGACTGGCGCACAGATCATTCTGGGCAATACCTTCCACCTCTGGCTGCGTCCGGGCCAGGAGATCATGAAACTGCATGGCGATCTGCATGATTTTATGCAGTGGAAAGGGCCGATTCTGACCGACTCCGGCGGCTTCCAGGTCTTCAGCCTGGGTGACATCCGCAAAATCACCGAAGCGGGCGTTCACTTCCGTAACCCGATCAATGGCGACCCGATCTTCCTCGATCCGGAAAAATCGATGGAGATTCAGTATGACCTCGGTTCCGACATCGTCATGATCTTCGATGAATGTACGCCCTATCCGGCGAACTGGGACTATGCCAAACGCTCCATGGAGATGTCGCTGCGCTGGGCGCGACGCAGCCGTGATCGTTTCGACAGCCTGGGGAATAAAAATGCGTTGTTTGGCATTATCCAGGGCTCGGTTTACGAAGATTTACGAGATGTCTCGGTGAAAGGTCTGGTAGAGATTGGCTTTGATGGGTACGCTGTGGGCGGCCTGGCGGTGGGTGAGCCCAAGCAGGACATGCACCGTATTCTTGAGCACGTCTGTCCGCAGCTTCCGCAGGATAAACCACGTTATCTGATGGGTGTCGGCAAGCCAGAAGATCTGGTTGAAGGCGTCCGTCGCGGCGTCGATATGTTTGACTGCGTGATGCCTACCCGTAATGCCCGAAATGGTCACCTGTTTGTGACTGAGGGTGTGGTGAAAATCCGCAACGCCCGATACAAAGATGACACTGCGCCGCTGGATGCGGAGTGTGATTGTTACACCTGTCGCAATTATAGCCGCGCCTACTTGTATCATCTCGACCGTTGTAACGAAATACTGGGCGCGCGTCTGAACACTATCCACAATTTGCGCTATTACCAGCGTCTGATGGCAGGTTTACGCCAGGCCATTGAAGAGGGTAAATTAGAACACTTTGTAACTGAGTTTTACCAACGGACGGGCAAAGAAGTTCCGCCATTAACGTCTGATAATTCATCAATGAGGGAAATTTAATGAGCTTATTCATTTCTGACGCCGTGGCTGCAGCTGGCGCACCGTCTCAGGGAAGTCCGTATTCTCTGGTGATCATGCTGGTGGTGTTTGGTCTGATTTTCTACTTCATGATCCTGCGTCCGCAGCAGAAACGTGCGAAAGAGCACAAGAAGCTGATGGATTCCATCTCTAAGGGTGATGAAGTGCTGACCAGCGGTGGCCTGGTAGGCCGCGTAACGAAAGTCTCTGACACGGGATACGTCGCTATCGCGCTGAATGACACCAATGAAGTCGTCGTTAAACGTGATTTCGTCGCCGCCGTGCTGCCTAAAGGCACTATCAAGGCGCTGTAATTCTTTCTTCCCTAAGGGAACTGCCGTGTTAAATCGTTATCCTTTGTGGAAGTATGTGATGCTGGTCGTCGTGATTCTCGTCGGCCTGCTCTATGCGCTTCCCAACCTGTATGGTGAGGATCCGGCCGTTCAAATCACTGGTGCGCGCGGAAGCGCCGCCAGTGAGCAGACGTTGGATCAAATTCAGTCCGCATTAAAACAAGACAATATCCAGAGCAAATCTGTTGCGCTGGAAAATGGTGCGATTACCGCGCGCTTCAACAATACGGATGTGCAGTTACGCGCCCGTGAAGCCATCATGAAAGCGCTGGGTGAGAACTACGTTGTCGCGCTGAACCTTGCGCCAGCTACGCCGCGCTGGCTGAGCATGCTGTCAGCAGAGCCGATGAAACTCGGTCTCGACCTGCGTGGTGGTGTGCACTTCCTGATGGAAGTGGACATGGACACCGCGCTCAGCAAGCTGCAGGAGCAGAATGCTGACACGCTGCGTAGCGATCTGCGCACCAAAAATATCCCTTATACCACCGTCAACAAAATCGCGAACTACGGCGTGGAAATTCGTTTCCGTGACGCTGCCAGTCGTGATGCGGCGATCTCCTGGCTCTCCTCGCGTCATCAGGATCTGGTGATCAACAGCAGCGGCAGCGATGCGCTGCGTGCCACCATGAGCGATGCCCGTCTCAGCGAAGCGCGTGAATATGCGGTTCAGCAGAACATTACGATTCTGCGTAACCGTGTAAACCAGCTTGGCGTGGCGGAACCGCTGGTTCAGCGTCAGGGCTCCGATCGCATCGTAGTTGAGCTGCCGGGTATTCAGGATACGGCGCGTGCCAAAGAGATTCTGGGCGCAACCGCGACGCTGGAATTCCGTCTGGTGAACACCAGCGTAGATCCTACTGCGGCGGCCAGTGGCCGTGTTCCGGGTGACTCAGAAGTTAAAGACATGCGTGATGGCCAGCCGGTCGTG
The DNA here is from genome assembly GCF_000816655.1 of Pantoea sp. MBLJ3. Taxonomy (NCBI): domain Bacteria; kingdom Pseudomonadati; phylum Pseudomonadota; class Gammaproteobacteria; order Enterobacterales; family Erwiniaceae; genus Pantoea; species Pantoea sp. MBLJ3. Next base: position 112,929 of record NZ_JSUT01000003.1, read on the forward strand.
CTCTACAAGCGGGTGATCCTGACCGGTGACCACATCACCGACTCGACGTCCAGCATGGATGAGTACAACCAGCCACAGGTGAACATTTCACTTGATAGCGCAGGCGGTAACATCATGTCCAACTTCACCAAGGACAACATCGGCAAGCCGATGGCGACCCTGTTTGTGGAGTATAAGGACAGCGGTAAAAAAGATGCTAACGGCCGTTCAATTCTGGTGAAACAGGAAGAGGTGATTAACGTCGCTAATATCCAGTCTCGCCTGGGGAACAGCTTCCGCATCACCGGTATCAACAACCCGAACGAAGCGCGTCAGCTGTCGCTGCTGCTGCGTGCCGGTGCGTTGATTGCGCCCATCCAGATTGTGGAAGAGCGTACGATCGGGCCGACCATGGGTCAGCAAAACATTACTCAGGGTCTGGAAGCCTGCCTGTGGGGTCTGCTCGCCTCGATCCTCTTTATGGTGGTGTTCTACAAGAAGTTTGGTCTGATTGCGACGAGTGCGCTGCTGGTTAACCTGGTGCTGATTGTCGGCATCATGTCCCTGCTGCCTGGCGCGACCCTGACCATGCCGGGTATTGCCGGTATCGTGTTAACACTGGCGGTAGCAGTCGATGCTAACGTACTGATTAACGAACGTATTAAAGAAGAGCTGCGTAACGGGCGCTCGGTTCAGCAGGCAATTCATGAGGGCTACAAAGGCGCCTTCTCCAGTATTGTCGATGCGAACGTGACCACCCTGATCAAAGTTATCATTCTTTACGCGGTCGGCACCGGTTCGATCAAAGGCTTTGCTATTACCACCGCAATTGGTATCGCGACCTCAATGTTCACCGCGATTATCGGTACCCGTGCCATTGTTAACCTGGTTTACGGTGGCAAACGCATCAACAAGCTGTCTATCTGAGGAGTGCGTTGTGGCACAGGAATATAACATTGAGCAGTTAAACCACGGGCGTAAAGTCGTCGACTTTATGCGCTGGGATAAGCTGGCCTTCATCATTTCAGGACTGCTGATTCTTGCCGCGATTGCGATCGTGGGTGTGCGTGGTTTTAACTGGGGCCTCGATTTCACCGGTGGTACGGTGATTGAGATCGCGCTGGAAAAACCGGCCGACCTTGAAGTCCTGCGTGGTGATCTGGTGAAAGCGGGCTTTGACGAGCCGCTGGTGCAGAACTTTGGCAGCAGCCGTGACGTCATGGTGCGTATGGCACCGGTGACCGGCCCGGCGGGTACTGAGTTAGGCAATAAAGTGGTGTCGGTGATTAACCAGACTACCCAGCAAAACGCGACCGTTAAGCGCATTGAGTTCGTTGGCCCGAGTGTGGGTAGCGACCTGGCGCAGGCGGGTGCGATGGCGCTGCTGTCTGCACTGATTGCGATTCTGATCTATATCGGTTTCCGCTTTGAGTGGCGTCTGGCGCTGGGTACCGTGCTGGCGCTGGCGCATGACGTGATCATCACCTGCGGCCTGCTGGCGCTGTTCCGCATTGAAATCGACCTGACAATTGTTGCCTCGCTGATGTCGGTGATTGGCTACTCGCTTAACGATAAAATTGTGGTCTCTGACCGTATTCGTGAAAACTTCCGTAAGATCCGTCGCGGCAGCTCTTACGATATTACGAACGTGTCACTGACACAGACGTTAAGCCGTACCCTGATTACCTCGCTGACGACGCTGGCGATGATCCTCATCCTGTTCGTGTTTGGTGGTGCGTTGCTGAAAGGCTTCTCACTGACCATGCTGATTGGTGTGACGATTGGTACGATTTCATCCATTTATGTCTCTTCGGCGCTGGCGCTGAAGCTGGGCATGAAGCGTGAACATATGATGGTGCAGAAAGTCGAGAAAGAGGGCGCCGATCAGCCTTCTATCCTGCCTTAATCACGCGTCAGAAATAAAAACGGGCAGCCAACAGGCTGCCCGTTTTTTTTGCACCGCGGCTATGGGTTAGCGGGTGCGGCAGGGGAAGTCTGAGTCGGCGCATCCCCGGTTACGTTATGCACGCGGACATAACCCAATTGCTCCGGTGTCAGGCCACTGAGCCGCAGCGGGATGCTGGTCGAATGCTGGGGCAGCAACGAGGCCGGCACCGTGACGGCCTGGCTCAGACTGTCGCTGTTTAGCGGTTTACCGGTCGCCGGGTCGAGCTCACCCCAGATCACCGTCGCATGCAGGGCGGGCAGAGGCCGGTCGTCCATTGAACGCACAGTCAGGGTTGCCCGCGAGCCGCTGGCTTCAGCGGTCACAGGCGACAGCGTCAGTCGCAGTGTGCCGAGCTGGGTTTGCAGAGCCACTGGCGTTTTCGCCTGCGGCACCAGCCATGCGCCTTGTTGCAACTGACTGTTAAGCTGTCCCTGGATTTCCAGTGCACTGGCCTGCGTGGTCAGGTGCTGCATCTGCTGATTTAGCTGACTCACTTCCTGATGCAGCTCTCTGACCTGCGGATTGCCTGCCGTGGTGCTGCAGCCACTCAGCGTTACCAGAGAGAGCGCCACCGGAATCCAAACCATCCTGCTCATAAGTTATCCTTGTCCGTTATTTTGGAATACGTAAAACCTGGCCAGGATAGATCTTATCAGGATGCGAGAGCATTGGCTTATTCGCTTCGAAAATCTTGTTATATTCGTTAGCGTTGCCGTAAACCTGTTTGGAAATCGCGCTCAGCGTATCGCCTTTTTTCACGGTGTACAGCTCTGACTCGACCGCGGTATCTGTCACGGTCACCTTGTCTTCAACTTTCGTGATGCCTGCAACGTTACCTGCAGCAATCAGAATCTTTTCTTTCAGCTCCTGGGACAGGCCATCACCGGTCACGGTCACGGTGTCGCCATTGACCTTGACGTCGACCTTGTCGCTGTCAGGCAAGCCGAGCTTGTTAATGTGATCCTGCAGCTTTTTATTCTGGTCATCTCCGCCGTTTACCGCGTCCCAGAGTTTTTCACCGGCTTCTTTCACAAAGTTAAACAGACCCATACAACCTCCAGAGTGTTAGTGGAAAATTTTACTTGCAGCTCTTAAAGCGTAGTCCCTTTTGCCGCAGACGAAATTTAGCCGCGTTTATCCTGCGATGAGAAGCCCGGTAAAGGCACGGAAGAGATTTTGTTGATTCGCAGTTCGCGCTACACTGTCAGACCCATCACTCTCGCGTCAGGAAACGTCATGCATTGCCCATTCTGCTCCGCTGTGGACACCAAAGTGATTGATTCTCGTCTGGTTAGTGAAGGCTCTTCGGTGCGTCGCCGCCGCCAGTGCCTGGTGTGTCATGAACGCTTCACCACCTTTGAGGTGGCGGAACTGGTGATGCCACGCGTGGTGAAGAGCAATGATGTGCGCGAGCCTTTTAATGAAGACAAAATGGCCAGCGGGATGATGAAAGCGCTTGAGAAACGTCCGGTGAGTGCCGATGCGGTTGAAAGCGCTGTGAACCATATTAAAACGCAGTTGCGCGCGACTGGCGAACGTGAGATCCCCAGTAAACTGATTGGCAATCTGGTGATGGATGAGCTGAAGAAGCTCGACAAAGTGGCCTATATTCGCTTCGCCTCAGTTTACCGCAGCTTTGAAGATATTCGTGATTTTGGCGAAGAGATCGCCCGGTTACAGGATTAAACCATGGATGAACTTTACATGGCGCGCGCGCTGGAACTGGCGCGACGCGGTCGTTTTACGACCATGCCGAACCCCAATGTCGGCTGCGTGATTGTGCGCGATGGCGAAGTAGCAGGCGAGGGCTGGCATCAGCGTGCCGGTGAACCGCATGCCGAAGTTCACGCCCTGCGCATGGCGGGCGAAAAAGCCCGTGGTGCAACCGCCTATGTCACGCTGGAGCCCTGCAGCCATCATGGTCGCACACCGCCCTGTTGTGATGCGCTGATTGCTGCTGGCGTTAGCCGTGTTGTGGCCGCGATGCAGGACCCCAATCCGCAGGTCGCAGGACGCGGGCTGCACCGTCTGCATCAGTCAGGCATTGCGGTCAGCCACGGCCTGATGATGCCGGAAGCGGAAGCGCTGAATCGCGGCTTCCTCAAGCGGATGCGCACCGGCTTTCCCTGGATTCAGCTCAAGCTGGGCGCGTCACTGGATGGCCGCACGGCAATGGCCAGCGGTGAAAGCCAGTGGATAACGTCGGCTGCGGCCCGCCGGGATGTCCAGCGTCTGCGTGCGCAAAGCGCCGCAATCCTCAGCAGCAGCGCTACGGTGCTGGCGGACGATCCCTCGCTGACGGTGCGCTGGTCTGAACTTGATCCGGAGAGCCAGTCACTGCTTGATGAACAGCAACTGCGTCAGCCGGTGCGGGTGATTGTTGACAGTCAGAATCGCGTCACGCCGCAACATCGGCTCATTTCTCAGCCGGGCGAAACCTGGCTGATGCGTCATCAGCCGGATCAACAGCACTGGCCCGCTGAGGTGACGCAGATTGCCGTGCCGCTGCGCGAACAGCAGCTGGATCTGGTGGCGATGATGATGCTGCTGGGACAGAAACAGATTAACAGCGTCTGGGTTGAAGCGGGTGCCTCACTGGCCGGGGCGCTGTTGCAGGCCGGGCTGGTCGATGAACTGATTGTTTATCTGGCACCTAAGCTGTTGGGTCATGAAGGACGTGGCCTGTGTCAGCTGCCGGGGCTCAGCTCGCTCGCTGACGCGCCTGCCTTCCGTTTCAGCGACGTCCGGCAGGTCGGTGACGATTTACGCCTGACCCTGACACCCCAATAACACGGTCGGAAAAGCGAGAGCACGCCGCCCAAGAGTATGATAGAATCCGCCCCCCTGCGCGGGGCTAACCAAACCCCTGAAAGGATAAGTATGAAAGTTATCGAAGCTGCTGTTGCAACGCCTGAGGCCAATGTTGCCATCGTTATTGCGCGTTTTAACAACTTCATTAATGACAGCCTGCTGGATGGCGCAGTTGATGCCCTGAAACGTATCGGCCAGGTCAAAGATGACAATATCACCGTAGTCTGGGTGCCAGGTGCCTACGAACTGCCTCTGGCAGCCCGTGCGCTGGCTAACTCCGGCAAATATGATGCGATTATCGCACTCGGCACCGTCATTCGTGGAGGCACTGCCCACTTCGAATATGTGGCGGGTGAAGCCAGCTCCGGTATCGCCAGCGTTGCCATGAACAGCGAGATTCCTGTCGCGTTTGGCGTGCTGACCACTGAAAGCATCGAGCAGGCCATTGAGCGTGCCGGCACCAAAGCGGGTAACAAAGGTGCTGAAGCGGCTCTGACTGCGCTCGAAATGATCAACGTATTGAAAGCCATTAAAGCCTGATTTTTGTAAGGGGAATTTTGTGAAACCTGCTGCTCGTCGTCGCGCCCGTGAGTGCGCTGTTCAGGCGCTTTACTCCTGGCAGTTGTCGAATAACGACATTGCCGATGTGGAATACCAGTTTCTGGCGGAACAGGACGTCAAAGACGTCGACATTACCTACTTCCGCGAACTGCTGTCCGGTGTGGCGACCAACAGTGCGTATCTGGATGGACTGATGAAGCCCTATCTGTCGCGTCAGCTCGAAGAGCTGGGCCAGGTAGAAAAAGCTATCCTGCGCATCTCGCTGTATGAGCTGAGCAAACGTAACGATGTGCCTTATAAAGTGGCCATCAACGAAGGGATTGAGCTGGCGAAAGTCTTCGGTGCCGAAGACAGTCATAAATTTGTTAACGGCGTGCTGGATAAAGCCGGTCCACAAATTCGACCCACTCGCAAATAAACAAAAAGGCCGGCTTGCCGGCCTTTTTTCATTAAGGGTTAAGCGGAACGCAATTATGTCTTGTGGTGAATTTGAACTCATCGCACGCTACTTCAACCGCAGAACACGCAGCCGCCGTGATGTCGAACTCGGCATCGGTGACGATTGTGCGTTACTTAGCGTGCCGGAAAAACAGACGCTGGCGATCAGCACCGATACCCTGGTCGCGGGTGTGCACTTCTTACGGGATATTCATCCTGCCGATCTGGGTTACAAAGCCCTGGCTGTGAATCTCAGCGACCTTGCTGCTATGGGCGCCGATCCCGCCTGGCTGACGCTGGCCTTAACGTTGCCGCAGGTCGATGAAAGCTGGCTCTCGGCCTTTAGTGAAAGCCTGTTTGAACTGCTGGAATATTACGATATGCAGCTGGTGGGTGGTGACACTACGCGTGGCCCGCTGAGTCTGACGCTGGCGATTCACGGTCTTTTGCCGCAGGGCCGCGCCCTGAAACGATCCGGCGCGAAGCCGGGCGACTGGATCTTCGTGACCGGTACGCTGGGTGACAGCGCGGCGGGTCTGGCGTTGCTGCAGCATCACTGTCGCATCAACGATCCGGCAGTGCATGAAGCGCTGATTAAACGTCATCTGCGTCCGATGCCGCGCATTCTGCAGGGTCAGGCACTGCGTTCGCTGGCTTCTTCTGCGGTGGATATTTCCGACGGTCTGATTTCCGATCTCGGCCATGTGCTGAAAGCCAGCGGCTGCGGCGCGCGGCTTAACCTGGATGCGTTGCCGCTATCGGCGGCCCTGCGCGACCACTTCGAGCCTGAGCAGGTACTGCGCTGGGCGCTGAGTGGCGGCGAAGACTATGAACTCTGCTTCACTGTGCCAGAGGTTAATCGCGGCGCGCTGGATGTGGCGCTGGGGCATCTGGGCGTGCCTTATACCTGCATCGGACAAATAGCACCGGAGTCGGAAGGCTTGACGCTGCTGGATAATGGCAAGCCCGCCACCTTCCGTCACAAAGGGTTTGATCACTTTGATGCTAAATAACGACGTGGCCAAACGTCGCCTGCGGATGAGCAATCCCTGGCATTTGCTGGCGACCGGTTTCGGCAGCGGATTAAGCCCGGTTGTGCCGGGCACCATGGGATCGCTGGCGGCCATCCCATTCTGGTGGCTGATGACTTTCCTGCCGCAGGATCTCTATTCGCTGGTGGTGCTGGTGGGTATCTGCGTCGGCGTTTATCTCTGCCATCGCACCGCCAAAGATATGGGCGTACACGATCACGGCAGTATTGTCTGGGATGAGTTTATCGGCATGTGGATTACGCTGATGGCGATTCCGGTCAACAGCTGGCAATGGGTGCTGGGGGGCTTTGTGCTGTTCCGTATTCTTGATATGTGGAAGCCATGGCCGATTCGCTGGTTTGACCGCAATGTGCATGGCGGCATGGGCATTATGGTTGATGACATTATTGCTGGCGTGATTTCCGCTGCCATGCTCTATGGAATCGGGGTCTGGCTGGCGGCTTAACCGCCATGCTAAACGCCTGATAAGAGGTGACGCCCGGGAAGGGCGTCACGTCAGGTTTACTCGAATCCTACCGCCTGATGTGGCTGATAGACCTCTTCCAGCAGGGTAATTTCCTCGTCACTCAGCGTGACATCCACCGCCTTAACCAGATCGTCAAACTGCTCAGCACGGGACGCGCCAATAATCGGTGCCGTGACGGCAGGTTTGCTCAGCAGCCAGGCCAGGGCCACCTGCGCCCGCGTTACGCCTTTACCTTCCGCCACCATCGCCAGTCGTTCTGCAATCGCGGCATCGTTCTCTTCGGTGTTGTCATAAAGCTTTGCCATTACCTGGTCAGAGGCAGAGCGCGCGGTGTTTTCACCCCACGGGCGGGTCAGCTTGCCGCGCGCCAGCGGACTCCAGGGCAGCACGGCGATCTGCTCCTTCAGGCAGAGAGGATGCATTTCCCGTTCCTCTTCGCGCTGAATCAGGTTGTACTGATCCTGCATGCTGACAAAGCGGTGCCAGCCCTGTTCAGACTGCATCTGCAACGCCTGAGCAAACTGGCTGGCGTGCATTGACGAGGCACCGATGTAGCGGGCTTTGCCAGACTGCACGACGTCATGCAGCGCTTCCAGCGTCTCCTCCAGCGGGGTGTTGTAGTCCCAGCGGTGAATCTGCAGCAGATCGACATACTCCATGCCGAGGCGCTGCAGGCTGTCATCAATGGATTGCAGGATATTCTTGCGCGACAGGCCCTGTGAAAGATTAGTCAGGGGGAAATAGACTTTGGTGGCGACAACAACCTCTTCACGGCGGGCAAAATCTTTTAGTGCCCGGCCCAGAATCTCTTCGCTGCTGCCATCAGAGTAGCTGTTAGCCGTATCGAAGAAGTTGATACCTGCATCCAGTGCCTGCTGAATCAGTGGACGGCTGCTCGCTTCTGGCAGCGTCCAGGCGTGGTTGCCGCGCGTTGGCTCGCCATAGGTCATACAACCGAGACAGAGACGAGACACCTGCAGATCGGTGCTACCGAGTTGAATCGTATTCATGGTGAAGGCTCCTGCGAAAGTGCAAAGGTTACAGCATAGCAGGATGTTGCGCTCCCTGAGGGGGAGCGCAGCGAAGGGAGGTTACTGCGCCAGCCAGCGGGCGATCTGTTGCTGAATGCCTTCCGCGTCAAGCAGATAGTCATGACGCACTTCATCCTGCGTACCCTGCGGGATAAATTCATCCGGCAGACCGATGTTCAGCACGGGAACAGCCAGACGTTTCGCCATGATAAATTCATTCACGCCACTGCCTGCACCGCCTTTGATTGCGCCTTCTTCCAGCGTAATCAGTGAGTCGTGCGTGGCAGCGAGCTCAGCAATCAGCGCTTCATCCAGCGGCTTTACAAAGCGCATATCGACCAGAGTCGCATTCAGTGCTTCCGCTGTGGCGGCGGCTTCTGGCAACAGAGTGCCGAAGTTCAGAATTGCCAGCTTTTCACCCTGGCGTTTCACGACCGCTTTACCCAGCGGCAGGCTCTGCAGGGGTGCCAGCGGTGTACCGACACCGGTGCCGCGCGGATAGCGCACTGCACTTGGGCCAGCCTGATAGTGATAGCCGGTGTAGAGCATCTGCCGACACTCATTCTCATCGCTTGGGGTCATGATCACCATATCCGGCACACAGCGCAGATAGGCGAGATCAAACGCGCCCTGGTGAGTCTGACCGTCCGCACCCACAATACCACCGCGATCAATGGCAAACAGGACCGGCAGTTTCTGGATGGCGACGTCGTGAATCAGCTGATCATAGGCACGCTGCAGGAACGTCGAGTAGATGGCAACAATCGGTTTGTAGCCGCCAATCGCCATACCCGCTGCGAAGGTCACCGCATGCTGCTCGGCGATTGCCACATCAAAATACTGTTTAGGGAACTCACGGGAGAAGGCCACCATGCCGGAGCCTTCACGCATCGCCGGGGTAATCGCCATCAGCTTCGGATCGTCGGCAGCCATTTCGCACAGCCAGTTACCAAAGATTTTGGAGTAGCTCGGCAGACCTTCCGCACTTTTTGGCAGTTCGCCAATTGCCGGGTCAAATTTAGGCACGGCGTGCCAGGCAATCGGATCTTCCTCTGCCGGCGCGTAGCCTTTGCCTTTCTTCGTCATGATATGCAGGAACTGCGGCCCTTTCAGGCTGCGCATGTTGCTCAGCGTATTCACCAGCGTCAGCACATCGTGGCCGTCAACCGGGCCGATGTAGTTAAAGCCCAGCTCTTCAAACAGCGTACCCGGCACGACCATGCCTTTGAGGTGTTCTTCGGTGCGTCTTACCAGCTCTTTAATCGGCGGCAGGCTGGTCAGCACACGCTTGCTGCCTTCGCGCAGTCGCGCGTAGGTTTTACCTGACAGGATCTGCGCCAGGCGGTTATTCAGCGCACCGACGTTTTCAGAGATCGACATCTCGTTGTCGTTAAGGATGACCAGCATGTCTGGCTTGATATCACCGGCATGGTTCATCGCTTCAAACGCCATGCCCGCCGTGATGGCGCCATCGCCGATAATACAGGCGGTGCGACGGCCCTGGCCTTCACGTTCAGCCGCCGCGGCCATGCCGAGACCGGCACTGATCGAGGTCGATGAGTGTCCAACGCTTAAGACGTCATATTCACTTTCACCGCGCCACGGAAACGGGTGCACGCCATTTTTCTGACGAATGGTGCCGATGCGATCGCGGCGCCCGGTCAGAATTTTATGCGGATAAGCCTGATGACCCACATCCCACACCAGATGGTCAAAGGGGGTGTTATAGACATAATGCAGCGCGACCGTCAGTTCGACTACGCCCAGACCCGACGCAAAATGGCCGCTGGAGCGGCTTACACTGTCTAACAGATACTGACGCAGTTCATCACACAGCGCAGGCAACTTCTCTTTGGGCAGGGCGCGCAGCTCCTGAACCGTGTTTGCCAGCGCCAGTGTCGGGTATTTAGCAATATCAAAACTCATCAGAGACTCATTATGGAAGTTATTTGTCGCGTTCAATTATGAAGCTCGCCAGCGCCTGCAGTGCTGTAGTGTTATAAGAGTGCGCAGCGAGCAATTCTAAAGCATCAAGAGCTTCCTGATACAAATCCCGCGCTTTTGCACGGGCATTTTCAAGGCCTAACAATGAAGGATAGGTGCTTTTTCCCAGATCCTGATCGGCACCCTGGCGTTTTCCGATCACGGCCGTATCGCCTACGACATCGAGAATGTCGTCCTGCACCTGAAACGCGAGACCAATAGCCTCAGCATAGCGGTCGAGCAGCGGCAGCGCTTCACGGCCCGCATCGCCTGCCGTTAACGCGCCTAACCGGACCGCTGAGCGGATCAGCGCACCGGTTTTGTGGCGGTGGATCTGTTCAAGCTGGTCCAGATCGACAGATTTGCCTTCCGCCGCTAAATCCAGCGCCTGTCCGCCACACATCCCGGCTACGCCGCTGGCCTTAGCCAGTTCGGAGAGCATCATCAGACGGTATTCGGCACTGACACCCGGCATCGCTTCATCTGCCAGGATAGAGAAGGCCAGCGTCTGCAGGGCGTCGCCCGCCAGAATCGCCGTATCTTCGCCATATTTAATGTGACAGGTTGGCTGCCCGCGACGCAGTGCGTCATCGTCCATCGCAGGGAGATCGTCATGTATCAGAGAGTACGCATGGATGCATTCAACCGCGGCGGCGGGCGCATCCAGACTCGCCGGGTCGGCGTGGAGCATTTCACCGGTAGCGTAGACCAGAAAAGGACGCAGGCGTTTACCGCCTAATAATGCCCCATAATGCATGGCATTCACCAGAGGAGAACTCTGAAAAGGAAGTGGCTCTATAAAACGCGTCAGGGCAGCGTTCACCTGCTGCTGATAAACGTCGAGTAATCGGGCGAAATCCATTAGTCGTTTTCCGGCGTGAAAGCGGTGAGGTCGGCCTCTTTATCATCGTTCAGCAGAATACGAACCCGCTGTTCAGCCTGCTGCAGCGTCTGCTGGCCATTTCGCGCCAGCTGCACGCCGCGCTCAAATTCGTTCAGGGCTTCTTCAAGCGGCAGTTCACCACTTTCCAGACGGCTGACAATCTGCTCCAGCTGCTGCAATGACGTTTCAAAGCTGGCTGGCTGTTCGGCTTTTTTCGGCATATTTCGTGTCGACTCACGGTTGGGACATTATCTCGCAATCGGTCATGGTAGCTGAGACCCAATGATTAGCAAAATAATCAATGCGGCGGCTGATGAAGAAGCAGTCACCTGACAAAGGTGATATACTCCCGCGCCTCGGATGCGGTTGCGCATTGCAGCCCGCAATTTTGTGATTTTACCAGCTAAGTGCCGCCTGTTTTAGCACTTATTTGCCCAACGAAGCTGTGTCGCCATGAAGTTTATCATCAAGTTATTTCCTGAAATCACCATCAAGAGTCCGTCGGTGCGTTTGCGCTTTATCAAGATTCTTGCCAGCAATATTCGCAACGTCCTGAAAACCGTCAGCGACGACATCGCCGTTGTGCGCTACTGGGATCACATTGAAGTGCGGTCAAAAAATGCAGCGCTGGCGGACATTATTCCCGATGAGCTCGCCCGCATTCCCGGTATTCATCACGTTTTAGCGGTCGAAGATCGCGAGTACACGGATATTCATCACATCTTTGAACAGACGTTAGCGCAGTATCGCGACAGTCTGGAAGGAAAGAGTTTCTGTGTGCGTGTTAAGCGTCGTGGCAAGCATAGCTTCAGTTCGCAGGATGTGGAGCGCTATGTAGGCGGCGGTCTGAACCAGCATATCGAAAGCGCCCGCGTGCAGCTTAAAAATCCGGACGTGACGGTGAATCTGGAAGTTGAAGAGAATCGTCTGACGCTGGTAACTGCGCGCTACGAAGGCCTGGGTGGCTTCCCGATTGGCACGCAGGAAGATGTGCTGTCGCTGATTTCCGGCGGTTTCGACTCCGGCGTCTCCAGCTATATGCTGCTGCGTCGCGGCAGCCGTGTGCATTACTGCTTCTTTAACCTTGGTGGAGCCGCCCATGAGATTGGCGTCCGTCAGGTTGCGCACTATCTGTGGAATCGTTTTGGTCGCTCACACCGCGTACGCTTTGTAGCGATCAATTTTGAGCCGGTCGTCGGTGAGATCCTCGAGAAAGTGGATGACGGCCAGATGGGCGTAGTGCTGAAACGCATGATGGTGCGGGCTGCCTCGACGATTGCTGAGCGCTACGGCGTACAGGCACTGGTCACCGGTGAAGCGGTAGGCCAGGTGTCGAGCCAGACGCTGACCAACCTGCGTCTGATCGATAACGCGTCGGATACGCTGATTCTGCGTCCGCTGATCTCTCATGACAAAGAGCACATTATCCGAATTGCCCGTGAAATCGGCACCGAAGATTTCGCCAGCACCATGCCGGAATATTGCGGCGTGATCTCAAAAAGCCCGACCGTGAAGGCGGTGAAAGCGAAGATTGAGGCGGAAGAGCAGAATTTCGACTTCACGATTCTCGATCGGGTTATCGAAGAAGCGACCAACGTCGATATCCGCACCATCGCTGAGCAGACAGAAGAGGAGGTGGTGGAAGTTGAGACCGTCGCCTTGCTGAGTGAGAACGATGTGGTGCTGGATATCCGATCTATCGATGAGCAGGAAGAGAAGCCTCTGACGCTAAACGCGACGGAAGTGAAATCGCTGCCGTTCTATAAACTCAGTACGCAGTTTGGCGATCTCGATCAGAATCGCACCTGGCTGCTCTACTGCGACCGTGGTGTGATGAGCCGTCTGCAGGCGCTCTATCTGCACGAACAGGGCTTTAAAAACGTTAAAGTTTACCGCCCGTAGTCACGTTTCAGAGCCAGTCAGCACCTGTTCAGGACTGACTGGCTTTCTCGTTTTAAGCCTTAGTATTTAAGCCTGATAGTCATAAATGCCGGGAGCCAGCACCAGCTGTGCGGCAACCTCGCGCGCCATCTCTTTTCCCACCAGCAGATCAATCAGCTTCAGCGCAAAATCCATTGCCGTGCCGGGTCCCTGACTGGTCAGCAGATTAACGCGCGGATCCCAGACGACACGGCGCTCCATCCACTTATCTGCCGGAATGGTCTCTTTTAAGCCGGGGAATCCGGTCATGTTACCGACCGGGAAGAGATCGTGGGGGATCAATACGGTGCCTGCCGCTGCGCATATCGCGGCGACAATTTTCTCATTGAGATGAAACTGACGCACCGTTTCGACTAACAGCGGACTGTCACGGAAAGTCTCAGCCCCTTTAAGGCCACCAGGCAGGACGATGGCGGCGAAGTCATTGTCGGCGACTTCAACCAGTGTGACGTCAGCCAGCAGACGCACACCGCGAGAGCAGACGATCTCCCGGCTGCCATCGCTTTCGACGCTGGCGGTAACAACGTTTAGCCCGGCCCGAACCAGCAGGTCGATAGTGGTGACAGCTTCGGTTTCTTCACTGCCATGTGCCAGGCAAACCAGCACCGATGCGTTCGCGGTCATAATGGGACTCCTTGCGTTTTACAATGTCATACAGACGGGTGTTCTCCGTCAGCACCAGGCCGTGCGTCCGGGCGCGGCGCAGCAGAAAGCCGCTGATATAGTCGATTTCGGTGAGCCGTTGCGCGCGAACATCCTGCAGCATTGAAGAGGTGTTGGCCGCAGTGCTTTCAATCACGTCGAAGATGATGTCCTGAAGGCTTTCACTGGCTATGCTCTGGCCTTCGCGCTCCATGACCCAACTGATCTCTTCACACAGTTGCGCGATCTGTTCCGGATAAGCACGCAGTGCACCGTTCTGACACGCATATTCCACGCTGAGCGGGTTGATGACGCAATTGACGGCCAGTTTGCGCCAGCAGGCGGCCCGGATATTGTCATGCCAGGCAACGTCGGGCAGGGCAGGGTGCAGGATATCGGCGAGATCGCTATAAGCGGCGCTTTTACGGTTGCCGGGGCCGATATGGGTGATACCACTGGCAATGTGTTTGATGACGGTGCCATCGCGCATCGCCGCATGGGTAGTGACGCCGCGCAGCAGTGGCTGAGTCAGCCCTTTCAGCTCTTCAAGCGTCCCCATGCCGTTGTGCAGCAGCAGCACCGGGCAGTTCTTCTGCAGCACGCTCTCCAGGTTTTTCACCGCAGGCGAGACCTGCGGGGCTTTGAGCGTGACGAGCAGCAGCTGGCTTTCCGCCAGAAAGAGCGGATCATTGGCAATAAACGTGCGGTTCGATATGTTGCCTTGTGGGTCAACCACATTGGCTGAACAGTAGGGCTGCGGCACCCGCAACCATCCCTGTACCTCATGTCCCTGGCGGGCCAGTGCTGTCAGCCAGACCTGTCCCAGCGCACCGCAACCTAACACGGTAATTTTCATGCTGCCTCCCGCTGGCGGGCTATCCATCTATTATTCATTGTCACACTTTCATTATAGCGTTGTGTGCAGCCTGATTTTATTTAGCACCTTAAGACGCGTATTATGCATGTCACTTTAGCGTCAGGAGAAGAAGAGATGCCATCTTTCGATATCGTTTCAGAGGTCGATCTGCAGGAAATTCGCAATGCGGTGGAGAATGCCAACCGTGAAGTGTCTACCCGCTTCGATTTCCGCAACGTGAGCGCCGAGTTTGAGCTCAACGAAAAGAATGAAACCATCAAGATCACCAGCGAGTCTGATTTTCAGGTTAAGCAGCTGGTCGATATTTTGCGTGAGAAGTTACTGAAGCGCGGGATTGAAGGCGGCGCCTTAGAGGTGCCCGAAGAGATTGAGCATAGTGGCAAAAGCTGGGCGGTCGATGCCAAACTGAAGAAAGGCATTGAAAGCGACGTCGCGAAGAAGCTGGTGAAGCTGATTAAAGACAGCAAGCTGAAAGTGCAGACCCAGATTCAGGGTGAAGCATTGCGTGTGACCGGCAAAGCACGTGATGATTTGCAGGGCGCGATGGCGATCGTGCGCGGCAGTAATCTGGGCCAGCCGTTCCAGTTTAAAAACTTCCGCGATTAAGCGGGATTGGCTGAGTTTTCAGCATGAATGCAGTGATATAAACCCGGCTAATGCCGGGTTTTTTGTTTTCTGGCAGGAGCAGCGCTGCATCGTTCCAAATTTGTGAGCCGTATGAATAAAGGCGTGGTTTGTGACGTCAGTGGCATCGTGTGCTGGCTTGCATCTCTTTGAAGAAGTGGGTGTGAGCTGTAGGGCGTCTGTGCGATCACGCACTTGCTCAGGGAGCCTGTGCCTTTCGCAAAGACGCAAAAGCGCCATCCATGGCGGCTCAGCGCGGGCCATCCATGGCCCGCGATGCTTTGCTACAGGCACAGGCTCCCATCGCTATGAATTTCTGAGTTGTCTGTAAGAATGGTTATGCGGGTTGGAGGTTGCTTAGAAACTTAAATGCGGGTGAACCATTCAGCAACTCAAAAGCTTAGGAGGCGAAGGGAATACGGCCAGAGGAGGAAAGCGTCCCGCGCCATGGATGGCGACATTTGCGACTTTCCGATCTGACCTTGCCCCCTGCGCCAGCTCGATCCTGAAGCGAAACGAGCTGACGTTATCACCAAACTTTTTTAAGCTAGCAACTCCCCAGCAGCGCTTCCAGTTCAGGGCGGCTGGTGACCTTACTATCAATTTTGATATACGCGCTTTTCTCTTCCGGCACGATAAACACGGAGTTAACGCCAGGCTGCGCTTTCAGGCGCTGCTCCAGATTTGGCACAGCCAGAGCCGCATCACTCAGCACGATGCGCAGGCTACTGACATAAGGCGGCTCCTGCATCGTCATGCTGACAAACAGCCAGGCCGCAGCCACCATCGCGCCAACCAGGAACACGGTCTGAGCATCGAAATGACCAAATACCCAGCCACCCATACTGCCACCAACGGCCACACCCAGGAACTGGCTGGTGGAGTAGATCCCCATCGCCGTACCTTTATAACCTGCAGGGGACTCTTTACTGATCAGTGAAGGCAGGATGGCTTCCATCAGATTAAAGGCGAAGAAGAAGAGCTGAACACCCACGACCAGCGTCCAGAAATGACCTTCCGCGCCCCACAGTACAATCTCAGCAATGACAATCATCCCGACGCAGCCGACAAACACGCGCTTCATACGACGCTTCACTTCGGCATAAATAATAAACGGCACCACGCCGGCAAAGGCGATAAGCATAGTGGAAAGATAAACTTTCCAATGCTCGGGGGCCGGGAATCCAGCCTGCTCAAACTGTCCGGGTAACGCCACAAAGCTCGACATCAGCAGAACATGCAGGCAGAAAATACCGATATTGAGCTTTACCAGACGCGGGTTAGCCAATACTTTGCGGAAGCTGCCTTTCACCATACCCGATTCACGGTTCAGGACATGATGGGAAGCGGACGGCACCACAAGCAGGGTAATCACGATACCCAGCGACGCCAGAATCGCAATCATCCAGAACAGCGCATGCAGACCCAGCGCGTGCGTAACAATCGGGCCGACAACCATAGCAATCGCGAAGGTCACGCCAAAACTGATGCCGATAAACGCCATTGCTTTGGTGCGGTTCTGCTCACGGGTTAAATCGGATAACAGGGCCATTACGGCAGCCGCAATCGCGCCTGAACCCTGCAGCGCACGACCCAGAATAATGCCCCAGATGGAGTCGGTGCAGGCGGCGATAACGCTGCCCAGAACAAACAACAACAGTCCGCCGACAATTAACGGCTTACGGCCGATGCGATCGGAGAGCAGACCAAAAGGAATCTGAAAGATTGCCTGAGCAAGGCCATAGATGCCAATCGCCAGACCGATTAAGGTTTCACTTGCGCCCTGTAATGCCATGCCATAAGTGGTCAGTACCGGCAGGACCATAAACATTCCCAGCATGCGCAGGGAAAAGACCGTACCGAGGCCCCATGTGGCGCGCAGCTCCACCGGAGTCATTTTATTATCGTTCATTCCAACCTCTGTTAATGTGCTGCTTTTATTCTAGGTGGCGGGGCAGGGCGGGTAAAACAATAGTTTTTAAGCAGTGGTAACAAAAAGAAAGGGCGCGATAATCGCGCCCTTTTCATGCTGTATCGGTGCCAGTTACCAGACGTAAGTCAGCAGGTCCTTTGAAGCCGGAGCCAGCGAATCTACCGACATCATCACGCTCAGCGCGGTGATGGTCACGATAGAAAAGACAAACAGCTTGCGTGCCCAGACACGGTCATCTGCGGTTTTGTAACCCGATAACGCCATGCCCAGCCACCAGACGCTGACCGCAGCAGCCACAACCAGATATTTGTAACCCGCGTAGCCACCCAGCGTCAGCATCAGCGTGGCAATCATAAACGCCAGAATATAGAGCGTAATATGATTCTTAGCCACGGAAATGCCTTTCACCACCGGCAGAACCGGGATGTTCGCTGCCTGATAATCTTTAAAGCGGAAGATAGCAATCGCGTACGAATGCGGCATCTGCCACAGGCTAAAGATCGCCAGCAGGATTAACGCACCAGCATCAAACTGGTTAGAGACTGCACAGTAGCCGATAACCGGCGGCGCAGCACCTGACAGACTGCCAATCAGCGTTCCGTAAACGGAATTACGCTTCATGTAAAGACTGTAGATACCCACGTACACCACGAAGCCCATCACCGCCAGCCACATGGCCAGCGGATTAGCACCGAAGTAGAGCAACGCAAAGCCGGCAATACCCAGCACAGTGGCATAAACCAGGCTTACTTTCGCGGAGATGAGGCCTTTTACCAGCACCCGATTCCTGGTTCTCT
This sequence comes from Pantoea sp. MBLJ3, assembly GCF_000816655.1. Classification (NCBI taxonomy): domain Bacteria; kingdom Pseudomonadati; phylum Pseudomonadota; class Gammaproteobacteria; order Enterobacterales; family Erwiniaceae; genus Pantoea; species Pantoea sp. MBLJ3. The sequence goes on from NZ_JSUT01000003.1 coordinate 130,895, forward strand.
CCATCTTGATGTCAATGTCGCGGTCAATCACGTTGTTGAAAACACAACCCGATGCAACCACCAGTGACACGCCCACCAGGGTGATGAGAAACAGGGCGTAATCTGTGTTGCCTTTGGAAGCCAACAGAAATCCGCCGATCACAGAAATTAAATTCCCGAAAATAATTCCTGGTTTTGTAACTTGCAGGTATTGCTTAAACATTACGCGTGACTCTTTAGTGAGGCATCATGTTGTAGTTGAGGTTCCACATGATCCACAGTGAGCCCACTACGACAATCAGGATGATGATGGCCGAGAAAACAATGGCTACCATGTTCCAGCCACCCTCAGATTTGCTGTCTAAGTGTAGGAAGTAGACCAGGTGAACCAGCACCTGGATTACCGCACAAACCAGAACAACACCGAGGATAGTACCGTGAGATGCACTGCCATCCATTACCATCCAGAACGGGATGGCCGTCAGGATGATAGAGAGGATGAAGCCGATCATGTAGGACTTCACGCTACCGTGTGAAGCGCCATGTTCGTTAACAGAATGACTCATTACATGGCTCCCATCAGGTAAACAACGGTGAAGACGCAAATCCAGACCACGTCCAGGAAGTGCCAGAACAGGCTCAGACACATGATACGGGTGCGGTTAGTCGCGTTCAGGCCACGTTTAGAAACCTGGAACATCAGAACCAGCATCCAGATCAGACCGGAGGTCACGTGCAGACCGTGAGTACCGACTAGCGTAAAGAAGCCAGACAGGAAGCCACTGCGATCCGGACCAAAGCCTTCAGCAATCAGGTGATGGAATTCATAGATTTCCATCCCGATGAAGCCCAGACCGAACAGGAAGGTCAGCGCCAGCCAGCCGATAACGGCACCTTTTTGCTCCTTGTTCATGGAGATAACAGCCATGCCGTAAGTGATCGAACTCAACAGCAGCAGGGCGGTTTCTACCAGAACAAACGGCAGCTCAAAGATATCTTTACCTGCCGGGCCACCGGCAGTGTTGTTGACCATGACAGCATAGGTCGCAAACAGGGTTGCGAAGATAATGCAGTCACTCATCAGGTAGATCCAGAAGCCAAAGACTTTATTGGCTCCTGCATCGTGATGCCCATGCTCCGCATGGGCGTCGTGGTGATGTTTAAGAGTTTCAGTTGACATTATTTCAGACCTGCTTTGCTGATTTCGTCAAAGTGCTGGTTTTCAATCTTCTGAACTTCAGCAACCGGAACGTAGTAATCCACGTCTTCGTCGAAGCTCTTCACGATCCAGGTAACGATCATGCCGAGGAAGGAAAGACCAGCCATCCACCAGATATGCCAGATCAGCGCGAAGCCCATTACAGTAGCGAATGCGCAGATGACGATTGCAGCACCACTGTTTTTCGGCATATGAATCTCTTCATAAGATGCCGGCTGTTTGTACGCTTCGCCTTTCTCTTTCATTTCCCAGAAAGCATCACGCTCATGCACATGTGGGATGACAGCAAAGTTATAGAACGGTGGTGGTGAAGAGGTTGCCCACTCCAGCGTACGACCGCCCCACGGGTCACCTGTCACATCACGGTTCTGATCACGGTCACGTACTGAAACGTAGAACATGGTCAGCTGACACAGGATACCCATTGCAATCAGACCAGCACCGACCGCCGCAACCACCAGAAGAGGGTGGAACTGTGGATCGATATCCTGGCTCAGACGACGGGTCATGCCCATGAAGCCCAGTGCGTACAGCGGCATAAAGGCAACGAAGAAGCCAATGATCCAGAACCAGAATGCGCGCTTACCCCAGGTTTCGTTCAGGGTGAAGCCGAATGCTTTCGGGAACCAGTAGGTCACGCCTGCCATACAACCGAAGACCACACCACCGATGATAACGTTGTGGAAGTGAGCAATCAGGAACAGGCTGTTATGCAGAATAAAGTCAGCGCCCGGAACGGCCAGCAGTACGCCGGTCATACCCCCTACAGAGAAGGTTACCAGGAAGCCAACGGTCCACAACATGGCAGAGTGCATCTGAATGCGGCCCTGATACATGGTGAACAGCCAGTTAAAGATTTTAACCCCGGTCGGAATCGCGATGATCATCGTCATGATACCGAAGAAGGCGTTAACGTTGGCACCTGCACCCATGGTGAAGAAGTGGTGCAACCAGACGATAAACGACAGCACGGTAATGGCGATGGTCGCCCACACCAGAGAGGTATAACCAAACAGACGTTTTTTGGAGAAGGTCGCGGTAATCTCTGCGAACACACCAAACACCGGCAGTACCAGGATATACACTTCCGGATGGCCCCAGACCCAGATCAGGTTGACGTACATCATCATGTTCCCGCCCATTTCATTGGTGAAGAAATGGAAGCCGAGATAACGATCAAGGGTCAACAGCGCCAGGGTCACGGTCAGAACCGGGAACGCAGCGATGATCAGGACGTTGGTGCACAGCGCGGTCCAGGTAAAGACCGGCATTTTGAACAGGCTCATGCCCGGTGCGCGCATCTTCAGGATAGTCACGAAGAAGTTAATACCGGTTAAGGTCGTACCAATACCTGAAAGCTGAAGGCTCCAGATCCAGTAATCGACCCCGACGCCGGGACTGTACTCCGCGCCGGAAAGCGGCGGATAAGCCAGCCAGCCGGTCTGTGCGAACTCGCCCACGCCCAGCGACAGGTTAACCAGGATCACACCGACCGCAGTAAACCAGAAGCTCAGGTTGTTCAGGAACGGGAACGCGACGTCACGTGCACCAATCTGCAACGGAACGGCGATGTTCATCAGGCCAACCACGAAAGGCATCGCCACGAAGAAGATCATAATCACGCCGTGCGCGGTAAAGATCTGGTCGTAGTGGTGCGGTGGCAGAATGCCCGCTTCACCGGCCGAAGCCATAACCTGCTGGGTACGCATCATAATGGCATCAGCGAAACCACGAATCAGCATGACGAATGCCATGATGATGTACATGATACCCAGGCGTTTGTGGTCGATTGACGTCAGCCATTCAGACCACAGATATTTCCACTTACCAAAATAGGTAATCGCAGCGACCAGCGCCGCACCACCTATCAGGATAGCGGCAACCGTAACCATGATAATCGGCTCATGGTACGGCACTGCATCAAGTGTTAATTTTCCGAACATCGTATTATTCCTCGGCTCCCGCGGAAGCGGCGTGACTCATGTCCATACCTTCATGCTGTGGCATGTCCATTTTCCCGTGGCTCATCTTGAACTTGTCGATGACTTGCATGAACAATTTAGGATCAGCTGAAGAGAAATATTCCACCGGGTGATTTTCGCTTGGCACAGCCACTTTCTCGAAATCATCCATAGTAGTCAGCGTGTTAGGGGCTGCTTTAACTTTAGCCACCCACTGCTGGAATTCCGCATCGTCTTTGGTTGCAATGGCTTTAAACTTCATGCCAGAGAAACCACGACCACTGAAGTTCGCAGAGATACCGTCGAAAATTCCCGGCTCATTCGCAATCAGATGCAGTTTGGTCTGCATACCAGCCATCGCATAAATCTGGCTGCCGAGCGTTGGGATGAAGAAAGAATTCATGACGGAGTTAGACGTAATTTTGAAGTTCACCGGAGTGTTTGCCGGGAAGGCAATCTGGTTCACGGTCGCAATACCCTGCTCCGGGTAAATGAACAACCATTTCCAGTCCAGTGCAACCACATCGATCTCAACCGGTTTCACATCAGATTGCAGCGGTTTGCTGGGCTCCAGTGCGTGGGTCGATTTCCAGGTCAGCACACTGAGGAAGATAATGATCAGGATCGGAATGGTCCAGACCACGGCTTCCACTTTGTTAGAGTGTGACCAGTTAGGGCTGTACTTCGCATTCGTGTTGGATGCCCGATATTTCCAGGCAAACACCACGGCCATCAGGACTGCGGGAATCACGACGATCAACATCAGGCCAAAGGCAGTCAGTATCAGCGAACGTTGCTCCAGTGCAATCTGTCCTTTGGGATTTAACAATGCACTATCGCAGCCACTCATTAATAAAGTGCCTGCAATTAATGACAAAATCCCCAAACTTTTATTGTATTTACTGAGTCTCATTTAACGACCTCAATGACAAAGGGCTCTATTGTCGTTTAAGTGTGCGCGCATTTTACGGGAAGGTTTATGCAGTGTAAACCAGCTTAAGGATGTGTCAGATACGTGTTGACACCTTTTGCTAAGGGTGTCACAGATGTTGCGCCAGGTGACAAATAATTAACGCAGACAAGCAGTTGGCATCAATATAACAAAAACCAATGGAAGTAACCGTAAAAAAATCAGGGAAAGGAATAACCCTTACTTTTAACTCCCAAATATTTAACAAGTCTGCATCATTTGCGCGATGAAATTTAACTAAAGTAATTGCTCACCGGTTTTTAGTATTTCCGCTACGCCTCCTCAGGTCATATTCTTATTTTTTAAAAATAACACGCGATGATAAATGATGGCGACTTATCGGCATGGCATAAAATAAGTCGCCGTTCGTTAACCTATCGATTTTACTTAAGCATCTGATGCAGGTAACACCGGCGTTTTCTTCAGCGCCCGGTAGTCCAGCAACACCCCGGCAAGCACCGCCAGTAAGGAGAGGGTCATGCCCAGCTCGAACAGGCGGGTCAGCAGCGGTGCCAGCGCAGTCAGTCCCAGTGCGTTCAGTGCCAGCGCTACCAGCCAGAGAGCCAGTACGCCGCATCCGGCTGCAAACAGACGATTAGTCCAGCGATAACCATGAGGATAGTAGCTTCGTGTGAGGAAATTGCCACTTTGCTCGACCTGATTCAGTGTGTGTCGACAAAAAGTCAGCAGTAGCAGCCCAGGCAGTCCCGCAAATACCGTAAAAGCATAAAATGTTGGCCAGCCCCAGAGTTCAACCAGCCAGCCCGCAGCCGGGCCAACATAGACCCGACCAACGGCTGAGAGCGCCGACAGCAGGGCAAACTGTGTTGCAGAGAAGGATTTGTTGCAAAGGGTCATTAACAGGGCCACGAAGGCCGCCGTGCCCATGCCGCCGCACAGGTTTTCAACAAAAACCGCGCTGGCCATACTCCACAATTGTTTGTCGGTCACCGCCAGCAGCCAGTAACCAAAGTTTGAGACTGCCTGCAGCACGCCGAAAATCATCAGTGCCCGGAACAGACTCAGACGCTGCATCAGAACACCGCCATAGAGCGCCCCGATAATCGTCGCCAGCAGGCCCAGCGTCTTGTTGACCAGGCCGACGTCACCGGCATTGAAGCCGACGCCACGAATCAAAAAGGTGGTGGTCAGCGAGGCGGCGAATGCATCGCCCAGCTTGTAAAGAATAATCAGGGTAATCAGCAACCAGGCGTTGTTACGCTGGAAAAAATCCTTAAGGGGATCAACAACCGCCTGACGCAGCGAATGTGGGGTAGAGATGCGTGTGTCGGGCTCGCTGGCCGCAAGCGTCGCGATAATACCCGGCACCATCATCAGCGCCATCAGCCAGTAGGTTGCCTGCCAGCCCAGATAGCGGTCAGCCAGCCACAACGCCAGTCCGCCTGAAATCAGCATCGCCAGACGATAACCCAGCACGGTAATCGCGGCACCGCTGCCACGTTCTTCAGGTGGCAGGATATCCGTTTTCCAGGCATCAAAGACAATATCCTGAGAGGCGGAGCAGAAAGCGATCAGCACCGCCAGCGCGGCCATCAGGGTCAGATCGCGTCCTGGTTGCAGAAATCCCATCGCGAAAATCCCCCCCACCAGCGCCAGCTGACTGAGCAGCAACCAGCCGCGGCGGCGGCCCAGAAACGGCGGCGTATAGCGGTCCATCATGGGTGACCAGAGAAATTTAAAGACGTAGGCCTGGCCGACCAGCGAAAAGAAGCCAATGGTTTTTAAATCGACATTTTCCACCGTCATCCACGCCTGCAACGTGCCCGATGTCAGTGCCAGCGGCAATCCCGAAGCGAACCCAAGGAGCAACAATACGGCGGCGTTTTTCTGGCTGAAGAGGCGAAGGTAGTGGTTCATGCGGATCCTGCAGATAACAAAATGCCCTGCACAAGGCAGGGCAGAAGAGAGAGGGTGTTAACGGGCGTTTTGCTTGATGAAGTCGTTGACGCTGGTGTCCTGCGCCATATCCGCGATCACATCGCTCATGGTGGAGTTAACCGCGTTGGTGATCTTCTGGTTACTGGCGTTGAACGCGCCTTCTACGCTGTAAGTCTGGCGGTAGTTTTTAACCTGTTTGTTGCCGTTTTTTGCGGTCGCAATGATCGAAATGTCCGCTTTGGTGGTGATGCTATAGCGCACATTGCCCTGCGTCACGTCAGCATAGAGGTTGTTAACCACAATCTGAAGGTCTACCGCGCCATTAGGACCAACCATATAACCGCGAGCGGTCATCTGCTTCTCCAGCACTTCCTGCAGCAGGAAACGCAGATCGCGCGAAGGTGTTAAGGTCACTAGCTGACCATCACGGTTTACTTTTGCCAGCGCCTGATCTTTACGCTGGTCGGCACCGTTGATGCTGACGGTTACGCCCATCAGGCCCGGGTCCTGCTGTGGCAACTGAATTTTAGGCTGGATTGTCAGGGTATTATTGCTGGTTGCACAGCCGGCTAAAATGAACGCAGCCAACAGTGGGAATAACAGTTTTTTCAACATACTTTTTCTCGTTGGTGTCAGGGGGTTGGTTTGCAAAAACTGGAGGCATCATAGCATTGCCCGGCAGTGAAAAAAGCCCTGTTGCCGGTGAAATTGTGTCTGAAACCGTTTTAAGCCCCTTCTCTGACAGGTTAGTTTGCTGTTCGTTTCAGCTACGTTATTATGCGCGTCGGAGGCGGGCTGACATAAAATGCAATATTTAGCCTCTGCTGACGGGTAAGCGCACTAAAAGCGACTAAGATTGAATGAGATGGGGCACAGCGCTCGCCATTGAGGAGTAATAGCCATGATCCGCGAACAAATAGAAGAAAAGCTGCGTGTGGCATTTCAGCCAGCTCATCTGGAAGTGCATGACGAAAGCTACCGGCACAACGTTCCTGCCGGCTCAGAAAGTCACTTCAAAGTGGTCATTGTCAGCGACTGTTTTGCAGGCCAGCGCTTTCTGGCGCGTCATCGCTTAATTTATGGCGAGCTGGCGGCTGAATTAGCGGGCAGCGTTCATGCTTTAGCCCTGCATACTTACACACTGAAAGAGTGGGAAGGATTGCAGGATACCGTACTGGCTTCGCCTAACTGCCGTGGTGCCGGTACACTCGCCTGACCTCCCTTCTCTAAAACGGCCTGCGGGCCGTTTTTTCTGTTATTTAGCGAAAAACGCGATCCCTGGCTCAAAAAAGCAGCAAACCTGCTGAAAAGTGGTGAGTTAGCGTCCTCGACTCATTCCAGCGATGCCGCTATAATGCTGCGTCTATTTTTCCGGAATGTCTTCGGGACGCTTCTGGTAACAGGGATCAGGTTCTCTTCACGGAAGCCGTCCCGGTTGTTGGATACGGCGCATTTCACTATGTGTGGTGTCTGAAGTTGACCGAGCACGTGATTTTTTGAGGTAACAAGATGCAAGTTTCTGTAGAAACCACTCAGGGCCTGGGCCGTCGCATTACGATTACTGTTGCAGCTGACAGCATCGAAAGTGCAGTAAAAAAAGAACTGGTTGACGTTGCCAGGAAAGTCCGTATCGATGGTTTCCGTAAAGGCAAAGTGCCGATGAACATCGTTGCGCAGCGTTATGGCGCTTCTGTCCGTCAGGACGTGCTGGGCGAGCTGATGACGCGCAACTTCGTTGACGCCATCATCAAAGAAAAAATTAACCCGGCTGGCGCACCAAACTACGTGCCAGGTGAGTACAAAGAAGGTCAGGATTTCACTTACGCGGTTGAATTCGAAGTTTATCCGGAAGTTGAGCTGAAAGGCCTGGAAAACATCGAAGTCGAAAAACCAGTCGTTGAAGTCACTGACGCTGACGTTGATACCATGCTGGACACGCTGCGTAAGCAGCAGGCCAACTGGATCGAAAGCGACGCTGCTGCAGGCCCGGAAGATCGTGCCACTATCGATTTCAACGGTTCTGTTGACGGTGAAGAGTTCGAAGGCGGCAAAGCCACTGATTTCGTACTGGCCATGGGCCAGGGCCGCATGATCCCAGGCTTTGAAGAAGGCGTTGTGGGTCACAAAGCGGGCGAGACTTTCACTATCGATGTGAAATTCCCGGACGACTACCACGCAGAAACCCTGAAAGGGAAAGATGCGAAGTTCGAGATCGTGCTGAAGAAAGTTGAAACGCGCGAACTGCCAGAGCTGACTGAAGAGTTCATCAAACGTTTCGGCGTTGAAGATGGTTCAGTTGCCGGTCTGCGTACCGAAGTGCGTAAGAACATGGATCGCGAGCTGAAAGGCGCTATCCGTAACCGCATCAAAACGCAGGCGATCGACGGTCTGGTTGAAGCTAACGAAATCGACGTGCCAGCTGCGCTGGTTGACAGCGAAATCGACGTTCTGCGTCGTCAGGCTGCACAGCGTTTCGGTGGTAACGAACAGCAGGCGCTGGAACTGCCACGCGAACTGTTCGAAGAGCAGGCTAAACGCCGTGTTGTTGTCGGTCTGCTGCTGGGCGAAGTGATTCGTACCCATGAGCTGAAAGCTGACGAAGCACGCGTAAGCACCATGATCGAAGAGATGGCTTCTGCGTATGAAGATCCGCAGGAAGTGATCGAGTTCTACAGCAAGAATAACGAGCTGATGAACAATATGCGCAACGTCGCGCTGGAAGAGCAAGCGGTTGAAGCAGTCCTGGCGAAAGCTAAAGTGACTGAGAAAGAGACCAACTTCCAGGATCTGATGAATCAGACCGCTCAGGCCTGATCTCACATTTAACCGTCTGTGCTAAGCCCGTGACTGAAAAGTCACGGGCTTTTTTGTGTTTTGCGTACAGAACGGCACTCTTCGCTGCTATTTGTTTAATTAATCGGCAAATTATTCACGCATCGCTTTTTCCGGGTTAGCGAACAGGGAAAAGATTGTTATGCTTGAAACATGCGTGCAGCATCCCCAGATAGTGGGAGTATGCAGAAATGAGAGTGAGGCTGGCTGATTAACCGTCCTGAAGGTGTCGGAAAAGGTGCGACGTGGAGTTTCCCGCGCGTCTTACGTAGAATCGGTACAGAATGTTGCCAATGAAATTTATCCAGGAGACGGTAATGTCATACAGTGGCGATCGTGAATATACTGCACCGCACAATGCGCTGGTGCCAATGGTGGTTGAACAAACTTCGCGTGGTGAGCGTTCATACGACATCTACTCCCGTCTGCTGAAAGAGCGTGTCATTTTTCTGACCGGCCAGGTTGAAGACCACATGGCAAATCTGATCGTGGCGCAGATGCTGTTTCTGGAAGCTGAAAATCCGGAAAAAGATATCTATCTGTACATCAACTCACCTGGCGGTGTGATCACGGCCGGTATGTCGATCTACGACACCATGAAATTTATTAAACCGGATGTCAGCACCATCTGTATGGGACAGGCCTGTTCAATGGGTGCGTTCCTGCTGACGGCGGGTACCAAAGGTAAACGTTTCTGTCTGCCAAACTCACGTGTAATGATCCACCAGCCGCTGGGCGGCTATCAGGGCCAGGCGTCAGATATTGAGATCCATGCGCGCGAGATCCTGAAAGTTAAGCAGCGTATGAATGAGCTGATGGCTGAGCATACCGGTAAAACGCTGGAAGAAATTGAGCGCGATACCGAGCGTGATCGTTTCCTCTCTGCAAGTGAAGCGGTAGAGTATGGATTAGTCGATTCAATTCTGACGCATCGCCAATAAGACCCGACTTACCGTTGTCCCTGGTCTATAGTTAACAGGACAACGGTACTATTATGGGTTGAATGAATTTCGGCCGTCTCTGCACGGCCTGAGCCGTACGCGTGTATGGCCTGAGAACTAGAAGAGGTTAACTGATGACAGATAAGCGCAAAGACGGTTCAGGAAAGTTGCTGTACTGCTCTTTTTGCGGCAAAAGCCAGCATGAAGTGCGAAAGCTGATTGCCGGGCCGTCAGTGTATATCTGCGATGAATGTGTTGACCTGTGCAACGACATCATTCGCGAAGAGATTAAAGAAGTTGCGCCGCATCGTGAACGTAGTGCGTTGCCAACCCCACATGAAATTCGCCATCACCTTGATGATTATGTCATCGGCCAGGAAAGAGCGAAGAAAGTGCTGGCGGTTGCCGTTTACAACCACTACAAGCGTTTGCGCAACGGCGATACCAGCAATGGCATCGAACTGGGCAAAAGTAACATTCTGCTGATTGGTCCCACCGGTAGTGGTAAAACGCTGCTGGCAGAAACCCTTGCACGCCTGCTGGATGTGCCGTTCACCATGGCTGACGCCACTACGCTGACTGAAGCCGGTTATGTGGGTGAAGACGTTGAAAACATCATCCAGAAACTGCTGCAGAAGTGTGATTACGACGTTCAGAAAGCACAGCGCGGCATCGTTTATATCGATGAAATCGACAAAATCTCACGCAAGTCAGATAACCCGTCGATTACCCGTGACGTGTCAGGTGAAGGCGTACAGCAGGCTCTGCTTAAGCTGATTGAAGGCACCGTCGCTGCCGTTCCACCGCAGGGTGGACGTAAGCATCCGCAGCAGGAGTTTTTGCAGGTTGATACCTCGAAAATTCTATTTATCTGCGGCGGCGCATTTGCCGGCCTGGACAAAGTGATTTCCCAGCGTGTTGAAACCGGATCCGGTATCGGTTTCGGCGCCACCGTGAAAGGGAAGTCGCAGAAAGCCAGCGAAGGCGAATTGCTTTCACAGTGTGAACCTGAGGATTTGATCAAATTTGGTCTGATTCCTGAGTTCATCGGTCGTCTGCCAGTGGTTGCCACTCTGAGCGAACTGAGCGAAGAAGCACTGATTCAGATTCTGCGTGAACCTAAAAACGCCCTGACGAAACAGTACCAGGCGCTGTTTAACCTGGAAGGCGTTGAGCTGGAGTTCCGTGACGAGGCGTTAACTGCCATTGCGAAGAAAGCGATGTCACGTAAAACCGGTGCACGTGGTCTGCGTTCCATCGTAGAAGGCGCATTGCTGGAAACGATGTATGATTTGCCTTCCATGGACGACGTGGAAAAAGTAGTGATTGATGAATCAGTTATTGAAGGTCAGTCTGAGCCCATGTTGATCTATGGTAAGCATGAAGCGCAGGCGTCTGGCGAATAATTAAACAGATCGTCCATGTTGTCATAATAAAAAAGGGGAAAATGTTTCCCCTTTTGCTTTTCTCGCCTCTGTGACGTTGAATGTCGGATAAGCATCCCCATATACTCAGATACCTGTGGGTTTAACTGCATACCTGCCTGATGCGGTTCCCATCACCTGGCGGACATTAAACAAAGAGAGAGCTCTATGAATCCTGAGCGTTCTGAACGCATTGAAATCCCCGTGTTGCCGCTGCGCGACGTGGTGGTTTATCCGCACATGGTAATTCCGTTGTTTGTTGGCCGGGAAAAATCAATTCGGTGCCTTGAAGCCGCAATGGATCATGATAAAAAAATCATGCTGGTCGCACAGAAAGAGGCTTCAACGGATGAACCTGGCATTAACGATCTCTTTTCAGTAGGGACCGTAGCCTCAGTATTGCAAATGCTGAAACTGCCGGACGGCACCGTCAAAGTTCTGGTCGAAGGTTTACAGCGCGCCCACATTACGACGCTGGCCGATAACGGTGACCATTTTGTGGCACAAGCTGAATATCTGGTTTCGCCAGAGATCGAAGAGCGCGAGCAGGAAGTGCTGGTGCGCACGGCGATCAATCAGTTTGAAGGCTACATCAAACTCAATAAAAAGATCCCACCAGAGGTTTTAACCTCGCTGAACAATATTGACGATGCGGCCCGCCTTGCCGACACCGTCGCAGCACATATGCCACTGAAACTGGCAGACAAACAGTCTGTGCTGGAGATGTCCGACGTCAACGAGCGTCTGGAATATCTGATGGCGATGATGGAGTCTGAAATCGATTTGCTGCAGGTTGAGAAGCGTATTCGCAACCGTGTTAAGAAGCAGATGGAGAAAAGCCAGCGCGAGTACTATCTGAATGAGCAGATGAAGGCGATTCAGAAAGAGCTGGGCGAGATGGATGACGCGCCTGACGAGTACGAAGCGTTAAAACGCAAAATCGACGCGGCAAAAATGCCGGAAGAAGCGCGTGAGAAAGCAGAAGCTGAGCTGCAGAAGCTGAAAATGATGTCCCCGATGTCCGCTGAAGCCACCGTGGTTCGCGGCTACATCGACTGGATGGTTCAGGTTCCGTGGAACGCGCGCAGCAAAGTGAAGAAAGATCTGCGTAAAGCGCAGGAGACGCTGGATACCGACCATTACGGCCTGGAGCGCGTGAAGGATCGTATTCTTGAGTATCTTGCGGTTCAAAGTCGCGTCAGCAAAATCAAAGGGCCGATTCTCTGCCTCGTCGGACCGCCAGGGGTAGGTAAAACTTCTCTGGGTCAGTCGATCGCGAAAGCGACCGGACGTAAATATGTGCGTATGGCGCTGGGTGGCGTGCGTGATGAAGCAGAAATCCGTGGTCACCGCCGTACTTACATCGGCTCTATGCCGGGTAAATTAATCCAGAAAATGGCGAAAGTGGGGGTTAAAAACCCGCTGTTCCTGCTGGATGAGATCGACAAAATGTCTTCTGACATGCGTGGCGATCCTGCGTCTGCCCTGCTGGAAGTGCTTGATCCTGAGCAGAACATTGCGTTCAACGACCACTATCTGGAAGTCGACTATGACCTCTCTGATGTGATGTTTGTGGCAACGTCGAACTCAATGAATATTCCGGCACCGCTGCTGGATCGTATGGAAGTGATTCGTCTGTCGGGTTACACCGAAGATGAAAAGCTGAATATCGCTAAGCAGCATCTGCTGACTAAGCAGATTGAACGTAACGCCCTGAAAGCCAGCGAAATTACGGTTGAAGACAGCGCGATTGTCGGCATTATCCGTTACTACACCCGTGAAGCCGGTGTGCGTAGCCTTGAGCGTGAGCTGTCGAAGTTGTGTCGTAAAGCGGTGAAATCACTGCTGATGGACAAGACTAAGAAGCACATCACCATCAATGGCGAAAACCTCAAGGACTTCCTGGGCGTACAGCGCTTTGACTATGGCCGTGCTGACAGTGAAAACCGTGTCGGTCAGGTTACTGGCCTGGCCTGGACGGAAGTGGGTGGCGATCTGCTGACCATTGAAACCGCCTGCGTGCCGGGTAAAGGCAAACTGACTTACACCGGTTCTCTGGGTGAAGTGATGCAGGAGTCGATTCAGGCTGCACTGACCGTAGTGCGTGCCCGTGCCGAGAAGCTTGGCATCAATGGTGACTTCTACGAAAAACGTGATATTCACGTTCACGTGCCAGAAGGCGCCACACCGAAAGATGGTCCAAGTGCCGGTATCGCCATGTGTACTGCGCTGGTTTCCTGTCTGACCGGTAACCCGGTTCGTGCAGATGTCGCCATGACCGGTGAAATTACCCTTCGTGGTCAGGTACTGCCGATTGGTGGGCTGAAAGAAAAACTGCTGGCAGCACACCGTGGCGGTATTAAAACTGTGCTGATCCCGGACGACAACAAGCGTGATCTGGAAGAAATTCCACAGAACGTGATTGCCGATCTGGAGATTCATCCGGTGAAACGCATTGAAGAGGTGCTGAATCTGGCACTGGAAAATGCGCCATACGGCATGCAGGTCGCGACAGCAAAATAGTGATTAACGGCATAAACCGTTAAAAAGCGGAGCTGGCAAGGCAATTGGCGCTTGCCAGCTTTTTTTTGTGCCGCTAATTTAGGTGGCTGCCGACGCGACGTTCTCAGAGAAATTACGTTGTTTCGGCGTCACTGGCTTGATATAACTTGCTGCGCGCTCGGACCTGGCTGGATGCAGGGTGCGATGTGAAATAATAAAAGAGGGGATGAATAGAGTGAATAAGTCACAATTGATCGACAAAATTGCTGCCGATGCTGATATTTCTAAAGCTGCTGCAGGACGTGTTTTAGATGCATTTATGGGCTCAGTTTCAGATGCGCTGAAAGAGGGTGATGAAGTGGCTCTGGTGGGTTTCGGCACATTCTCTGTGCGTGACCGCGCTGCACGTACCGGTCGTAATCCGCAAACCGGTAAAGAGATCACCATTCCGGCCGGTAAAGTTCCCGGTTTCCGTGCTGGTAAAGCATTGAAAGACGCTGTCAATTAATAACAACGAATAGATTCATTGACGCATTTTCTTCAGTGGATTAGAGGACGATTAACCCGTTCTCATGTAACATACGGGCACATCAATCTGATGTGCCTTTTTTTTGTTTTAACCGGTGAGAATCGGGCCGTAAGATGGACCTGGACCGGATTGAGACTGCCAGCTAAGCCTGCAGTTGCGTGAGTCGCCAGCGAGTGGCGAATTGCGACCGAGCTTTACATTCACACTACAGCGGAGTGTTGCCATACCATGATGGACAATTTACGCGCGGCGTCGAACAATGTCGTGCTCAAGATTATTCTGGGACTGATTATGGTCTCCTTTGTGCTGACGGGCGTTGGCAACTATCTGATTGGCGGCAATAACGATTATGCGGCCAAAGTTAATGGTCAGGAGATCAGCCGTGGACAGCTGGAGCAGGCGTTCAACAGCGAACGCAGCCGTCAGCAGCAGATGCTGGGCGACCAGTTCTCGCAGTTGGCCAGCAACGATGGCTACATGCAGCAGATCCGCCAGCAGGCGCTGTCGCAGTTAATCGATCAGGCGCTGCTTGACAGCTACATCAAAGATCTCCACCTCAGCATCAGTGACGATCAGGTTAAGCAGGCTATCTTCAATCAGCAGGCTTTCCAGACCAACGGCAAATTCGACAATGCGAAATATCTGGCTCTGATCGGCAACATGGGTTTCAGTGCTGACCAGTACGCTGAAGCATTGCGTAAGCAACTTTCTAATCAGCAGCTGATTAATGCCGTTGCTAACACCGATTTCACGCTCAAAGGCGAAGCCAGTAAACTGGTGGACCTGGTTTCACAACAGCGTGACATTCGTCAGGCGACGCTGGACGTCAACGCGCTGGCGGCGAAGCAAACCGTCACCGACGATGAAATCAGTCAGTATTATCAGCAGCATAAAACCAGTTTTATGGCGCCGGAACAGTTCCGTGTCAGCTATATCCTGATGGATGCGGCCAGCATGCAACAGGATGCCAGCGAGGCGGATATTCAGGCCTGGTACGACCAGCATAAAGCAGACTATACACAGCCGCAGCGTACGCGTTACAGCGTGATTCAGACTAAAACTGAAGCCGATGCCAATGCGGTACTGGCCCAGCTGAAAGGTGGCGCCAGCTTCGCGGATGTGGCGAAAGCCAAATCAATCGACCCTATTTCTGC
This sequence comes from Pantoea sp. MBLJ3, assembly GCF_000816655.1. NCBI lineage: Bacteria > Pseudomonadati > Pseudomonadota > Gammaproteobacteria > Enterobacterales > Erwiniaceae > Pantoea > Pantoea sp. MBLJ3. The sequence goes on from NZ_JSUT01000003.1 coordinate 146,305, forward strand.
GCGTAAGGGCGGTGATATGGGCTGGCTGGAACCTTCAACGACGCCGGATGAGCTGAAAAATGCGGGTCTGACTCAGAAAGGCCAGATGTCAGGCGTGATCAAATCCTCAGTGGGTTTCCTGGTCGTTCGTCTCGACGATATTCAGCCAGAGCAGGTTAAGCCGCTGAATGACGTTCGCAGCGCCATTGCCGCGAAAGTGAAGCAGGAAAAGGGCGTTGATGCCTTCTACAAACTGCAACAGAAAGTCAGCGAAGCAGCCAGCAATGACAATGAGTCACTGGCGGGTGCGGAGCAGGCTTCGGGTCTGAAAGCGAAAGAGACCGGCTGGTTCAGCCAGGATACGCTGCCAGACGCACTGAACTTCGATGCGGTGAAGCAGGCGATCTTTAATGGTGGCCTTGTGGGGCAAAACGGCGCGCCGGGCAACAACTCCGATATCATCACTGTTGATGGCGATCGTGCCTTTGTGCTGCGTATCAGTGAGCACAAACCAGAAGCGGTAAAACCGCTGGATCAGGTTAAGGCGCAGATCACGGACACGCTTAAGCATGATAAAGCGACGCAGCAGGCGAAAGCCCAGGCGGATAAACTCCTGACCGATCTCAAAGCCGGTAAGCAGGATGCGCTGACTGCCGCGGGTCTGACCCTGAGCGCCAGCAAAACTGTTGACCGTAACGCGCAGGATCCTGTTGCACAGGCGGCCTTTAATCTCCCTCAGCCCGCGGAAAATAAACCTTCATGGGGTGTGAGCGAAGATATGCAGGGCAACGTGGTACTGGTGGCGGTTGATAAAGTTAAAACGGGTAGCATGCCGCAGGCGCAGATTGACGAAATGGTCAAAGGCGTCACGCAGAATAATGCACAGCTGACGTTTGAAGCGTTGCTGCAAAACCTGCGTAAAGAAGCCAAAATTAAGTACGGCGCTGCTGCACAAATGCAGTAAGCCTCGCAGAAACAGTGCAACAACAGTAACAATCAAAGGCCGCATTCGCGGCCTTTTCCATTTCTGCAATTCCACTTTTGTGCCTTGTGCGCAGCGGTGACACGCTGTCGCTGCTGTTTAAACACAAGGAGAAACACAGCATGGCTAAACCTAAACTCGTTGCCCTTTATCTTTCCCTCGCGCTGGGTGGTGCACTCTGTCATACCAGCGTCTCTGCGGCCCCTGAATCTGCCAGCGACGCTGTCACGCAGAGCGCACTATCCGCGTCAAAGCCGGCATCACCCTTACAGCCACAGCAGGAGCAGGTCAGTATCAATGACGCGACAGCGGAACAGCTCACTGCCGTCATGAATGGCGTAGGGTTGAAAAAAGCCCAGGCGATTGTGAGCTATCGCGAACAGTACGGGCCCTTTAGCGCAATTCAGCAACTTAGCGAAGTGCCGGGCATTGGCAACGCGTTGATAGAGCGGAATGCGGGCAGGCTGAAATTGTGAGGCAGTACACATCTGTGATGCTTAAGCCGCGCTGAGCAGGCGACTCTGCTAAAGTGAACAGGTCCAACCAGTTAACTTACAGTAGCAGGAGAGCATGACCATGCAGACCACCATAAAAGTGCGCGGCTATCATCTGGATGTCTATCAGCACGTCAACAATGCACGCTATCTTGAGTTTCTTGAGGAAGCTCGCTGGGAATGGCTGGAAGAGGTTGAAGCATTCCACTGGTTGCAGGAACAGAAACTGGCTTTTGTGGTGGTCAACATCAACATCAATTATCGTCGCCCGGCCGTGCTGGGCGACGTACTCACTATCGACAGTGCAATCACGCAGTTGAATGGTAAAAGCGGCATTATTGCGCAGCGGGTTTTGCTGGCAGGTCAGGAAACCGTCGTGGCGGATGCTGCACTCACGTTTGTCTGTATTGATTTGCGGACCCAGAAGGCGGTTGCGCTGGAAGGAGAATTACGCGAGCGACTGATGCGTCTGATGGCATAAACCGGGTAAAGGCGGCAAACTAAATTCTCTGCCGCCACGCCAGAGTGCCTTAACTAAGGCCGCTCTTAGCTTTCATCGCGGCCATTACGCTATCACGATCGTTGAGATACCCCTGCAAGCCATTAGCCCTTAAATTGCAGGCAGCACACTCACCACATCCGTCACCTTTCACGCCGTTATAGCAGGTCAGCGTCTGCTCACGTACCAGCGAAAGCTGCTGCCAGTAGTCCGCCAGCGCCCAGGTTTCCGCTTTGTTGAGCCACATCAGCGGCGTCTCAAAACGAACCTCGCGCGCCATGCCAAGCGACACCGCATGGTTCAGCGCTTTGACAAACTCATCACGGCAATCGGGATAGCCAGAGAAATCGGTCTCACAGACGCCAGTGATCACCGCTTCCGCTTCAACCTGGTAGGCGTAAACCGAGGCCAGCGTCAGAAAGAGAATATTGCGGCCCGGCACGAACGTACTGGGTAAACCACTGGCCTCAGGATTGTAAGCCGGCACCGGAATGTTATCCCGTGTCAGGCTGCTGACGGCGAGTTCGTTCAGCATGGTCACATCCAGTACTTTATGCGCGCGCGCGCCCAGTTTACTGGCCAGATCCCGGGCAACCTCAATCTCTTCCCGGTGGCGTTGTCCATAATCGAACGTGACGCAGTGAACCTCATCATATTGCTCTAAGGCCTGAATCAGACAGGTAGTGGAGTCTTGTCCACCGCTGAAAACTACAACAGCGCGTTTCATGGTGTTTTCCTGGTCATTAATTTTGCGCTTATGGTAATGCCTCAGTCCGCTGCTGAACAGCTGCAAGGCGGATCAATGGGCGGTGGAATCCAGGCGCGACTGAAATCGAACCAGCCCAGGGTGTTGAGCTCAATGCCTTCAACGCCAGGCGGTGCGTGGATTTGGTAGCGATAATTGAACAGCGGCAGCAGAATGCCCTTCATCATCAGCTGATGATAAAGCTGGTGAAGCGTGTGAGTACGAATGTTGCTGTCCGCGATCTGCTGAATAGCCAGCAGTTGCGCCTGGACGTCTTCGCCCTCTGGTGTGACCCACAGCGGCCGCCATAGCGGATCGCTCTGCAACCAGTTGGCCAATGTAAAGACCGGCGCATCACCAATCAGCCTGTCACCCATCACGATATCTGCTTCATCGAGTTGCTCGATGCGGTGCCAGTTTTTTACCGGGTGAAACACCACGTTCAGGCTGCAACCGTGCCGTTTTAACAGGGCAACCAGCGCCTGTGACATCTGGTGTAATTCAACCGGTAACTGATAATGCAGCGTCAGTGTCGCCGGCAAGGGGACCGGGACATGATTAATCCGCGGCACATCCCAGCCAGGTAACAGTTCGCTGCTGGGCGTGATTAATCCTTCATCCAGTGGCAACCGGCTGACGATGCCGCTTTGCTGAATTAGCTGAAAAAGCGTACGTGCCTGATCGCACGTAAATCCGGCTCGTGGTCGGCAGACCAGATAACAGAAGCCGAGACTGATGCTGCTGCTCACCGGTTGTAACGTCCTGAGTTCATCGGCATCCCCTATGGCAATTTGCACCGGATGACGACAGCTACTGCCGAGAGCAGGATCAAACAACTGAGGCGTAATCCAGTACTCCACGGCTTGCAACAGCGGCCGCTGCAGATGCCAGCGGGAATGACTTTCAATCCTGACCAGCTCAGGACTAAAGTGCGCCAGTTTCCATGGGCCGCTGCCAATGACAGCATCATCAGGATGAGGCAACAGGCATAACAGATGGGCAAGGCGATGAGGCAGCCAGAAGTCAGGGCGTCGCAGGATAAACCGCAGCGCAAGCGGATGGGGGGCATCCACGCTAATCACATCAGCCAGCAATACACGCACGCGCGTATCGTGCAACAGCTGACGGAATTGCGTCACCAGTTGTGCGGCCTGCACTGGCTCGTCGTTGTGCCACATTAGCTGAGGACGTAACCAGAATAACCAGCAACATGATGCCTCATCATGTTGCCAGTGGTGTGCCAAATCGCCCACCGGCTCATCCTGTTCAAACCGGGTCAGTCCTGAGTAGATCTGGCGCACCAGATGCTGTTCAGCCCGTCCGGCAATCTGGCGCGGCTCAGTGCTTTCCATCGGGCGATAGTAGGGAATACGCAGAACCGGCGTATCGTTCTGCCACTGACCACCCATGAGTGGCCGCAGCATATTGATCAGCCTTTCCGGTGCCAGATCCAGCAACTGCAAAGCCTCCGCCGCCTCTCCGGCATCAAGCTGGCGTTGCAGCAACTGCTGTCGTAATTGTTCAGGCGTTTGCAGAAACGTTAATTTCCCCTGCTTGCCACGGCCTGGCTCGCCATGCCAGCGAAGCCAGCCTGCGTGCTGCCACTGTGACAGCAACGTTCGCAGATGGCGTTCGCTGCAGATGCAGTGGCGCGCCATCTCTGCCACGCAGGTCTGCTGAGAGGCGCCCAGACTCTGCTGCCACAGACGTTGAAACTGATTAAGGCGATTAAGTTGGCGCATGCTAAACCCGGAACAGTTTTTTTTAAGTATTCACTATTAGTTCCGTAATTTACAGGCAATAGTAAAGCCATCTTTCATCAGGAGGGGAATCATGGTGCGTTTAGCCGCGTTCGATATGGATGGCACATTGTTGCTGCCGAATCATCAGTTGGGTCAGCAGACTCTGGAGAGTTTGCAGGCATTGCATCTGCGTGGTGTTAATCTCGCGCTGGCAACGGGCCGCCATCTGCAGGAAATGCAGATCCTGCGGGAAAAAATGACACTTCCCGCATGGCTGATCACCGGTAATGGCACCCGCGTACACGATCGGTCTGGCAATCTTATCTTCGCACGTGATCTGCCTCCTGCCGTCGCTGAAGAGGTCATCCACCGCCACTGGGATACCACCGCGACAATCCATATTTTCAACGATCAGGGGTGGTTTACCGATCGACCTGCTCCGGAGCTGCTGCTGGCCCATCAGATGAGCGGATTCGGCTATCAGCTGTGCGATCTTAAAAAGCTGCCTGCGCATCAGGTGACAAAAATCTGCTTTATTGATCAGCATCAGAATCTGTGTCGGCTAAAGATCTCGCTGGATGCCGCATTGGGCGAGCAGGCTACGATCTGCTTCTCTGGGGTGGACACGCTGGAGGTCTTGCCCGCTCACTGCAACAAAGGCAGCGCGCTGGCGCTGTTATGTGATCACCTGTCGCTGACAATGGCGGAATGTATGGCGTTTGGTGATGCGATGAACGATCGCGAGATGCTGGCGCAGGTCGGGCAGGGCTTCATCATGGGCAATGCGATGGCGCAATTGAAAGCCGCACTTCCGCATTTACCCGTATTAGGGCATTGCGAGACACAGGCAGTGTCTCACTATTTAAATCACTGGCTGGCTACACCTGACCTCGCGTATTCCCCCGAATGCTGAGGATTGCCGTGCACCGGACAGGATGTCCGGTTTTTTATTCCAGCTCGCGATGCCACGGCGTGATATCGCCAATATGTTTTGCTACCCACTCTGTCTGATAGTAGCTATCGGGATAACGTTCGCCACTGTCGCAAAGCAGTGTCACCAGCGCCCCTTGCTGATTTGCCGCCCGTAAGCGTTTCGCCACCTGCATCATGCCCCAGAAATTAGTGCCGGTAGAGGCGCCAGGTTTGCGTCCCAGAATCTTTTCCAGTTTCAGCATGGCGGCCAGCGTCGCACCATCCGGCACTTTTATCATTTCATCGATCACGTCAGGCATAAACGAGGGTTCTACCCGTGGACGGCCAATCCCCTCGATCATGCTGCCGCGCGTGCTGGTCAGAGTGGCATCACGCTGCCTCCAGTAGTCGAAAAAGACAGAATGCTGCGGATCCACTACCAGCATTTTCGTTTCCAGTCCCTGGTAACGAATATAGCGGCCCAGGGTCGCTGAAGTGCCGCCGGTGCCTGCACTCATGATGACAGTATGGGGAATGGGATAGGGCTCGTGCTGCATCTGACGAAAGATGCTCTCTGCAATGTTGTTATTGCCACGCCAGTCTGTCGCGCGTTCAGCGTAAGTAAACTGATCCATAAAATGGCCATTCAGCTGCCGCGCCAGCCGTTCAGACTCTGCGTAAAGCTGGCAGGGATCCTCGACAAAATGGCACTGTCCGCCATAAAACGCGATCTGCTCAATTTTACGCTTCGCTGTACTGGCGGGCATCACTGCAATAAACGGCAGGCCCAGCAGCCTTGCGAAGTACGCCTCAGAAACCGCAGTGCTGCCTGACGAGGCTTCTATAATCGGCGTATCCTGTTTAATCCAGCCATTAGAAAGGCCGTAAAGAAACAGAGATCGTGCCAGCCGATGTTTAAGACTGCCACTGGGATGGGTGCTCTCATCTTTCAGATAGAACCAGATGCCGGGAAAATCCGCCAGATCGAACCGGATCAAGTGGGTCTCTGCCGATCGTTGAAAGTCAGCATTAATTTCGTTGATAGCGTGACGAATCCAGCAAGTGTGCATCTCAGGCGTCCGATAAAAAATAATGAGACTATTTTATGGCACGTGCAGGAAAAAGAGATTGCAAAATTACCGCTAAAATCGCGGTAATGGAGAAAATGATTCTCTCGGAGCCCCGAATGTTAGATAAAACTGACCTCAAATTGCTCGCGCTACTGCAGCAGGACTGTACCCTGTCACTGCAGGCATTGGCGGATGCCGTCAACCTTACCACCACACCCTGCTGGAAGCGCCTGAAAAAACTGGAAGATGATGGCATTATTCGCGCTCGGGTAGCGTTGCTGGATGGTGATAAAATCGGACTGTCACTGACGGCATTTATGTTTGTGAAAACCCAGCAGCACAGCCGCGACTGGTATCAGACTTTTGTCTCCGTGGTGAGTAGCATGCCGGAGGTCATGGCCTTTTACCGCATGGCAGGGGAGTATGATTACCTGCTGCGCATTCAGGTGGCCGATATGAAAAGCTATGATGCTTTTTACAAGCGAGTAGTCAATGGGGTGCCCGGCCTGATTGATGTGACATCCAGCTTCGCCATGGAAGAGATTAAATACACCACGGCTTTACCTGTCGCCCTCTGAGGGCCTGAGATTGAGAGCAGCGTTGTGCGATTATTCAGTCAGTTAAGTTGGTATTTCCTGCGGGAGTGGCGGCGCTATCTGGGCGCGGTCATCCTGCTTATTGTTATTGCTATTCTGCAGTTGCTGCCGCCGCATGTAGTCGGCGTGATTGTCGATGGTGTAACACGTGACAACATGAGTTCCAGCCGCATCATGATGTGGATTGGGATCATGCTGGCAACGGCAATCGTGGTCTATCTGCTGCGCTATGTCTGGCGCGTCCTGTTGTTTGGTGCCTCCTACCAGCTGGCGGTTGAACTGCGCGAAGATTTTTATCGCCAGTTGAGTCGTCAGCAACCGGCATTTTACCTGCGTCACCGCACCGGCGACCTGATCGCGCGCGCCACCAACGACGTGGACCGCGTGGTGTTTGCGGCCGGAGAAGGGGTACTGACGCTGGTCGATTCGCTGGTGATGGGATGTGTGGTGTTGCTGGTGATGAGTACTCAGATCAGCTGGCAACTGACGCTGCTGGCGCTGGTGCCGATGCCGATTATGGCTATCGTGATCCATCGTTACGGTAATCAGTTGCACCACCGCTTTAAGCTGGCACAGGCGGCCTTCTCCAGCCTCAACGATCAGACGCAGGAGAGCCTGACCAGCATCCGGATGATCAAAGCCTTTGGTCTGGAACAGCATCAGTCGCAGCAATTTTCCGACATCGCCCGTGATACCGGGGAAAAAAACCTGCGCGTCGCGCGGGTCGATGCCCGTTTCGATCCCACAATCTACATCGCGATCGGTTTCTCAAACCTGCTGGCGATTGGCGGCGGCAGCTGGATGGTATGGCATGATCAGATGACGCTGGGACAGCTCACCAGTTTTGTGATGTATCTCGGCCTGATGATTTGGCCAATGCTGGCGCTGGCGTGGATGTTTAATATTGTCGAACGCGGCAGCGCCGCCTGGAGCCGCATCGGTGCGCTGCTGGCAGAAGCGCCAGCGGTGGAAGATGGCGATAAATCTTTACCCCCTCAACCCGGCATGCTGCAGGTCGCTATTCGCGCCTTTCACTATCCGGCCAGCACAGGTCCGGTGCTAAGCGATATCATCTTCCAGTTGAAACCCGGTGAAATGCTGGGACTGTGCGGGCCAACCGGCAGTGGCAAAAGCACACTGCTCAGCCTGATTCAGCGTCACTTTGATATTCAGCAGGGTGACATCCGCTACCATCAGATCCCGCTGCCGCAGTTACGGCTGGACAGCTGGCGCAGCCGTCTGGCCGTAGTCAGCCAGACACCGTTCCTGTTCTCAGACAGTGTGGCGAACAATATTGCATTGGGGAAACCGGGCGCAACCCAGCTGGAGATAGAACGTGCAGCTATGCTGGCCTGTGTTCATGACGATGTCCTGCGTCTGCCACAGGGTTATGAAACGGAAGTCGGGGAGCGCGGCGTCATGCTGTCCGGTGGACAGAAGCAGCGTCTTTCGATTGCCAGGGCACTCCTGCTGAATGCCGAAATCCTGATTCTGGACGACGCACTTTCTGCAGTGGATGGACGTACCGAACACGAAATCCTGCATAATCTGCGCATCTGGGGGCAGGGGAAAACACTGATTATCAGCGCACACCGCCTGTCGGCGCTGACAGAAGCCAGTGAAATTCTGGTGCTGCAACAGGGCAGCGTGATGCAGCGAGGCGATCACGATGCGCTGGCCAGCAGTGCTGGCTGGTATCGTGATATGTACCGGTATCAGCAACTCGAAGCGGCACTGGATGATGATGAAAATGAGAAAGGAGTGCCGCATGGCTAAGTCTGCACGCTTGTGGCCAACCCTGAAGCGTCTGCTGAGCTACGGCAAGCCATGGCGCAAATCTCTGTCGCTGGCGGTTGGCATGCTCTGGATTGCTGCCGCAGCGGAAGTGACCGGCCCGGTGCTGGTCAGCTATTTTATTGATAACCTGGTGGCGAAGCATCAGATGCCCTGGGGTATCGTTGCCGGACTGGTGGTGAGTTTTATTCTGCTTCAGTTACTGGCCGCCGGGCTGCACTACTGGCAGGCGCTGTTATTCAACCGTGCCGCAATTGGTGTGGTCCAGCAGTTGCGCTGTGACGTGATGAATGCAGCACTCTGTCAGCCGCTGAGCGCCTTTGATACCCAGCCGGTCGGTCAAATCATTTCGCGTGTGACGAACGACACCGAAGTCATCCGCGATCTCTACGTCACGGTGGTCTCCACTGTGCTGCGCAGTGCTGCACTCGTTGGTGCCATGATGGTAGCGATGTTCAGCCTTGACTGGCGTATGGCACTGGTGGCGATGATGATCTTCCCGCTGGTACTGATAGTCATGTTTATCTATCAGCGCTACAGCACGCCGATTGCCCGACGGGTTCGCAGCTATCTGGCAGACATTAACAACGGCTTTAACGAAGTGATCAGCGGCATGAGCGTGATTCAGCAGTTTCGCCAGCAGGCGCGATTTGGTGAGCGTATGGGCGAAGCGAGTCGCTCCCACTATCTGGCGCGAATGGAGACGCTGCGTCTTGATGGCTTTCTGCTGCGCCCTCTGTTGAGCCTGTTTTCAGCGATGGTACTGTGTGGGTTGCTGATCCTGTTCAGCTTCTCGGTGCCTGGCGTGTTTGAAGTCGGGGTGTTGTATGCCTTTATTACTTACCTGGGCCGCCTGAATGAGCCGCTGATTGAGCTGACCACGCAGCAATCGATGCTGCAACAGGCGGTGGTTTCTGGTGAGCGTATTTTCGAGCTGATGGATGCTACGCAGCAGCAATATGGCATCGACCCGCAGCCACTGGCTTCAGGTCGTATCACCCTGAACAATCTCAGTTTTGCCTACCGTGAAAACCGCGATGTACTCAGTGATATCAATCTTGACGTCGCACCGCGTGAATTCGTGGCACTGGTGGGCCATACCGGCAGCGGCAAGAGTACTCTGGCTAATTTGCTGATGGGCTACTACCCGGTGACGCGCGGCGAAATCCGGATTGATGACCGGCCTATTGGTGACCTGAGTCATGCCGTGCTGCGACACGGTATCGCGATGGTGCAGCAGGATCCGGTCGTACTGGCCGATACGCTGCTGGCCAATGTCCGGCTGGGCCGCGACATCAGTGAAGAGGCTGTCTGGCAGGTGCTCCAGCAGGTACAGCTGGCGCCACTGGCGCAGGCTTTACCAGAGGGAATTTATACCCGGCTGGGCGAGCAGGGCAATAATTTGTCGGTCGGACAGAAGCAGCTGCTGGCGCTGGCCCGGGTACTGGTTGATCTGCCGCAGATACTTATCCTCGACGAGGCAACAGCCAATATCGACTCCGGTACCGAACAGGCGATTCAGCAGACACTTGCGACGCTTCGTCAGCACAGTACGCTGGTGGTGATTGCGCACCGACTATCAACGATTGTGGAAGCGGACAAGATTCTGGTGCTGCATCGCGGTCGTGTGGTGGAGCAGGGTACCCATCAGCAACTGCTGGCGATGCAGGGACGCTACTGGCAGATGTATCAGCTACAACAGGCAGGTGAAAATCTGGCGTCGGGCGTGCCTGTAACATCTGAAGGTTGAGCTGCACCTTTTTTGAGCATGTTTATCAGAATAATCTGTACAAATGCACTCCTTTGACGCCTTAAGCACCAAAGGAGTGCAGTCCCTGGCAGTATTCCCCTTCATCCAGGCTTCAGGTTTCCGCTACGGTTAAAACCATGCCTTGCCGCGTCTCGCCTGACTCACTGATTAACGTCAGTTTTACACTCTGGCACAGGCTTTGCTTATATCCCTTCGTGTCCATAAACGTTACCAATTTACTCGCTGGAGGGGATCCAATGAAGCTGGTCACCGTCGTAATTAAGCCATTCAAGCTGGAGGATGTACGTGAAGCTTTATCCTCTATCGGCATTCAGGGACTGACCGTCTCCGAAGTGAAGGGGTTTGGCCGTCAGAAAGGCCATGCAGAGCTTTATCGTGGCGCAGAATACAGCGTAAATTTCCTGCCAAAAGTCAAAATTGATATCGCGATTGCCGATGATCAGCTGGACGAAGTGGTGGATGTCATCAGTAAAGCGGCTTACACCGGCAAAATTGGCGACGGTAAGATTTTCGTGGCTGAACTGCAGCGCGTCATCCGTATTCGTACCGGCGAGACCGATGAAGCCGCTCTGTAATCAAGACTCAGTACTGTGATGGGATGGAATAAAAATGAATAAAATGTTAGCTAAGTTGGGCCTCACCAGCCTGGCACTGTTACCCTCACTCGCGATGGCTGCGCCTGCCGTTGCGGACAAGGCTGATAACGCATTTATGATGATTTGCACCGCGCTGGTGCTGTTTATGTCAATTCCAGGTATCGCGCTGTTTTACGGTGGTCTGATTCGCGGCAAAAACGTTCTGTCGATGCTGACCCAGGTCGCGGTGACCTTCTCGCTGGTTTGCGTATTGTGGGTGGTCTACGGCTACTCCCTGGCGTTCAGTGAAGGCAATGCTTTCTTTGGTGGCTTTGGCTGGGCCATGCTGAAAAACATTCAACTTACCGCCGTAATGGGCAGTTTCTATCAGTATATCCACGTCGCTTTCCAGGCCTCATTTGCCTGTATCACCGTGGGCCTGATTGTCGGTGCGATCGCTGAACGTATCCGCTTCTCTGCAGTACTGATTTTTGTCGGTGTCTGGCTGACGCTCTCCTATTTACCTATCGCGCACATGGTGTGGGCGGGCGGTTTCCTGGCTCAGGATGGTGCGCTGGACTTTGCTGGCGGTACAGTAGTGCATATTAACGCCGCAGTAGCAGGTCTGGTGGGCGCTTATCTGGTAGGCAAACGTGCTGGCTTTGGTAAAGAGGCCTTTAAGCCACACAACCTGCCAATGGTCTTCACCGGCACCGCGATTCTTTATGTTGGCTGGTTCGGCTTCAACGCCGGTTCTGCGTCTGCAGCAAATGAAATCGCGGCATTGGCCTTCCTGAACACCGTCGTCGCAACCGCGGGCGCAGTCCTGGCATGGACCTTTGGCGAGTGGGCGGTACGTGGTAAGCCTTCTCTGCTGGGTGCCTGTTCAGGCTTTATTGCCGGTCTGGTAGCGATTACCCCAGCCTGTGGTTACGTTGGCGTGGGCGGATCCTTGATCATCGGTCTGGTTGGCGGCCTGGCAGGATTGTGGGGTGTGACCACCCTGAAGAAATGGCTGCGTGTGGATGATCCCTGCGATGTGTTCGGCGTACACGGCGTCTGCGGAATTGTAGGCTGTATTCTGACTGGCGTGTTTGCTTCCTCTTCACTGGGCGGCGTGGGCTATGCACAGGGCGTTACCATGGGCCATCAGGTCTGGGTGCAGCTGTTCAGCGTCGGCCTGACTATCGTCTGGTCGGGTGTTGTCGCCTTTATCGGCTTCAAGCTGGCTGACCTGATTGTTGGTCTGCGTGTACCGGAAGAGCATGAGCGTGAAGGTCTGGATGTAAACAGCCACGGCGAGAACGCTTACAACCAGTAATGTGTCAGTACGGAAAAGATTAATCGGGGGCGAGAAATCGCCCCTTTTTTTATTCGCTGCGCTGACGCATCACGCCTTCCTGAACCGTCGACGCCACCAGCACACCTTGCTGATTGTAAAACTCACCCCGGACAAAACCGCGTGCGCCAGAAGCCGAGGTACTGACTACGCTGTAGAGCAGCCATTCAGTGAAGTCGAACGGGCGATGGAACCACATGGAATGGTCGATCGTGGCGACCTGCATGTCCGGTTCTAAAAAGCCTTTGCCGTGCGGCTGAAGCGCGACCGGCAGGAAATTGAGATCGGAAGCATAGCCGAGCAGGTACTGATGAATACGTAAGTCGTCAGGTAGTGGGCCAGTGGCACGGATCCAGACCTGGCGCTCAGGCTTAGCCACATGTCCCCGCAACGGGTTGTGAATCTGTACCGGACGGATCTCCAGCGGACGTTCAGCAATGAATTTCTCGCGTAGCTTTTCTGGCAGAAGATGTGCCATTTTCTGCGCCATCGCCTGTTCAGTTAACAGGTTTTCAGGCCCGACGACTTCAGGCATCGGATTTTGATGTTCAAATCCGCTTTCCGGCGACTGAAACGATGCGGTCATGTAAAAAATCGGCTGTCCATTCTGAATGGCACTTACCCGCCGGGCACTGAAACTTTTGCCATCACGCAGCGTTTCAACATCATAGATAATCGCTTTCTGGCTATCGCCGGGCCGCAAAAAGTAGCTGTGGAAAGAGTGGATAACGCGATCTGGCGGAACGGTTTGCTTAGCGGCATAAAGCGCCTGACCGACCACCTGACCGCCAAAAACCTGGCGCAGACCCAGATCTTCGCTCTGGCCGCGATATAGACCCTCTTCGAGTTTTTCCAGATTTAACAGATTCAGCAGATTTTGCAGTGCCTGACTCATGGCGCATTCCTCAATAAAGTGACCTGCTCAGTGTGAAAGATCGGACCAGTTAACGTCAATCAGACTTTCCGCTTTAGCTGAGCCAGGCAAAATTTCATTTTTGTGCCAACATTAAGGACATACGGCGAGTGAAACGCTGTAAGCAGGATTCGCTGCCGACAATCATTTTGATCAAATGGAGACGACATCAATGAAACTCAGGCATGTGTGTAGTGGTGTAATTATGGCGCTTGCTGTTGCGGGATGCGCCGATAAGAGTAAACCCGTTCCGACCCCCACTCTGGGTTCTGCGGTTGCAGGCCAGACCGCGGCAATTGCGCAGCCTAACGTAAGTGGCTCTGTATTTATCCGCCAGCGCATTGCGCTGCCGCCGGATGCGGTGTTAACGGTAACCCTGTCTGATGCCTCTGTATCCGACGCACCATCAAAAGTGCTGTCGCAACGCGTGGTGCGTACTGAAGGTAAACAGGCACCGTTCCAGTTCGTGCTGCCGTTTAACCCGGCCGACATCCAGCCTAATGCGCGCATTCTGTTAAGCGCAGCGATCTCAATCGACGGCAAGCTGGCTTTTGTCACTGAAGGCGTGAAGCCGGTGATCAACCAGGGTGGCACTAAAGCTGAACTGCTGCTGGTACCCGTGCCATCAATGGCGATGCCAACCCAGCCGGGGGCAGCGACCACCGTTCCTTCGACCTCACCGACTCAGGTGACGCCGTCTGCAGCTGTTCCTGCACCAACCCATATTTAATCACTTTTCGGGGCGACCTTGTCGCCCCTTTTACTGCCTGAAATCCCAGCGATACGTTCCGATATCAAGCTGTCCCTCATCACTTACCTCTATGCCTTCGGCTTCCAGTGCATCGCGCTGTCTGAACAGACGGTCGCCCTGCAGTGAAATTTTACCGTGACGATTGACGACGCGATGCCAGGGAAGGGCAGTACCTTCAGGTAACCGACTGAGCACGCCGCCGACCTGACGTGCCGCCCGCGGAGAACCTGCCAGCAGCGCCACATCGCCATAGGTAGTGACATGGCCATACGGAATAGCGGCAACAATTTGCCAGATGCGTTGCTGAAAGGTGTCAGGCTGATCCATGTGTTTATTTCATCTGCTTATTTCATCAGGAATAGGGTCTTAACTTTAGCATGGGGAGAAAGCAGTGAAAGCGTTATAGCGGCGGTTGTTCAAGAAAACAACGGTTGTCCCGACTACGCTTGCAATTGCACCCTCCTTCCCAGATAATACCCCCGCTCTCGTAAAGAGGGCTTGTCAATGGGGGCCCTGTTGGTTCTCCCGCAATGCTAGCTTGTGAACTCGGTCAGATCCGGAAGGAAGCAGCCGTAGCAGGTGACGCGTGTGCCGGGATGTAGCTGGCAGGGCCCCCACCACTTTCTCCCTCGCAATATCCCTTCACAGAAACTGCAGACAGGCAAAACCCGCCTGGCCGATTGGTTTGACGGCAGGCAGGAATATCCGGTACTAAAAAGTGTAAAGCTAAGTACTAATCAATAAAACTAGCGGACAAATTTCCAGACTGAACCCGGGACTTTATCGTAAAGCTTGTTCATCGTCAGTTCTGCCAGACGATGGTCAGCTGCCGAGTAAAATACCGCTAACTCATCTTCAGGTAATTCATACTTATTTTTTTCAATGACCCTTTCCAGGGTATCCAGTGAACGGCAACGCCGTAGTCGCATCAAATAATCAGTTTTAGTCAGGGTTTTGTTCATAAATAAACCGTTCTCATGTCTGTACTATAATGAATGGCTCGGTTGCTGGAGAAAAGCGCACTCTTCAGTGAACAGATTAAATAAGCGTTTAGCTGAACGTTGCCACCGTTGAAGATCCGGACTATTGACACCATAGTTGCTGAATAACATAAAGGTATCATCAAGATATTCATCGATTTGCGAAATCAGCGCTTCATCTTCAACGTGCTTAATTTTGTAATTCATGGTGAAAGAGGCGATGTGCTCAATCAAATCGTTAAGCTGCAGATTGCTTTCAGAAGTGGGATCATTTACCCAGCCATGATGGCTGTCGGTTAATGTTGCCATGCTGTCGTCAAACAGGCTTTCACATAGGTATTTAAGCTGGGCAATATCATGCCGTTTCGGTGAGTATTCGTCCATCTTTTTCCCCTCCATAGCTAGCACAGTTGCCGCAGGGCAGCGAGTCACGATAACGCCGCCGGGAAGCGATTATTCGGGCAGTTATTAAACGGGATATCTTAAAGATAGTGTAAAACCATTAGTTCTGCTCACCTCCATTACTAAATATTACAATTCATCGCTGGGGGAGGGTTGTGCATTGTCAATCGCATCAAACTCAAGTGCACCGGGCACAATGCGAAACTTCACCTGCTCCGATTGCGTTACTGTTTCATTTAAATCCTGACAAGGACTAAATAAATTCCAGTCAAAATCGTAAAGTAATTTAAAACTATCCAGATCCTGATATTCAACACAAATAATTTTTAAACTGCCAGGAACTAACTGCGCATTCTGCGAATACCAGCGTAAATCCCCTACCAGCAAATCTGTTATTTTGAGAATATTCCGCTGAACAATCTCCGCTAATTTTGTGCAGTCTGATTCGCCTACAGCAATATCACATTCAATTCGTGACAACATATCTGGTCCGCTTATAACCGTTAATAAACCTATCATTGGATTTCTGCAACCAGTTTGCAAGCCAGCAGAGCACAAAACCGTTAATTGTTAACCTGCGCCAGTGGTGTGAGCAGGCTGCATCGCATGTCTGCGACGGCCAGTGACACCTGGTGTTATTTATCTTTTGATACACATTCGCGCATAGGTGCAACAACAATATTCGATATATTATTGTTATGTTATAACATATTGGTGAAGTGATGCGTCAGAGTGGATTACTTATGTCATTAGGTGGGCGACTGGCTATCGCACTGCTGTTCATTGCGCTGCTTGCTGTGGCGATAAAATGGGGGATCAGCACATGATCCGGTTCAACGCACTTCGCGCGGGCTATCAGGGACAGGCTGTTACCCCCGCCATCAATGGTCAGCTCAGCGCTGGCTCGATGACAGCCCTGGTCGGCGCGAATGGTAGCGGCAAATCAACACTGTTAAAAACCATCGCGGGCTTGCTGCCACCAATAGCGGGGCGCTGCGAGCTGCAGGTTTCGCGGCGGGCTATTGGCTGGATGCCACAGCGTACTGAACTGGAGACGCGCTTTCCCCTGACGGTATTTGAACTGGTTTCAATTGGCTGCTGGCCTCGCTGCGGCTGGTTCGGCGGCATCAACCGGGAACTGCGTCGGGAAATCTGGCAGGCGCTGGAGGCGGTTCAGATGCGTGATTATGCAGATGCGCAGCCCGCGACCTTATCGGGCGGACAGCTTCAGCGCGTCTTGTTTGCGCGACTGTTGTTGCAGCGCAGCCAGCTCTGGCTACTGGATGAGCCTTTTAACGGCATTGATAGTCAGACGGTAACATTACTGATGTCGATACTGGAACAGCAACAGCAGGCTGGAACAACGCTGCTGGTGGTGCTGCACGACCGTCCACTGGTCGCTCGCTACTTCAGTAATGTGATGTCGATGGATGATACGGAGGTCAGTTGCACCTGGCTCCCTGATCCCCCTCTGCGGAGTTATGCGCCGTGACGTTGATACAGCCTTTTATTGAGTTTGGGTTTATGCGGCGCGCACTGGTTGCCTGCGTCGCGCTGGCTATCAGTGCCACGCCACTCGGCGTATTTCTTTCGCTGCGCCGTATGAGTCTGATTGGCGATGCGTTATCACATGCCGTGTTGCCGGGTGCGGCTATTGGCTATCTGATCTCCGGACTGTCACTGGTCGCGATGGGTATCGGCGGCCTGATCGCAGGTTTAGCCGTGGCGCTGCTCTCGGGCGCGGTGAGTCGATACACGCCCTTAAAAGAGGATGCCAGTTTTGCCGGGTTTTATCTCGGTTCGCTGGCGCTGGGCGTCACGCTGGTCTCACTGCGCGGCTCAAGCGTGGATCTGCTGCACGTGCTGTTTGGCTCGCTGCTGGCGGTGGACAACGCTGCACTGTTGCTGGTTGGCGGCATCGCCGCCTTTACGCTGATTATGCTGGCGATCATTTATCGTCCGCTGGTCATCGATGCCTTTGACAGTGACTTCCTGCGGGCGCAGGGAAAATGGAGTGCACCGCTGGTGCATGGTCTGTTTTTAATGCTGGTGGTGCTGAATCTGGTGGCGGGCTTTCAGGTGCTGGGCACGCTGATGTCGGTGGGATTAATGATGCTGCCCGCTGCCAGCGCCCGTTTCTGGAGTCGCCATCTTGCCGCGATGCTGGCTATCGCCATTTTCATGGCAATGCTTTCAGCCCTGGCTGGCCTGATGCTCTCCTGGCACTTTTCATTACCGGCCGGTCCCGCTGTGGTGCTGAGCGCCGCCATGCTGTTTTTTTTCTCCATTCTTGCAGGGCCATGCGGCGGGATTTTGCGCCGCCATTAATCTTAAGGGGTATCTATGAAAAAATTACCGGTTAGCCTGGCGCTCGCTGCGCTGTTTGCCACGCCATTTGCAATGGCAAAAACGGTGGATGTCGTGGCCAGTTTTACTGTGCTGGCAGATATCGTCAAACAGGTCGGCGGCGATCATGTCAACGTAAAAAGTCTGGTGGGACCGAATGGCGATCCCCATACGTTTGAACCGACGCCACAGGACAGCCAGGCGCTGGCGAAGGCCGATCTGGTGTTTGTCAGCGGACTGGGACTGGAAGGGTGGATGGATCGCCTGGTCAGCGCGTCGGGATATCGCGGGCAGCCCGTGGTCGCTTCAACGGGTGTGACTACCCGCAGCATGGAGGAGGAGGGCAAAACGGTGACCGATCCACACGCCTGGAACAGCATGCAGAACGGCGTTATCTACGCGACCAACGTGATGAATGCGCTGGTCAAAGCCGACCCTGAAGACGCGCCAGCAATCCGCAAGCGTGGGCAGAATTACATACAGCAACTGCAGGCGCTGGATAGCTGGGCAAAAACGGCCTTTAACGCTGTGCCTGCCGACAAGCGTAAAGTGCTGACCAGTCACGATGCGTTTGGTTACTTTGGACAGCGATATGGCGTAACGTTTCTGGCACCCGTCGGATTCTCTACTGAAGCAGAAGCGAGTGCCAGCAACGTGGGGAGCTTAATCAACCAGCTCAAACAGCAGCACATTAACCGCTATTTCATCGAGAATCAGACGGACCCGCGGTTAGTGAAACAGATAGCCAGCGCGACCGGTGCTGAGCCAGGTGGTGAGCTCTATCCGGAAGCGTTATCCACGGCTTCTGGCCCGGCGGCGACTTATCAGGCGGCCTTTAAACATAACGTGAATGCGATGCTGAAGAGTATGCAATAGGCATAAAAAAGGCCGGGCGAGCCCGGCCAGTCATCACGACACAAACTAGCGTTTCTTCTTCCTTCCCTGTACAGCCTTAAAGCGTGGATTTGTTTTACAGATGACGTAAACACGTCCTTTCCTGCGCACCACTTTGCAATCCCGATGGCGATTTTTGGCGGAGCGCAGAGAGCTTAATACCTTCATGAGTTACCTCTTCTTTGCGGCCAGGAAAGAACCGAAACGCTGGTTAAAGCGTGCGGTGCTGCCTTCTTTAGCAAAATCTTTCTGTTTGCCGGTGTAGAAAACATGCGAGGCGGATGACACGTCCAGAGTGACGTAGGGCAGTGTTTCGCCTTCGAACTCAACTGTGCGATCGGTTTTAATGGTGGATCCGATTTTGAACCACACATCCGCGGATGTGTCATGGAAGACCACGTGACGATAGTGAGGATGAATATTCGCTTTCATAATGCACGCCTATGTAATGTTATAATATAACATTATTATGCGCCGCACTTTTCAGCATTGCAACTGCCAGCGCGTTATTAAAAGCAGAGGATCTGCAAAGAGCAGGGACAGAATCGCAGGCATAAAAAAGGCCGCTTGCGCGGCCTCAGATGATTTACAGCTTAGTGAGTCTGGTTATGTTCAACCGGATGACTGTTCGCTGATTCTTCTTTTTTCTTGCCAAAGCGGCGGCGTACCACCACAAAGAACACCGGCACAAAGAAGATCGCCAGGATGGTCGCGGTAACCATACCACCGATTACGCCTGTACCTACCGCGTTCTGCGAACCGGAGCCAGCACCGGTACTGATCGCCAGCGGCAGCACCCCGAGAATAAACGCCAGTGACGTCATCAGGATAGGACGCAGACGCATACGACACGCTTCCAGCGCAGCTTCAATCAGCCCTTTGCCCTCTTTATCCATCAAATCTTTAGCAAATTCGACAATAAGGATGGCGTTCTTGGTCGACAGGCCGATGGTGGTCAGTAACCCGACAACAAAGTAGACGTCATTGCTTAAGCCACGCAGAGTGGTAAAGAGCAGTGCACCAATGACCCCGAGCGGGACAACCAGCATAACCGAGAAGGGAATCGACCAGCTCTCGTACAGTGCGGCGAGACACAGGAAGACCACAATCAGCGAGATAGCATAGAGCGCAGGGGCCTGATTACCGGATAAGCGTTCCTGATAGGACATGCCAGTCCAGTCATAGCCGATACCGGCAGGCAGTTTCGCCGCCAGCTCTTCCATCAGATCCATTGCCGCACCCGAACTTTTACCGGGAGCTGCCTGTCCCAGGATTTCCATCGCAGGCAGGCCGTTGTAACGCTCAAGGCGCGGTGAACCATACTGCCATTTCGCTGACGAGAAGGCAGAGAAGGGCACCATGGTTCCACTGCTGTTGCGCACGAACCATTTACCAATGTCGTCCGGCAACATGCGGGAGTCCGCTTTACCCATCACGTAAACTTTTTTCACACGACCGCGGTCAATGAAGTCGTTCACGTAAGAGCCACCCCAGGAAGCCGCCAGCGTAGTGTTGATATCACTGAGTGATACGCCCAGTGCCTGCGCTTTTTCCTGATCGATGGTCAGCTTGTACTGCGGTGTATCTTCCATACCGTTCGGGCGCACGCCAACCAGCGTATCAGGATGCTGTGCAATCATACCAAACAGCTGATTACGCGCTTCCGTCAGCTTATCGTGACCCAGGTTATTCTGATCGATGAGCTCAAAATCGAAGCCAGTCGCGTTACCCAGTTCAATGATAGCGGGCAGGTTGAACGGAATGACCATCGCATCTTTGATTGCGCCCAGCGCCTTCATGGCGCGGCCAGCAATCGCCGGAACTTTCATGTCTGCGCCGGTACGCTCATCCCACGGCTTGAGACTGACGAAGGCGATACCGGTATTCTGTCCACGACCAGCAAAGCCGAAGCCGTTAACGGTGAACACCGATTTAACCGTGTCTTTCTCCTGCGTCAGGAAGTAGTCCGTGACCTGATCCAGCACTTTCTGAGTACGCTCCTGCGTTGCGCCTGCAGGCAGCTGCGCCTGAGCCAGCAGCAGACCCTGATCCTCTTCCGGTAAGAATGAAGAGGGCAGTCGCATAAACAGAAACGCCATTCCGACCACGATGACCAGATAGATCAGCATGTAGCGACCCGTACTGCGAACCATGTGGCCGACACCATCCACATAGTGACTGGTGCTTTTGTCGAATATACGGTTGAACCAGCCGAAGAAACCGGTGGTTTTCCCGTGATCGCCTTTTTTGATCGGTTTCAGCATGGTGGCACAGAGTGCCGGCGTCAGAATAAAGGCGACCAGCACCGATAGCGCCATCGCCGAAACGATAGTAATGGAGAACTGGCGATAGATAACGCCGGTCGAGCCACCAAAGAACGCCATCGGAATAAATACAGCGGCCAGTACCAGCGCGATACCGACAAGTGCGCCCTGAATCTGCTCCATTGAACGCTTCGTTGCTTCTTTTGGCGGTAATCCTTCTTCCGCCATCACGCGCTCAACGTTCTCAACCACCACGATGGCGTCATCCACCAGCAAGCCGATGGCCAGCACCATCCCGAACATCGTCAGGGTGTTTATCGAATAACCAAATGCGTTGATAACGGCAAACGTACCCAGCAGTACCACGGGCACAGCGATAGTCGGAATGAGCGTGGCGCGGAAGTTCTGCAGAAACAGATACATCACCAGGAACACCAGCACAATCGCTTCGATCAGCGTTTTCACCACTTCGAAAATCGAGATCTTAACGAAAGGTGTGGTGTCATACGGATAGACCACTTTCAATCCGGCCGGGAAGGTCGGCTGTAATTTGGCCAGTTCTTCTTTCACCGCATTGGCGGTATCCAGCGCATTCGCACCGGTGGCCAGCTTGATACCGATACCGGACGCAGGCTTGCCATTATAACGGGCAACGATTTCGTAGTTTTCTGCACCGAGTTCAATCCTTGCCACATCACGCAGACGAACCTGAGAACCATCTTCGTTCACTTTGAGCAGGATTTTGCCGAACTCATCCGTTGAGGTCAGACGGGTTTGCGCAATGATTGAGGCGTTGAGCTGCTGTCCTGGCACCGGCGGCGTACCACCTAACTGACCGGCAGCGACCTGGGTGTTCTGAGTGTTCAGCGCACTGATCACATCAACCGGCGTCAGGTTGTAGTTGTTCAGCTTGTGCGGATCCATCCAGATACGCATCGCGTACTGCGCACCAAATACCTGGGTATCACCCACGCCTTTGGTACGGCTGATCGGATCTTTGATTGATGACGAAATAAAGTCAGAAATGTCATTCTGCGTCATGTTGTCATCGTCGCTGATGAAGCCCGCAACCATCAGGAAGCTACTGGACGATTTCTTAACCTGAATCCCCTGTTGCTGCACTTCCTGCGGCAGCAGCGGCGTCGCCAGCTGCAGTTTGTTCTGCACCTGAACCTGCGCGATATCTGCATCTGTACCCGACTCAAAGGAGATGGTCAGGGTCAGCGTACCGGATGAATCGCTGCTCGAGGACATATACATCAGTCCATCGATACCGTTCATGTTTTGTTCGATAACCTGGGTCACCGAGTCCTGCAGCGTTTTAGCATCCGCACCAGGGTAGGTGGCCTGAATCTCAATCGCCGGCGGGGCAACATTGGGATATTGCTCGATCGGAAGTTTGAGAATCGACAGCGCACCGACCAGCATGATGATGATGGCAAGCACCCACGCAAAGATGGGTCGATCGATAAAGAACTTAGCCATGAATCAACGGCTCCTGTTATGACGGTGACTTGTCAGACTGCGGCTTTGAATCGGGTGCCGCTTTCGCATCGTCTGAGACTTCTTGTGGGGTCACCTGTGCGCCCGGCTTGGCACGCTGCAGACCGGTGCTGATCACACGTTCACCCGCTTTAACACCGTCAGTGACTAACCATTTGTCGCCAATCGCCTGAGAGGTGGTGACCTGACGCGCTTCAACTTTGTTATCTGCACCCACGACCATGACCGTTGCCTGACCCGTTGGGGTACGGGTTACCGCCTGTTGCGGAACCAGCAATGCATCAGGATTGGTGCCTTCATCCAGACGCGCACGAACAAACATGCCCGGTAACAGGGTATGGTTCGGGTTCGGGACAATGGCGCGCAGGGTGATAGAACCGGTGGTTTCATCAACGGTGACGTCAGAGAACTCCAGCGTACCAGGCTGTGGATAGCTGCTGCCGTTCTGCATCAGCAGTGTCACGTTGGCTTTGCCCTCGCTCTGCTTCAGCTGACCCGACTCCAGTTCTGAACGTAAGCGCATAAAATCTTCGCTCGACTGGGTGACGTCGACATACATGGGATCAAGTTGCTGCACGGTGGCCAGTGCGGTGGTTTGTGCGCTTTGTACCAGCGCACCTTCCGTTACCGACGATTTACCGATGCGGCCACTGATAGGCGAGGTGACTTTGGTGTAAGCCAGATTAATGCGGGCCGTT
This sequence comes from Pantoea sp. MBLJ3, assembly GCF_000816655.1. Classification (NCBI taxonomy): domain Bacteria; kingdom Pseudomonadati; phylum Pseudomonadota; class Gammaproteobacteria; order Enterobacterales; family Erwiniaceae; genus Pantoea; species Pantoea sp. MBLJ3. Next base: position 169,554 of record NZ_JSUT01000003.1, read on the forward strand.
TCGACATTGGCTTTTGCTACCTGAACTGCAGCCTCGTTTTGCGCGGCTGTAGCAACAGCGGTGTCATAATCCTGCTGACTGATATATTTGGTGCCGAGCAGAGGTTTATAACGTTTGACGGTCAGCTGAGCGATATGTGCGTTAGCCTGCGCCTGCGTTAAATCACCTTTGGCGCTGTCATAGGCTGCCTGATAGGTAGCCGGATCGATCTGATAGAGAGACTGACCTGCTTTAACGTCGCTTCCTTCAATAAAGTTACGCTTCAGAATAATACCGGACACCTGCGGACGGACTTCAGCCACACGGTATGCCGAGGTGCGGCCTGGTAATTCAGTTGAAATCTTAAGGGGTTCCGTTTTCAGTGTAACAACACCTACGGCTGGCGGTTGCTGGGCGGCTTGTTGGGATTTATTGTTGTCACATCCTGTTAACAAAAAGCTGCCTGATAGCATCAGGACGGCCGCCAGAGGCGATAATCCTCTGATTTTATTCATAAATAAACCTCTAGTGTCCGGTATCAATTGGTCAATGGATCACAAAATGAAAAACCCATTGCTGTGGCAAGGCGCAGGTCATGCTATGGTACATACATTCACAAATGTATGTAAACTTACCTGTTTGTAAAAAAAGCCCACTATGGCACGAAAAACCAAAGCGCAAGCACTTGAAACACGGCATCAAATTCTTGATGCCGCTATTGTTCTCTTTTCGCAGCAGGGCGTCTCAGCCACCTCACTGGCAGATATCGCCACCGCAGCCAGCGTTACGCGCGGGGCAATCTACTGGCATTTCAAAAACAAAGCCGATGTATTACACGAAATATGGCTTCGTTGTGATGCGGGTCTGGACGATGTGGAACTTGAGTATCAGACAAAATACCCTGGCGATCCACTCTCTGTGTTGCGCGCAATGCTGGTCTATATCTTTGAAGCGACTGCAAAGGATCCACAGCGACGCGCGTTGATGGAGATCATTTTCCATAAATGCGAGTTTGTGGGCGAAATGTCAGCACTGAAGAATATGCAACAAAGCTTACTGCTGGAATGCTACGATAAAATTGAAGATGTCCTGCGCCAGTGCATTGACGCCGGACAACTTCCGGGCACTCTCAGCACGCGTCAGGCTGCCCTGATTATGCGCGGTTACGTCAACGGTATGATGGAAAGCTGGCTGTTTTCGCCGGACAGTTTTGATTTAGCCGCAGACGCACCCGTTCTGACCAACGCCTTTATCGATATGCTGCGCCTCAGTCCGACGCTGACGGCTTCCTGTTAGGTCGGCTGGCTATCGCGCTTGTTCTCGAAATCGCGCTGCACCATAGCCAGCGCGGAGAGCACGGTCTCAACCGGCAATTGATGCTCTTCCAGTAGCTGAATCAGATCAACAGCCAGTTTGACGTCGTCAGGGGCGTTTTCCAGTGACATCTTGTCTCCTAAATACGTAATCGGGCCGCGACCAGCAGCATCAGTAACGCGCCGACAATCGCTATGCCCAGGGCGCCAGCATGCAGCGTTGCCAGCGAGCCCAGTTCAAAATAGGCGGCGATATAGCCGCCGATCAGTGCGCCGATCATCGACAGCGTCAGGGTCGCCATCAGGCCACCGGGCCGACCCGGTATCAGCAGACGCTTTAACAGGCCCAGCAGTAGCCCGCAAATTAGCCAGCTCAGTAAACCCATGGTTCGTCTCCAGGCAGAATTGCACTCAGTATAGAAGCGCTTTTCTCACGCTGCGCTTTATTCGCTGTGCTCACCGCCGCGCAGGGAAGCGCCCCATTCGACAGAGCGAATCGCCTGACGACAGCGCGCCAGTCTTCCCTCTAGTGTTTCCAGATCCTGCTTCAGCTGACGCTGGACCGCCAGCGTTTCGGCCAGTGCCAGCCGCTGTTCACGCTGATCGATCATCGCCAGTAAGCGCCGTTCAAATTCACGGTACTCCTGATATTTTGAGGCGCGTGGGTTCTTAACCGGCTGTTCACGTTGGGTACGCAGCTTTTGGGTACTCGCCTCGCGTTGCAGGGCAGCAATCTGATCCACCAGGTGTTCAGCCAGCCAGGCACTGCGCGCCAGATCGTTGACGCTGTCGCACAGTCGGGCGAAATTCTGTTCCACTTCCAGCAGGTAATCTGCCAGCCGCGTGCCTTTGGTGTGAAAAAGCTGCGAGTCAAAGCGTGGCATACGGCACTCACCATCCGGATGACGCGCAATCTCCTGACGCAGGTCGATCAGAAGCTGTTGCAGGCGCTGTTGCAAAGCGATCGCACTCATCGCGTGACGTCCGGTTGTGCTAACGTAGTCGGATGAGGAAAGAGCTGGGCGGGATTCATGCAACGCATTCTGTTATTAACCCTCGGCTGGCTGGCGATTGTGCTGGGGACGCTGGGCATTGTATTACCTTTATTACCTACCACGCCATTCATGCTGCTTGCGGCCTGGTGTTTTGCGCGGTCATCGCCACGCTTCCATCACTGGCTGCTGTGGAAATCGCCATTTGGCCGCTATCTGCGCCACTGGCAACAGCATCGCGCAATGCCGCCGGGCGCCAAAGTCCGTGCTATCTGCCTGATAGTCGCAACATTTAGTCTTTCGCTTTTCCTGGTGCATCAGCTCTGGGTACGCATCATGCTGCTGATCATGCTGGCGGCGCTGCTGCTGTTTATGTGGCGTATTCCGGTGGTGGCAGAAGCAGCGGACGCACCCAAGTCGCCGCGATAAAGTTGCATTTAGCCGGTCATTTGCTTAGATTTGGGCGTCTTCGTGCGTGGCTTCCCTTTGTGAATTGACTTCCGCTGAGCCTTTTACCAGGTATTAGCGCTTTTGAAGCTGCGCGAAACAGAATTTTTTACCAGGCGTATCATTATGACCGACACTGCGCAGCAGCTTGAATTCATTAAAAACAGCATTAAAAGTATTCCCGATTATCCTAAGCCAGGCATCCTGTTCCGCGATGTCACCAGCCTGCTGGAAGATCCCAAAGCCTATGCCGCGTCGATTGCGCTGCTGGTTGAGCGTTACCGTAATAAAGGCATCACTAAAGTGGTGGGTACGGAAGCGCGCGGTTTCCTGTTTGGTGCCCCGGTGGCATTAGGCCTCGGCGTCGGTTTTGTTCCGGTGCGTAAGCCCGGCAAACTGCCGCGTGAGGTTTACAGTGAAGCTTATGAGCTGGAATATGGCACCGATCAGCTGGAATTGCACAAAGATGCCATCCAGCCGGGCGATCTGGTGCTGGTGGTTGATGACCTGCTGGCGACCGGTGGGACCATTGAAGCGACCGTTAAACTGATCCGTCGTGCAGGCGGTGAAGTGAAAGACGCGGCTTTCATTATTAACCTGTTCGATCTGACCGGTGAATCGCGTCTCAATGCCCTGGGCGTTGAGAGTTACAGCCTGGTCAAATTCCCCGGCCACTAAGCCACTCTTTCGGCCTTGCCACCCGGCGAGGCCGTCACGCCTCTGGCGTCAAGATAACGAGTGCCAGCCAAAAGCGTAGCTGATAGACTACTGCAATCTTATACAGGGGTTGCAGAGCGTCTGCGCTCATCTTTCCATCCAACTTCGTCGAATCCACATGAGCTATCAGGTACTTGCGCGAAAATGGCGTCCCCAGGCTTTTGCTGATGTTGTCGGTCAGGAACATGTTCTGACGGCGCTGGCGAATGGATTGTCTCTGGGACGCATCCATCATGCTTATCTCTTCTCCGGCACCCGCGGCGTGGGGAAAACCACCATTGCGCGTCTGCTGGCCAAAGGCCTTAACTGCGAAACCGGTATCACCGCCACGCCCTGTGGTCAGTGTGATAACTGCCGTGAAATTGAGCAGGGCCGCTTTGTCGATCTGATCGAGATTGACGCCGCATCGCGTACCAAGGTTGAAGACACCCGCGATCTGCTCGACAACGTGCAGTACGCCCCGGCCCGTGGACGCTTCAAAGTCTATCTGATTGATGAAGTGCATATGCTGTCGCGTCACAGCTTCAATGCACTGTTAAAGACGCTGGAAGAGCCGCCTTCACACGTTAAGTTTCTGCTGGCGACTACCGATCCGCAGAAACTGCCGGTGACGATTCTTTCGCGTTGCCTGCAGTTCCATCTCAAAGCGCTGGATGTTGATCAAATCCGCCAGCAGCTCGAGCATGTGCTGAAGCAGGAACAGATTGAGAGCGAAACCCGGGCGCTTCAGCTGCTGGCGCGCGCCGCCGATGGCAGTATGCGCGATGCGCTGAGCCTCACCGATCAGGCGATTGCCATGGGGCAGGGCGCGGTGACCAGCAACACGGTCAGCGTCATGCTCGGCACGCTGGATGATGAACAGCCGCTTGGGCTACTGGAAGCGCTGGTGGACGGTGACGGTCAGCAGGTCATGACACTGCTGAGCCAGGCGGCTTCACGCGGTGTGGAATGGGAGGCGTTGCTGGTGGAGATGCTGCGCCTGCTGCACCAGATTGCAATGGTGCAACTGCTGCCGGCTTCGCTCAGCGATGATGACGAGAGCAACGCTCTGCGACTGCGCGAACTGGCTCGCGTGGTGCCACCCGCCGATCTGCAACTCTATTATCAGACGCTGTTGATGGGCCGCAAAGATCTGCCGATTGCGCCCGATCGCCGCATGGGCGTGGAGATGACGCTGCTGCGCGCACTGGCGTTCCACCCCAAAGCGGCGGTGGCAGAACCGATTGCCCGTCCCGCGCTAACCCAGCAGATGGCACCTGTCGCGCCGGCGCAGACGGCACCGGCACCTTCCGGGCCTTCACCTGTCGCACGACACGCGGCAGCACAGCCCGCCACATCGTCACCTGCTCAGACAGCGTCACCTGTGGCGCAGCAGCCTCAGCAGCCGATGCCTGCGCCGCAACACCACGTTGCCGCTCAGCCGCAGATGGCCGCGCCCGATGCAGCTCCGCAACCCGCGCCGCCGCCGGATGCGGCACCTGAAGCGCCACTTTCAAGCTCCACCAGCCAGCTCCTCCAGGCGCGCACGCAGTTGTTGCGTCAGGGAGCGAACAAACCAAAAAAGAGTGAGCCGGCGGCGCCAGGTGCGCGGCCGGCCAACTCGGCACTGGAGCGGCTGGCTTCGGTTACCGAGCGCAGTCAGCAGCGTATCCGCGATCGCGAGCCTGCCGCGCCGGTAAAAGAGGAAGCGTACCGCTGGAAAGCCGTTAATCAGCAGGTTGAAGTGGCAGAGCCGGTCGCGACGCCGAAGGCCTTGCGTTCTGCGCTGGAGCATGAGAAAACCCCTGAGCTGGCGGCGCGACTGGCGGAAGAAGCGCAACAGCGCGATCCCTGGGCCGCAGAGATTGCGACCCTGCCGCTGCCAAAACTGGTGCAGCAGCTGGCATTAAATGCCTGGAAAGAGACCACCGAAAACGGGGTCTGCCTGCATTTACGCAGCAGTCAGCGTCATCTGAATTCACCGTCGGCGCAGCAGGTGTTATGCGATGCACTGAGTGAGCGTGCCGGGCAGAAAGTTGAACTCTCGGTCGTTGAAGACGATAATTCATCGGTGTTGACGCCACTGGAGTGGCGTCAGGCCATTTACGAAGAGAAACTGGCGCAGGCGCGTCAGTCGATCACCTGTGATACCCACATCCAGACGCTGCAGCGATTTTTCGATGCTGATCTGGATGAGGAGAGTATCCGACCTGTTTGAACACGCTGCTGCTATCGTAACGATAGCGTTGTAGCCTTAGCTGAGAGAGAAAACTATGTTTGGTGGTAAAGGCGGATTGGGCAACCTGATGAAACAGGCCCAGCAGATGCAGGACAAAATGGCCAAGGTTCAGGAAGAGATCGCCGCGATTGAAGTGACCGGCGAATCGGGTGCTGGCCTGGTAAAAGTGACCATTAACGGCGCGCACAACTGCCGTCGCGTGGAAGTCGATCCCAGCCTGCTGGAAGATGACAAAGATATGCTGGAAGATCTGATCGCTGCGGCGTTCAACGATGCGGCACGTCGCATTGATGAAACCCAGAAAGAGAAGATGGCGTCTGTCTCTTCGGGTATGCAGCTGCCACCAGGCTTTAAGATGCCGTTCTGATGCAAACCAGTCCACTGCTTGAATCATTGATGGAGTCGCTGCGCTGTCTGCCCGGCGTTGGGCCGAAATCGGCACAGCGCATGGCTTTTCAGCTGCTGCAGCGCGATCGCAGCGGTGGTATGCGCCTGGCGCAGGCGCTGACCCGGGCGATGTCGGAGATTGGTCACTGTGCTGATTGCCGGACATTCACCGAGCAGGAAATTTGCACCATCTGCGCCAATCCACGGCGTCAGCAGAATGGTCAAATCTGCGTAGTGGAAAGCCCGGCAGATATTCACGCCATTGAGCAGACCGGCCAGTTTGGCGGCCGCTACTTTGTGCTGATGGGACATCTGTCGCCGCTCGACGGCATTGGTCCGGCAGATATCGGCCTGGATCGTCTGGAACAGCGACTGGAGAGTGAAACGCTGCAGGAAGTGATCCTCGCGACCAATCCGACGGTGGAAGGCGAGGCGACCGCAAACTACATTGCGGAACTCTGTGGTCAGTATGGCGTTGACGCCAGCCGTATCGCGCACGGTGTGCCGGTGGGCGGAGAGCTGGAGATGGTCGATGGCACCACGCTGTCCCACTCGCTGGCAGGTCGACAGAAGTTTAAATTTTAATCACTTGCCGGTGTTGTGAAAGACACCGGCTTGAAAACCCCCGCGTCATCCCCACATCAACCTCAACAACGTTTGTTCAACCTGTTTTGTTGAGGTAGCAATGACCATGAAAGGACAAGAGACCCGTGGCTTTCAGTCGGAAGTAAAACAACTTCTGCACCTGATGATCCATTCTCTCTATTCAAACAAAGAGATTTTCCTGCGTGAGCTGATTTCCAATGCCTCGGATGCGGCAGACAAACTGCGTTTCCGCGCGTTGTCAGATTCCAGCCTGTATGAAGGTGACGGCGAGCTGCGCGTTCGTCTCTCTGTTGATAAGGACAACCGTACCCTCACGCTCAGCGACAATGGTATCGGTATGCGTCGCGATGAGGTCATTGAGAACCTCGGCACAATCGCCAAATCGGGCACCAAATCCTTCCTGGAATCCCTCGGCTCCGATCAGGCTAAAGACAGCCAGCTGATCGGTCAGTTCGGTGTGGGCTTCTACTCTGCCTTTATCGTGGCAGATAAAGTCACCGTACGTACCCGCGCTGCGGGCGCATCTGCCGATGAAGGTGTGTTCTGGGAATCTGCGGGCGAGGGTGAATATACCCTGGCTGAGATCGAGAAAGCCGATCGTGGTACTGAGATCACGCTGCATCTGCGCGAAGGCGAAGATGAGTTCCTGGACGCATGGCGCGTTCGCAGCATCATCAGCAAATATTCCGATCACATCGCGCTGCCGGTTGAGATTGAGAGCAAAGATGAAGAGGGCGAGGGAACTCACTGGGAGAAAATCAACAAAGCCCAGGCGCTGTGGACCCGTAACAAAGCTGAGATCAGCGACGACGAGTACAACGAGTTCTACAAACATATCGCCCATGACTACAGCGATCCGGTCGCCTGGAGCCACAATCGGGTGGAAGGTAAGCAGGAGTACACCAGCCTGCTCTACATTCCGGCGCGTGCGCCATTTGATATGTGGAACCGCGATCAGAAACATGGCCTGAAACTCTACGTGCAGCGCGTCTTTATCATGGATGATGCTGAGCAGTTCATGCCGAACTACCTGCGCTTTGTGCGTGGTCTGATTGACTCCAGTGATCTGCCGCTCAACGTCTCCCGCGAGATCCTGCAGGATAGCCGCGTGACCCAGAGCCTGCGTGCTGCGCTGACGAAGCGTACTCTGCAGATGCTGGAAAGACTGGCGAAAGATGACAACGAGAAATACCAGACCTTCTGGAATGAATTCGGCCTGGTGCTGAAAGAGGGTCCGGCGGAAGATAACGCCAACCAGGAAACGATTGCGAAACTGCTGCGCTTCGCCACCACCCAGAGCGAAGGTTCAGCACAGACCATTTCACTGGAAGACTACGTCAGCCGCATGGTGGAAGGTCAGGAGAAGATTTACTACATCACTGCTGACAGCTATGCCGCTGCGAAGAGCAGCCCGCACCTGGAGCTGTTCCGCAAAAAAGGCATCGAGGTGCTGCTGCTCTCTGACCGCATCGACGAATGGATGATGAGCTACCTCACTGAGTTCGACGGTAAGACCTTCCAGTCGGTCAGCAAAGCGGATGAGTCGCTGAGCAAGCTGGCGGATGAAGAGACCGAAGAGCAGAAAGAAGCGGAAAAAGCGCTGGAGCCATTTGTTGAGCGTGTGAAAAATCTGCTGGGCGAACGCGTGAAAGAGGTGCGTCTGACCCATCGTCTGACCGACACGCCAGCGATTGTGACTACCGATGCCAACGAGATGACCACGCAGATGGCGAAGCTGTTTGCGGCGGCCGGACAGGAAGTGCCGGAAGTGAAGTACCTGTTTGAAATCAACCCGGATCATCCGCTGGTGAAACGTGTTGCGGATACGCAGGATGAAGCTCGCTTCGGTGAGTGGATTGAGCTGCTGCTGGATCAGGCGTTGCTGGCAGAGCGCGGTACGCTGGACGATCCAAACCAGTTTATCCGCCGCATGAACCAGCTGCTGACCGCATAACGGCAACAGGCCGGTGGTTTTCACCGGCTTTTTTTATGGCTGTGCGGCCTCCTGCAGCCAGTCACGAAACACACGGATCTCTGTATCCTGACGACGGCTCTGCTTCGTCATCATCCAGGTCGCACGCTCCACGGGAACAAAGCCCAGCGGGGCGATCAGCGTGCCATCTTCCAGCTCTTTGCGAACCAGCAAACGCGGTGCCATCAGAACACCCAGACCACTTCGTGCGGCCTGAATGCCCAGCGACAGCGTCTCAAAATGTTTACCGCTATTAAAGCGACCCCTGACTCCGGTCTGGACCGCCCACTCTGACCAGGCGTGCCGTCGGGTATCTGCATGGAGCAGAGGCAGTGCTACCAGATCCTCTCCGACCCGCAGTTGCGTGGCAAAATGCGGTGCGCAAAGCGGTCCAATCTCATCCTCGCTGACCAGCGTGGCGTCTAAATCGGGTTCAGGTGGATCGCCATGGCTGAGGATCAGTACATCCACATGTTCGCTGCGCAGTTGCGCGATCTCAGCGAGCGGCAGAAAGTGAACTTCAATCTCCGGATAGCGTTGGTAAAAGCTGGCGATTCGGGGGATCAGCCATTGTGACAAAAAGCTGGGAGCACAGGAGACGCGGATTTGCTGAAGCAGGCCGGTGCGAATAGTCTCGCAGCTGCTGCGTAACTCACTGAATGCCTGCTGACAGCTCAGAAGCAGCCGGTCGCCGTGTGCGGTCAGTTTCACGCGGCCATGACTACGGACAAACAGCGGCTTACCCATCCAGCTCTCCAGCTGGCGAATCTGATGGCTGATGGCGCTGTGGGTCACATGCAGATGTTCAGCCGCCACACTAAAGCTGCTGTGTAAGGCTGCCTGGTGAAAATAGTGCAGCGCTCTGAGTGGTGGCAGTCCGTTCATCCCTATCTCCTGTGCAGAAACCTAACAGGGATTGTTAATTTATATCATTTTAAAGTCCAGCCGCATTGACCTACTCTGTAAAGCAAATTCTGGCGGGTTGACTCAGCCTTATATCTGTGTTTTTTTCAGCGATATTCCGCCTCGCTTAACCTGCGCTCACGCCGCACACTCCATGAAGCGAGACAACCATGGCTCACAGCCCTTTATCCTCTGAAACGTCAGCAGAGGCGCGCCATCGGTTACGCCTGGCGCTCTCACGCTTTTACCGGCTGGAGCAATTCGATCTCTTCTTAGCGCCCTCACTGCATGTAGCGCAGGTCCTGCTTTCTCAGCTTTTTCTGCGTCAGGAGCAGGCACGTAATCAGCAGCGCTACGCCTCGCGTTATCCGATCACCGAACTTAGTAACCTGCCAGCGGTTCCGCTGATAGCAGGCAGCATTATGCTGGTTCCTCATATCGAATTGCCGAATGGCCGCGTGCGTCCCTTACAGGATTGCCAGAATCAGGGCGTGACTGAGGCGAGCGAGAGCTTCGCCAGCGTGCTGCATCAAAGACTGATCGATGAATCCCATCTGTTTGTTACCCGGCTGGATCGCCACGCTGAGATCTGCAGCGATCTGGTGCTCGTAGCGTTGCGGACCCATGACTTCAGTACGCTGGTGCGCAGCGAACTGCGGCTATTTGAACAGGGACTGACTCTTAACGCCACGTACGAGGCGCTGCGCCGCTTCGACGATCCGCTGTGGCGCCCCTACAATGCTGCCACCGTCGATGCGCTTTCCCTGTCATCCCCGCTGCCGCTGAACTCCTGTCATCAGCCTGGTTTGCCGTTCGCCAGCTTTAATGTTCCGGCCTCGCTGATCTCTGCGCTGTCAGATGCGGACGATGTGGTGAAATGGCCGCAGCTGGCGAGGCTGCAGCTGAATGCTAACGTGCGGGGCAGCGGCAAAAAAAGCGTGAATATGACGCATCATCTGAGTCGGCGACTGCAATTTCTGCTCAGCGCAGGTGGTAAATCTGAAAAAGCGTCAGTCAGGCCGGGCGGGTCGGGGTCAGGGCCAGAAAGCCGCTAAAGTCACCCTGCGCGATCCGCGCCCTTCCTTGTGATGAGCGGGTCATAATGGTATGTTCTTCCGCTTCTAAGATAGATCAATGCGATTCGCAAGGGGATTTACGCAATGCGTATTATTCTGCTCGGAGCTCCGGGCGCAGGTAAGGGGACTCAGGCCCAATTCATCATGGAGAAGTACGGTATTCCGCAAATCTCCACCGGCGACATGTTGCGTGCAGCAGTAAAAGCAGGCAGCGAGCTGGGCAACCAGGCGAAAGCCATTATGGATGCTGGCAAACTGGTGACCGATGAGCTGGTGATTGCGCTGGTCAAAGAGCGTATCACTCAGGAAGACTGCAAAAACGGTTTCCTGCTGGACGGTTTCCCGCGCACCATTCCTCAGGCAGATGCAATGAAAGAGGCCGGGATCAAGGTTGATCACGTGCTGGAGTTTGCCGTACCGGACGAACTGATCGTTGAACGCATCGTGGGCCGTCGTGTTCACACCCCATCTGGCCGCGTTTATCACGTCACCTTTAATCCACCGAAAGTGGAAGGCAAAGATGATCTGACCGGCGAAGAGCTGACCACGCGTAAAGACGATCAGGAAGAGACCGTGCGTAAGCGCCTGGTGGAATACCATCAGATGACCGCGCCACTGATTGCTTACTACAGCAAAGAAGCGGAAGCGGGCAACACCGCCTATCACAAAATCGACGGGACCCGTAAGGTGACCGAAGTGAGTGCTGAGCTGGCTAAGATCCTCGGCTAAGCTCAACGGGGCCGGTATTACTGGCCCCTTTTGCAGTAATCGATTTTACCTCCCACTAATTCCGCTACAATTTCCCCGTTTTCACGCATCCCCGCTGTCATCAAGGAACTCCAATGAGGCAAGATAAGCCCGGCGTGTTATTGGTAAATTTAGGTACGCCAGACGCCCCAACCACACCTGCAGTTAAACGCTATCTGAAACAATTTTTAGGCGATCCGCGCGTGGTTGATGCGCCGCGCTGGCTCTGGTGGCCGGTTCTCAATGCTGTCATTCTGCCGTTTCGCTCGCCACGCGTCTCTAAACTCTACGCATCGGTCTGGATGGAAGGGGGATCACCGCTACTGGTTTACAGCATGCGTCAGCGCGATGCCCTGGCGGCCCGTGTTGATATGCCCGTCGAGCTGGGCATGAGCTATGGTAACCCGAGCCTGAAAAGTGCAGTCGATAAGCTGATGGCGCAGGGTGTGACCCGCCTGATTGTGCTGCCACTCTACCCGCAATTCTCCTGCTCCACTGTGGCCTCAGTGTGGGATGGTCTGACCGCCGTATTCAAAGATTACCGTTCGCTGCCTGACGTACAGTTTATTCGCGACTATGCCGAGCATCCGGCCTATATCGCCGCGCTGAAAGCGACGGTGGAGCGCTCATTTGAGCGGCACGGTCAGCCCGATCTGCTGGTGTTATCGTTCCACGGCATTCCGCAGCGTTTTGCCAACGAAGGCGATGACTACCCGCAGCGCTGTGCGGATACCACAGCGGCCCTGGTTAAAGCGCTGGGTCTGCGTGACGGTCAGTACATGATGACCTTCCAGTCACGTTTTGGTCGTGAACCCTGGCTGATGCCTTACACCGACAAAACCATGGAAAGCCTGCCCGCCAAAGGGATCAGGCATGTTCAGGTGATGAGTCCGGGCTTCTCCTCTGACTGTCTGGAGACGCTTGAGGAGATCAGTGGCGAAAACGGCGAGATCTTTATGCATGCCGGTGGTGAGAAGTTTGAGTATATCCCTGCGCTGAACGCCGATGAGGCGCATATCGACATGATGGCGCAACTGGTCGACGCACGCCGTTAAAGCGCAGGCGGAGAGTGTGATATCATTCTCCGCCTGTTTTTCCAGACGGCACCTCCCGATGAAATTTCCCGGCAAACGCAAATCCAAACACTACTTTCCCGTCAGCGCACGCGATCCCCTGTTACAACCCGCACAACACGACGTTGATGCCGGCAGCTGGGTGGTGGGTATCGACCAGACGCTGGTGGATATCGAAGCCAAAGTCGATGACGCTTTTCTTGAGCGCTACGGCCTGAGTGCCGGGCACTCGCTGGTCATCGATAATGCCGTCGCGGAAGCGCTCTATAACGAGCTGATGCGCGAAGCGCTGATCACCCATCAGTTTGCCGGTGGCACCATCGGTAACACGCTGCATAACTTCTCGGTACTGGCTGATGACCGCTCGGTGCTGCTGGGTGTTATGTGCAATAACATCCAGATTGGCGGCTACGCCTATCGTTATCTCTGTAACACGTCAAGCCGGGTCGATCTCAACTATCTGCAGGGTGTCGATGGCGCTATTGGCCGCTGCTTTACGCTGATTGGTGAACATGGCGAGCGAACGTTTGCTATCAGCCCAGGCCAGATGAACCAGTTACATCCGGATAACGTGCCGGAAGAGGTGATTGCCGGTGCCTCTGCCCTGGTACTGACCTCTTACCTGGTGCGCTGCGCCGAAGGTGAGCCGATGCCGCAGGCGACGTTACGGGCGATTGAGTATGCCAAACGTCACAACGTGCCGGTGGTGCTGACGCTGGGCACCAAACATGTGATTGGCGACAATCCTGAGTTCTGGCGGGACTTCCTGCGTGATCATGTCAGCATCGTGGCCATGAATGAAGAGGAAGCGCTGGCGCTGACCGGCGAAGCCGATCCACTGCTCGCTTCCAATATGGCGCTGGATTGGGTGGATCTGGTGCTCTGCACCGCCGGCCCGATTGGGCTTTACATGGCGGGCTACACCGAAGACGAGTTCAAACGTAAAACCAATCATCCGCTGTTGCCGGGTGCGATTGCTGAGTTCAACCAGTACGAGTTCAGCCGCGTAATGCGCCAGCAGGATTGCCAGCAGCCGCTGCGTGTTTTCTCGCACATCGCGCCTTACATGGGTGGACCGGAAAAGATCATGAACACCAACGGTGCCGGTGATGGGGCGCTGGCGGCGTTACTGCATGACATCACCGCCAATAACTATCACAGCCTGAATGTGCCGAACTCCAGCAAACATGCGCGTCCGTATCTGACCTATTCGTCGCTGGCGCAGGTGTGTAAGTATGCCAACCGTGTCAGCTATCAGGTGCTGAATCAGCATTCGCCGCGTTTAACCCGCGGCCTGCCGGAGCGGGAAGACAGTCTGGAAGAGTCTTACTGGGATCGGTAAAGCGGGTCGCCACAGGGCGGCAGACAGTTTGCAAACTTAAATGAGGGTGAATCTGACAGCAATGGATTAATTCAACGCGCAGGGAACAGGGTCAGAAGAGGAAAGCGTCCCGCGCCAGGACGGCGCGGGCCGAGCATGTCATGGATGACGGCTTTTGCGTCTTTCCGCTCTGAACCTGTTCCCTGTGCCGTCTCGGTATCACAGCTATACGGGCCAGACTTAATCAGCGCACTACGTCGCAGGGCTGTAAATCCTCGCCCTGCGTCATCTCATCCTGCAGGATTTGCAGCATACTGCTGGCAATCTCACGCTCACCCATCACCACGCGAGTGGCGCCACGTTCCATGATGTACTCCACTTCATCGTCATAGTGGGCGCGGGCGATAATCTCGATATTCTGATGCTTTTCACGCGCGGCGGTGACCACTTCTCCCGCCTCATATCCATTCGGGATGGTCAGCAACAGCCAGCGGGCGCAGTCGAGTCGGGCCAGTTCCATGGTGTCCGCGCGAGCCGCATTTCCCAGCACGGCTTTGATGCCTTGCTCGCGCAGTGCTTCAACACGCGTGCGGGAATTCTCAACCACCACCAGCGGAACATTGGCTTCAAGCAGCTTCTGGCCAATCAGGCTGCCAACACGACCATAACCCACAATCACGGCGTGATTGCAGAAATCGACCGGGATCTGCTTCTCTTCTTCAATTGCTTCTTCCAGCGTCTGCTCTTCCATTGTCTCCGTTTTCGCCAGGAAACGCTCAAGCAGGGTAAACAGAATCGGGTTCAGCATAATCGACAGGATGGCGGCGGCCAGCACCAGATTGCGGCCCTCATCATTCAGCAGCCCCAGCGAAATACCCAGGCCGGCCAGAATAAAGGCGAACTCACCAATCTGCGCCAGGCTGACCGAAATGGTCAGAGCCGTACGACGCGAATGGCCAAGCAGCGACACCAGCAGCCAGGCAGCGACTGACTTACCCACAACAATAATCACCAGCGCGCCCAGCACCGCCAGCGGCTGCGTGATCAGAATCGACGGGTCAAACAGCATGCCGACCGACACAAAGAACAGTACGGCAAACGCATCGCGCAACGGCAGGGTATCGCGCGCAGCGCGGTGGCTCAGTTCCGACTCGTTCAGCACCATACCGGCGAAGAAAGCGCCCAGCGCAAACGACACATCAAAGAATTCAACCGCACCAAAGGCGATGCCCAGTGCCAGTGCTAACACCGCCAGTGTAAACAGCTCGCGTGAGCCAGTGGCGGCGCTGCGGGCGAGAATCCAGGGCACAGCACGGCGTCCCACCACCATCATCAGCACCATAAAGGCGGCGACTTTGCCAATCGTCCACAGCAGGTCCCAGACCAGCAGTCCGGCGCTGGCGTTACCCTGTTCCATCATGCCGGCAATCGCAGGCAGCAGCACCAGCGTCAGTACCATCACCAGATCTTCAACGATCAACCAGCCAATCGCTATCTGTCCACGCTGGCTGTCGATCAGCTGTCGCTCCTCTAACGCGCGCAGTAACACCACGGTACTGGCGGTAGAGAGGCACAGACCAAACACCAGGCCCGTCATCCATGACCATCCCATCGTCCACGATAATCCCATTCCCAGTAACGTCGCGACCGCGATCTGTGCGATGGCACCGGGAATGGCGATCGACTTTACCGACATCAGATCTTTCATCGAGAAGTGCAGGCCGACACCAAACATCAGCAGGATAACGCCGAGTTCTGCCAGTTCAGGGGCCAGATTCGTATCTGCAACAAAGCCGGGAGTAAAGGGACCGGCCAGCACGCCAGCTATCAGGTAGCCGACCAGGGGAGAAATTCGCAGGCGATTTGCCAGCATCCCAAGGAGAAATGCCAGAACCAGTGCTCCGACAATGGTAGTGATCAGCGGTGTGGTGTGATGCATGCCTGTCTCCCTGTATACAAATGTGTCCGCTTGTAACAAATGAGTTTAAAACAAAATCTATTCTTTCGCTGAGCAATTTGCGGGAATACCTTAAAAAACCACGAAAAAAAGTCAAATGTACAGTTGAGTGGGTGTTTTTATTCATTATCCGCAATATTCACTGATTTGACGCTTCAGACCCGGGGATGAGAAATAAATATCAGATGCAGTAAATGATGCCGTTCTGGCGTGAAAAAGAGATAAATGTGTGTGCAGAGCAGTTAA
The DNA here is from genome assembly GCF_000816655.1 of Pantoea sp. MBLJ3. NCBI lineage: Bacteria > Pseudomonadati > Pseudomonadota > Gammaproteobacteria > Enterobacterales > Erwiniaceae > Pantoea > Pantoea sp. MBLJ3. The sequence goes on from NZ_JSUT01000003.1 coordinate 185,508, forward strand.
ATTCTGTCAGCGGCACTTTTTACAGCAGTCAGCAGGGAGGTCAGCAATAGCGTTTACTGCCTGTATCTGCACTCTCCACCAATAACCGGACAGGGTCACTGGTAAAGCGCGTTATCGCACTAACGCCGCTTTGCAGGGCTGTCCTGCTCATCAAAGGCGGATCAGAAATAAAAAGATCAGGGCGTGTCAGGCAGATGAATGTGCATTGGCCTTGAGTTCGCCGGGGGAATGTGCGACACAGTGGGGCAAAGCGGCAGAAAGTCGGGCCAGACGATAAATTAAGGAGAGTCACAGTGTTGTTATCTAAATGGACAGGGGTGGGCGTGGCACTGCTGGTGGCCGTGATGCCGCTGTTTTCACAGGCTGCCCAGGCCGATCGCACCTATCGTTTCAGTCTGCTGCACACCAACGATGAGCACGGTCACTTCTGGTTTAATGAACAGGGTGAGTATGGTCTGGCCGCGCAGAAAACCCTGATGGATACCATGCGCTACGATGTTCAGTCCCGCGGCGGTGGCGCATTGATCCTCTCTGCCGGTGATGTGAACACGGGCGTGCCGGAGTCCGATGAGCTGGACGCTGAACCCGATTTCCGCGCGATGAATCTCATTGGCTATGATGCGATGGCGCTGGGCAACCATGAATTCGACAAGCCGATCGCGGTCCTGCGTAAGCAGGAGAAGTGGGCGAGATTCCCGCTACTGGCCGCCAACGTGTATCAAAAAAGCACCGGTCAGCGCCTGTTCAAACCCTGGGCGGTATTCAACCGTCTCGGATTAAAGATCGCGGTGGTCGGGCTTATCACCCCGGACACGGCGAAACTGGCTAATCCGGCCGGACTGACAGATACCGAGTTCCGCGATCCGGTCGCTGAAACGGTGAAAGCGGTGGCTGAATTGCGCGCCACCGAGAAGCCGGACGTGATTGTCGCGCTGACCCATCTGGGCCACTATGACGACGGTAAACACGGCAGCAACGGCATAGGTGATGTCACGCTGGCGCGCAGCCTGCCTGCCGGAACGATCGACCTGATTGTCGGCGGTCATTCGCATGATGCGGTCTGCATGGAAAAAGAGAACGTCAGCGTAAAAAATTATCAGCCAGGCCAGCCGTGTGAGCCGGATAAGCAAAATGGTATCTGGATTATGCAGGCTGACAAGTGGGGCAAATATGTCGGCCGCGGCGACTTCACCTTCCGTAATGGTCAGGTGACGCTGGAGGCTTATCAGCTGGTGCCGGTTAACCTCAAACATAAGATAAAGAATGCAGATGGCAGCGAAACCTGGCTGACCTGGCAGGAAGAGATCCCGAAAAACACCGCCATGATGAAGTTGCTGATGCCGTTCCAGAAACGTGCAGAGGCGAAGTTAATCGTGAATGTTGGTAGCGCTGACGGCAATTTCAGTGGTGAAAAAGAGCAGGTTCGCTTTGAGCAGACGAATCTGGGCCAGCTGATTCTGCGCGCCCAGATGGCGTTCACCAAAGCCGATTTTGCGGTGATGAGCGGTGGCGGTATTCGTACCTCACTGAAAGCAGGCAAGCTGAACTGGCGTGACCTGTTGCAGGTTCAGCCATTTGGCAATCAGGTGGTTTCGGTCACCCTGACCGGTGCGGAGATCAAAAAATATCTGGATGTCGTTGCTAATATTCAGCCTGATTCAGGCGGCTACGCGCAGTTTGCCGGCATCAGCCTGACCACCGACGGTAAGCAGGTCAGCAACGTCAGCATTAACGGTAAACCGCTGCAGGACACGCAGATTTATCGCATGGCGACCAACAGCTTCAATGCAGCAGGTGGCGACGGTTACCCGCGTCTGGATAATCACCCCGGGTATGCCAACAGTGGAGCCGTTGATGCGCAGGTGCTGCGCGACTTCATTAAGGCGCATTCGCCAGTGAAAGCCAGCGACTATGAGCCGAAAGGGCAGATCGTGCATTTGACGGATGAGCAGATTAAGGCGCGGGATGAGGCGGCGGAAAAAGCGCGGAAGCGTAATTATCCCAAAATGATTCTGGCGTGGATCTGGCCGTGGGGGAACCAGACAGCCGCCACGCATTGAACTCACCGGGAGGCGCTTACGCCTCCCGTCTTCCTTACGCCCGGCAGGTGTGACGCTTGATCCAGCGCTCGCGCAGTTTGTCCCATACCCAGTTGTAGGCCATGGTGTAGGGCAGGAAGAAGAGGAAAAAGGCCACTTCGACCAGCAATGCCTGACCCAGAGAAATATCCAGCATCCAGGCGGCAATCGGCAGACCAATCAGGATAAATCCGCCTTCAAACCCCAGTGCATGTAACACACGCACGCCGGGTCCGCGTTTCTGGCCCGGCGCATAGAGCCTGTCAAATCCGCTGTTATAAATCATGTTCCATAGCATCGCGACCGTTGAGAGCATAATCGCCAGCGATCCCATCTGAAACAGCGGCTTATCCATCACCCATGCCGCCAGCGGCGAAACGGTCAGAATCGCCAGCGTTTCAAAGCAGACAGCATGAAGAATACGTTCTTTAATTGAGCGGGTACGCATTGTTAATTCTCCTTGAATAATGCGGCGCATTTTCACACGTCAGAATGCTAAGATAAAATGAACACCTATCGAAAAAAGCGATGGTTCAGATGCGTTACTCCCCGGAATCCCTTGAGGCTTTTATGCAGACCGTGGCGAGCGGTTCTTTCTCTGCGGCGGCGCGCGCGCTGGGTAAAAGTCAGTCCACCATCAGCGCAGCAGTGGCAAATTTAGAAGATGATCTCGGTTTCGTGCTGTTTGATCGCGCCGGTCGTCAACCCATCCTGACCGAGCAGGGACGCCGTGTTATTCCTCAGGTTCAGCAAATCCTCGCCGCCAGTGAGCGGCTGGATGCGCTGGCGATACGTCTGTCGCAGGGCGTTGAGCCCCGGCTGAGTTTTGCTATGTCCGATTTCTGGCAAACCGATCACCACGAGCATCTGCTCAGGCAATTTGATGCCCGTTATCCGGAGATTGAACTGGAGGTCATGATTGCCGAGGATGGCGATGTGCTGGATCTGCTGCAGGCCGGGCGGGTCCATCTGGGTGTGGTGCGGGCACAGCCTAATCTGCCGGTGGATATTGCGGTAGCACGACTGCAGGTTGAAGCGCAGATGGCCGTCTTTTTACATCGCGATCATCCGCTGGCGCAGCTTAGTACCGTAAGCGAAAGCGAGCTGGAAGGCGTTCGTCACCTGCGGCTAAACACCTGGGTTGAGGACTCTGAACCCGCGCCGATGGGACGAATCTGGTCGGCACCCACGTACTTACTGCTGTTAGAGATGGCGGAGCAGGGATTTGGCTGGACTGTTTTGCCGCGCTGGCTGGTGAAGCAGTTTGGACATGACGTCCTGAAAGAGCTGTCGATGCCGGGCTGGCCGCAGCATATCGCCATTGAGGTGGTGTGGTCGCGACGCACGCCACCTGGCCCGGCGGGCCGCTGGATGATCGATCAGCTTTGCGCCCAGCCACGGGTTTAATCGTGGCGGGCGATATCCGCAAACGGGGCGTCCAGCAGCCGCGAAAGATCCTGTGGTGCCAGTTCGATATCCAGTCCACGCTTACCGCCTGAAATAAACATGGCGTCAAATGCGCTGGCAGAATGGTCAATCACCGTAGGCAGCCGTTTTTTCTGCCCCAGTGGACTGATACCGCCCACCAGATAACCCGTGACCCGCTGCGCCAGCTGCGGGTCAGCCATATCCGCTTTCTTCGCGCCCAGCGCTTTTGCCACCTTCTTGAGATCCAGCTGTGTCGAAACTGGCGTAATCGCCACCGCCAGCTGTTTCGCCTCGCCATTCAGCGCCACCAGCAGTGTTTTATACACCTGCCGCGCATCCAGATTGAGTTTGCGCACGGCTTCATCACCAAAATGCGTTTCGTGACTGTCATGCTCATAGGGGTGCAGGATGAAGCTGACTTTTTGTTTTTCCAGCAATTTTACGGCGGGCGTCATACGGGCTCCTTACTAAGAAAAATCTTATTGCGCAGATCCATTGAAAAAGGTGGCGAAATTTTGTTCTTTGCGTAAAATTGGCCTCGCGCCCGCAATCTGATTGCTGGCGATAACCAAAATCATAAACAAATTCCTCTTTGACGGGCCGATAACATTATCGGCTCTCTTTTTTTCAGGGCTTCTTCAGCATCTCAGGCAGATTAGCTTCGCCGTACAGATGCAGCGCGCCGACCGCGACCACATAGTTTCCTGCCGCGAGCCCTCGCAGGCTGTGACACCATTGTGCATTGCGCTGACCGATCAACGTATCATTCAGCGCCTGACTAAACGTGGCGGGCAGGGTAATTTCCGGCTGGCGTGGCGGCGTATCGAGCCACCAGCTCACCATCATCTGCAGCAGTCGCGCATTGGTATGCCAGTGCAGCAGCGTATCCTGTAACAGCGCCATACCGTCATCCGGCAGTGCGGTCAGCAGGGCGATCTGTGCATCTGCGCCTTCCAGTTCAATCACCGGCTTGTTCAGATCTTTTGCTGCCTGCAGCAACTGATAATCGATGCCGTAGTCAGGTCGCAATCCCAGTCTTTGCGCCTGCTGTGCCTGTAACATCAGCGCCACCTGCCAGGCGGGCAGGTTATCCAGCAGGCTCAGGTTGAGACTCATCTCCTGACACAGTGCGGTGAGCGTTTGCATCGTACTGCTCTCCAGCCGTGTCGCGAGTGCTGGACGATCGCCCCGGTGATCAAAGGGTGATCCACCCTGCGTAATATCCGCTTCCACTATGAGCGCATCCGCCTGCTGCAACCGATGCAGCAGGCGCGGCGGCAACGGTTGCATGTCGCGCGTTCCCATATGGATGCTGCCCACCAGATGCAACTGACGATCGCCAAGCCGGACATCCATCGCAGGCCAGCGGTAACTGGCGGGAAAAAGTTGGCTGATAAAGCCGCGCAGTGAGCGCCAGATGTTGCCTGTCATTCCCAATCCTTGCGGTTCAAAACGCCATGCTAGCGACTTCAGAGAACGAAAAACAGCGCTGAAACGGCGATTACTGGCGCGGCGGCTGGTAACGCAGCAGGCGGTTTGCATTGCTGACCACCGTTATAGAGGAGAGCGCCATCGCTGCACCCGCCACAATCGGGCTAAGCAGAGTACCGGTCAGCGGATAGAGCACACCCGCAGCCACCGGAATACCGATGCTGTTATAGATAAATGCGCCAAACAGGTTCTGCCGGATATTGCGCAGTGTCGCAGAAGCGAGCGCTAACGCATCCGCCACGCTGTTCAGGTCGGCACGCATTAATGTAATGCCTGCCGTTTCCACGGCGACATCGCTGCCGCCGCCCATGGCAATGCCCACTTCGGCCTGCGCCAGCGCAGGCGCGTCATTGATACCATCACCGACCATCGCAACGCGGCGGCCCTGTTGCTGTAAGGCTTCAATGGCAGCCGCTTTGCCATCCGGCAACACGCCAGCAATGACTTCATCAATACCGGCTTCGGCTGCAATGGCGCGCGCGGTATTTTCATGGTCACCGGTCAGCATAATCAGGCGATAACCCTGCTGATGCAGCCGCTTCAGGGCGGCGCCACTTTCTGGCCGAAGCTGATCGCGGAGCGCAATCAGACCGGTTAGCTGGCCCTGTTCCGCCAGTAACACCGGCGTTGCCCCCTGTTGTGTCAGGCGCGCAATTTCTGCTTCTGCCACCTGATAATCAATGCCGCTGTCGTGTAACAGTGCAGCATTACCCAGCAGCAGCGTTCTGCCATCCAGATTACCGCTGACCCCTTTACCGCGTATTGTACGAAATTGCGCTAACTGAGGCGGTTGCGTCAGTTTCGCTTCAGCGACAATCGCTTTCGCCAGCGGATGACCCGAGGAAAACTCCAGCGCGGCCGCAGTCGCTAACACGGATTCACGGCTGGCATCACCCCAGACCAGCACCTCGCTGACCTGCGGCTTACCGGCGGTGAGAGTACCGGTTTTATCAAACACCAGCGTGTCGATTTGGCTGGCGCGCTGCAGGGCATCGGCGTCGCGGACCAGCACGCCCAGTTCAGCGGCACGTCCAACACCGGCAATAATTGACATCGGTGTCGCCAGTCCCAGCGCACAGGGGCAGGCAATAATCAGGACGGTAGTCGCGATTACCAGCATGTAAGCGATGTGTGGCTGTGGCCCGAACAGATACCACACTGCGCCGCTGAGCAGTGCAATCAGCACCACGACCGGAACAAAAACAGCAGAGATACGATCGGCCAGACGTCCCACATCCGGTTTGCTGCTCTGTGCCTGACGTACCAGCCGGATAATGCGCGACAGGGTGGTGTGATTCCCGGTGGCCCGGGCGGTAAATTCAACCGAGCCGTCCTGCACCAGCGTGCCGGCGAAGATCGCCGCACCCGGATTTTTGCTTTGCGGCACCGCTTCGCCGGTAAGCATCGCTTCATCAAACCAGGCTTCACCCGTGACGATTTCACCATCGACCGGAACCCGATCGCCGGTGACCAGGCGCAGCGTCATGCCAGGCTGGACGTCGCTTACCGGGATCAGCCGGTCACCCTGTTGATCGACCAGCCGCGCCTGGGCCGGCGTCAGATCAAGCAGGCGTTCCAGCGCCTTAGACGATCGCTGACGCGCCCGCTGCTCCAGCGCATGCCCCAGATTGATCAGTCCCAGAATCATGACGCTGGCTTCAAAATAGAGATGGCGTGCCTGCGGCGGGAAAAAGTCGGGCCACAGCACCACGCTAAAGGAGTAGACCCAGGCGGCGCCTGTGCCGAGTGCCACCAGCGTATCCATGGTGGCGCTGCCATTGCGTAAACTGCGCCAGGCACTGCGATAAAAGTGGCTGCCGGTCACGACCATGATCAGCAGGGTTACGACGCCCAGCGCCAGCCAGGTGGTGTGGTTGCTGTCGGTGAGCATCATGTTGTTGCCCACCATGCCCCAGATCATCAGTGGCACGCCAAACGCCAGGGCGACAGCAGCCTGCCAGCTGAAACGCCGCATGGCACGGCGAGCGCTGTGCTGCTGTTTTTCACGTCGCTCCTGCTCGTCATCAACGACCTGTGCGCCATAACCTGCGGCATCGACGGCAGCCACAAGCTGGTGCGGGTCAGCATTACCCAGCACCAGCGCGCTGCGTTCACCGAGATTGACCCGTGCCTGGCTGACACCGGTAACCTGCTGCAGCGCTTTTTCAACACGACTGACGCAACTGGCACAGGTCATGCCTTCAATCAGCAGCATATGGGCAGGCAACGCTTTTTCTGCCGGATGAGAAGCGGTCTCCGTTGTCAGCGCCTCCGGCGGCGGCTCCGATGCTGTCAACGGTTCAGACTTTGGGGAGGCGTCTGCTGTTTTCAGCGTGGCGTGATAACCCGCCTGTTCCACAGTAGCAATCAGCGCGGCCGCATCCGCCTGACCAGAAACCTGCGCTTCCTGTTGAGTGACCTCAGCCAAATCAACATCGTCGCGTTGTTCCAGTGCCTCTTTGACGCGTTTGACACAGTGACCGCAGGATAAGCCGTCGAGTGCCAGGGAAATAGTGTGTGACATAATCAACTCCTTCTGTAATCCCATTTGACGAATTGGTCAGTTCCGATTCATGCTTAAGCATAAACCTTCCATCAAGGGGAAGGTCAAGGGGACGCAAATGAACATCAGCGATGTGGCGAAAAAGACCGGGCTGACCAGCAAGGCGATTCGCTTTTACGAAGAGAAAGGCGTGGTGACACCGCCGTTGCGCAGTGAAAATGGTTACCGCACGTATAGCGGTCATCACATTGACGAGCTAAACCTGTTACGTCAGGCGCGTCAGGTGGGGTTCACGCTGGATGAGTGTCGTGAGCTGGTGGCGTTTTTCAATAATCCCTCGCGCCACAGTGCTGATGTCAAAGCCCGCACGCTGCAGAAAGCTGATGAAATCGCGGCGCACATTGAAGAACTCCACACCATGCGCGCACGCCTGCTGGCGCTGGCGGACGCCTGTCCCGGCGATGACAGTGCCGAGTGTCCCATCATCAATAATCTGGCCGGATGCTGCGGTCAGCGTGGCTGAATACGCAGTGTGATGCCCTCAACACCCACCACGACCACCGCTGTGCCCGCAGGCAGATCCCGATCTGCCTCAACACGCCAGCTGCTGTCCCCGATGCGCACATGGCCGGTGCGGTTGTGCAGGGCGGTATCCAGTGTAAGCTGCAACCCGATCATCTGGCTGCCGCGCTGGTTCAGAGCGTTGGGTTTTTGATGCGCCTCGCGGTGGCGCATCCAGCGATACCACAAAAAAACACACACCAGCGTCATCGCGGCAAACAGGGAGCCCTGTGCCGTCCAGCTCACTGGCATAAACCATTCAATGAGGCCGACAATAACCGCCGCCAGACCGCTCCACAGCAGATAACCGCTGGTGCCCAGCATCTCAGCCGCCAGCAGTAATCCACCCAGCGTCAGCCAGAACCAGTGCGGGTGCGCGATAATGTCGGCCAGCATCAGCGTTTCGACTCAGTGCGTGAGTCCTTCAGCAGTTCACCGATGCCTGCAATTGAACCCAGCAGACTGCTTGCCTCCAGCGGCATCATGACGACTTTGCTGTTATTCCCCTCACCGATTTTTTGCAGCGCATCGGTGTATTTTTGTGCCACGAAGTAGTTGATCGCCTGAATATCGCCTGCTGCGATCGCTTCAGAGACCATTTTCGTGGCGTTAGCTTCTGCCTCAGCCTGACGCTCACGCGCCTCTGCCTGAAGGAATGCCGACGTACGTTCACCTTCGGCTTTAAGGATTTGCGACTGCTTTTCCCCTTCAGCGCGCAGGATTGCCGCCTGCCGTACGCCTTCGGCTGTGAGAATGTCGGCGCGTTTGGTTCGCTCCGCTTTCATCTGCGCATTCATCGCGCCAATCAGTTCCTGCGGCGGACGCACGTCACGAATCTCGATACGGGTGATCTTAACGCCCCACGGATTCGTCGCTTCATCCACGATGTGCAGCAGGCGGGTGTTGATGCTGTCGCGCTGTGACAGCATTTCGTCCAGCTCCATACTGCCAAGAACAGTACGCATGTTGGTCATGGTGAGGTTCAGGATAGCCTGCTCAAGATTGCTGACTTCATAGGCGGCACGCGCAGGGTCAACGACCTGAATAAAGCAGACGGCGTCGATGGTGACGTTGGCGTTGTCTTTAGAAATGATCTCCTGCGAGGGAATATCCAGTACCTGTTCCATCATGTTGATCTTACGACCGACACGATCCATGAACGGCACTACCAGACTTAATCCTGGCTGCAGGGTGCGGGTATAACGGCCAAAGCGCTCGACCGTCCATTGAAAACCTTGTGGCACGATTTTAACGGTCGCCCAGACCGCTACCAGTGCCAGAATAATCAGGGCAGGAATAACAGTAATCATACAACCTCCGCATTGTCAGATTAACGGGCCGAGTCGCTTCGGCCCGTGGTGCTGCTGTTTAATACAGCAGGGAGTAGAGCTGGCGACGATAGCGCGCAGCCAGTGCATCGCCGGTCCCCAGCGCGGCCAGAATTTCCTGTAGCATTTTGCGCGCCTGGCCATCAGCGGCATTAAGATCGCATTTCAGGAAGCTGAACAGCAGTTCCAGTGCTTCTTCATTACGACCCACCTGATGCAGCTGTAACGAGAGTTTAGCAGCCAGTCCGGCGTTAGTCGGATCCGCTTCCAGCTCGGATTGCAGCTGCTGAATCTCCGGCGTATCCGCAGCCTGTTTCAGCAGATCGATCTGCGCCATCAGGCTCTGATAACGGGTATCCTGGTCCTGCAGCGGCACCACTTTCAGCACTGCCTCCGCTTCATCGCTGCGGTTCAGGGTAATCAGCACCTCCGCCAGCAGGAAACCAATTTCGCTGGACTGGTTGCTCAACTGCCACGCATCTTTTAACAGTGGCAGCGCCTCCAGCGGTTTCTCTTCCTGCATCAGCGCCATCGCCTGTTGCGCTTTCAGCTCTTCTTCGCGCGGCAGCACTTTTTCCAGCAGGGCGCGGATCGCTTCTTCTGGCTGTGGTCCCTGGAAGCCGTCGACCGGCTGGCCATCCTGGAACAGGTAGACGGTCGGAATTGAACGCAGACCAAACTGCGAGGCCACCCGTTGCTCTTTGTCACAATCCAGCTTTGCGAGGATAAACTGACCCGCGTACTCCTGGGCAAGACGCTCCAGCACCGGCGTCAGCTCCAGACAGTGCTGGCTGCGCTCAGACCAGAAGTAGAACAGCACCGGCAGCTGCATCGACTGCTCAAGGGTCTGCTGCAGGTTAGATTCGTTGATGTCGATGATAGAAGCTTGTGGTGACATGGATAAGTCTCTTTGCAAAAAGTGTTCTAAGAATATGGGGCCAACTGGCCCGGCTTCAAGCGCTATTACGCAGGCCTGATTAATGGCTGCGCAAAATGCGATCCAGCATCCAGCCAGGCAGTAACCGTTTCAACAGGCTCATTACGTGTGCGACCAGTGTCACCGGGTAGCGTAAACGTGGATGTTTACTCTCGAGTGCGTGACGAAGTTTAGGCAGAATGGCTTCCGGTGGCAGGGTGAAGCGTGCCGCGATGCCGGGGTTACGCACCGGATTATGCTGTTCGCCCTGCGTCACATTATCGGTAAAGCGCGTCTCAATCGGTCCCGGTTCTATCAGACTGACCCGAATGCCACTGCTGCGCACTTCCAGCCGCAGTGCATCGCTCCAGGCTTCCAGTGCATATTTACTGGCAGCGTACGCGCCCCGGCCTGGCGTGGAGATCAGTCCCAGCACCGAACTGGTATTCACAATGCGGCCATCGCCGCTGGCTTGTAACGCAGGTAACAGCCGCAGCGTTAATTGATGTACACCGAAAAAGTTGCTGGAAAACTGCTGTTCAAGTTGCTGACGGGAGAGGGTACGAAGCGGTCCATAGAGGCCAAACCCGGCGTTGTTAAACAGCGCATCCAGACGGTTATCGCATAACGCGAGTATCGCATCTGCTGCCTGATCCACGCTCTGCGGATCGTCCAGATCGAGCTGTAGCCCGGTAAAACCCAGCGTGTTCATACGCGCGACATCTTCGGCTTTGCGGCAGGCGGCGATCACCCGGTAACCTCGCGCCAGTAAATCGTGGGCGGCGACCAGGCCAATGCCGCTTGAACAACCTGTAATCAGAATAGTTTTTTGCATTTATTTACCCTATTTGCGCATCCTGGCGCGTTACGGCTGCTTAACTAAGGGGGCCAGTTCTTTTGCCATTAACGCAGAGATAAACGGCTGAGCATCAGGATTCGGATGAATACCATCCTGCTGCATCCATTCGGGTTTCAGATAGACCTGCTCCATAAAAAAGGGCACCAGAGGGATGGCATGCTGCTGTGCGAGCTCCGGATAGATGCCGCTGAACGCCTCGGTGTAGCGGCGGCCATAGTTGGCGGGCAGACGGATCTGCATCAGCAAGGGTTTCGCATTAGCGGCTTTGACATCGTCGATCACTTTACTCAGATTCTGTGCGATAGCGTCGGGCGGGAAACCGCGCAGACCATCGTTACCGCCCAGTTCGATTAACACCCATTGCGGCTTATGCTGTTTTAATAGCGCAGGCAGGCGCGCCAGTCCCTGGGCAGCAGTATCACCGCTGATGCTGGCGTTGACCACTTTCGGTTTCTGCTGCCACTGCTTATCAAGCAGGCTGGGCCAGGCCGCAGTGGCAGACATGCGATAGCCCGCACTCAGGCTGTCGCCCAGCACCATCAGGGTATCTGCAGCAGCAAGACGGGATACCAGCAGAAGAATCAATAACAGGAAGGGATAATGCCAGCGGAAAACATTGTTGAAGTTCATCATCTTACTAAGTCCGTCGGTCAGGGAGAGCATCAGTTAACCATCCTCACCGGAGTTGAGTTGGTTGTCAAACCAGCCGAGACCATTGCGCTGATTGGCGAGTCGGGTTCCGGCAAGTCTACCCTGCTGGGCATTCTGGCCGGGCTGGACGATGGCAGCAGCGGTGAAGTGCATCTGCTGGGTCAGCCGCTGCACCAGATGAATGAAGAGCAGCGTGCAGCACTGCGTGCCCGGCAGGTTGGTTTTGTGTTTCAGTCATTTATGCTGGTACCGACTCTGAATGCGCAGGAAAACGTTCAACTGCCATCACTGTTGCGCGGCGACAGCGATCGCCAGAGCCGCGAACAGGCGCGTGAACTGTTGACGCTACTCGGGCTGGGTGAGCGTCTGCATCATCTGCCCGCCCAGCTGTCCGGCGGCGAACAGCAGCGGGTCGCGCTGGCCCGCGCCTTCAGCGGTCGTCCGGGCCTGCTGTTTGCCGATGAGCCCACCGGCAATCTCGATCGTAAAACGGGTGACCGTATTGCCGACCTGCTGTTTTCTCTTAATCGCGACTTCGCCACCACGCTGATTCTGGTGACGCATGATGAACAGCTGGCGGCGCGTTGCGACCGTCGATTGCGGCTGCGTGACGGAAAATTGTGGGAGGAGCAATGATCTGGCGCTGGTTCTGGCGCGAGTGGCGCTCCCCCTCACTGCTGATCGTCTGGCTGGCTCTGACGCTGGCGGTAGCCTGTGTACTGGCGCTGGGCTCAATCAGCGATCGCATGGAAAAAGGGCTGAATCAGCAGAGTCGTGATTTTATGGCGGGTGACCGCACGCTGCGTAGCACTGAAGCTGCCCCGGAAGCCTGGCTGGAAAAAGCGAAGGAAAACGGCCTGACGGTCAGTTCTCAACTGACTTTCATGACCATGACCTTTGCCGGGCAGTCGCCACAACTCGCCTCAGTCAAAGCGGTCGATGATCGCTATCCGATGTTTGGCACCTTACAGACGCAACCTCCGGGGCTGAGACCGCAGGCAGGCACCGCGCTGGCAGCACCGCGCCTGATGGCGCTGCTCAATCTGAAAGTGGGCGATACGCTGGAAGTGGGAGACACCCAGCTGCGCATCAGCGGCGAGGTAATTCAGGAGCCGGATGGCGGCTTTAACCCGTTTGAGATGGCGCCACGTCTGCTGATTAACCTGGCAGATGCGGCGAAAACCGGTGCAATTCAGCCGGGCAGCCGCATCACCTGGCGCTATAAATTCTCTGGTAATCCTGACCAGCTGACCAGCTATGACCGCTGGATTGAGCCGCAGCTGAAGGCGGATCAGCGCTGGATCAGCGTTGAGAACACGGAAGATGCGCTGGGCCGTTCGATGCAGCGCGCGCAACAATTCCTGCTGCTCTCGGCCTTGCTGACGCTGATGCTGGCGATTGCAGCCGTGGCGGTCGCCATGAGTCACTACTGCCGCAGCCGCTACGATCTGGTGGCGGTGCTGAAAACCCTGGGTGCGACGCACGGCGCGTTGCAGCGCTTAATCATCGGTCAGTGGCTGGCGGTGCTGCTGCTGGCGGCGATTGCCGGTGGCCTGGTGGGGCAGGGTGTGGAAGCGATCCTGATGGCGATGCTGAAACCGGTATTGCCTGCCAGCTTACCGGCAGCCAGCGTCTGGCCATGGATCTGGGCAGTGGGTTCATTGTTTGTAATTTCGCTGCTGGTGGGACTGCGTCCCTATCGTCTGCTGCTGGCAACCCAGCCGCTGCGGGTGCTGCGGCGCGATGCGGTGGCAAATCTCTGGCCGCTGAAGTTCTATATTCCGGTAATGATCGTGGTGGTCGTGACGCTGTTAGCGCTGCTGGTCGGCGGCAGTAAAATGCTCTGGGCGCTGCTGGCGGGTGTGGTGGTGCTGGCAGGATTACTGGCGTTACTCGGCTGGGGAACTCTGCTTCTATTGCGTCGGCTGGTGGTGCGCAATCTGGCATTGCGACTGGCGATCAACCGGCTGCTGCGCCAGCCCGGCATGACGCTGAGCCAGCTCGCCGCTTTTTCACTGTCGTTTATGCTGCTGGCGCTGCTGCTGGTAATGCGTGGCGATCTGCTGGATCGCTGGCAGCAGCAGTTACCGGCGGATAGCCCGAACTTCTTCCTGTTGAACATGACGGCCGATCAGGTGCCGCAGGTGCGTGACTTCCTGCAGTCGCATCAGATCGCGCCCGGGACCTTTTACCCGATTGCGCGAGTACGGCTTAGTGAACTCAATGGCAAACCGGCCGATCCGAAGCTGGATAACGCCCTGAACCGTGAGCTCAACCTGACGGAACTGGCCGATCGCCCGGATCACAATCCGCTGGTGGCAGGCAACTGGCCACCAAAAGCGGGTGAAGTGTCGATGGAAGTGGAACTGGCGGATCGGCTGGGGCTGAAGCTCGGCGATACCCTGACGTTCGACGGCGATACGCAGACGTTCAGCGCACGTATTACCAGCCTGCGTAAAGTGGACTGGGAAAGCCTGAAGCCGAACTTCTTCTTTATCTTCCCGCCGGGGGCGCTCGACAGCCAGCCGCAGACCTGGCTCACCAGCTTCCGCATGGAGGCGAATCCGGTTCTGCTGGCGCAGCTGAATCGTGCTTTTCCGGCGCTGAGTCTGCTGGATATCGGCAGCATCATGCAGCAGATCGGTCAGGTACTGACGCAGGTCAGCCGGGCGCTGGAGATCATGGTGGTACTGGTCACTGCCTGCGGTGTGTTACTGCTGCTGGCGCAGATTCAGGTCGGAATGCGGCAACGCAGGCAGGAGCTGGTGGTCTACCGCACGCTGGGTGCGGGCAAAAGACTGCTACGCACCACGCTGTGGTGTGAGTTTGCCCTGCTCGGCGTCGTCTCGGGCGTGGCGGCCGCGATGGGAGCAGAAGCGGCGCTATGGGGATTACAGACAAAGATTTTCGATTTCCCGTGGCAGCCTGACTGGACATTATGGCTGGCACTGCCGTTATGCGGCGCGTTGCTGTTATCGCTGTGCGGTGGCTGGCTTGGGATTCGGTTACTGAAAGGGAAGGCGTTGTTCAGGAAGTTTGATGCGGCATAAGGCAGGGCTGACTAAGGCGGCATGAGGCCGCCTTTAACCTTTATCCGGAACGCCCCAAGAACCCGCAAGCGGGTAACGGGAAACTACAGCTTTTCAACGGCCCAGGCGATGCCGCTGGCGTACTCTTCCGGGAGCAGGGGCACCAGCGCATTGAGTGCTGTTTTGAGCCGCCTTGCATCGCTGTCGGTCAGATTCAGATGACCCACTTTACGGCCCGGTCGCACCTCTTTGTCGTACCAGTGCAGATGCACCAGCGGCTGCTGCAGCCAGTTGAGATTCACATCGGTGCCGATCAGATTAACCATTACCGACGGCGCAAATACCATCGGCTGTGGCAATGCCAGACCAAGAATGGCGCGCAGATGCAGCTCAAACTGGCTGATCGACGCACCGTTCTGCGTCCAGTGACCACTGTTGTGCACGCGGGGCGCCAGCTCATTAATCAGCAGCCCATCAGGCGTAACGAAACACTCCATTGCCATTACGCCAACGTAATTCAGTGCCTGCATAATGGCGCTGAGCATCGATTCAGCCTGCTGCTGCTGAGCCTGGTCTGCCTGCGGAAACGCTACACTGGTGCGCAGAATGCCATCCTGATGCAGGTTATGCGTCAGCGGATAGAATACAACGGTGCCATCGTGACCGCGTGCGCCCACCAGTGAGACTTCACCGGAAAAGTTGATGCCCTGCTCAACGATACATTCGCCGTAACACGCTTCGGGTAGCTGATGCGTCTCATCAGCACGCAGACGCCACTGACCTCGCCCGTCGTAACCGCCGGTGCGGCTTTTCACGATGGCCAGTTCGCCCAGCGAGTCAAACACTGCCGGCCATTCGCTTTTATCGGCCAGCAACTGCCATGGCGCGGTGGCAAGCCCCAGCTGGTCCAGCAGCTGTTTCTGCGTCAGACGATCGGCCAGACGCGGAAAAATATCACGGTTAACAAAGGCCGGATGGCTCGCCAGTTCGCGCGTCAGCGCGGTCTCCGGCCAGCGTTCGATTTCGGCGGTGATCACACTGTCAGCGATGGGCAGGGAAGCAGGATCCGCCTCCAGACCCACCGGATAGACCGCGATCCCCAACGGTTCACCTGCCTGACGCAGCATACGACCCAGCTGGCCGTTGCCCAGTACGCAAACCGGCTTCATGCATCCACCCGCGGATCAGGATGGTTCAGCACCTCATCGGTCTGACTCTGACGCCAGGTCGTCAGGCGTGACGCCAGCCCACTGTCATGCAGCGCCAGAATCTGTGCGGCCAGCAGCGCGGCATTGGCTGCGCCTGCTTTGCCAATCGCCAGCGTTCCGACCGGAATGCCGCGCGGCATCTGCACAATTGAATAGAGGCTATCCACGCCGCTTAGTGCAGCGCTCTGCACCGGTACACCCAGCACTGGCACCAGAGTTTTTGCCGCCAGCATACCTGGCAGATGTGCTGCGCCACCTGCGCCAGCAATAATCACCTGAAAACCGTTATCGGCTGCCGTTTCGGCAAAGCTGAACAGTTTATCCGGGGTACGGTGCGCAGAGACTACTTCAACATGAAAAGGGACGTCCAGGCTGGTGAGGATCTCAGCGGCGAACTGCATGGTGGCCCAGTCACTTCTGGAACCCATAACAATGGCGATGCGGGCCGGGGCGTTGGATGACATGCGGTCAACTCCTGTGAATAGACAAACAGACCTGGCCGGGCGGACAGGTTTTGAAGGGCACCGAGAATAGCATGAGAAGCACGCAAGGAAAACGGTTGCGTCCCGCTAACGTCCGCGAATTAACCGCAGATTAGAAGTCGAAATCGATGAGCTGAATGCCGCTGGCGTCGAGCTGAATCATGGAACCCCGGCTGTGCCAGGCACCCAGCACCGCGCGTTCCGCCGTTTCACCCTGCAGGTTCAGCGTATGAATGGCGGGGCGATGGGTATGACCGTGGATCAACAGCGGCACCTGCTGGCGCAGCATAGCGGCAGTGACCGCCTCCTGGTTTACATCCATGATGGTCTGGGATTTGTGCTGGTTTGCCTGTTTACTGTCGGCGCGCATCCGGGCCGCAATGCGTTTGCGGATCCTCAACGGCAGCGCCAGGAACAGTCGCTGGATCCACGGATTGTGCACTTTGGCACGAAAGCGCAGATAACCCGCATCGTCGGTGCAGAGCGTATCACCGTGCATGATGAGCAGCCGATGGCCGTAGAGCGTCAGCACCTGCTCTTCCGGCAGCAGCGTCATGCCGCTTGCGCGCGCAAAGCGTCGGCCAATCAGGAAATCCCGATTGCCATGGATGAAGAAGACCGGAACCGGGAGGGCGCGCAGGGCGCGGGCAATCTGCTGATGCAGAGGATTGGGATCGTCGTCACCAATCCAGGCTTCGAACAGATCGCCGAGAATATAGAGCGCGTCGCAGTGGGGCGCTTCGCGCTGTAAAAAATGCAGAAAACCGGCGGTAATCGCCGGTTCTTCCTGACACAGATGGATATCTGCGATAAACAGCGTGCGCGACATTACTCGCTGACGGTCACTTTCTGGATAACGACGTCATCTTTTGGCACATCCTGATGCATGCCGCTGCGGCCAGTAGAGACTGCTTTGATTTTCTCGACCACATCCATGCCTTCAACCACTTCAGCGAACACGCAGTAGCCCCAGCCCTGAACGCTTTCGTCACGGAAGTTCAGGAAGTCGTTGTCAGCTACGTTGATGAAGAACTGTGCGGTGGCAGAGTGCGGCGCAGAAGTACGTGCCATTGCCAGCGTACCTTTGGTGTTTTTCAGACCGTTGTTCGCTTCATTCTGAATTTCGGCTTTGGTTTCTTTCTGCTTCATGCCCGGCTCGAAGCCGCCGCCCTGAATCATAAAGCCGTTGATTACGCGGTGGAAAATGGTGTTGTCGTAAAAACCTTCACGGCAGTAATCCAGGAAGTTCTGTACGGTTGCCGGCGCTTTATCATCGAAAGTTTTGATTACGATATCGCCATGGTTCGTCTGGAAAGTTACCATTTTTGTCGTCCTGTAAAGGTTGTCATCAGTTGCTGAGGTCGCGGTGTCGATTGGCGTACCTCTTTTTGTCGACCGTTCTTATATCATAATTTCCAATGACGCGTCAGCAGCACGGCGCAGTTGGCTTGCTTTGCGTCGCGCGAGCGATAAAAATACGGCACAATGTCTGGATACTTAAAAGTGCCAACCACACGCGAAAACGGAACCGTTCAATGCTTAAGATTTATAACACCCTGAGTCGACAGAAAGAGGAATTCAAACCCATTCATGCCGGTAAAATCGGGATGTATGTTTGCGGCATCACGGTGTATGACCTCTGTCACATTGGTCATGGGCGGACGTTCGTAGCATTTGACGTCGTGGCGCGCTACCTGCGTTACCTCGGTTATCAGCTTAATTATGTCCGTAACATCACTGACATTGATGACAAAATCATCAAACGCGCCAACGAAAACGGCGAGAGCATCGAAACCCTGACCAACCGCATGATCGGCGAGATGCACAATGACTTCGCTGCGCTGGGGATCCTGCCGCCCGATGAGGAGCCGCGCGCGACCCGTCACATCGCTGAGATTATCGAGCTGGTGGAAAAGCTGATTGCTCGCGGTCACGCCTATGTAGCGGACAATGGCGACGTGATGTTCGATGTGCTCAGCGACACCGATTACGGCGCGCTGTCGCGTCAGGATCTGGAGCAACTGCAGGCGGGCGCACGCGTTGAAGTGGCCGATGTGAAGCGCAACCCGATGGATTTCGTGTTGTGGAAAATGTCCAAAGCGGATGAGCCAGCCTGGTCATCGCCGTGGGGCAACGGCCGTCCTGGCTGGCACATTGAGTGTTCTGCGATGAACTGCAAACAACTGGGTACGCATTTCGATATCCATGGCGGCGGTTCAGACCTGATGTTCCCGCACCATGAAAACGAAATCGCTCAGTCGAGCTGCGCCCATGACGGCCCTTACGTCAATTACTGGATGCACTCCGGCATGGTGATGGTTGACCGTGAGAAGATGTCCAAATCACTCGGCAACTTCTTTACCGTGCGTGACGTGCTGCAACATTACGATGCGGAAACAGTGCGTTACTTCCTGATGTCCGGTCACTATCGCAGCCAGCTTAATTACGGCGAAGATAACCTGAATCAGGCGCGTGCGGCGCTGGAGCGTCTCTACACGGCGCTGCGCCACACCGACAGCAGCGTGCCTGCAAGCGGCGGCGACGCGTTTGAAGCGCGTTTCCGCAGCGCGATGGATGATGATTTCAACACCCCGGAAGCCTACTCGGTGCTGTTCGACATGGCGCGTGAAGTCAACCGTCTGAAAAGTGAAGATGGTGCTTCAGCACATGCGCTGGCGTCTAAACTGCGCGAAATGGCTAACGTGCTGGGTATCCTGCAGCAGGATCCTGAGCTCTTCCTGCAAAGCGGCGCGCAGGTGAATGACGAAGAAGTTGCCGAGATTGAGCATTGGGTGAAGGCTCGTGCCGATGCACGCGCTGCCAAAGCCTGGGCAGAAGCGGATATCGCGCGTGACAAACTTAACGCGCTGGGTGTCATCGTCGAAGATGGGCCACAAGGGTCCAACTGGCGTCGAAAATAAACCGGAGAGGGCGAGCAATCGCCCTTTTTTATTATGGCGATTGAACAGATTCAGATCCGCGGCTTCCGCTCAATACGGAACCTGACGCTATCGCTTCAGCAGCTGAATGTGGTGAGCGGTCCCAACGGCTGCGGTAAATCCAACCTCTATAAAGCGGTGCGGTTGCTGCATGAGGCTGCCAGCGGTCGTCTGGCGCTGGCGCTGGCTGAAGAAGGCGGCATCCAGAAAGCGATGTGGGCAGGCGGTTTGCGCCGGGGCGATCGCCGACACGATCCAAAGCGACTGGAGCTGGCGGTGGTAATGGATGACATGGATTACCAGCTGGAGATTGGTTTTCCCGAGCCACTGTCGACCAGCCTGTTCAATCTGGATCCGCTGGTGAAGCAGGAACGGCTCTGGCTCAGCGGCCAGCGACGTCGTCCTTCTGCCTGCATCATGCAGCGCGAAAACCAGACCGCCTTTCTGCACAACGTTGAAGGTGAGCGCGTCGCCTATCCGGCGGTGTTGCATCCGGAGGAGTCGCTGTTTGGTCAGCTTGGCGAACCCCATCTTTATCCGGAGCTTTCGCAACTGCGCGAACGTCTGCAGCAGTGGCGCTTCTACCACGAGTTCGCGGTCTGGCCCGGCTCACCGATTCGTGCGCCGCAGATTGGCGTGCGTGCGCCGGTGCTCGCTCATGATGGCCGCAATCTGGCAGCGGCCTGGGCGACCATCGTGGAGCGTGGTCATTCAGAACTGTTGTTTGAGGTTATGGCGCAGGCGTTTCCCGACTGCCAGTTTGACGTCGAGGTGCAGAACGGCCGTTTTCAGATGCTGATGTCCCGTCATGGCATTCTGCGTCCGCTGGAGAGCGCGGAGTTTTCTGATGGCACGTTGCGGTTTCTTTGTCTGGTTGTGGCGCTGCTCAGCCCGCGTCCACCCGCCTTTATGGCACTGAATGAACCGGAAAACAGTCTGCATGAGGATTTGTTGCCTGCGCTGGCGCGGTTAATCGCCGAAGCCAGCGAGTACAGTCAGCTCTGGATCACCAGCCATTCACCCCGACTCGCAACGCTGATTGCGCAGCATACGGCGGTGAATCATATTGCACTGGAGCAACGGGAAGGGGAGACGCGTGTGAAGGAGAATGAACCGCTGTAATAGCGTCCCCGCAGGGACGCTCCGGAATTACTCGACCACAGTGATGCGGAAACCGGCAAATTCCACGGTCTGACCGGCTACGATCTTGCAGCGCTTACGGGTTTCAACCGCGCCATTCACCTTCACTTCACCCTCGGCAATCACGACTTTCGCCTGTGCACCGCTCTGAACCCAGCCTTCCAGCTTTAACAGGTCACACAGATCGACATGCGGGAATTTACCCAGTGAAAAACTTGTCATTTAAAAAACCTCTTTATCATGAAACTCTTCGCACGCCTGCAGCGTGTTTTGAATCAATGTTGCTACTGTCATTGGACCCACACCGCCTGGCACCGGGGTAATGTAAGATGCGCGCGCTGATGCGCTGTCATAGTCAACGTCGCCTACGACTTTGCCGCTCTCCAGACGGTTAATGCCCACGTCGATAACGATGGCACCGGGTTTGATCCAGTCGCCCGGAATAAAGCCTGGCTTGCCCACAGCAACGACCAGCAGATCGGCGTGCTCAATGTGATGACGCAGATCTTTGGTAAAGCGATGGGTAACCGTTGTCGTACAGCCCGCGAGCAAGAGCTCCATGCTCATCGGACGACCAACGATGTTGGATGCCCCGACCACCACAGCGTTCAGGCCATAAGTGTCAATGTTGTAGCGCTCCAGCAGCGTGACGATACCGCGTGGCGTGCAGGGACGCAGGGTTGGTGCACGCTGACACAGGCGGCCGACGTTATAAGGGTGGAACCCATCGACATCTTTGTCAGGCGTAATCCGCTCCAGCACTTTCACGTTATCGATGCCCGCTGGCAGCGGCAGCTGTACCAGAATGCCATCGATTTCATCATCCTGATTGAGCTTATCGATTAGCTCCAGCAGCTCAGCCTCGCGGGTGGTGGCAGGCAGATCGTAAGAGCGGGAGTGGAAACCAACCTCTTCACAGGCGCGGCGTTTGCTGGCCACATAGATCTGCGAAGCCGGATTTTCACCCACCAGAACCACTGCCAGACCTGGGGCACGTTTTCCGGCCGCCAGACGCTGCTTCACTTTTTCCGCAACCTCAACGCGCACCTGCTGCGCAATCGTTTTACCGTCAATAATTTTTGCTGCCATCAGAGAGGAAATCCACTGTGTTGTGTTGAATCGGGGAAGGGCGCTATTTTGTCAGAAGCGTGGGCTGCTGTCAGTTACAGTTTCAGCCGTGTATGCGCTTTCCGATGTTTTCGTCGCGACGATACCAGCCTGCATGCGTATGATATCTGCAGGACAATCCGGGGACGATGTAATGATTTGGATAATGCTTGCGACTCTGGCGGTGGTATTTGTCGCTGGATTTCAGCTGCTCACCGCGGGCTCACGCCACGCCGCCCAGCGGCTCAGCAAACGACTGCAGCTGCCACCGGTACAGGTGGAATCAATGATCTCTATGATGGGAAAAGAGGCCGCGAAAGAGTTTACCGACTATCTCAGCCACGATAATGAAACGCATCTGCATAATGGCGCAGCGGTACTGCTGATCTGGCAGGTGTTGATTGTTGATGGCAGCGAGGAGAACAGCCAGCGCTGGCATACGATTCTCAGTCGCGCCGGTTTTTCACCGCTTATCAGCCGCCAGCAGCTGCTACTCGCGCTGGGCTTTCTGCGCCAGCTGGAACCGGACAGTAAGGAACTGCACGCACTTCGTGAGCAATACAACGCGCGCTTCACATCACAAGGGATTGAGCTGGAAGGAGAATTGACCGGCAGCAGTAAACTCGTGTCGCTCAGCGAATGGCGCAGTCGTCACTGACGCCAATTGGTTATTCCCGCAGCACTTCGCTGCGGGGAAACGGCAAAAACGTTGACGTACCCGCTTCCCGACGTATAATCCGTGCCATCTCCATGCGCCCTTAGCTCAGTTGGATAGAGCACCGGCCTTCTAAGCCGTAGGTCACAGGTTCGAATCCTGTAGGGCGTACCAAATTCTCTCCTATTTTTTGCATACTGAGACTCTTTTTTCTCTATTGTCAGTATGATACCTCAACATTTTACTCTTATTTATGTTCAAAAAACGAATTGCCCGCATTACTCGCATGGCTGTTTGGATAGGTTAGTATTTTTCTGTGCTTACGATCTGCTTATTGTGCATGCTGTTTTTTGCATATAGCATTTTAATATCATGCGCAATTGCATGGATATGATGTTCAGGCAGAGCCTTCTGAGGTGAGGAAACGTTGATACCAGTGCTGGCCAGGTAAGCAGGTTGGTTAGCATGTGTCTCGTTCACTGTGCTATATTTCGCACGTATCGCAACGTTATTCAGGATGAATCAGATGAACGAATTTGAGCAAGAACTCTATAATAACGGCTTCTCTGCTAAAGATATCGGTAAGCTCAAGAGCATCATTAAAAAAGACGAATCAAAAAAAGATACACTACAAAGCCTCGTTATTGATTTGAGTAAACGCTTCTGGGGCGGTGTCATTGCTCTTGTTATTTTGCTACTGATTGGACTGGATGGCATTTTCAATGCGGATGCTTCAAATGCCATTCCATATATTATTGTTCTGACGTTTGCATTTCTTGTGGTCTATTTTGTGACTCCTCTGAACCTCTCCTGGAAAGCTAACAGGTTTATCAGAAAAACCAGAGGTTAGTTTTGTGCAGGGCTATTTTGCATTTGGTATAGGTTCAAACCTACTCCAGCCCCCTTATAGGCTGCTCCAGCGCCTTTTAAGGCAAGTGCTGGTTTACTCATAACCTGAACCTTGCGGTAATAGTCTGTTGGCAGATATTTGTATAGCCGCCATGCTTCTGGCTTTAAAGTCAGTTTGAAAATGCCATAGTATGATGTTGTCAAATCAACTACCTGATAGGCTAACAAGCCGAGTCGCTTATCAAAACCAAAAAAATCTGCAACATCTTCATATTTATCTCTTATTGGGTTCGATGGGTGAGGCACACCGCTGAGTTTTCCTATGCTCTCAATCCCTGATCCCACTCCATTCATCACCAGGGTCGAACCCGCTACAACACCTAAAATATTACCTGTAGTGACAGAACCTACAATCAGACCGACACCAGCCACGATTTGCAAGCCACTTAACACCACGCCGATCCCATTGATGACATATCCAATGACCTTTTCATGGTCATGATAAAACTGCACCGAAGACGATACGACAGCTTCACCGGTCCTAAGCATTCTGTCCTGAATCTTGAGATGCTGACTTTCCTGCTTAAGATTCTGAATGCACTCCTGACACTGATCGTCAGAATTTGAAGTACGAATGGTATGGATCTGTAAACGAGCGAACTCGCGCACCTCATCCTGGAATTTCAGTTTTACAAGAGCATCCTTGAGGTGAAATTGAGAAAGTGAAGTAGCTATATTAACTAACTGATTAGCTTCAAGATTTGCCATCGTCAGAAAGTAGTTTGAGAGTCTTTTTGTGTCCCAGTAGTTGTCCATAACAGTGCCTCTGTAAAAACGTGGTCTCACTAAACGTGATTTTCAGATCCTAAAATAGCTGGAGTTGTATGGGATCACAAATTGAGGTGTGCAAGTTTTGCAATGCTGAGCAATTTATCGATGATTGACCTGCTGACCTGCTGACCTGCTGACCTGCTGACCTGCTGACCTGCTGACCTGCTGACCTGCTGACCTGCTGACCTGCTGACCTGCTGACCATGAATAGTGATGTATTCATAAGTCACTGGAGAAGATCCTTTGAAGAAGTATTTTTCCTACACACCAATCTTCAGTATTCTCCGCGAGACAGAAGCCGGTGTTTTGGCCCGGGAGCTCTGCCACAGGCTGTATACCGGAAGTCTCATCAGCTGCTAACCGTACTCAGGATTTCGGTCAACACACCATCAATATGTAGCCTGCATAAATTTATAAGGCAGAAGCTATTATAATCAGGGGTTAAAACTATTTTTTAAAATATACGAATATTTTTTAACGTGATTTTGTTCATTTTTATTCAGGAGCTGGCTGTAAAAATAACATATTCTTTTCATGTTGTATGATTTTCAATTCTTTGTTGCTGGTCATTTTTTCTGTGTAATCTGATTATACATGCTCGAAAGCTGTTCTTCAGTGAGTGATGCGCCAACCTTTATTTAACATTAATTTAAAGTTGGTTCATTTTTGATTGTGTCTTTGTTTAAGGTTCCTGAACTTAAAGGTGGTGTCAGGAAAAAAATTTAGTTACATTAGTTTCGCATTAACGAGATGATGAATGAAATTACATAATATGGATCCGGCTGGTAATAATGATTTTTTGGGTGGATGGCTTGTTTTTTATTAGGGCGTTTAAAGGAAGGTAATAAGCAGGTGATTTTTTTAATTATTCCTTTTATTCTTGCTCGCAGTGTGAAATTGCTTCGCTTAATACGATAGGTGAAGGTTTTGACGTTAACATGCTTTTTCAGGGCGAAGTGAGCTATTAAAGTTATCTGTTTAATTTTATCCTCTGGCTTGCGGGCATGATAAATGTCAGAGAACTAATACATGCTGGGACACCCACTGCAGTGGAACCAAATGTCCTCTTCAGGAATCTGATCATGTTAATAAACCAGAGCAAAGTGACAGCGAGGATTATGAACGTCAACACTGAGCGTGGGTAAAATTCAAAAGCGAGGTTAATACGCCGAATTCAACTTATTTGAGATGTCACCAAATTCCATTGTCTTTTCTATGGGGCTGTTTTTAGCTTGCTACCGATTTTGCTGGTGAACTGAGCGGATTTTTTAAATATTAAAAATCTAATTTTCTCTTGAGATCTTAATGTCTGTGAGTTTAATTCATGTCAGAAACCCAAAGTAAACTGGGCAAGGCCCGGCCGCCACGCGTGCATATTACCTATGACGTTGAAGTTGGTGGCGCGGAAACCCAGAAAGAGTTGCCACTGGTTATTGGTGTGATGGGCGAATTTTCGGATGAAAAAAAGCCCCTTCGTGAGCGACGCTTTGTTCAGATTGATAAAGACAATTTTAATGAAGTGATGCAGGGCATGAAGCCTGAAATCGAAATGCTGGTTGATAATGAACTGAATAATGACGATGGAAAGCTGTCGGTCGCACTGCGTTTCAATTCTATTGAGGATTTCGCTCCTGAAAATATAGCTCTACAGGTGGAGCCTCTGAAAAAACTACTTGAGCTGCGGGAGCAACTGAGTGATTTACGCAACCGTACAGCCAGTAATGATCGCCTGAAAGAACAACTGGCGGAACTGCTGGCCAATCAGCCTTCAGAAACGAAAGTTGATAATGTGGGAGAAGAGGCAGAATGAGTGCTGAGGAAATGCAGGCTGCAGTCACAGAGGCGGTCAGTGCCGATTACCTTGATCAGATAATTGACAATACCCAGGCTATCAGGCGTGAGTCTGATCGCAGCAAGCTGAGGTCTCAGCTTGACAGTTTCCTCAGTGAGGTGGCAACAGGCGCTGTTGTTGTAAGTAATGACCTGGTGGGTAGCATTGAGGAGCGCATCACAGTCATTGATGCCCTTCTTTCGGCGCAGATCAGCAAAATCATGCAGGCGCCAGCGTTTCAGAAAATGGAATCTTCGTGGCGGGGTCTGCAGAAGCTGGTTCAGAGCAGCGTTACGGAAAACACGAAAGTCCGGGTGTTGAATTGTACCAAAAAAGAGCTGATCCGCGATTTTAAATCTGCCTCTGATTTTGACCAGTCAGTCCTGTTCAAAAGCGTCTATGAGAGCGAATACGGCACTTTTGGTGGAGAGCCGTACTCCGCATTTGTGGGCGATTTTGAATTCGACGCCATGCCGGAAGATTTATATCTGCTGGAGCAGATTTCTCATGTTGCGGCGGCGGCTCACGCCCCTTTCCTCACGGCAGCGGATGCCGGCATGTTTGGTATGAATAACTTTCAGGAGATGCCGCGTCCCCGGGATCTCGGCAAGCTTTTTGACACGTCAGACTATATCCGCTGGCGTTCTTTCCGACAGAGCGACGACGCCCGCTACGTTGGACTCACACTTCCCCGGGTTATAGGTCGCCTGCCTTATGGTGCCAAAACAACACCAGTAGAGATGTTCAATTTCGAAGAGAAAATCGACGAGAGCCGTGAGGGAGCCTGCTATCTGTGGATCAATGCCGCCTATGAACTGGCCGGCCGAATGATTTCTGCTTTTGAAGATCATGGATGGTGTGCGGCTATTCGCGGTGTTGAAGGTGGTGGTCTGGTGAAGTCGATGCCGGTGTATAACTACATTTCGCATACCGGCGAGAAGGTATTGCAGTGTCCAACGGAAGTGGCTATCTCCGACCGCCGTGAAAAAGAGTTAGCAGACCTCGGGTTCATTCCTCTGGTGTACTGCAAAGGAACGGATTATGCCGCCTTTTTCGCTGTGCAGTCGGCAAATAAACCGCGGAAATATGACTCCAACCTTGCAAACGCGAATGCGCGGTTATCAAACCAGCTGCAGTACATTATGACCACATCAAGGTTTGCTCATTACCTTAAATCGATTGTGCGGGATAAAGTCGGCAGTTTTATGTCCAGAACAGAATGTCAGAACTTCCTGCAAAACTGGATTAATCAATATGTGGTGGGCTCTGACAATGTCGGCCTGCATATTAAGGCCAGCCATCCGCTGCGCGAAGCCCGGATTGAGGTAGTGGATGTCCCGGGATGTCCCGGAAGCTATCGTGCCGTGGCCTATCTGAGGCCTCACTTCCAGCTTGAGGGACTGACGATGTCGCTTCGGCTTGTAGCTGAATTACCTGCATCGGCAGGCTGATAAAAAACGTATTATAACCAGGAGAAGATATGTCCAGTGCAAGTAATCTATTTATGCAAATCGACGGTGTAAAAGGAATTGTAACTGATAAACAGTATAAACAGTGGATTGCTATCGGTCATGCATCAATGGGCGTGCATAGCCAGGCCAGTATTGATAATGGCAGTGGGCAACTGAATAGCAGCGGCGTGCATTTTGAAGATATTTCTATTGCGAAGGCGCTGGATGCCACATCAACCCAACTGGTTGATATGGTTGCGCAGGGAACCAACGTTAAAAAAGTGATTATTGCGCTGAACGTCAAAACTGACAATAAAGATAATGAAATTTGCCGCTGGGAATTTGAGAATTGCATTTTTACCAGCCATAACATCAGCCTGCATAATTCAAACGGTATACCTGATGAGCAGCTTGCCATGGTATTTGGCTCGGTTAAGTTCCAGACCAGTATGATTACGTCTGAAGGTTCAACCAGTAAACAGGGTCCTGTTGGCTGGAATCAAGTCACTAATACCAAACTTTAAGTTAAGCGGCAGCGCGCTTTATAGCGTGCTGCTTATGGGAACATTATGCTTTTACAGCTGCTGTCTGATGATAATCCTGTCGCCCAGGATGAAATCCCGGAAATTATTTCGGATGACGGGGTGCTCGCAGCGGAGCTATTGATGCTGCTCTCATCCAGGCCTCGGCACTACCACGTTTCAGACATGCCTGAAATATGTCAGTCGGTCATTAACTACGGTATCAGCGATGTGTTTCCGGGAGGGATATCCAGAAGTGATAGAAATATTATTCTTGAATCCCGCATTTTACGTGCGCTTCAGCTTTTCGAACCGCGTTTAAAAGACGTCATGGTGTCCGCCGGAAACGAAAGTTATGGATGCAGTTCCTTTATTATTGAGGCTGAAAAAAATAATGCTCCCATCCGTTTTTATCTGGAATGGGATGACGTCCTCAGCCATTTCTCATTACGTTAACAGTGGTTTCTGACATGCTGTCAAAGAAGTTGCTTTCTTATTATCAGAATGAGTTGAGCTATCTCAGAAAATACGGAAAACGGTTTTCCCGTCATTTTCCGAAGGTTGCCCGACGTCTTGGCATGTCAGATGGACTGTCCGAGGATCCGCACGTTGAGCGGATCATCGAGTCTTTTGCACTTGTTACTGCGCAAATTCAGCAGCGTCTGGATGAGGATATGCCTGAAGTAACCGAAGCTCTGCTGACCGTTCTGGCTCCTCAGTTTCTCCGGCCGTACCCGTCGGTATGTATTGTACAGATGCAGCCTGACAAAAGAATCAGCGGACTGACCACTGGCTGTGAGGTTGAGGCCGGGACAATGCTCTATACCCGACAATCAGAGGAGCATGTCTGCCATTTCAGGACGCTTTACCCGGTCATTATGGAGCCCATGACGCTTGAGGAAACAAGTCTCAGGTTTGATAACAGCACTCTGCGCTGGCAACTGGAATTACGGCTTCAGGTCTGGCCGGGAGCAATCCTGAATTCACCCTCACTGCGCTTTTATCTTAATGGCAGCAGTCTGGCAGTGAATATACTTTACACACTGATAAATGATGAGATTGAAGCCTTTTCACTGGTTTGCGGAGAAAAGCATTATTTACTTTCTGAATCTGATATTCAGGTCGTGGGATTTAACCGTGCAGAGAGTATTCTCGAATGCGATCCCCGTATATCACCGGTCTATGCTCTGCTTCAGGATTATTTTTATTTCCCTCAGAAGTTCCATTTTATTGATTTCAGCCTGCCCGCAGGACTCACTGTGACATCGAATGAGGTCATGTTGTTCAGGCTGCGTTTTCGCCAGTGCGCGATGGTTGCAATGCTGGATAAAATTGCTTGCTCGGTTGACCGACATTTTTTCCGGCTGCACTGTACGCCGGCAGTAAACCTTTTTCCAATGCGCGCTGAACCTCTGGTTCCGCACGATGATACTGCGGAATATCCTGTGAGACCCGATATCCGTCATGGTGATGCTATAGGAATATGGTCAGTGAACCGCGTTTGTGCCACGCACAAAACGGGTAATGAAATCAGCACAAGGGATATCGCGCCGCTGTTTGGTCTGTCGCATTCCGTTACAGGGGGAGAGCAGGGGACATACTGGCAGTGTATGCAGCGTGAAACCGTTGATGAAAGTGGCCCTGCAAACCGCCTGTTTATTGCTTTTTCCGACCGCGGTGAAAAGCCTCTGACGCCGAAGAATGACTTGATTAATATAGAACTGACCTGCTATGACCGGGATATACCCTCCAGCATACGCAATGGTAATCCTGAAGGGGATTTCGAGTCGGATCTGGCAGTAGCGGGAGTGACCATTACGGCACTCACGCGGCCCACGCGAACCGTCTCTCAGCAGGTAAAACAGGCTTCACGCTGGCGGCTCATCTCGCATTTATCCCTCAATCATATGCTCATCAGCGGCGATAACGGGGTTCAGGTCCTTAAAGAAACATTTGCGCTATATAACATTAATGATAATCCCGCTATTCAGCAGCTGATCGGATTAATCAAACATGTCGTTGTAACACCTGTGACCGCTCGTCTGGTGAGCAACGATCCCCTGTCAATGGCGCGTGGGGTTGAGATCTGTGTGACTTTCCAAAGTTCCGCCGCAGAAGAACCTGAGTATTTTCTATTCTGTCGTTTTATTGAGCACTTTCTTTCGCTTTATGCACCAGTAAACAGCTTTTCACAGGTCGTAACCTGCATCGAATTTCATCAGGAAAGCCGGCGAGTGTGGCCTGTGCGGAGCGGGAGGCTGTCGTGGATTTAAGTACGATTTTCAGCCGATATAACTTTTTCCAGCAGGTTCGCCTGATGTTGCGGCGCCTGAAGGAACGACCTGAGAGTAACGGAACAAAATCGCTGACCAGTGATATCAGTTTTGTATCGCCTCTTTCACTTGACGCTCCAGCAGGCGAAGTGGGTCAAATTATCAGAACGGAAGAGGGAGTATGGCAGGTTGAGGTTCTGATGTATGGAATGACGGGTGCTCTGGGAGCACTACCCACGACGTATACAGAATGGATGCTGGAGCGCTATTACCGATACGGTGATAAAACGGCGAAAGCATTTATTGATATCTTTAATAACAGATTGCATGCCCTGCGTTATCTGGCCTGGCTTAAATATCACTATTACGCCTCGTATGAGTTGAACAGTCAACGCCCTCTCAGCGAGGCGTTGCTGGGGCTGGCTGGCGTCATGCAGTCTGCTCCTGCGCTTCAGAATGAAGCCTTCGCAGGTCTTTTTATGCACCCTGTGCGGTCAGCCCTGAACCTTGAAACATGGCTGGAAAACCTTTTTTCCGTTCCCGCCCGAGTGCGTTCTTTCACCGGAGGATGGCTGAAGGTTCCTTCTGAGCAGTGTTGTCATCTTGGTCATGTCAGGCTGACTCTGGGACAGGCCCCTATGCTGGGTCAGATGCGCAGAGACAGGGCTTCCGGCTTTACAGTGGAATTGGGCCCGTTGCCATTAAGTCATGCGCCACAGTATCTGCCTGGCGGAAAATTCTATGCCGACCTGTTAAAACGCATTCGCGAATATGTTGGTCCCGGACTGGCATTCTCGGTCGAAATAATTACAAAACATGATCGCCACGGCGTCCCGGGGGGATGTCTCGGTGTGGATCTTTGTCTCGGGCAGCCCGGACCAGGTTTTCATCGTGTTTATTTACCCGTGTGCCGTGAACAGGAATAAATAAATGTTATCAGGTCAGGAAAATCGCTTTATCCGTTTTGTCGGACAGTCTGCATCGTCTCTGGTTCTGTTGTCCCTGGAAGGTAAAGAACAGTTGTCTGCGCCGTACGACTTCACAATCCGCTTTCGTTCAACACTGACATCGTCAGAAACGGCGAGTTTGCTGGGTGAGGAACTTGCCTGCCATGTTGGTTCAGGACAGCGCTCGCGTTATGTGCAGGGGGTCGTAACAGAAATGGAAGAAGAAAGCGATGACAGGGGGATCTGTACCTGGCACGCACGGTTACAGCCTCGCCTGGCTCTGCTGAAAATGGGCCGTAATCTGTCCGTATATCAGAATATAACGGTACCCGACCTGGTGTGTCGTTTGTTACGCGGGAATAACATCACCGATATTGACCTGCGGTTACATGGCAGTTATGCACCGCATGAATACTGTATTCAATACCGTGAATCGGACTTTGATTTTATCAGCCGACTTCTTGAGCAGGAAGGAATTTACTATTTCTTCTGCCAGACCAAAGATCGACATACGCTTGTCCTGGCCGATCATCCATCCGGTCACTACCGTGCAATAACACCTGAGCTGGCCTATCAGCCTGAAGCGGGAAAGGGTGAGGATGGCGGCATTTCGAGCTGGTCATCCCGTGTAAGTCTGGCAGTGTCTTCTGTTCATTATAAAGCGTTCAGTTTCGAACAGGCGGCTACCGCAGAGGGCGAATGTCTGTGTAATAACCTGGAATACAGTGCTCAGGGGATCAGTTTCGTTGATGCGTATGACCTGAGTGACCGGGAGACGCTGCAAAGCGCTGCACGGCTGAAAATGGAGCAGCTTGAAGCGCAGACCCGCTATGCGCATGCCCGCATTCAGGCATGGTGGCTAAGTTGCGGCGAGACGTTCTGTCTCACGTCGCTGCCTGATCAGGCAGGCGAATATATTATGCATTCC
Source organism: Pantoea sp. MBLJ3 (assembly GCF_000816655.1). Taxonomy (NCBI): domain Bacteria; kingdom Pseudomonadati; phylum Pseudomonadota; class Gammaproteobacteria; order Enterobacterales; family Erwiniaceae; genus Pantoea; species Pantoea sp. MBLJ3. The sequence goes on from NZ_JSUT01000003.1 coordinate 217,514, forward strand.
CTGACATTTCAGGCTGTCAGCAACCTGGATGATGGTTTACCCGATTTTAAGTGTAACGCGTCAGTTTTTGATACCGCCAGAGTGTGGCGGCCTGAGTGTGTCACGCCCGTACCTGACATACCCGGAGTACTTACGGCGACTGTGGTCGGTCCTGCCTCTGAAGATGTGCATACGGATGAGTACGGCCGCATAAAAATACAGTTCCCCTGGGACAGCGAAAATAAGAATGATGACAGCAGTTCCTGCTGGGTCAGGGTATCTCAGCCCTGGAGCGGCGCGCGCTTCGGTGCCATGTTCATCCCCCGCATCGGCAGTGAGGTGGTGGTTAGTTTCCTGCTCGGCAATCCTGACAATCCGCTTGTTACCGGCACCGTCTCCAACGGCAGGAACCTTCCTTTGCTTAACCTGCCCGGTGAGAAAGAACAGGCGGGATTTGTATCAAGAAGTTCTCTCAATGGTTCAGTGGAAGAGGGGCATCAGCTCCGTTTTGACGACAAAAAAGGAGAAGAAAAGCTAACTCTCGTCGCCCAAAAAGATATGGATGTGGTGGTCAAAAATAATCTGACGACGGCCGTTACTTCTGCGGTTAAAGAGACCATCGGCTCTGATCGCTCCACGGAAATCACCAAAGGAAACGATGCGCTCATTCTGCATCAGGGAAATTGTAACCTGACCCTGGAACAGGGAGATTTTAACACCCTCCTTCAACAGGGAAACATGGCGCTGGGTCTGCAGCAGGGGAATTACAGCCTGAAAATTAATGGTCACCTGCAGCAAAATCTGAAAGACGGAAGCCATTCACTCAGCATATCCGGGGGAGGCAGCACAATAAAGGCAGATAAGCGCTGTGTTATCGAGTCAACCCAGGCGGTTGAGCTGAAAGTGGGCAGCAGCAAAATCTCCATTACCCCGGCCGGAATAACGCTGAGCGGCACCACCATCAAAATTGAAGGGACAGCCACGGCAGAACTGGGTGGTGCAATGGTCACGATCAAAGGAAGCGGCATGACCCAGGTCAAAGGTGGCGTGGTCATGATTGGCTGAGGATGACAAAAATGACTGTGTCTAAGATTTTATCCCCGGAAGGGGTTGCGAAGATTCGGGATTCGGCGTCCTGGCATGAAAACATGCATAGCCTGCTGACCGCTTTGCACTGGGAAGACGCGCTTGGGTACTGGGTAAACGCGTGTACGGCTGAGAAATTGATTGCCTGGCTGCTACCGCATTCAGTCAGCACGCTGCCGCCGGGTGAATCCACCCATGCATTTGAAGCCGATATCAGTAACTGGCTTAAAACCTACGAGGATAACTACCGCTGGCGTATTTTTCATCAGGCTGAATCGCTGGGTTTTTCCACACCTGCAGGTGCTCTTGGCCTGGCGATTTTCTGGACGGGAAGCCTGACGCAGCCGGAATATGAAGCTGTATATGCTGACGAACATCTTACGCCCCTGATGCTCTGTACCGTGTTGCGACTCCTGAGCATCAGGCTTGCCGGACCCGATACGCCGGATTTTGGCGCACGGCAACTCTATTCTCTTTGGCTTCCGGTGCAGGAGAACGAATGATGGGACAGCCAGCAGCACGAGTCGGCGATATGCATATCTGCCCGATGGTCACTCCGGGAGTGCCGCCAATTCCTCATGTGGGAGGGGCGGTATCAACGCCCGGTACACCCACGGTGCTGATAGGCGGCGTGCCTGCAGCGACAGTGGGATCGCTTGCCATCTGTGTGGGGCCACCAGACAGTTTAGTGGCGGGAAGTACCTGCGTATTCATTGGTGGTAAGCCAGCGGCGCGTATGGGGGACATCTGTGCCCATGGTGGAACGGTTGTCGCAGGTTGCGTCACAGTGCTGATTTCATGAAAGGGCATAGGGATGAAAATTGATTTAGACGAGCTTCTCTTGCCCCTGCCCGGAGGGCAGCCAGCGGGCAGATGCATGGAATATGAATCTGTATATGAAGAGATCCGTCAGGCGCGTGAGAGCGATCCGGACTTTCTGCCACAGGACGAATGGCGGACACCCCTGCGTAAAGCCGACTGGCCAAAAGTAATACGTCTTAGCGCATCAATACTGCGTGAAACCAGTAAAGACTTGCAGGTCGCCTGTTGGCTGGTTGAAGGGACCAGCCAGCAATACGGGATTGTCGGTATCAGGGAAGGCCTTGCTTTTCTGCATCGTTTTGTTGCCCGTTACTGGGACAGTGGCTGGCCCAGGAAAGACGATGACGATGGCCTGTTGATTAGTCATGCCATCGTCAGCCGGCTTGATCGGCAACTGTCTGATCTGATTATTCAGCTTCCTTTGCTCAGTCAGCCTGAAAGCACGCTCGAATACTGGCGGAAGGTACTGGCTTATGAACATCAGGCGTCAATGGCTCCGGGTGAACGCGGCAGCGAGGATTTTTCAGCCGAAACGTTTCACCTTTGGGCCTCCCGGCAGTCAGCGGAAAAGTTAGCACGACTGTCTGATGAATTGTTACTGCTGTCAGTATGTCTTACAGATTTTGAAGCCACATATCAGACGCTGAATCCGCAAAAAGAAGGACCAGCACTAGGGCAGACAGCTCAGGGAATTAAAGACCTGCAGGCATTTTCACAACGACTGGCCGGGTTAGTGACACCAACCAGCGAAGATGTCATGTCGCTTAATGTTCTCGCACGGAATGACGAACAGCCTGTGTTAAAAACCAATGAGCTGGCTTCAGGATCAGGCAATCAGCAAATGTCTCGCGATCTGGCGATCACCCAGATGTTAACGATTGCTCATTTTTTTCGTCAGTCTGAGCCCTCGAGTCCGGTTCCATTTTTAATGGAGCGAGCTGCCCGCTGGGCTGACATGACGCTGACGGAATGGCTGGAAGAGATGCTGAGTGATAACAACACTCTTCAGGATATTAATAACGTGCTAACGGGGCCAGGGAAGGAATGATTATAAAAGGGAAAAATCTGTGCTGTTTCAGCCTGATATGGATGTTGTCAGGTTGTGCGGGACATCAGAGCAGTTTGCAAAATTCAGCGAAACCAGATCTGTCAGCGCCGTTTTCAGCTGGAGCCATTAGCGTAACGCTAAATGCCAGGCCTGACCTGAATCTGGTCAACGGCATGGCCAACAGTTGCACTATTTTAGTGCTTCAGGCTGCAAAAGCCGAAACGCTTGAACAGATACTCATCAATCCTGTGAAAGTAAAGAGCCTGTTTGCGGGGGCAGGAGTCGGGACGGATGCGGCAAACGGCCACGCAGTTTTACAGATTGATCGTTACACCATGATGCCGGGACAGACAACCACGTTGCATGTCGACAGGGCAATGCACACGCGATACATGGCGCTGATTGCAGGGTACTACCCATTCCCGGGTAAACAGCACCAGATCCAGGAAGATATTCCTGTAAGGAAATACAAGACAGGATGGCTGAATCCCGTCTGGCATCGCGAACTTTCACCATTATCTCTGGCAATCACGCTGGGAAGTGAGGGAATTATCAGCACACAGAAAAACGTTCAGAAAAGCCAGGCTCCGGATGTCAGCCTGCCTGACATTGATCTGACTGAGACAAAAAATAGCGGAGCAGATAAACAATGAACGCTGAAGAACAACAGATCTATTGGCATTCTGGACTTTATCTGCAACCTCAACATTTCCAGTCGCTCGATCTCCATTATGCATGGTTGCATGCCCGTCATCGGCAGCAGGCGCAACCTTATAACTACGGGATTAGTGAGATGTCTGTGAACAGGGCTGCTCTGAACGATTATGTCATGAGTGTTGATAGCATTCGTTTCTTTCTTCCGGGTGGAGATTATCTGACGTACCCCGGAAACTGTCGTATTCAAAAAAGAAACTTTCGTGATGCCTGGAAACTTCGCGATCATCCTTTAACGTTATGGCTGGCATTACCGCGGTTTGACGCTGCCCACTGTAATGTGACGTTGCCAGAAAAGGAAAACAGCCATGTGGTAACTCGCTGGCTGAGTATGGCAAACGCTCCTCTGATGAAAGACGTGCATGGTAGCGGTCCTGAAACTGAAGTAAACCGTATCTTATATAATGTTTTGTTGCTGACGAGCGAGGAAAAAGAGGCCGCAACCAACTGTGAATGCATCCCATTGGTAAGGTTGTGTCATGAGGGTGAGCAAGTGGTCTTTGATTCAATGTTTTCACCTCCTGCCGTTACGCTCTGTGGCAGCCCCTCACTGCATAAGCTCATTGAGAGCCTTGTGTTCGAAATCGGAGCCAGAACCCGGAAACTCGAAGAATATAAGCGTCCGGAACAGCTGGTCAGCCGTCAGGAACGGAGCGATCAGCTAATTCAACTGATGACTATGCGCTCTCTTAATCGCGCATTACCCGTGCTGAAAAATTACATGGCGGCTGCTCAGGTACATCCCTGGAGTATTTATAATTTACTGAGTCAGCTTGTCGGCGAACTTTCCTCATTCAGTGATTGTTGTAATTGTCTGGGAGAATGGAAAGGGGAGGAAAATATCGCCCTGTATTATGATCATGAAAAACTATTTGACTCATTTTATCGTCTGAGAACGACGTTAACTATGCTTATGAACAGCCTGGTGCTTGAAGACAGCACGTATATAAAGCTGAAAAATGAGAATGGCATATTTTGTGGAGAGATAACGAAAAATCAGGAACTGAAGAAAGGCGATGTTTTATTGTTATTACGTACTTCGGAAAAAATCCTGAGCCAAAGTGGTCAGTTCAGTGCGGCAGGCTTTAAGCTTGCCTCGGGTAATACGATTGACGGATTGATTCGACATGCTTTGCCAGGGGTAGCGCTCACCGCCTGCGAAAATCCACCTCGGGGAGTGCCTGTTCGCAACGATTATTATTATTTTCACATACACCACAATTCTGACCAGTGGCGTTCTGTAGCTGAAAATGGGGAGGTTGCGTTTTATTTTCCTGAAATGCCGGATGACCTGGAAGTGCAGCTGGTTTTTACGGGGGCAGAATGAATTCTCTGTTAAATCATTATCTACCTGTGTTCAGTATGGGAATAAAGTTCAGTCTGACGCCCGAGGATTATCCTGACTGTAATCATTTCAGAAATGAGTGCATTACATTGCTGGATAAGGCTATGCTGAACTCAGAATTATTATACAGCCTGCAGGACTGTGAGGATTCACATTTTGCGGTGATTGTATGGCTTGATGAAATGGTATTAAAAACGTCACCGGACTGGGTAAATGAATGGCGCACCAGCATGCTGCAAAGTCAAAGGTTCCGGACGGCGATCGGGGGCGAGGAATTTTACACCCGTCTTGATAGAATTGATTTAGTGAATAAGGACCTGAGGCAGGTTTACCTTTTTTGTTTGCTCATGGGTTTCCAGGGGAAGTATGCTCATAAGAGGAGCGATGAATTACAGTTGCGTATCAGTGATGAAAGGAAATGTCTTCCAGATGAATGGCAGTCCTGGCCCGGTGTTGCGAGAATTATAGCAACGGACGTCGAATTAAATTCGCGCCAGTCTTTTCAGAGGTTGCGTTTTTTTCATAACAAAACATCATTGTTTTTATTTGGTGCTATTTTTTATCTGACAACTCTTTCAGGACTGCATCTGTTAATCCGGAACTAATATGTTAAAAAAGATAATTCCCGTTATAATCTGGGCGGTTTTGCTGTGCATTCTTTTCATCTTTTGCCTTTTCCTGTCAGTATGGATGGAAATATCTCTTGTTTACGCCATTGTTTTATGGTTTTTTTTTATTTTTTCTGTTTGTCTGGTTAGTCTGCTTCGGAAATCGTTATCCGCCTTGCAAAAACAGGATTATTTTCAGAAGCTTTTTTCCCGCCATGTATTTTCCCGTACAGAACGGATCCTGTATACACACTGGAGATCGGGCGTACGTAGATTAAAAAAAGCCAAAAGAATAAATAAGGTCTATCCCTGGTTTTTTATTACCGCAGCAGGCAACAGTCATTCAACCCTGCTGTCGGGGTCAGAGATGATGCCAGCTTCGGGATGTCGGGAAAATCGGGAGATCACGCCAGCCCGAACCCTGCGGTGGTGGTTTTTCCAGCCACTGTCATTTCTGGAACTGCCCGGACTATTTTCTGAGTCCGGATGTGTGAAAAAAGTCTGGAAACGAACTGCGAGCTGGTTTCATGCGGCTCCGCCGCCGGCCGGCGTTGTCGTCTGCATTTCTGTTACCGAATTGCTGAATCTTCGCGATGAGCCGCCTGTCATCAGGGGGAGGCGTATACGTGCTTGCCTGGAGCCGTTGCTGAATAAAACCAGAAGACGTTTGCCGGTTTATGTCCTGGTGACAGAGTGTGAAAATATCCCGGGATTCAGCCGCTGGATAAGTGCGCTATCACCAGAACAACAGCACCAGCCTCTGGGATATTTCTGGCTCACGCCTCCCGCGATTGATAGCCGTGATCCCTCATTCCTCAGTCCCCTTTTCGATGCCATGAGAGAGGGGCTAAATAACGTGCGTATCAGCATGTTTTCCGGAGCAAAGCCTGATGCTGATACACTTTTTCTGCTGGACATGCCTGAGCAGATGCAGTCGCTTCAGCCTGTATTGCATCAATATATTGCGTCCATCTGTGGGGATGATGTCAGTTCAGACTCTACGGTCCCGGCATTAGGCGGGATCTGGTTTACGGCAACAGAACCTGTTAGCAACACATCAAATGAGAGAAAGAGTTATTTTACAGGAGAGTTGTTTTCCAGAACGCTGCCATTTATCAGTAGCAACAGCAAAATATTATACACATGCCCTGTCCGCGGCTTTTTGAGCCGCTGGGGAACGCTTTTTATCGCGAGCATAGTTACATTTCTGCTGTTGATTAGCGCGACAATGACCTTTCATGTTGTTGATACCGATAAAAGCAGTGATGTAATTAGCTCTCTTTCTCAGCTGGAATCGATTGATGCTGCTCTTCAGCATCCGGTCCGCTATTTACCTTTCATAAGTGTGCTTTATTCCCGCCAGGCCGAGATTGAGGATAGGATATTATCCTATTCGGTGATTCATTATCAGGATGATCGCGAGGTTATCAGCCGTTACCACCAGGATTTCAAACTGGCCGTTCCGGAAAAACAACGTGAACTCATCATGGAACTTGCTCGTGCTGTTGTGGCAAAAGAAAGCCTTCTGAACGGCAACGCACTGGCTTCGTCATCAGGAAAGTCACCGATATCTCCTGCCCTGACAATGATGACTAGCGATATTTCCCTGACTCCACGCCAGAGTTTGCTGCTCCAGCGTGCACTTTTGTTGCGTAATGGAGGAGAACAACAGATATCCCGTTTAAGACGTTTACTGGGTGAACTTGTCAGTGACGATCCACAGTGGCGATGGCTGCTGGCATCAACTCAGCAGATTTCGCCTGTACGTTCGGGAAGCTTTTTTCCAGGAAGTGGTGACAAAGTTAGCATTGATGGCATCTGGACAGCGGAGGGGACGCAACAAATTTACCGCTGGCTGAAAGAGATTCACTACGCAGCAGGTAAAAAAATAGACTTACCCGCCTTGGCACGGTTTGAACAACGCCTGCCTGCACTACGTCAGTCGGCCTGGATTAAGTTTATTATACAGCTGAACAGACTGCCTGTTTCGGATCTGAGTGAGCAACAGTGGTCTGATATCTTGCTCAATATTGCCCAGGGAAACAGTCCTGCAACAGGCCTTGCGCGTATGGTAAATCAGCAGCTTGCAGACATCAGTCATGCTGACGCTTCGCCCTGGCTGTTACAGCTGCGAAAGCTGGTTGAATTGCAGACGAACAGTGTTTCAGGAACGCTGGTTCGACAGTTCAGTCAGCGCAAGCAGGAGCTGGATTTTGTCTTCGGGGAGTGGCTTAAAAAGGGCAAGGGCGCTCAGGTTATTACTGACGCGGGCTTACAGGCACAGTCGTGGACGGATTGGCAGAGCAGTTTACATTCTGCCGTATCAGATGCACTTAATTCGCCATCAGATACTCCCTTGCTGACGTCAGGTCTGTTTGCCCCTGTTCAGGGAAACGAAAACAATCCACTTCCTGCACTGAGTAAGCGTTTCACAGCATTGCGTAAAAACCTGATCTCTGTGACGCCAGATGCCGGTGTTGACGCGGTCTGGACACTGTATGGGCAGGATAAAAAATTGATAATCGCTCATGCCATGCAACAGAGTGGATGCTGGTTACAGCATCAATGGCAAAGCACGGTGCTATGGCCACTGGAGCAGAACGCCAGGCGAATAGACTATCCGGCACAACAGGCTCTCGCACACCAATATATTTCCTCCTTTATGCGTGATTCAGCAAAACATGTTCTCGCTATCGGTAAGAACGGTGCTGAAGCAGGCAAATTTGAAGGCCAGCATATAAAGCTGAGCCAATCGTTTATCTCCCTGATAAACGCGGAACTCAATCCCGATGATTTGCTGCCCATGCCTGAGCGGGATAAAACCCGTAAGGATGACAAATTAGCCCTGCTCAGAGCCCAGCAGAAAAGTCTCGAAGATAAGCAGAAACAGCTGGAGAGCACGCCCAGAGAACTGAGCCTGCATAGCCTGCCAGCCACAGTACCTGGTGGTGCCGGGCTAATGCCTGTCGGCACAAAACTTACTCTTTTTTGTGACGATCAGCGCTGGGTACTGAAGAGTATGAACTTCGATGAACAGGCGCTTTTCAGATGGCGGCCGGGTCATTGCGGCCGGGTGGCACAGCTTATTCAGTTTCCCGGCTTCAGCCTTGAATATAACTACACAGGAGAGAGTGCCTGGCCAGATTTCCTCAACGATATAGCAGAAGGGCAGCACACTTATCAGGCGGAGGATTTTTCCGACCAGGCTGCATTATTGCGTGCGCAGGGTATTAAACAAATTATGGTTCGCTATCAGCCAGCCAGCCAGGCTGATGTTCAGGAGACCTGGCGGCAATGGCAGGCGCTTGAACACGCACTTGATGAGAATAATAGCGCGCAGCAAGCGTCTCTCATTCAATCCGGCGATGGACGCTTTTCTGAACCGCAAAAACACCTGCTTTCCCGCCTTCCTGCAAAAATTGCAAGTTGCCCCTGACCAGCTGTCGGATGAACTGTTCATTTAGTATAAAAATCAGGAAAAAAACATGAGTCAGTATTTGAAAAAAATTACGGAAGTCTTTTCTGCCGATGCGCGGCACTGCCTGAATGCGGCAGTGAGTCAGGCCGTTAGCCGGACTCACCATGAGGTGAGTGTTGAGCATTTACTGCTGGCGCTAATCACTACTCAGACGGTATTGCTTGAACAGCTGTGTCTGGGGGCGGGGCTCAGAGGGGACCAACTGGCAGACGCGCTGACGCATAGTCTGAACCAGCAGCGCAGCGGCAATACCTGTGGACCCGTACTGTCTGAGTCCCTTGTCCGGCATCTTGAGAAAGCATGGCTGCATGCCAGCATTTGCTGGCATCAGCGGCATCTTCCTGCCACGGCGTTTATTGGTTGTCTGCTTGCTGACCCGGACGATGTTACGTTGCCTCTTCCGACAGAGGTTCGTCAGGCACTGCATTGTGACGTGCTGAAGGCTGACGCACTCATGTCTGAATACTCAGGTACGGGCCAGAAAAAAGATAACACGGAAGAAGGTGTGCCATCTGGTGGGCCTGCATTGCTGAAATACACCCATAATCTGACTCAGAAAGCGCGCCGGGGAGAGCTGGATCCCGCTACAGGGCGTGAGAATGAAATCCGCCAGATGATAGATGTATTACTTCGTCGGCGTCAGAACAATCCAATCCTGACGGGTGAACCTGGCGTCGGTAAAACAGCACTGGTTGAGGGATTAGCGCAGCGCATCGTCAGCGGTACCGTACCAGACGCACTGAAAAAAATGGATATCATGTCACTTGATCTCAGCCTGTTACAGGCTGGAGCCAGCGTAAAAGGTGAATTTGAAAATCGGCTGCAAAGCCTGCTCTGTGACATTCAGTCACACCCCGTGCCGATCATTCTTTTTATTGATGAGGCACATATGCTGGTTGGAGCAGGAGGGACTGCGGGCCAGAACGATGCGGCCAACCTGCTAAAACCCGCCCTGGCAAGGGGAGAGTTACGCATGATCGGTGCTACCACGTGGTCTGAGTACAAAAAATATTTTGAAAAGGATGCTGCGCTTGCCCGCCGCTTTCAGATAGTCAGGGTGACGGAACCCGACCGGGACACGGCAATTAACATGCTGCGGTCGATTGTACCCGCCATCAGCAGTCATCATGGTATTCCAGTCCCTGATTCGGCAATCGTGGCTGCTGTTGAATTCTCTGCCCGTTATCTTCCGGGCCGGCAGTTGCCTGATAAGTCAGTCACGCTGCTGGATACGGCATGTGCCAGGGTGGCTTTATCCCAGAGCGACGAGCCACGAGAGATTGAAGATCTGAATGTCATGCTGAGGAATATCTCACTTGAGCGCCGTAGCCTCTCTCTGGACAGTGGATGTGCAACACGTATTGCCTGGCTGGATCAACGTAAAGCTGAAATCAAACAAGACCTGACCATTCTGACTCCGGTATGGAAAGAACAGCAGAGCCTGGTTGCCCGGATTGCTCAATGCCAAAATTCTGAGCAGCAAGCAAGCCTGCGGCAGAAACTGTCTGTAATGCACAAACAGCAACCTATGGTCTTCGAGCGTGTTGATGCGGCATGCGTTGCAGAAATTATTGCCGGGTGGACGGGGATTCCGGTGGAACAAATCCTGGAGCAAAAACAGGGGCCGCTGAATACTCTGTATGAACGTTTGTGCGAACGGGTTACCGGACAATCACATGCGCTTGAGGCAATTGTCCGGCAGATTCGAACCAGTCGGGCGGGTCTTGCCGATCCGTTAAAGCCAATGGGCGTCTTTATGCTGGCCGGACCTTCCGGGACAGGTAAAACAGAAACAGCACTGGCCCTGGCAGAAATGTTGTACGGCGGAAGTAGAGGGCTGATAACGCTGAATATGTCTGAGTACCAGGAGGCACACTCTGTCGCCGGCCTGAAAGGCTCTCCCCCTGGCTATGTCGGCTATGGACAGGGTGGCGTACTGACTGAGGCTGTGCGTCGACAACCCTATAGCGTTGTTCTGATTGATGAAGTTGAAAAAGCACACAGAGATGTGATCGAACTTTTCTATCAGGTATTTGACAAAGGGGTCATGGAGGACAGTGAAGGGCAAACTATCGACTTTCGCAACACCTTCATCATTCTGACCAGTAATCTGGCTGATGATGTAATTATGGCGGCAGGAGAAAAGGAATCTCCTGATATCAATGCATTAGTCCGCCAGATACGACCTGAATTCAGCCGCGTATTTCCAGCGGCGTTTATGGGGCGTCTGACCCTGCTCCCTTACTTACCGCTCAGTGCCCAGGCGCTTAATAATATTATCAACGCTAAGCTCAGAAAAATCAGCCTGCGCTTTTCTGGCAGAGACGGTGAGAAGAGATCTCTCAGTTACAGTCCTGCAGTAGTGAGGTATATCGCTGACCGCTGTCATGTCAGGCAAAGTGGCGCGCGTGATGTTGATACTGTAATCAATCAAAGCCTGTTGCCTTTGGTGACCGATTATTTGCTCGAAGCTGACGGCAGCGGAAACCTGCATATCCGGGTGCAGGTTACGGGAAAAGATCTTGCCATCGTTACAGATCGACAGAGTAAAAGAAAATGAACTCAGGCACTGGTTTTCAGGCGCTAAAAGTTAATAAAAAAGATCCGAGACAGAGCCCGGAGTTTCTTGAAATCAACTGGTCCATGCAGAATGCAGATATTCGCAGGATGAGTGAAAGTGAATGGAAAACGCTGGATAGCCAGTGCCGGGCATACTGGCGTAAGTATGGGTATGATTTGCAGAGTGGGTGTTGGTTCTGTCTGATGAGCTTAAAGCTGGACGGCTGGAGAGGTCTGGCGCAGGGACTCAATATCCTGGTTAGAGTATGGCGCGGCAAGGCATCCGAATATTGCTGGCCTCCGGTCGTCGATTCGGATCGACGACGATATCTGCTTGAATGGCTGAATACACACGTAGTGACCAGTATTTACCAGCTTGACTGTGATGATAATTTTACGGCCGTGGCCAGTAGTATTGCTGAAAGTATTGCACTGCTTTATGACGAAGCGGTGAAAACGGATGCGCGTTGCAGAAACTCTTTAAAAAATATGCATTATTTTCTTCAGGTTCGCAGTAAAGCATCTTCTTCTTTTATTTTAAGCCTTGCACATTTAAAAATTGATAAAGATATACGGCCAGAATTATCTCCGATCAATATTAAAACCAATTCCTCTGTCCAGGGGAGCAGCATAAAAAGAAAGCATCTTATTCAGGCAGGATGTGCAGGTATTATTGGCGGTATGTTGGCGACCATGCTGTTAATGTCCGGCATCAGATACATGGAAAAACCAGGAGTTACCGAAAAGCTTGCTGGGGTACTTCAGGATTTTCCGGGTGACGATGCACTGACAGCATTAGCATGGCAGGGGATAGATAAGGAAGAACTGGAAAGTCATCGTGATGAAATATTGCATAAGTCGGCGTCATTATTGACATGGATTGCGGATCGTCCAAACGATGAATTACTTCGCAAGGGCGATATTCTTGCTCAGCGTCTTGAAAATGCATGGCCTGATAATTCAGTCAGTCAGAAATGGAAGTATGAACTGCAGGCTAAGGCTAACATTTTACCCTCAACGTGGAACTACAAAGAGGTTACTGCCGATCTGGACGAATTTGATTTAAAACTGGCCAATGCAGAACAGAAAAAAGGAGGATATTTAACGATTTCTGAACTGAAAAGCTTTTCCTGGAAAATACGCAGAAAACTGGAAAGTTCAGGCGTACCACCAGAAGAACTGCTTAGATATTCAGCAGAGGATAAAGAAGGCAGCCGTAAAGAAATTCTGGAGTCTGTTGCAAAAACCTTGTCTGCTTTAAATGCTTTGTATGTATTGTCAGTGAACCAAAATGATAAGCCAGCACAAAAAAATCATTAAGTCCCAAAAGGATTATGCTCTTTAATGAACGTAATGTTTTTTCTGAAAAAATAAAGCTGATTTGATTTTGTTATTTTGAGGTGGCTGGCAACACTAAGCTAGCATCACCCGTGTAAAATTATACTAAACATGAGATTTAAAATGATAAACTTTGATAGAAGTATTTCAAAGAAATGTTTAAAAAAATTCAGTGAGAGAACTCAGGTTAGAAACGAAAGAGAAAAGATTAATAGCGATATATTACGGGCGTGGGATTATGAATTAAATAAAAAAGCAAGACCAGATTTAATGATCGCACACTGTATCTCTTCCCGCGGAAGCGTTTCTGCCATTGGAAAAAAGAACACAAACTCACCTTTTTTAACAAAGACTGTAGAAGCGGTTCTATCATCATGGGATGTTATATCTGCCTGTTGTACAGGTGTAGTGTCGAATTCTAACGGTATTATGGAAGGTCGGGTGCCTCTGGATATTCAACTCAATCTTCGTGTTCCGGTACAAAATATTTTGGGTACGCATCATAGTGATGTGAGATTCAATAATTTTTCAGGGCTTGAAGGTAATGTTCCGCATGGACGTGTTCTGGATAAAGCGGCATTGACCGAAAGTATTTTTAAAGGGATAGAAAGACCTAATGATCATGGTTTCAAAATGTCTGGTCCTTATAATATTTTACGTCATCCAAATGAATTCTTGAGAAAAATTGTTTCCAGTGCGGGTAATTATAACGAAATACTTCTTGTGGGGAAGACAGGCGTACGGATGTATATGGACTTCCCATGTACTGAAATGATAAAGCTAAGAGGGGTTTCATTCAGACCAAATTATCTTATAAAGCTTTTGATCAAAGGGGAATATGACGAAGAAACACTGTCAAAATTTGAAGAGGACATGGAGTTTATGAAAAAAATTCTCAGGGTTAATGCTAGTAACAGGCTTCTATTCCCGATGGGAAGACATCCTGGGTTAAGAAGGCTTAAGTTTTCATCTCACATTGAAAAAGCAGGGTTTATAACAGTTGATGGTAGCTCTTTTGTGCTTAGTTGAAAGCTAAATTTTTAACATTTTACTGATTATTCGTAAGGTGCCGGGAGAATGTTCCTGCCACCCCTGTTATCCGTTAATTAGTAAGGAGATACGTATGGATAAAAAAAAGTGTGTGGCCGGCAATCCATTGCAGGTTAACAAGGCATTGGAACTACAGGCATTGATTATGTGTTATTTCCCAAAATATACTAACTGCGAAGTTGAGTTTGAAGAATGCAACTGGGATTTCGGGGGTAGTGATAATGTTATTCAGTCAAAAATAAGAAGTATGGCTATATCAAAAGGGTATTGTAAAAAGGATTTTATAGTGCGAAACCGGATGGTTGTAAAAAAAGAAAAAGCAATCAGCCCCATAAAAACCCTTCACAGGGCATTGGTAGCAACCTATGTTACTTCAGGTAATTACTATAATACGCCCTTAAGACGACGTCTCAATCCAGTTCAGCGGCTTGTGTCTGAACCACTTACCATGAGTATGGAGGATGTCATTGAAAAGTTCAGGCGTGAAAGCGAAGAAGCTGCCAGAGGTTATGGGTTTAGCCTTGATTTTACTGTAAGAAGCATGAGATTACAGGGCAGGTTGTCTGCGGGCTTTTCAACATTACTGCTTAAAAATCTGCTATTGGAAAGAAAAAGAAAAGGGACAACGTTTCGTGGCGTTCTGGCGTCATCACAGTTTGTGACTTTGCTCGATTATTACAGTCAGCATTCTACCGTTGTAACCACAGATCAATTTCTTTCCACTACCACATATCAGCTTGTTGCCAGAGAGTTTTCCGCAGGAAAATATGATTCCCGATCTGTTTCTGAAGGAGATAAAAAAGTTGTCTTTATCGTGGAGGGATACTCTGGTGCAGAAATATCAGCATGGATTGATGAAGGTGAAGTGTTATATCCGCCAGAAGTTTATTTTCAGGTCTGTCCAGTAAATACTTATGAAAAAATACGTTATCTGGGTGCTACATACGGCGCGTTTATCTATAAATTAAAAGAGGTTCCTGCGCCAGATACCGATAAGGAAATACCCTTTTTAACAGATGTTCATAAATTGCAACGTTAAGGCATAATTTTAATAACATGTTTGATATCACACCTGAAAATGCTGGGGTTAAAACATACACTCCATAAATATCTTCTTTTGGTTTTTTAGCTTTTAAGAAGAATATGGCGGTGTTTTCAGGGTGAGGTTTCTCTTATTTTTTTTGGTGGATGCTTTTATTTTTCTATAATATAAAAGGTAATGTTTATGTTAACAAGCACTCAACGTGATAAGTTAAAAAATATATTTAATCATCGTGCTAAAATGAAGACAATCAATTCATTTTTATCCTTACAAGAACCTGCGGGCCCAGAGCAAATCCTTGAGCTAAGGAGATTGTCTGACAATGATTATTTTTTTGTCCCTGTGATGCCTGAAAGGAAAGTTAATATCCCGAAACCTTATGGGCGATTTTTATTTGTTATTCCCTCTTTCTCGCCAGGAAAGGTCTTCTGTGGCGTACCTGATGGTTACCGGACGTTTGCTTCTGATATTATCAAACCAATACAGGGCCATACTTCAATATGTCTTGATAAAGATGTGTTTTTTGCGGGTGAAGTGGATTTTATTAATGGTGTATTGAAAAGCTGGTCGAATAACAGTGGTCATTATATGCCAAAAGCAGAACTCATTGATATTAATTTTATTCCGGCAGTAAAATTACTCTTGCCTAAAAGTAAGTTTAATGAGATTTTTTGAAGTAATTTTTTGTTAATGATAGACATGTGATTTTTTAGACTACTGTTTTTTTTGAAAAGCAGGATGTCCAGGAGTGCCAGAAAGATTCATTCACTACAGAATCTGGCAAATGCCTGCAAATACCTCAGAATTGGTAAAGGAAATAGATCGTTCATTACGGTCTGGAAGAATGCGTTAGCAAAGATACCTGAACCCTAAAATTTTATGAACAAGGAGCACCCCATCATGGAAAGTCAGAGTCTTGTTGATATCGCTGAGGTCTTTCCTCAGTCAGCCATCGATCTCAAATATGCCACCGCTGACAACCTCACCGGTAAGCCGATCTATCGCGACGCGCGTTGTCTGCTGCACGTTGATGCGGCGAAAGCGCTGGCAAAATGTATCAATATCGCCGGTGTGGCGGGCTATAAGATGCTGATCCTCGATGCATATCGGCCACCTGCTGCGCAGGCTATTTTATGGCAGGCCTGTCCGAATCCTGACTATGTTGTGCCGCTTTCGCGTGGATCAAACCACAGTCGCGGAACGGCGGTAGACGTGACGCTGATCGATGAGCGCGGTGAGATCGTGGATATGGGCACCGGCTTCGATGAGATGAGTGAGCACTCTCATCCTTATCATCCTGCGGTGCCTGTTCAGGCACAGCGCAACCGACTAATGCTTAATGCCATCATGCTGGGCGGTGGCTTCAGCAGTATTGCAACCGAATGGTGGCATTTTGAATTGCCCGGTTCAGATAACTATCCTCTGATTGACGGTGCGTTTCACTGTTATTCCTCGCCTCATGCTGAAAATATCAACATCTGAAGCGTTATAAACAGACGGGGTATAATGAGTGCAGGGAAATGCGTATCGCGCTGTTTAATGTAAGCAGAGTGATTAAATAAAGGAGTTCGGGCAGGGCGGAATGACGTTGTCATTTACAGCGGTTTTCTGGAGTAATAAAAAATAAGCCGTGGCAGGCGCCACGGCTAACGATTTATGCAGACTGCCACTCGCTTTCAACATCCGCTTTGGCTTTAGAGAGAATGACTTTATTGTCATCCACTTCTTTAACCCAGCTGAATGGAATAATGTGGTGCTTGCCGCCTGCTTCAGGGTCGCTTTTCGCCAGTTTAATTTTGTCGTCGCCTTCAAAATGGTCGACAATACCGACATGTTCGCCATTTACATCAACAACCTGTGCGTGATCCAGAATCTCTGATTTATCTACCATGGTGGCTTAATCCTTATATTTGATGAGTTAAGTTGCCCTCAGACAAAACAAGCCTGGTAGTTAAATACGTTTTTAGCCAGGCGATTAACAAAATGAAATAGTTAAGTGCACTGGTCCTGGTCGATATTATTTCCCCTCATAAGTGTGTGAAAGAAAAATAAGCGAAACCGCAGATAAGGCGGATTTGTCTGTTGCATCAGGCATTCTGACCTGTTCATCTGCCACATCACTTTAATCAGATTAGCTGCGTGAGTCTGCCGCGCGTTTAACAACAAGGCTATGATAATCAGACCCATCGTCTTGCGGTAGAGCAACCTGATCGCGGGCGGTTTAACGTACAGAAAGGAGTCCCTATGACAGCAGTCAGTTCATTGACCACCGAAGGCGGCGTCTGGATTAATCAGCCGCCGGTACACAGTCTGGATGGCAATACGTTGCAGTTCGAAACCGCATTAAACAGTGATTTCTGGCAGCGCACCTGGTACGGCTTCGAACGGCACAGCGGCCACGCCTTTGGCTTCTGGGTAGAAAACGACTTCACCGTTCAGGTGCAGGTGAGGGCAGAATTCAGTCAGCTCTATGATCAGGCTGGTCTGTTCATTCAGGACAGTGAAACGCATTGGGTTAAAGCGGGTATTGAGTTCAACGATGACCAGCCCGCCATTGGCAGCGTGGTCACGCGTGAGTTTTCTGACTGGTCTACCGGCGTTTTTCCAGGCGATGCGCGTCAGTTCTGGATGCGAGCCACGCTGGAAAATGCCGCGCTGAGGATCCAGTACTCCACTGATGGAGAGATATGGCCGCTGTTGCGGCTCTGCCCGTGGCCGGGTCAGGGGTGGCGTTTTGTCGGTGTGATGGGCTGCTCGCCCGAACGCGAAGGGCTGGCGGTTAGCTTTATGGATTTCGCGCTGACTCCGCCGCTCGGTAAAGCACTGCACGACCTGTCATAACCCTGGGCAGATTGCTTATCATCGCAGAATCGGCTTAATTGTCGGGTCAGAATTTGCGGTGATGCGTCGTCCATACAGGGCAACGCTTTTACAGGGAAAGCCATGCGTTGTTCCAACTTGTTGACCAGACTGCTGGTCATCTTCTGCTGTGCCGGATGGGCAGAGCAGGCCGCAGCCGATACCGTCTGGCTGAATAATGGCGACCGGCTGACGGGCACGATTCGTTATCTCAGTGACGGCAAGCTGGGTATAGAGACACAGTATGCCGGGACCGTCACGCTGGACTGGAATGCGGTCAGCACGCTCGCCAGCGAGAATCCGGTCAATGTCGAAAACAAACAGACCGGTGAGCATTATCAGGTGCGGCTCAGCTCGTCCGATCCCGGCTATGTCTGGGTTGAGCGCAACGAGCAGGAACAGCAGGTCTCCCTCAGGCGTATTGACGAGTTTATGAAAGCCAAAGTACGCACCGATCAGCTCGCCTGGACCGGCAACATCGATGCGGGCGTCAAAGTCAAAAAAGCCTCGACCAAAACGGATGACTACAGTTTTGCGCTTAACACCAAACTCAACCAGGGAAAATGGCGGCATGACATCGGCGCGACCTTCAATCGCGAGCAGGAAAACGACAGCATCAACACCAGTAACTACAGCCTGCGCTATGCCTTTGATTACCTGGTCAGGGAGCAGTATTTCTGGCAGACCCGCGCGACCTACAAGCGCGACTGGGTTGAGAATCTCTCCCGGCAGGCGCTGATCGGTACCGGGCCAGGCTATCAGCTGTGGGACACTGAACTCAGCGCGTTCTCACTCTCATTGCTGGGCGGTGCCTTTGAGTATGGCTACAGCGATGACAGGGAAGAGCGACATTTTGGCGGCTCAGTACGCTGGAACTATCAGCGCTATTTGCTGGGCAAGTCGGTCACGCTTTACAGCAATGGCGACATCGGCCATTCGCTGGACGATGACGGGGTATTTATGCTGGATGCGGAAGTCGGAATGCGCTATAGCCTGACTTCCTGGTCAACCCTGCATATTGGCTATCATCGCAACCTGGTCAGCGGCATACCGGATACCCTGAATGAAGGCATCTTCTCCACCGGGCTTGGGCTAAAGTGGTAATCCGCAGATTGCGCAACGCCGCAGCAAATCCTTACGGTTTTTATCCGGTTACAGGCCCGGCATTAGCTAAGCTCCATGTACTGTCACAACAGGAATGCAGAAGATGATCGTAAGTAGCATGGTGTATCGTCCGGGATGCGCGGGCGAAGAGGTCCAGGTCGATGATATCAGTGAAGTGATTAAAGAGCCGGAGGCGTTTATCTGGCTTGGGCTGTGGCAGCCAGACGCTGAGTTTATGGCGAAGATTAAAGAGGAGTTTGGACTCCACGAACTGGCGGTTGAGGATGCGCTTAATGCCCATCAGCGACCTAAAATCGAACATTATGGCGACTCACTGTTTATTGTCGTGAAGACGGTGTGCGCTAAGGATGATACCTGCGAGCTGGGTGAGTCCCATTTCTTTGTTGGGAAAAAATTCCTGATCAGCATCCGTCACGGCGCATCGGAAAGCTACACCCCGGTGCGACAGCGGGCGTCTGAAAACCCGGCGCTGCTAAAATTTGGTCCGGCCTATCCGCTTTACTGCCTGCTCGATTTTGTCGTGGATCGGTATGCTCAACTCTCCACCTCTCTGAATGAGCGGGTCGGGCAGATGGAGAACGATCTCTTTACCAGCGAATTCGACCGCAAGTCGGTGCAATCGGTTTACACCATGCGTCGTCATCTGCTGTCGCTGCGCAATGCGGCGCTACCGGTTGAAGAGATCTGCAATCAGCTGATTCACCTGCATGAAGATTTGATACCCCGTCCGCTGCGTGCCTATATCCGTGACGTACAGGACCATGCCCGCCATGTGGTAACCGACGCGGAAGATATGCGCGAGATGCTGACCAGCGCCATGCAGGTCAATCTGGCGCTGGTCACGGTGCAGCAGAATGAAGTGGTGAAAAAGCTGGCCGGCTGGGGCGCGATTCTGGTGATCCCGACAGTTGTATTCAGCATGTATGGCATGAACTTCGAGCACATGCCAGAGCTGAAGTCGCTGTATGGTTATCCGCTGGCTGTCGGGCTGACACTGGTGGCCTGCGGCGGGCTGTGGGCCAGGCTGCGCCGCTCTGGCTGGTTGTGATCGTGACGGGTCAGGAGAGGCTGCACAGGCGGTCATCCGGTTCCTGACCCGTGTTATTTCGCTGTAACTGACGCAGCTGCCCGTTTTTGCCGCGGGTCCACATGAAGATGCGCGGGATTGGTCCGGCAGAACAGGCAACAGACACCGCCACAAAGCGAACCCTTTGACGCTGCGCTTATTCTGCCGCTGCCCTTGTAATCCTGTCGATTTAGTTCAGACTCACTACTCCACTCATGTTTTATCATCAGAGCTGGCCTGACTATCAATCAGCGTTATGCTTTTACAGTCAGGATTAATGTGAATGAATTTACACGTTTTACCTTCTATCCGATCACCGGCTGGCATATCGGTCCTCTGAGCTCGCATCAGGCACTCGTCCTCAAATTCGGTTATATCGATCCCGACGCCCCGCGTGAACAGGGCCCGCAGGAGACGCTGTTCCTGGGGCTGACCATTGAAATGGCCAAAAAACTGGTTGCCAGTCTTTCCGAACATATCGACTACGCCGAAAAAATGGGCAACCAGCACTAGTTTCCATCCGGGAAGACGCCTGGCGGTTGGCATTCAGTAATCCATCGTCGGGTGCGCACACCGTTACGCTGCCGCCGCATTTAACCTACTGGCACCACCGCCGACAATAACGCTATCCACGCCACACTATGCGACTGGCCTACGCTGCGATTCACTGGCTGTCGCTGCGGGGTTCGTTTTCGTCTGATTGCAGCATAATGAGTCCTGTTTGAGTCAGCAGCGTCTGTGCCCGACGGGCCTCCACGCCTCTTTTGGACTATTGGTAGTTAATCAGCAATAGCCCTGTTCTTTCATGGTGAACACACTTTTTTGTCATCCTGATGTCAAACCAGCGACAATAAGAGAGCAGGAACACCATCCGACTGACCGGTCAACAACGTTGCCTGCGCGACGGTACGTAACCCGTTGAGTGCCATAAGTAACCATAAAGATCGTCTACACTGCTTAGGGTCTGTTCCACATTGAGGTGTTGCCATGACCGAACATGAATTCAGAAAATTGTTAGCCGAACAGGGCTTTGATGAGCCGCTGCTGGTTGAACGTGCAGCGTCAGCCCAGCTTGATAATCACGTCCATCCCTTTGAGGCGCTGGCACTGATTCTCAGTGGTGACATCACTATCAGTACTGAACAGGGCGACACGACTTATCATCCCGGTGAGACATTTCACCTGCAGCCGAATGAGCTGCATCGCGAGGCGTTTGGTCTGCAGGGCGTCAGTTATCTGGCGGGACGTAAATATGAGTAACGAGTATTAGCATGAAGGTTTCAGACGATCTCTTTATCCGGCTGGCGCGCTCACCGTTCCGCCAGCGTTTTCGCCTTGGACGCGCTGAATATGATTACGCCAACAGCAAAGGCGAGTCGGTGGTGAGACAGCACGCCGCAGGGTTTGTGGAACAGCGCCTTGCGCCTGCCCAGCCTGAGAATGATGGCAAACAGACACCCATGCGCGGCCATCCGGTGTTTATCGCCCAGCACGCCACCGCGACATGCTGTCGTGGCTGTCTGAGTAAATGGCACAATATCGGACAGCATCAGCCGCTGAGTGCTGAGCAGCAGGCGTATGTGGTAACGGTGTTACTGGCGTGGATTACGCGACAGCTGGAACAGCCTGCGCCGCCTGCTCGCGTGACCCGAAATCAGCCTGAAAAAGACGACGATCCGCAGCTCGCGCTTTGGTAGTGGGCGAAAAATCTACAATCAATCACTTTTTCTGGTGAAAACTGGCCCTTTTTCATTCCTGGTTTATTCTTAAATCTTTCCTGGGAAGGCTATGCCAGGATTAAAACCTACACGGCAACGATGAATACAGAGGGAATTATGAAGAAATCAATTATTGCACTGTCTGCTATTTTGCTGGCCTCGCCAGTATTTGCTGCTACTACTACAGACAACACCGTTGCAGAAGCGCATAAAGGCGCTGATACCGCGAAAGAAAAACTGCATCAGACCCAGAACGAAGGCGAAGAGCTGAAGCTGAAGTCTGAGCACGCCGCTGAAGGCAAGAGCCACACCACCGGTAGCAAAATCACCGAAGGTACACAGAAGGGCTGGCACAAAACCAAAGAAGGCACTGAGAAAGGCTGGGATAAAACCAAGCAGGGTGCTGAAGATCTGAAAAACAAAGCGACCAACTAATTCGCTGCTGTTTCAGAGTTAAAAAAAACCCACCGAAAGGTGGGTTTTTTTATGGCCTGACGCTGTCAGGGCTTATTCAAGGCTGCTTTCTCTCTCTGCGAGGCGACTAACGCTGAGACTTTGCTTTCCGTTTCTGCAGCCGCTTCCGCTGATGCCGCAGCCGCTTCTGCCGCGGCTTCTGCTGCTGCCTCGGCGGCGTCATCGGACTGTTTCTTGCCTTCTTCGATAAACTCTTCGTCGATGGCTTCGATATTCTCGCGGTTGTCGCGTCCGGAGAGGAGATTCCAGCAGGCGATAAACAGAGCAGCAATCACCGGACCGATAACAAAACCGTTAATGCCGTAGATTTCCATGCCGCCCAGCGTGGCAATCAGGATCATATAGTCAGGCATTTTGGTGTCTTTGCCGACCAGCAGCGGACGCAGGATATTATCCACCAGACCGACAATCACCACGAAGAAACCCACCAGGAACAGCCCTTTCCACAGTGCGCCAGTGGCGAAGAAGAAGATCGCCGCAGGCACCCAGATAATGGCGGAACCGACGGCCGGAATCAGGGAGAGGAAGGCCATCAGCGCACCCCACAGCAGGCTGCCGTCGATGCCGGTAAACCAGAAGGCCAGCCCGCCGAGAATACCCTGAACGATACCGACTACCACCGTGCCTTTCACCGTCGCGCGCGCCACGGCGGCAAACTTCACCATCAGGTGATGCTTCACGTAGGTTGAAAGCGGCAGCGCTTCCAGAATCAGATGTACCAGATAGGAGCCATCTTTCAGCAGGAAGAACAGCAGATAAAGCATGATGCCAAAGCCGACGGTGAAGCTGAACGTTCCTTTACCGATAATAAAGGCGCTGCCCGCGACATACTGACCGCCCTTAAGGGCAAACGAGGAGAGCTTCTGCTGAATCTGCCCGGCGTTATCCAGATTGTTTTCAGCCAGAAAATGCTTCGCCCAGCGCGGCAGATGCTGCAACAGATCGGCGAAGACCACCGGGAACTGCGACGAGTTGGTCTGCAGCTTGTGATAGACCGCGTTGGTTTCAACCACCAGTGAGGAGGCAATGATCGCCAGCGGCGTAAACACAATCAGGCAAATACAGAGCAGGGTAATTAACGCCGCTACGCCATTACGATCACCCAGTCGATTACGAAGCCAGGTTTTCAGCGGATGGAAAATGACCGCCAGAATCGCTGCCCATAAAATCGACGAGAAATAGGGCGAAAGGACGTCAAAAAAAGCGACGGTGGCGATAGCCAGAATCAAAATGAAAAACCCGATGTTCAATCCTTTAAAACGCATGGAAAAACCTCATCTGGAACAAACGCTGATAAACCCGACGCGCAAATTTTCTGTGCCTGTCTTCGCCTATGCGAGGGCCTGGGACGCATTAACGGTCTGGCTTTGTTCTTAACACGCTGCTGGTGGCAGCATCATACTGGCTAACTATCTGAAAGGTCTGGCAGAAGTGATGAACGGATAATGTTCGTTCGC
Source organism: Pantoea sp. MBLJ3 (assembly GCF_000816655.1). NCBI lineage: Bacteria > Pseudomonadati > Pseudomonadota > Gammaproteobacteria > Enterobacterales > Erwiniaceae > Pantoea > Pantoea sp. MBLJ3. Next base: position 241,282 of record NZ_JSUT01000003.1, read on the forward strand.
TGCGTGACTTCCGGTCGGTAGCAGGCTGCTTATGACTGCAGCGCGCTGAATCCTACATTAGCGTAGCGGTTTCGACCATTATTGGTAGGTCAGAGACTCATGTTCTCTGTGTATGCTGCCGATAATAGCGTTGACTGAGCAAAAAACAGGCAATAAGAAATGGGTAAACCGAGCGTTTTAACGGTGCTGCTGGCGCTGGCACTAACCGGCTGTGCCACCAAACAGTATCCTCAGGCGGCGGCGGTAACGCCGGAAGAGACGGCGACACTTAACTGCAGTGCACTGGATCAGGAACTCGTGAAAGCGCACAGCGTGCAGAGTGACATTGAGCAAACCGGCCAGTTTGATGCACTGACCGTACTGGGGTTTGTCGGCGATTTCGGGCTGGGTAATGGCATTGCGAAATACAATGCCAGCCAGAAGGCAGAACGGCGACTGAATCAGTTACAGTCGCTGAAAGCCGCGAAGTGCAGCCAGCGACTGTCGTAGCGGGCGGCTTAAAATCAGCCAACGGTTCCTGCGCGGACATGCTGCAGCCGGACATTTTCGGCTGCACGTTTACCTGCCAGAAACGCGTGATCCGAATTGTAATATTCCCACTCGCTGTAGCGACCCGACAGATGAATATCCTGAGTCAGCAGCCACTGACGGATCAGCGCCACGTTATCGCTTCGTGCATGGTCATAGACCACGTAGGCATAGGGCATATCAACCTCTGAAGCACAAAGCAGCGGATCGTCCGCAGTGATCATGCCGACCCTGATGCAATCCTGACGGCAGCGCTCAATCAGCGCATCGCCCTCCAGCGGCAGTGGGTTGGCCGCATTGTAAGTGATTTCGCAGGTTAAGCCGAATCCGCCCGGCGGATTGCAGTGTGGGCTGGCATTACCCTGCACAAAGATGCGGTGGAACAGCGTATCGCCAGGATAGTAAATCCAGTGCTTTTCGGTCAGATCAGCGCGACCAATGCCCAGATTCACACAGCGCACCGAAACAAACTGCAGCTGCTGCGCCGCCCGTTGCACACTCTCCGGCACCTCATCGCCCATCAGTTTAATCAGCTCAGGTAGCGGCATGGTGCTAATCAACTGCTCATAACGGTAGTGGCGACCATCCGCCAGCAGCGCAACATGCGCCTGCGAATAGATGCGGGTCAGCGTCGTATCCGTTTCCAGCGTACATTTCAGATGCGGCAGGAAGCCGGACATCAGTGCCTGGAAACCGCCGCGCAGCGGATAGCCAAATCGGGCGTTAGGGCCGACCGGTTTCGCCAGTGGTTGTAGTGCGCCATCGATGATCTGCGACAGATCGGGCAGTGGGACGCGTCCGCCCAGCCACGAGGTTTCCATGTCGCTCAACGGCACCTTCCACAGCTTCTGGTTGTAGGGCAGGGCAAAGTGACGTGCGATGCCTTTACCCCAGGTTCGCATAATGAAGTGCTGGAAATCCTCTTCGCCTTCCACCATGCCGCTGCTGCTGCCCTCATCAGGAATCGCGCCATCCGCACAGCAATCCCGCCGCGCCCGCGCGCGATCCAGCGGCACGGCAGCTGTCGCCGTTGCGCCATAACGCGCCTCGATAGCCCCCAGCACGCACTCTTTTACCACTTCGACGGGTAAGCCGTGCAGCGCTGACTGGAACGGATAGCGGGTATACACGCCGTCACTGTAGACCCAGGCTTCACGTGCCTGCCAGTGCAGATTGTCGCCCAGCAGCATTTCATAGAGCTGCAACACATATGGGTCCTGCGAGAACATAATGTGACCAGCATAATCGAAGGTGAACCCCTGATCGTCAATCGAGCGGCACCAGCCGCCTGGGGTGCTATTTTTCTCCAGCAGGACTGCGCCTTCGCCATAGTGATAACCGGCGCTCAGCCCGGTGGGTCCGGCGCCGATAATCAGGCAGGGCACCGCTTCGCTCTCCAGCATCGCCGGGGTGAGTGGTGTCACGTTAGTCTGTGCGCTGGCCTGACTGGCTGACTTCAGGGCAGGCTGACGTTGCGCGAGCGCCTGCTGGATCAGTCCATGTATCTGCTCAGCGGTGCGATCCCATGAGGTGGCATCCACTTTTGTCTGCATCCGTCCCATCAGCGCCAGCCGCTCAGCGGCACCCATCGCCATTGCCTGTTCACAGGCGGCAATAAACGCCGGGTGAGTTTCTGCTACTGCCACCTCCTCTGCGTAGTGGCGCGCCACATCGACAATCGCGGTACTGACAATCGGCAGCTGCGCCGCCATATATTCCAGCACCTTGGTAGGCGAGATGAAGCGGGTGGAGGCATTAATGGCGAACGGCATCAGACAAACATCCCAGCCTGCCAGAAATTGCGGCAGTGCCTGGTAGGGCTGCTGGCCGAGCCAGTGAATATTGTCGCGCTGTGGCAGGCTGGCGGGATCAATTTTTACTACCGGCCCAACCATAATGATCTGCCATTCGGGGTGGGTGTCTGCCAGCGTCGCAATCAGCGACAGGTCGATGCGCTCATCAAGCACGCCGTAGTATCCCAGACGCTGCGGTGGAATCGTATCCTGCAACGGATGACGATTAGTGCGATCGCGTGCCTGCTCAAAATGAACAGCATCGACACTGCTGGGAAAGCAGTAGACCTGAGAATGTTTGTCACGCTTCGCTTCGTAGAGACTGGTGCCGCCCGTAAAGACCAGATCGGCGCGGGTCATCAGTGCCGATTCGCGCTGTTGTAACTGGCGCGGCGCATTCTGGAAAGCGGAAAGCTCATCCATACAGTCGTAAATTACCAGCGAGGGATCAAACGGCGTCAGCAGCGGCAGCGCCATCGGCGTATAGAACCAGATCAGCGGCTGTTCATCTTCCTCAAGAAGTGGCGCCAGCAGCAGCAACAGTGGCGCGATCTGACTGTCATGAAAACCGGGCGCGTCGCTGTCGGTATGTGGCTGGATGACCGTGATGTTAGCGGCAGGTGAACTCTGATGCAGACCCGGTGGCCCCGACTGCCGGACCGGCTCCTCGACAAACAGCACGCGATAGTGCTGCGCCAGGCGTGTCAGAAGCTGCTGCGGACGCTGGAAAACAAATCCCCAGCGTAAATGGCTGAAAACAATGAGAACAGGTGGTTTCATGGTGTGCTCCTGACGTTGTAGTGGGGACTGAATGTGCTGCAAAAAGCGCTGCGCCTGCCGTAAAGCGTCGGCATAAGGCTGCTGTAACTGGCGGGCGTAAGGATCCGGCCCCAGCAGATCGAGATCCCATAAACCGCTGCGGGTCCAGAAGGTTGTCTCTTCCCACAAGGGACGATCGAGGATCGGATAGAGGCAGATGCCGATCAGATCAACGCCTGCCAGCTGTGCCTGCGCTACCTGGGCGGTGATTTCGCTGATCCAGGCTCCACGTCCGCTGCCAACATGACTCGTTTCCGCCAGCAGAATGGGCCGCTGGTAACGCTGCCAGACTTGCTGCAGCATCTGATGCAGTGGCTGGCGGCGGTTGTCGCCCAGATGCCAGTAAAGGCGGAGGTTTGAGCCCTGTTCCCACTGGTTATCGTGGTAGTAATTCACGCCAATCAGATCGAGATAGCGGGGTGTGCCACCCAGCTCCGGGTTACGCCTGCCGCTAAGCATGTCCCACGCCTGATACTGGGTATCGCACATCTCACGCGCCAGCACGTCACTGGTGGGATCGGCAGGATCGGGCACGATATGGATCAGCGGATCGCAGTGCAGCAGACGGGCGCGCGGATCGGCCAGCCAGATCGCATCACAGGCGGCCAGAGTGGCGCGAACCAGTTGCTGCTTGGCAGCATCCGCCCGATCCGGCGCCGGAATCGCCTCACAGGCGAACAGCCCGACCGAGATGCCCCAACTGACAAAGGAGATTTCATTCATTGGGGAGTAGACCGGCGGCTGCTGATACCAGGGCGCCAGAAAGCGGGCCAGCGCACCGCAGAACGCAGCAAAGCGACTGATAAAATCGTGATCAAACAGGCTGACGCCAGCGGGCCAGCCGTAATGGCAGATTGTCCAGCTCAGCTGGATGCCCTGCTGCTCTGCGGCCCGCATCCGCGCAGCGACCGTCGAAAAGTCATAATGCCCATCGCGTTCACATAAGCGCCAGCCGACGCTTTCGCGTACCGTGCGAATAGAAAAGGGGGACAGCGCGGCATAATCCTCTGCTACACGTGCCTGATGCTGATTAAGATCGTTCATCGACAGCGCAATCCCGGCAGGATTGATATGGTCGGCACCTTCATAGCCGGCCTGCCAGAAACTGGTAAAAGGCGTCATGGCATCTCCCGAAAAAAAAGCAACACGTTTCTCTCTGACGAGCCGTCGTGAAACGGGTCAGGGCGTTACAGGTATGCATTGCAGACTGGTCGTTATGACCAGTCTGAACAGATGGGCGATCCTTGCCATAAGGCACAACCACTGAAGGACAGGCATCAGGTCCTGTGGCGGTCTGGACGAGAGATAGCAGGTATCTATGTGCGGCGCTATCGACAGGAAAAAGACTGACTTCTCTGAATGTTATCGGGTTTACGGAAGCCTTACTGGAAAGTATAGATGCGAGAATGTGTTAATCAACTCATTGAAGTAAAAAGAAAAAAAGCGTAGCGGTAAAAGAATTCCAGTCAGAAACAGGATGTTTTTTGGTTAAGTTTCATAATCTGTTTGATAAGCGCAACGTGAACAGCGTCAGCGCTATTTTCAGCTTTATTAACCTTTTCCTTCACATGCAGAGAGGTCAGACTCACCCGCTTTTACGTTACAGCTTCGCTTGCCTTTTGGCGGTCTGGCGACAAGATTTACTTATCACTGGCCTGAATCTGCGGGTCATCAACGGAGGGCTGCGATAATGCGCGTTCCCTTAAAACAGGATGTTTAGCAGACTATGTTCTCATTCGACTGGCACCGTTTCTTACTCAACGATCAACCGGCCACTTTTTTATTTGAGGTGGTGGCGCGGGTCCTGATCGCATATCTGGTGGTATTCACCTTTTTGAAAGTGTCTGGACGACGCGGCGTGCGCCAGCTGTCCCTGTTCGAACTGGTGGTCATCCTGACACTGGGCTCGGCATCGGGTGACGTCACATTTTACGATGATGTACCGGTGTTGCCGGTCATTATGGTGTTTGTGGTGCTTCTGGCCCTCTACCGCCTGACGACCTGGCTGACGGCACACAGCCCGCGCTTTTCACGATTTATTCAGGGCGACGTCATTACGCTGATTAAAGATGGGTTGTATGTGCTGGAAAGTCTGGATCGGCTGAATATTTCCGAAGATGAGTTCTTTATGGAGTTGCGGCAGAGCGGCGTGGAGCATCTGGGGCAGGTCCGGCTGGCGCTGGTGGAGGTCGACGGTCAGCTTAGCCTCTATTTCTATGATGATAATGAGATGCGCGCCGGGCTAAGCATACTGCCGCCGGATCATCGGCAGGATTACAGTACGGTGCCGATCAGCGCCCTTTACGCCTGCACGCATTGCGGGCAAACACAGAGGATAGAAGCCGGGCAGCCGGCCGTCTGTCCGCGCTGTCAGCGGCAGCGCTGGTCTGCGGCACTGAGCGTGCGTCGGCTGCATTAATGGCCCGTGCCTGCTTAACCTTTCCGGCTTGTCGCGTCAGTATCGCCCCGATGAGCACCGGCGAAACAGGCGCTGAGTGAGCGCTTTTGCTCTCCTTCGGCGGTGAAATTATCCGCGCTCAGCCAGGCGTTCAGGGCGCGCTGAACGTCTGGCCATTCCCGATCAATCATCGACAGCCAGTCGGTATCCCGATTACGCTGTTTTCGCGTCATGACCTGACGAAAACGGCCCTCAAATCGAAACCCCAGCCGTTCTGCTGCGCGTCGTGACGCCACATTGGTTGAATCACAGCGCCACGCGACTCGCCGATACCCCAGCGAGAAAGCCTGTTGCAGCAGCAGAAAAATCGCCTCGCTGCCGATCACACTACGCTGCATCAGCGGCGACCAGGTGACGTGACCGATTTCAAGGGTGCCATGTTCGGGTTCAATGCTGGCGAAGCAGACCACACCGCAGGGCTGCTGATTCGGCGTGCAGACAGTGAAGGGTACCAGGGCTTTATCAGCAACTTTATCCGCAATCCAGCGCTGCATCTGCATCAGCGAAGCGGGCCGCTCTGCGCTCAGCCAGGTCCAGTCGCGATCATCAGGTGCCAGCATAAAGGCCTGTAACAGCGACGCCGCATGTTCCACGCTAAGCGGTAAAAGAAGGCAGTGCTGTCCCTGGAGAGGAACGCCGTGAGGTCTGGCGACCGGCTGCCAGTCGGGCAACGCTTCACCGACCGGCTGATCAAACTGATTGATGTTCACTGGCATCCTCCTGAAGGGAATAGGGACGGGAAGCGGGAAAACTTTCGAGCTGTACTGACGGGCTATCCTGAACCGCGAGTAAACCCGTCGCAGCTTGTTCCCGCTACCCACATAACTTTGCCTGTTACTGACAGAAAATGAAAACCCTTCAGGCAGCATAGCGACACCGAATTCATTGAGGTGTGCGTATGAAAGTGAGGCTGGCCAGTGCATTACTGTTTTTGCTGTTATCGTTTGGCGCGTTTTCACAACAGGTGATCAGTGAAAGTCATCCCCATTCACGCAGTGCGCGACTGCTCGAGCAGGGGAGTCAGGTGGACACGGCGGATTCGCCGGATGAACATCTGCTGGAGCGGCGGGAGTGGCGAAGCAGTCTGGAGCGTAAGCCGTTTTGAAATGAATTCCCCGGCAGAGTTCTCTGCCGGGGAGCAGGGAATGTGGCCCTGCTGGTTCATGTGACTAAATGGTGGCCTGGGAGGCTGCCATGCCAGGCACCAGAATCACCTTGCGACACTCCTCTTCGCGTTTTGCGAAAATATCGTAGCCGCGTGCGGCATCTTCCAGCGGGAGATGGTGAGTTATAATCTCTTCCGGCGTCAGATGGCCCTGCTCAATCAGCTTCAGCAGGTCAGGCAGATAAGCATGGACATGCGTCTGTCCCATCTTAAAGGTCAGCCCTTTGTCGAAGGCATCGCCAAACAGAAAGCCGTGAATAAATCCTGCGTAGACGCCTGGCACGCTGACGATACCGCCACGTCGCACTGCAGCAATACACTGACGCAATGCTTTGCCGCTACTGCCTTCCAGCTTGAGATTGGTGAGCACGGTCTCAGTCATGCTGCCTTTTGCCTCAAACCCGACGGCATCAATTACGGCATCTACACCGCGATTGCCGGTACTGTGTTCGATAATCCAGCCAGCCGGATCATCAATTTCATCGAAATTAATCGGGATTACGCCGTAACGTTCGCGGGCAAAGTTTAAGCGGTAATTATTATGGTCAATCATGTAGATCTGTTCGGCACCCTGCTGGCGGGCGCAGGCAGCACTGAGCAGGCCAACCGGTCCGGCACCGAAAATTGCCAGGCTGGAGCCCGGCTTGACCTCAGCGTTTTTCACCGCCTGCCAGGCAGTGGGCAGAATATCCGACAGGAACAGCACTTTTTCATCCGACAGCACCGACGGCACTTTGAACGGGCCTGTATTGGCTTTGGGCACACGGACATATTCCGCCTGGCCGCCAGGCACACCGCCATAAAGCTTGCTGAACCCAAACAGCGCCGCAGGTGGCGTGATGTTTTTGCGGTTCAGGATGGCGCCTCGTCCGCTATTGGTATTTTCACAGGCGGCATACTGACTCATGAGGCAGAAAAAGCAGTCGCCACAGGCGATAACAAAAGGGATGACAACCCGATCGCCTTTGGCCACGGCGGTCACGGCGCTTCCGGTCTCAACCACTTCACCCATAAACTCATGACCAAAGATATCGCCATGCCCGGTCCCCGGGATTTTGCCGCGATAGAGATGCAGGTCTGAACCGCAAATAGCGGTAGCGGTCACACGCAGGATAATATCATCGGCGGCTTCCAGTCCCGGATCGGGCACGTTATCCACACTGACTTTATGGGGACCATGATAAGTTAATGCTTTCATCTCTTCATCTCCTGCTGACAAGGGAATGGTGGTCAGGCCAGAAGGCGTGACTACCCGCGGGAAAGACTCAGGGAACCTGAAATCGCAACCTGCCTGAAGTGTAGTAACCCTTTGAGGAGTAAGCAGAGCGGTGCATATGACTGACCTGTATCAGCCGGGCTGACAGGGCGGATGCAGCTGGATCGTAGCGACCGGGGCGGAGGCCGAATCGGGCTGCCAGCGGGCCAGATCGGCAAAGGCACGACGATAAACCGTATCGATCTGCGCCGGAACCTGTTCGATGTAGTGAAACGCATGCTCGCGTGTTTCACCGGTGAGATTATGCAAATAGTGCCGTGCGTCATCCAGCGTGGGGATCTGGCCTTCCGTTCCCGCCATGCGGGCGGGCAGACCGGTCCAGATTAATCCTTCAATGCCTTTCGTCTGTGCCCACTCCGCCAGCGGTCCGGTTGCGTTCTCTGTCACCGTAATCATGCCGATGCCATCGACGCGGCTGTCCGGAATCGCCTCACGAAGGCGCAATGCACGGCAGGCGCTCTCCAGTGACGCCGTGTTTAACCAGGCCCAGAGTACCTGCACCGGTTTTGCGTTCAGACAGATTGCGGTCGAGAGTTCACCGCCGTCAGCGATGCGCACAAATTCAATCGGTACCGCAGGACCATCATGATGCCACGGACTGGCCACTGGCAGGTCGCCGGTTTTCCAGATTAACGATCCCCATCCCAGGCAGGCAATCTTCATTTTCATCTCCTTTGCATCTGTCGGCGTGATCGCGACAGCGTGAGGTAAAGCGTAGTCCGTTATGCTGAATCGTTGCAGGGATCACCTTTTTAAGGGGGTAAAACCGCCACATAAATGGCATGATCGCCGTGCAGTCGTCTTGCACGATATGACGGATTTTTGCGCAACACATGCGAGTTTATCTTCGTTACTTGAAGTTTTATCGTCATGTAGTGTAAAAAGTGGCGCACGCAATCGATTACCTAGGCGCGGGCGGATCAGCGTTACCCTTCACTGATCCGCTTGCAGCAGAGGCGGAGAGCGGGAGAGACCTTTTCCTGCCTGTTGGCTCAAATTAATGGCGGCTTTTAACACGGAAAATCTGATGAAAACCACGCAAACGGGCACGCTGGGTGCGCTTGAGAGTGACGTCGATACGGGATGGCGTAAAACCGACACCATGTGGATGCTGGGTTTATACGGCACGGCAATTGGCGCGGGTGTACTGTTCCTGCCAATTAATGCGGGTGTCGGCGGTCTGATCCCGCTGATCATTATGGCGGTGCTGGCTTTTCCGCTGACCTTCTTTGCGCACCGCGCTCTGACGCGCTTTGTGCTCTCCGGTAAAAATCCGGCCGGTGATATCACTGAAGTGGTCGAGGAGCATTTTGGCATCGGCGCGGGCAAGCTGATTACGCTGCTCTATTTCTTCGCTATCTACCCGATACTGCTGATGTACAGCGTGGCGATTACCAATACGGTAGAGAGCCTGATGGTGCATCAGCTTGGCCTGGTGCCACCGCCGCGTGTGCTGCTGTCGCTGCTGCTGATTGTCGGACTGATGACCATTGTGCGTTTCGGCGAGAAGATGATCGTGAAAGCGATGAGCGTGCTGGTTTACCCGTTTGTGGCGGTACTGATGCTGATGGCCTGCTACCTGATTCCACACTGGCACGGCGCGGCGCTGTCGACCCTTAACGTTCAGCCTGCGGGCAGCAGCCTGTGGATGACGCTGTGGCTGGCGATTCCGGTGATGGTCTTCTCGTTTAACCATTCACCTATCATCTCTTCCTTTGCGCTGGCGAAGCGCGAAGAGTATGGCGATGCCGCTGAGAAAAAGTGTTCGCGCATTCTGGCCTGTTCGCACCTGATGATGGTAGTGACGGTGATGTTCTTTGTGTTCAGCTGCGTGCTGAGCCTGTCGCCCGAAGATTTACACGCTGCCAAGGCGCAGAACATCACCATCCTTTCTTATCTGGCTAACCATTTTCAGGTGCCGATGATTGCGTGGATGGGGCCGCTGATTGCCATTGTGGCGATCACCAAATCATTCCTGGGTCACTATCTGGGTGCGCGCGAAGGATTTAACGGTATGGTCAATAAGGCGTTGCGCAGTCGCGGTAAGACCATCGCGCCAGCCAGACTGAATCGCCTGACGGCACTCTTTATGCTGCTGACCACATGGCTGGTGGCGACGCTGGACCCGAATATTCTCGGCATGATTGAGACACTGGGCGGACCGATTATTGCCATGATCCTGTTCCTGATGCCGATGTATGCCATCCAGAAGGTGCCCGCGATGCGTAAATACAGTGGTCACATCAGCAACCTGTTTGTTGTGTTGATCGGACTAATTGCTATCTCTGCAATCTTCTATTCGCTGGTGAAGTAACACGCAACAGGCGCATCTCAGTCACGCTGAGACGCGCCTGCTTTCCTGCCCGCCACTCGCCGTTCTTACTCTCCTCCTCCGCAATTCTGCGCCATCGCTTCGTGATTTCAGCCAGCAATCGCGTTCCTGATCTTCTCTGACAGTAGCATCCGGTCAGCAATTTTTACATTTGTTACGTATTCGCATGGTAAAGTAAACGCGAATAATTATTATTCCTTTATGGGACAGGAGAAAAATGAAAATCGGGATTGCTGCAGCTACCACACTTTTACTGTCAACGGCCTGTGCGGCTACCACCTATCCGGTCACCGTGACCGACATGGATGGCCAGAAAATTACGCTGCAAAAAGAGCCACAACATGTAATTTTGCAGGATGGGCGCGACGTGATGTCGCTGGCACTACTGGATCGACAGAATCCGTTTCAGCGGGTTGTCGCCTGGAACAACCTGCCGAAAAAGCAGGACACTCAGACCTGGGACCTGCTGAAGCAGCGCTGGCCGCAGGCCGCATCCATTGTGGACATGGGCTTTAACGATCAGGGACAGGTCAATCTGGAGAGCGTGCTGGCTCAGCAGCCCGATATGATGATTGCCCAGCTGCGTGCCAAACCGGCCCTGGTGCAGTCAGGCGTGCTGGCGACCCTGAAAAATCTGCATATCCCGGTGCTGTTCCTGGATGATGAACTCCATCCAAAAGAGAATACCCTGAAGAGTGTGAAAGTGCTGGGTACCGTTCTGAACCGCGAAGCCGAGGCGAAAGCCTATGCTGATTTTTACCAGCAGCGCTGGGAGATGCTTCAGCAGAAGATTGCGCAGGTGCAGCACAAGCCGACAGTGTTTATTGAGCCAATTGCCGGCAACAGCGATAACTGCTGCTTTACCCACGGTCATAACGGCTGGGGCGCACTGGTAGAAGCGGTCGGTGGAAAAAATATCGGCTCAGCGTTACTGCCCGGCAGTTCAGGATTTGTGTCGCTGGAGAAGATTATCGCCATGAAGCCGGACGTCTACATCATGACCGGCTCTAAACGCCCGAACAGCAACGTGCTGCCGTTTGGCTACGGTGCCAGCCATGCCGACGTGACCGCCACCTTTAACCGCCTGCAGAGCCGTACCGGTCTGGAGCAGATCGAACCGATAAAACAGAAGCGGGTGTATGGCGTTTATCACCATTTCTATAATCACCCTTACAACATTATCGGAATGGAAATTCTGGCAAAAGATCTCTATCCGGATTTGTTCAGGGATCTGGATCCGACGGCTGATTATCACCACATTGTGACGCACTTTACCGGGTTACCGGACGCGCCAGTGATCCTCAGTACGCCATAACCGGATAACGCGTCAGAGAGCGATTCAGCATCCTGACGCATCTCAACGCTTAAACAGTCAGCCTGATGCGTGATTATCAGGCTGACTCTTTGATATCTGGATTACGTCAGGAAAGCTGTCCGGATATGACGCGTGTTAAGAAAGCGCTAAGCAAGCGTAATAGTGTGTAAGTTACCGGATTTTAAGACTTTTGAAGATGTCTCCCGCCACAATTATTGCCATCATGCCAATCAACGGTGCCTGAACAGCCGTTATTTTCGGAGGCAGTATCATGAAAAAAACAACACTCACGCTTATCGCTTCACTTTTGACATGCAGCACACTCTTTTCTCAGCCCTCACGGGCAGACGATCACGGAGACGCACCGCGTATGCCGGTGCCACATCAGAATGATGATCATCGTCCTGACAATCGCGGTCCTGACCAGAATCGCGGCCGCGACAATCGCGATCATGATATGGGCAATCATCGCCCGGATCAGGATAACAAACGCCATGGCAGAGAGGGCCGCAATGAACGGGACCATTTCGCCTGGCAGGGGCACGACTTCCGTCGCGGCCATCCTGTTCCGCCAGAATATCGCGGTGACCATTATCGTGTAGCCGACTGGCATGAACGCGGTCTGCGTGAACCGCCACGTGGTTACCACTGGGCAAACATTGATGGCAACTATGTGCTGATTGCTGCCGCGACCGGGGTGATTACCGCGCTGGTGCTGAATAGCGCCCTGAACTGATTCCCGGGGGATGGCTCAGGCCATCCCTCTTTCTTTCCGTTTTGCTGCGCCAGCGGCTATCCTGAGACTCCACTCTGAAATTTCCTGTGTAAGGAGTCATGATGACGACGGTTAAGATGGTTGCGGTAGATATGGATGGCACGTTTCTGGACGATAACAAGCAGTATAATCGATCCCGTTTTCTCGACTGCTATCAGCAACTCACCGCCCGTGACATCAAATTTGTGGTAGCCAGCGGCAATCAGTATTACCAGCTCAAATCCTTCTTCCCGGAGATCGCCAGCGATATCGCTTTTGTGGCAGAGAACGGCGCATGGATTATTGATCGTGATGAGGAGCTGTTTTGCGGTGCCTTTGAACGACGTGATGTGGAAGCGGTCATCGACACTCTGCAAAACGGCAACTATCCCGGCCTGCGTTACCTGCTGTGTGGACGTGACAGCGCGTATTACTTCGAGGGCATGGAAGAGACCTGGCTTAAGAAGATGCGCCACTACTGTCACCGGCTGAAGCCGATTCATCATCTGAATGAGGTGCAGGATGACAGGCTGTTTAAGTTCGCACTGAATCTGTCTGACGATCACATAGAAGCACTGATGGCGGATATTGAGCGTTTGCATCAGGGCCGCGTGGCGGCGACCTCCAGCGGTCACGGTTCGGTAGATTTGATCGTGCCGGGAAATCATAAAGCGCACGGTCTGGATCTGCTGGCTCAACGCTGGGGGATTACGCACGATCAGGTGCTGGCCTTCGGCGATGGCGGTAACGATCTGGAGATGCTCAAACAGTCCGGCTTTAGTTTTGCCATGGGCAACGCGCCTGAGCGGGTGAAGCAGGCGGCGCGCTTTGAAGCACCCTCTAACAACGAGCAGGGCGTGCTGCAGGTGATTGAGCAGATGCTGGCAGGTGAGGGGCCTTTTAGCGCCAGAGAGGCTTAGCCTCGCGTCTCAGAGCGCGGATGCAACAGAATTGCGCTGAGCGGATGCCTGACCTGCCAGGGCTGGCAGGTCAGAATTGCCGGAACCGGGAAGCGAGATTCGCGTTGATCACGCCGTGATTTGCCAGGCCTGCGTAATCATCGTCTGCATCTGTTCGTGGCTGTAATTTACCAGCGAGTTTTTGCTGTTGGCACGCGCCAGAATCCACTCGACCTCGGTGCGGCTCAGTGTGGGGCCATCCTGCCAGAACGGGGTGATCGACTGCGCCTGCAGCCACTGCTTCAGAAACTGTGCCGGTGAATCCGTGGTTTCGCTGAAAAGTTGTGGGTGTAGCTCGGCCATCAGCTTTCGCTGCAGCGGCTGCTCGCTATCAGACAACAGATCCAGGAACGGAAACAGAAGCCGTCCGCATACTTCTCCGTGATGGAACGGTTTTATCGCCCCCAGTTCTCCCGCAATACCATGGATCACGCCGAGACCCGCACTGCTGAGACTGACACCTCCCAGCCACGACGCCATCATCATCGCTTCTCGTGCCTCATCACCAACCGCATCCTCGCGATTGAGTGCAGGCCAGGCCTGAATAAACTGACGCAGACCGGTCAGCGCCAGCTGTCGGGTGAAGAGATTGCCTTTGCTGGAGAGATACGCTTCGAACAGGTGGGTAAAGGCATCAATTCCGCAGGTCGCCAGCACAGAGTCAGGTGCACCTTTCAGCAGATCCGGGTCAAGAATCGCCACCTCTGGCACAAAGACCGGGTGGCGCAATGACGCTTTGATTTGAATGTCCTGCTGATCGGTTACCACCGCATTTTGCGTCACTTCACTGCCGGTCCCGGCAGTAGTCGGAACAGCAATCAGCGGCAACGTGATGGGCTGAACGGCGGTGTCACCCACTTTTTCCAGATAACGGGCGACAGGTAACGGATGCTGTACCATCGCACTGAACGCTTTCGCCGCATCCAGCACACTCCCTCCACCAATCGCGACTACCCGATCAACATGCCCGCGCCAGCGCGCAACCCAGCCATCAATTTCAGTGGGTGAGGCTTCATGGCTGACAATTTCGTAGCCAATAATGTGATCGTTGAGGCCAGCTTTCAGCCGGGCGTAGGCCGGGCCCTGCAGGAAAGATTGTCCGCAAAACAGCAGGGTAGGCTGTGAACGGGCTGCCAGCAGCGGCACCAGCTTATCCAGACTACCGCGGCCAAAAAGGGTTCGTTGATTACTGTACAGCTCACTCAGGTTCTCACTCACCAGTGCATCCTTTTTACATTTCACTAAAATCTGAGTGTAACGAAAAGCGCGGCGTCGACACTGGCAAACTTTCTGATAACGCATCGGCAAAAAGTTGATCACCTTCGCAAAACAGAAATTCACCGTCGGCGGGGTGATGCTTTCCTGCGGATGTTACCCTTAACATGTTATCGGTAACAGCGTTTGTCGGGATGTGTAAACATCTTACAAAGGCACTGTTTTGTCGCCCTACGGGGATCATGATAATAAATCGACACCGTATTCCGTTCGGTGCACAAGGTGGAGAAAAGCTATGCCATTACTCTATGTGGCGATCGGCGTCGCGCTACTGTTGCTGCTGATGATTCGCTTTAAGCTCAATGGATTTATCGCGCTGATCCTGGTGGCGCTGGCCGTCGGCGTGATGCAGGGCATGCCGGTGAATAAAGTTATTACCTCAATCAAAGCGGGTGTAGGTGGCACGCTGGGCAGCCTGGCGTTGATCATGGGCTTTGGTGCCATGCTCGGTAAACTGCTGGCCGATTGCGGCGGGGCGCAACGTATCGCGACCACCCTGATTGAGAAATTCGGCACAAAGCACATTCAGTGGGCGCTGGTGCTGACCGGTTTTATTGTCGGATTTGCGCTGTTCTATGAAGTCGGCTTTGTACTGATGCTGCCGCTGGTATTCAGCGTGGCGGCGTCGGCGCGTGTGCCGCTGCTCTATGTCGGGGTGCCGATGGCCGCTGCTCTGTCCGTGACGCACGGTTTCCTTCCGCCCCATCCGGGTCCAACCGCCATTGCCACGCTGTTTAACGCAGACATGGGTAAAACGCTGCTGTTTGGCACGCTGCTGGGTATCCCTACGGTGATTCTGGCAGGTCCGGTCTACGCACGTTTCCTGAAAAATATCGATAAACCGATTCCACAGGGGCTCTATAACCCGAAAACGTTTACCGAAGCGGAAATGCCCAGCTTTGGCGTGAGTGTCTGGACGGCACTGGTACCAGTGGTGCTGATGGCGCTGCGTGCCGTGGCGGAGATGCTGCTGCCAAAAGGCCACGTGCTGCTGCCCTATGCGGAGTTCTTTGGCGACCCGGTCATGGCGACCCTGATTGCGGTGCTGATTGCCATCTTCACCTTTGGACTGAATCGTGGCCGCACGATGGAACAGGTGATGGATACCCTGACCGACTCGATCAAAATCATTGCCATGATGTTGTTGATCATCGGTGGTGGCGGTGCCTTTAAACAGGTGCTGGTGGACAGTGGCGTAGATAAATATATCGCCAGCATGATGCACTCAACGCAGCTGTCACCCATCTTTATGGCGTGGTCGATTGCCGCAGTGCTGCGTATTGCGCTGGGCTCTGCCACGGTAGCAGCGATTACTGCCGGCGGTATTGTTGCACCGCTGATTGTTACCAGTGGCGCCAGCCCGGAACTGATGGTGATCGCCGTGGGGTCCGGCAGCGTGATCTTCTCTCACGTTAACGACCCTGGATTCTGGCTGTTCAAAGAGTATTTCAACCTGACGATTGGCGAAACCATTCGCTCCTGGTCTGCGCTGGAAACCATTATTTCGGTTTGTGGCCTGGTGGGTTGCCTGTTGCTCTCCTGGGTGATTTAACCTGTCGTCGCTGGCAAATCTGTCAGCGGCGCTCTGTTCTGACCGGGTGCACGACGTTAAAACTAAAAAGGGCCGCAAGTGCGGCCCAGGCTGTCACTTAATTCTGACGCCTTAGTGAGGCGGTTCAAAACCGGCTTTCACCATCTCTTCCCGCAGCGCACGTGCAATTTCACGGTTGCCGCCAGTGACCGGGTAGATCACGTTATTCACCACATCATCAAGATAGTGCTCGTCAAACTCCTGCATAGAGAGCTGCGTGCCGCCTTCATCGTTGATGGCGAAAGAACCTCTGATGTGGTTACCGCTGTTTTTGGCCTTAAGGCTGTAGCGGCCCATGCTGGTATTAATCGTGCTCATAAGATCTCCTCGCGACTCATTTCAGTCTCATCACTATTGAGGCCTGCCTTGCCGCATAAATTTTAGCCAGGAGTATTCTTTAAAACGAAAAAAGAGTGCCGGTAAAAACTGGTGTTGCGATCGCTATCCCAGAAAGCAAATAAAGAGCAGGATTGGTGAACTTTTGACCAATTGAAGCCTGAGTGAAGCGGCGCGATAAATATTCCTGTCTATACTGCCTACAGGAAACGTGTCTAATCAGTGAGGGAAAAGGAAATGAAAATTATTCTGTGGATTATCGCGATTATCTTTATCGTCGGCCTGCTGACCCTGACAGGGGTGTTCAAACTGATTTTCTGATTTTTGTAAAAGCTTCAGCGACAACGGGCACCTAATCAGGTGCCCGAACTGTTTTCTGGCTGGCCAGCAGACACTGTGTAATGGGATCCATCGGCGTCGTGGGCAGCAGATCCTGGGAATCCAGGCATTTTTTACAGTTCGCACAGCGGGCACCATGAACGTTGTGCTCTTCCTCGTGATACTCCGTAAAAACGAATCGGGTGCTTCCGCACTGACTGCAGCGTATCTTCATCACCATCCTGTGCCTCACTCTCCTTTTCATTTGCCCGGAAGGAAGCTATCCCCTCACCGGTTAAGCGGACGTAATCTATTGCCGGATAATATTATTCCGGCTCGCCATAAGAAAAGTAGTTGCTCATAACGTTAATTGTTTGTTGCCAGATGCGAATCCGGACACTAAAAAGCACTTCATTGATCTTTCTCAAGGTTTGCCTGCTTTTGGTGAAAATATCAGCAGGTTGCCTGCTCTCACTGGGGGCAATGGCACAGCAGTCTCAATATTGTCTGAGAAAAAGTCGTTTCGGCGGATAGGAATTTGCGATCAACTGCACATTAAATAACCAGATGCGTTACGGCGGCCTCCGGAAGCAGGGAAATCGGATTTTTATGCTGAGGTTTACTACCCGCAGGACGATAAAAAATAACGCTTTTGAGACGATCGTTATCAGTAATAACAGGAATACGTCTTAATAAGATTTTCCTTTTTAACCTCAAAACGTCACGGTGCTAAAGATCAAAAAGGTTTGCCTTTCCAGCAGGTTAGTGGAAGGCACAGGCCATACGTCTGATCCCTGCTGATGAGTGTTTCGCAAGTCGAAAAGCAGGAAAGTGTGATGCATGTACGGAAAGTCGATATTTATCACTTTTTCATCAAATCATGCTGGACAAATCCCTCAGCAATTGCTGTACTAGACCCCGACACAGTTTAGTGTCCATTTTTCATGTAAAGGTAATATAGATGTCTAAGATCAAAGGTAACGTTAAGTGGTTTAATGAATCTAAAGGATTCGGTTTCATTACTCCTGAAGATGGCAGCAAAGATGTATTCGTACATTTCTCTGCAATCCAGAGCAACGGCTTCAAAACTCTGGCTGAAGGTCAGCGCGTAGAGTTTGAAATCACCGACGGCGCTAAAGGCCCATCTGCTGCTAACGTTATCAGTCTGTAAGTTAACAGTCAGAATTCTAAAAACCCGCCTTATGGCGGGTTTTTTTATGGCTGTAATCTGCGCTTCATCCCTCACATCGTAACCTTCTGAATTGTCCCCAGGGGCGCACAAACTGCGCGGCGGTTCACAATAAATCCTCGTAACATATTTATAACAACAAGCTGTGCAGCTTTTCAGCCTGCGACGCTATATAACAGTGCTACAGAACCCGATGAGTGAGGAGACAGGATGAACATACGGCATGCGGAGTTGAGAGACAGTTTTGCGTTGAGTGCCTTGCTGAGTGAGTTAGGCTACGGCGGCACTGAAAGTTTCATTGAGCAGCGTCTGGCGCAGTTATGCAGCGATCCCAGTGAAGCGCTGTTAGTGGCTGAACTGGGCAGTCAGGTTCTGGGTTTCCTTTCACTTCATTTTATTCCTCAGCTGGCCCTGGCCGGTGATTTCGCCCGCATCAGTTACTTCTGTATTGCGGAAGGTGAGCGCAGCAAAGGTGTCGGCCAGCAACTGCTCCAATATGCCGAAACGCTGGCAGCCCGCCGTGGCTGCGATCGTATGGAAGTCCATTGCCATCAGTCACGGCTCAAGGCGAATCAGTTTTACGCGCGCGAGGGTTATGCTGAATCACCCTGTTATCTCATTAAAAATCTGCAAGCGGGTTAAATTCCCGTCCTGAGGCGATGACCAGTGCCTCGGCAATCATCTCCCGCTGTTCATCCCTGAGGCTGGCGACAGGGATTATTGCTGACCTGCTACCACAGCATTTGTTCTTTGCCAGCACTTTCTGCTTCCTATCTGGTTTCAGGACAGCATAAACAGTTGTCCGACTGCTGATTAGCGCCGTTACCTCACGTGATGCAGACACTCTCTGCATACCCATCGGGACGGCGTCCACGCAGAACACGCACTGAAGCTGTTAGCGGTATTAAGGGCGGCGAGCGATAGCGCTTAAAGGCTATGGCGGTATAAAAGAAAACAGGATGACACTGCACTGGCTGTACAATGCCGAAGCACAGCGCAGGAATAAGCGGCGATCAGGTTCGTTTTAAAGAGAACAGACAACGATCGCCGGCTCTGGATGCGAGCATTCTCTGCAAGGGCTTAATCACTGATGAGTGACGCGGGAAGTGATACTTCTGGTCGCTGGGGGAGGAAAGAGATGATGAAAGTTGCACTGGGACAATTTGCGGTCAGCCGTGAATGGCAGGAGAACGCTGATAGATGTCTGGCTCTGATGAAGCGGGCAGCAGAGGGAGAAGCGGATCTGCTGGTCCTGCCAGAAGCTGTTCTGGCGCGCGATAATACCGATCCCGATTTAGTGGTGAAAGCCGCACAGCCGCTGGATGGCCCTTTTATCACACAGTTGCTGGCTGCCAGTGAGCATAATGCGCTGACCACTATAATGAGCGTCCATGTCCCCAGTGACCAGCATAAAGCGCTCAATGTACTGGTGGCTATCCGCAACGGCGAAATTATTGCCACCTATGAAAAGCTGCATCTGTACGATGCATTTGCCGTGCAGGAATCGCAACGGGTCAATCCAGGCCATGTCATTCCACCGCTGATTGAGGTTGCGGGTATGAAAGTTGGATTAATGACCTGCTATGATGTGCGTTTCCCGGAACTGGCACGACGACTGGCGCTGGACGGTGCAGAAGTACTTGTGTTGCCTGCCGCATGGGTGAAAGGCCCGCTGAAAGAGATGCACTGGGATTTACTGACCCGTGCCCGCGCGCTGGAGAACACCTGCTATATGGTGGCGGTGGGCGAGTGTGGCCCACGCAATATTGGCAACAGTCTGGTGGTCGACCCGCTGGGGGTAGCGGTGGCGAATGCCGCGGAGTCCCCGACACTACTGTTTGCTGAACTCGACCCGGAACGCGTCGTCTATGCCCGACAGATGCTGCCGGTACTGGAGAACCGGCGCTTTGCGCGTCCTGAACTCAAGTGATCTAAGGATAAAAATCCATGACGACAAAGCGAGCAAAACGCTGAGTGCTGGCACTTGTGCATACTTAATCGGCCTCTCTGAGATCTCACTCTGTTACAGATTCCAGTTGTCGCCGCAGGCAAACTGCGCGTAAATAACAGTCACCGTGATTTGAATAAGTTGAAAGGTTAAATATGGAAGGTATCAGTATTGCCAAGCTGCTGATTATCGGTGCGCTTATCGTACTGCTTTTTGGTACCAACAAGTTGCGCTCACTGGGCGGCGATCTGGGCTCCGCGATTAAGGGCTTCAAAAAAGCCATGAAAGACGAAGATACCAGCGCAACCCGAACAACCGCTGAAGACGTACCGGCAGAACGTGTCGTTCATAAAGATTAATCGGTTATTTGCTGAAAATAACTGTTACTTTTTATTTCAGGCAACGTCAGGCACGCATAAAAAAACCAGGCTGTTTCCAGTCTGGTTTTTTGTTTTTCAGGCTTCTGATAGCGGAGGCCGGCTTATTTCACTTCTTCGCCTTTGGCCTGCATATCCGCATGATAGGAAGAGCGGACAAACGGACCGCATGCGGCATGGGTGAAGCCCATCGCCATCGCTTCTTCTTTCATCTCATCAAATTCAGCCGGGCTGACGTAGCGCTGAACCGGCAGGTGGTGACGGCTCGGCTGCAGATACTGGCCCAGAGTCAGCATGGTGACACCGTGGCGACGCAGATCGCGCATCACTTCCACGATTTCGGCGTTGGTCTCACCCAGCCCAACCATCAGACCCGATTTGGTCGGGATATCCGGATGCGCTTCTTTGAACCGCTCCAGCAATTTCAGTGACCATTCGTAGTTAGCGCCCGGCCGCACCTGGCGGTAGACGCGTGGTACGTTTTCCAGATTGTGGTTAAACACATCCGGTGGCGTTGCGGTGAGAATTTCCAGCGCACGGTCCATGCGGCCACGGAAGTCCGGAACCAGTGTTTCAATTTTAATCGTGGGATTTTTTTCGCGAATGGCGCGGATACAGTCTGCAAAATGTTGTGCACCGCCATCACGTAAATCATCGCGGTCAACAGAGGTGATCACGACGTAGCGCAGGCCCATATCGGCAATCGTCTGCGCCAGTTTTGCCGGTTCGTTAGCATCAGGCGCATTAGGACGGCCATGTGCCACATCGCAGAACGGACAACGACGGGTACAGATAGCACCTAGAATCATAAAGGTGGCAGTACCGTGGTTGAAGCATTCAGCAAGGTTAGGGCAGGAGGCCTCTTCGCAGACTGAGTGCAGCCCGTTTTTACGCATCGCGGCTTTAATGCCCTGAATACGACTGGAGTCAGCTGGCAGCTTGATTTTCATCCATTCCGGCTTACGCAACATCTCCTGCCGTTCAACAGCCACGGTTTTCACCGGGATCAGCGCCATTTTGTCTGCGTCACGATATTTGACGCCGCGTTCCATCTGAATTGGTTTACTCATAAATCAGCAGGTTCCGGTCGGATTGCGATTTGAAAGCGTTCCCACTCAAACCGGGAAGGGGGCTTTCAACTTTATTTGAAAAAAGTGCAAAAATTATATCATCACATCGCCTGCGAAGCAGCCACAGTCAGCACGGATACGTTACATATTTGTAAATTCGCATTCTGCGTTAAGGCTTAACAGGGAGATCGCCTGATATCCATTCAACATTTTCATAACCTGACAGCCGCGCAAAGGCGCTGACCAGCGGAGAACGTACCTGCTCCGTTGTCACCTCTGGCTCAAAATTTTTCAACTGGGTCATGCTCATCCCGGCGTAACCACAGGGATTGATGCGCAGGAAAGGAGATAAATCCATGGCCACATTCAGCGCCAGGCCGTGAAATGAACAGCCTTTGCGGATGCGTAATCCCAGTGAACAGATTTTCTCTTCCCCGACATAAACGCCAGGAGCATCCGCGCGGGCGCGGGCGCTGACGCCGAACTCTGCCAGCGTCGCGATTACCGTCTCTTCCAGAATGGTCACCAGCTGGCGCACGCCGAGTTTACGGCGTTTCACATCGATCAGGACGTACATCACCTGCTGTCCCGGCCCGTGATAGGTCACCTGACCGCCACGATCGCTCTGCACCACCGGAATATCGCCTGGCATCAGCAGATGCTCCGCTTTTCCCGCCTGACCCTGCGTAAAGACCGGAGGATGCTCGACCAGCCAGATTTCGTCACGACTCTGGTCATCGCGCTGGTCGGTGTAGTGATGCATGGCGTCGGAGACAGATTGCCAGTCGCACAGACCGGACTGACGGACAAAGAGGGTTTCAACTGACAAAACGATAGCCCGCTAAAGGAAATAACGTTAAGAATAACGTCGGCAAACCGTCAGGCAGAGGCGCCTTGCCGACCCGTAAATTACAGGACCATCCGCACGATTTCGATGTTGCCCAGCTCTTCGTACAGGCGTTCAACCTGCTCGATGTGGGTGGCGGTGATAGTGATGTTTACGGAGTGATAGTTGCCTTTGCTGCTCGGCTTAACTTCAGGGCTGTAGTCGCCGGGCGCATGACGTTGCACCACTTCAACCACTTGATCAACCAGCTCCGGTTGCGCCAGACCCATTACTTTGTAGGTAAACGGGGTAGGAAATTCGAGCAGCTCATTCAGTTTGGTTTTCATATTAACTCCGGTGCATAAAAAACAGGCTCCCGCCTGAGCGGGAGCATCATAATATCCTGTAATGGGGGCAGAGGGGTGATTTTTCAATCACCCCTTACGCTTAACCGAACCAGTGATGGAACATCAGTTTGATGTAATCAACGATACGGCCGAAGAAACCACCCTCAGAGACTTCGTTCAGCACCACCAGAGGACGCTGTTCGATAGTTTTGCCATCCAGCTGGAAGTTGATGCTGCCCACAACCTGGTTTTTCTTCAGTGGCGCGTGCAGTTCTGTATTGGTCAGCACATAGCTGGCTTTCAGATCTTTCATACGGCCACGTGGAATGGTCAGGTAAGCATCTTTTTCCACGCCCAGCTGCACACGGTCATTATCACCAAACCAGACTGGCTCAGAAGCGAACTCTTTGCCTGCTTTCAGTGGCGCAACAGTTTCAAAGAAACGGAAGCCCCAGGTGAGCAGTTTCTTGCTCTCAGTTTCACGGCCTTTATAGGTATGACCGCCCATCACAGCGGAGATCAGGCGCATCTGGCCTTCGGTCGCTGACGCCACCAGGTTGTAACCGGCTGAGTTAGTATGACCGGTTTTGATCCCATCCACATTCAGGTTGGTATCCCACAGCAGACCATTACGGTTCATCTGACGGATATTATTGAAGGTGAACTCTTTCTCTTTATAAACAGCATACTCTTCCGGTACGTCGCGGATCAGCGCCTGGCCGATCAACGCCATGTCGCGCGCGGAGCTGTACTGACCTTCCGCGTCCAGGCCATGAACGGTCCCGAAGTGGGTATTCTGCAGGCCAAGCGCTTTGACGTAGTTGTTCATCAGGTTAACAAAGGCATCCTGACTGCCAGCGACATAGTCAGCCATCGCAACGCAGGCGTCGTTACCGGACTGCAGGACAATGCCACGGGTCAGCTGTGAAACCGGCACGCGATCGCCTGGTTTCAGGAACATCAGCGAAGAACCTTTAAACACCGGGTTGCCGGTCGCCCAGGCATCCGGGCCGACGGTCACCAGATCATCCTGATGAATTTTGCCCGCTTTCACGGCCTGACCAATGACATAGCTGGTCATCATCTTGGTCAGACTGGCAGGATCGCGGCGTGCATCGGCGTTTTTCTCTGCCAGCACTTTGCCTGAGTTGTAGTCGATGAGGACATACGCTTCGGCATCAATGTCCGGCACGCCCGGAATCATGGTCTTGAGATTGACGTCATCAGCAATAGCAGCATGGCTGAGAGAGATAGCGATCAGTGATCCCACTGTCAGGCGTTTCAGTAAACGAGATGATTTCAGCGTGTTCATGTGTAGGACTACAACATCCGTGAGTTTGAGGTTAAAAATGTCACTCATCATAACCAATGCCAGATTTTCTGGCACCGGGCATGATGATTGGGTTGTTAGCAGACGTAACCTGCAGTGCTCTGAACCACGGTTCAGCGACGTGTGTTCGTAATAAATGACGCGGCCTGGCCTTCACTGCTCAGGCGCTGTTGCAGCGCAGCCGCTTCGGCGCGGGAGGCATAACCACCAAGCTGTACGCGATAGACATTGTTGCCCGCGTTTTCAACCTTGCCGGGCACACCATAACGCTGGCTCAGGCTTTTCATCATCTGCTGCGCACGCGCCGGATCGTTCAGCGCACCAACCTGCACCACATAGCCATCGGCGGAACCACTGCTGGCTGCAGGCGAGGCACTGGCTGCTGCGGGTGCGGAACTGGCAGGTGCGGCGGCTGGCGGCTCGTTACCTTCCAGTACACCGTTCGCTAATGGCTGGGGTGCGCCAAGAAAGCCGCTGCTCTGGACTGGCGCGCCCATGTTGTCACTGCTCTGCAGCGTGCTGTTGCTGATGGCTTCAACATTCTGTGCAGGCGGTTCAGAAGGGGCTGCACTGCCGCCGTTCATCACCGCGCCGCCACTCAGATCCGGGCGGGCAGGCAGAGAGTAGCTCTGTTTGGCTACCACGGTTCCGATGGTGCCGGGACCTGAGAGCGTGCCGTCGGGTGCGACCTTGATGTAGTCGACGCGTACCCGCGAATTGTTGGAGATATTCAGGCGATCACCGGCAGCCCGCGACAGGTCGATAATGCGTCCCGGCGTGTAGGGACCGCGATCGTTAACGCGCACCACAATCTGACGGCCATTCGCGATATTGGTCACACGCACATAGCTCGGCAGCGGCAGAGTAGGGTGAGCCGCAGTCAGCGCATCGGGATCGTAAGCTTCACCGGTGGCGGTGCGGTTGCCCTGTGCCTCTTCACCGTACCAGGTTGCCAGACCGACTTCGCTGTAGTTCGACGGATCTTTGATGATGCGATAATTTTTGCCGTTAACGCTGTAATCCTGGCTGGTGCCCGGATTGATTGGCTCATAACGTGGCTCAACGCCTGGAATCTCTACCACCGGTCCGTTGTAAGCCGGTTGCGGCGGCGCCGTATTTTGGGGTTCGGGCGTGGTACAGGCCGCCAGAACCAGTGATGCCAGTGCAACGCCAAGCCATTCCTTACGCATCTGCAGCCTCTTAGACACTTTTAGATAACATTTTTCGGTGAGTGTGGATCGACATCACAATGCCAAATCCCGCCATAAGCACGATAAGCGCGGAGCCGCCATAACTGACCAGCGGCAGCGGCACGCCAACTACCGGTAAGATACCACTAACCATGCCAATATTAACGAAAACATAAACGAATAAAATCAGCATTAAACCGCCCGCCATAACACGGCCAAAGGTGGTCTGCGCCCGGGCTGCTACCACCAGTCCCCGCATGATCAGCAGCAGATAGAGGGCGAGCAGCAGCAGCACGCCGACCAGCCCTAACTCTTCGGCCAGGACCGCGAAGATAAAGTCAGTATGACGTTCCGGCAAAAACTCCAGCTGAGACTGGGTGCCCTGCAACCAGCCTTTGCCGCGCAGTCCGCCCGAGCCAATCGCGATTTTCGACTGGATGATGTGATAACCGGCACCCAGCGGGTCCGTTTCCGGATCGAGCAGCATCATGACGCGGTCGCGCTGATAGTCGTGCATCAGGAAGAACCACAGAATCGGGATAAAGGCGGCGACCAGCAGTACCGCCACGCTAATCAGTTTCCAGCTCATTCCTGAGAGGAAAAGCACAAACAGGCCTGAGGCGGCAATCAGAATCGAGGTGCCGAGATCGGGCTGTGCGGCCACCAGCAGAGTAGGCAGGAAGATCAGAATCAGCGCGATACCGGTATTTTTCAGCGTCGGCGGACAGACATCGCGGTTGATAAAGCGCGCCACCATCAGCGGCACCGCGATCTTGGCAATCTCCGAAGGCTGGAAACGCACAAAGCCGAGATCGAGCCAGCGCTGGGCCCCTTTACTGATCTGTCCAAAAGCATCCACTGCCACCAGCAGGATGACGCAGACAATATAGAGATAGGGCGCCCAGCCTTCATAAACGCGCGGCGGCACCTGCGCCAGCACAATCATGATCACCAGACCCATCGCGATCTGCCCGAGTTTACGCTCCATCATGCCAGGATCCTGTCCGCTGGCACTCCAGATCACCACGGCGCTGTAGGTCAGCAGCGCGAGAATGATCAGCATAAACATCGGATCGATGTGGATGCGCATCCAGATCGATCGTTTCTGCGGACTATCTTGCATCGACATGTTTATTCACCTTCATAACCGGGCGGCACAGGGGCGGCGTCCGGCAGAACTGTATTGTTATCACCCAACATAATGTGATCCAGAATCTGGCGCATGACGGTGCCGACAGCCGGACCGGCGCCACCGTTTTCCAGGATAATGGTCACAGCGACCCGAGGTTTGTCATAAGGGGCAAACGCGGTCATTAATTTATGGTCGCGTAATCGTTCAGCAATTTTATGGGCGTTATACGTTTCGTTCTCTTTCAGGCCGAAGACCTGTGCTGTACCGGACTTGGCGGCGATTTTATAGGGCGCATCAGCAAAACTCTTGTGCGCGGTACCATTAGGGCGATTCGCCACGCCGTACATGCCATCTTTGGCGATTTCCCAGAAGCCGGAATGGATATCACCAATCGGGGCCTCAGGCGGCTGACGATAGGGCACCAGGGTACGACCTTCGCGGGTAGCACGCAGCATATGCGGCACCTTGACGACACCGTCATTGATTAAAATCATCATCGCTTTGTTCATCTGCAGCGGGGTTGCCGTCCAGTAACCCTGACCGATCCCCACCGGAATGGTATCACCCTGATACCACGGCTTTTTAAACCGTTTCATTTTCCAGTCGCGGGTAGGCATATTACCGGCGCTCTCCTGCGGCAAATCGATGCCGGTACGGCTGCCATAACCAAATTTGTTCATCCACTCCGACAGGCGGTCAATACCCATGTCGTAGGCGACCTGATAGAAGAAGGTATCAGCAGACTCTTCCAGTGCTTTGGTGACGTTCAGACGGCCGTGGCCCCACTTTTTCCAGTCACGAAAACGCTTTTCTGAACCCGGAAGCTGCCACCAGCCGGGATCAAACAGACTGGTGTTACGGTTGATCACGCCCGCACTCATGGCAGAAACCGCGACATAAGGTTTGACTGTGGAAGCCGGTGGGTAAGCCGCCTGAATGGCGCGGTTGTAGAGCGGGCGGTTTTCATCTTCCAGCAGTCCACGGTAATCCTTACTGGAAATACCGTCGACAAATAAGTTGGCATCGTAGCTCGGCGTAGAGACCATGGCGAGAATTTCGCCGGTGCGCGGGTCGCTGACCACCACTGCTGCGCGACTTCCCGCCAGCAGAGTCTCGACATATTGCTGCAGTTTGAGATCGATCGTCAGATAGATATCACGCCCAGCCTGAGGTGACTCCTCATGCAACTGGCGAATAACGCGGCCACGATTGTTAACCTCTACCTCTTCAAAGCCGGTTTTGCCGTGCAGCAAACTCTCGTAATACGCTTCAATCCCCAGCTTACCGATATCGTGTGTTGCGGCATAGTTCGGCCATATGCCCTCTTTATCGAGGCGGGCAACGTCACGGTCGTTGATTTTTGACACGTAGCCGACGACATGCGTCAGCGTGGCACCGTAAGGATAGTAGCGGCGCTGATAACCTTTCACTTCCACGCCGGGGAAACGGTACTGATTAACCGCAAAGCGCGCCACCTGCACTTCATTCAGACCGGTTTTAACCGGGATAGAGGTGAAACGACGTGAGCGTTTACGCTCTTTCTGGAAATTCTCGAGGTCTTCATCCGTCAGCTCAAGAACCGGACGTAAGTTTTCCAGCGTCTGTTGCAGGTTATCGACTTTTTCCGGGACAAGTTCAGCCTGATAGATGGTGCGGTTCAGTGCCAGCGGGGTGCCGGTACGATCGTAAATTATGCCGCGACTGGGCGCGACAGGCACCAGTTTGATGCGGTTCTGGTTAGAGCGGGTGCTGTAATCATCAAAGCGAAGAATCTGCAGGTGGTAGAGGTTAACCACCAGAATTGACGAGAGCAGTAAGATACCGACGAAGGCGATAAACGCCCGACGGACAAAGAGTTTCTGTTCGGCGCTGTAATCGCGAAAGGCGTTGCTTTGTAATTTCATCCGCTACTTGTCATGTCTGATGTGGGCTGATCGGTCATTCACGATGATAAGGATGATTTGTCGTTATACTCCAGGCACGATACAGACTTTCGGCTACCAGCACGCGCACCAGCGGATGGGGCAACGTCAATGCTGACAGTGACCAGCTCTGTTCTGCCGCCGCTTTACAGGCGGGGGCCAGGCCTTCGGGCCCGCCAATCAGCAGGCTGACATCGCGACCATCAAGCTTCCAGCGTTCAAGCTGCTGTGCCAGCTGCGGGGTTTCCCACGGTTGGCCCGGAATATCCAGCGTGACGATGCGATTACCTTTGCCGACCGCCGCCAGCATCGCTTCACCCTCTTTTTCAAGAATGCGTTTGATATCAGCATTTTTACCGCGCTTACCTGCGGTAACTTCGATCAGCTCAAACGGCATATCTTTCGGGAAGCGGCGCAGGTATTCCATAAAACCGGTCTGCACCCAGTCAGGCATTTTGGTGCCGACGGCAACGAGTTGCAGTTTCACCGATTAGCTCCAGAGTTTTTCCAGCTCATACAGCTGGCGACTCTCTTCCTGCATCACATGCACGATGACATCGCCCAGATCAACCACGACCCAGTCTGCCGCGCTTTTACCTTCAATGCCTAATGGCATCAGGCCAGCTAAACGGGATTCCTGCTCAACGTGTTCTGCGATCGAAGTCACATGACGCGTGGAGGTACCGGTGCAGATGATCATGTAATCGGTGATGCTGGATTTGCCCTGAACGTCGATGGTAACAATGTCCTGGCCTTTAAGATCATCAATTTTATCAATAACGAACTCTTGGAGTGCTTTACCTTGCAAAAGGTTCCCCTTGGAATCTGGTAGTAACGAGCCGGCTGTAAGCCCGGAGAGTGCAGCCAAAAAATTAAGCGGCGCAGTATAGCATGCCCGGATCAGTCGCGATATAAGCCTTCGCGGTCGATATAGTCGATAACCGCAGCGGGTAACAGGTCATCGCAGGGCTGATTTTGATGGCGACGGCGGCGAATTTCGGTCGCCGAAATATCATAGAGTGGGGTTTCCGCCAGCCAGATATGCCCCGCGGGCTGCTGATGCAGCTGCCGGATATCCTGAGCGACGTGTTGCTCAAGCCACGCCTGCATCTCTGGCGAGTCGAACCGGGTCGGATAGCCGGGACGCTGGCAGACCAGCAGATGGCAGAGTGACAGCAGATCCTGCCAGCGATGCCATTTGGACAGGCTCAGCAGGGAATCCTGACCAATGATAAAGGCCAGCGGCTGCTCTGCACTGCGTTCTTCGCGCCAGGCTTCCAGGGTGGTCACGGTCCAGGAGGGTGTGTCACGTTCCAGCTCCCGGGTATCTATTTCAAACAGCGGTAAGCCACGGATAGCGCAGCGCAGCATAGCAACCCGCTGAGACGCGCTGGCTTCCGGTTGTGGACGATGCGGGGGCACATTATTGGGCAGCAGCGTCACACGCTGTAAGCCGGTCTGCTGAGCCAGCGCTTCCACCGGGCGCAGATGGCCAAAATGGATCGGATCGAAGGTGCCACCAAACAGTGCGTGTAACTCAGACATGGGCAAAGCTCGTCGGAAAAGCGCGACTGCTGAGCAGCAGCGTCAGGGTTTGCAACTGCGGCCACACTGACTGACCATAATCCTGCTTCAGGGTGATCTCAATCTGACTCAGCAGATGAATGGCGCGTTGCAGACGGGTGGCATCCAGTCGCTGGAGTGCGTCGGTGAACAGCGCGCGGCGGTTTTGCCAGATACGCTGCTGATCCATCAGCGTGCGCAGTGGTTGCTGGGCCTGATGGCGTTGCAGATGCAACAGCGTCAGCAAATCGCGCTGCAGCGTACGCAGCAGAATCACGACTTCGCTCTCTTCTTTCTCCAGTTGGTGCAGGATATGCAGCGCGCGACGACTTTTACCCGCCAGCAGGGCATCCACCCAGTGGAAGGGCGTGAAGTGCGCGGCATCACTGACCGCCTCTTCGACCCGTGGCAGTGTCAGCTTGCCGTCCGGCCACTGCAGTGAGAGCCGCTCCAGCGCCTGCGCCAGCGCCAGCAGATTACCCTCATAGCAGTAACACAGCAGCTGTACTGCCGCGTCATCCACGGATAATTTCAGCGCTTTCGCGCGATTTACCACCCAGCGTGGCAATTGTGCCTGCTCTGGCGTCTGGCAGGGCACGACAACCGCAGAGGCAGCCAGTGCCTTAAACCAGGCGCTGTTTTCCTGCGCTTTGGTCAGCTTTGGCATCCGGCAGATCAGCAGAATATCGGCGTGCAGCAGCTGAGAGAGCTTAACCAGCTGCTCGGCCATGGCGGCGTTGGGGCCATTCTCGGGGAATTGCAGTGTCATCGTCTGACGCTGGGCAAACAGACTCAGTGACTGGCAGCTGACGAACAGGCTCTCCCAGTCGGTCTGGGCATCCAGCGTAAAACTAAAATGTTCGTCGAATCCCTGTGTGGTTGCGGCGGCACGGATGGCATCCGCGCTTTCCTGCAACAGCAGCGGTTCGTTACCGGCTAACAAATAACAGGCGCGCAGCCCCTCACGGAGCTGCGCGCTGAGTTGCTCAGGATAAATCCTGATCATTGCAGGCTGGTAGCAGAGGAAGAGGGCGCTTCCTGTGAACCCTGACCCGGCACCGAAATCACTGACGCTGGCAGAGTATCTTTGCTGTTCATCTGCGCGGCATGCACCGACAGCAGCTTACGAACCAGCTGTTCAGCTGCACGCTGACGCATCTCCTGCGTAATCAGGTCCTGCTCGGCATCTTTTGCCAGCGCCGCATTCGGGTTATCGAAGAACGAACGATAAACCGTGGTGCTGATGGGATAGATACCTTTGCCCGGCAACAGCACCTGCGCAGTGAGGGTCATCACCAGCTGATACTCGGCAGTGGTGCCGCTGATAAAGACCGAGGCTGTATTACGCCCTGACATTTCAGGACCCAGACGCAGTGTCGGAATATCGGTACGGGTCTGCTTGCTGTCTTCAACAATGGTGACATCGTTGATACGCAGTTGCTGACGTACAGTACGCGCCAGCGGACCATAAGGATCGCCGGTTGAAACAATCAGGGTTTTCAGTTCGCTGGGCACCTGCGTGGTGCCGCGCGGATGAAAACCACAGCCAGCGGTGATCACCACCGCCAGCATGACAAACAGCCTGATAATCGGATGTCGCACAGTTCCTCCTGAACTTAACCTACGACCAGGTTAAGCAGTTTGCCCGGTACATAAATGACTTTACGGATAGTCACGCCGTCCAGATACTTCGCCACCAGATGCTCCTGCGCAGCGCGTGCCTGAACCTGTTCCTGTGTTGCATCGGCGGGTACGGTGATTTTGCCGCGCACTTTACCGTTAACCTGTACCACCACCAGCAGTGAATCTTCAACCATAGCGGCTTCATCAGCAACCGGCCAGCTCGCTTCATCAATGGTGCCTTCGCCGCCCAGCGTCTGCCACAGAACATAGCAGGCGTGCGGGGTAAACGGATAGAGCAGACGGACGATAGCCAGCAGCGCTTCCTGCATCAGGGCGCGATCCTGCTCGCTCTCCTGCGGAGCGCGGGCCAGCTTGTTCATCAGCTCCATGATTGCCGCAATAGCGGTGTTGAAGGTCTGACGACGGCCGATATCATCCGCCACTTTGGCGATGGTTTTGTGCAGGTCACGACGCAGCGATTTCTGCTCGTCATTCAGGCTGTCCACATCCAGTGCCACGGTCGCACCCTGTGAGGTGTGCTCGTAGACCAGCTTCCAGACACGTTTCAGGAAGCGGTTAGCCCCTTCAACGCCCGATTCCTGCCACTCCAGCGTCATATCTGCTGGCGAAGCAAACATCATAAACAGACGTACGGTATCGGCGCCGTAACGCTCAACCATCAGCTGTGGATCGATGCCGTTGTTTTTCGACTTCGACATTTTGCTCATGCCCGCGTAGATCACGTCGCGGCCCTGCGTGTCGGTCGCTTTAATAATGCGGCCTTTCTCGTCACGCTCAACTTCAACGTCAACCGGGGAAACCCAGTTACGTTCGCCGTTGTTGCCCAGGTAGTAGAAGGCATCAGCAAGTACCATGCCCTGGCACAGCAGACGTTTTGCTGGCTCATTAGAGTTCACCAGGCCCGCGTCACGCAGCAGCTTGTGGAAGAAGCGGAAATACATCAGGTGCATGATGGCGTGTTCGATACCACCCACATACTGATCGACCGGCAGCCAGTAGTTTGCTGCGGCCGGGTCCAGCATGCCTTCCTTGTAGCTGGCGCAGGTATAACGCGCATAGTACCAGGAGGACTCCATAAAGGTGTCAAAGGTGTCCGTTTCACGCAGCGCTGGCTGACCGTTTACTGTGGTTTTCGCCCACTCCGGATCCGCTTTGATCGGGCTGGTAATGCCATCCATCACCACATCTTCCGGCAGGATAACCGGCAGCTGGTCTTCAGGTGTCGGCATCACAGTGCCATCTTCCAGCGTCACCATCGGGATAGGTGCACCCCAGTAGCGCTGACGGGAAACACCCCAGTCACGCAGACGGTAGTTCACTTTACGTACGCCCACGCTTTTTGCCGCCAGTGAATCCGCGATAGCGTTAAAGCCAGTTGCGTGATCCATGCCGTTGAACTCACCCGAGTTGAACAGGGCGCCTTTATCCGTCATCGCCGCAGCGCTGACGTCAGGAATGGAGCCATCCAGGTTGAGGATGACCGGCTTGATCGACAGATCGTATTTAGTGGCAAACTCCCAGTCACGCTGGTCGTGTGCCGGAACCGCCATCACGGCACCGGTGCCGTATTCCATCAGGACGAAGTTGGCGACCCAGACCGGAAGCAGCTCACCGGTCAGCGGATGAATAACAGACAGGCCGGTCGCCATGCCTTTCTTCTCCATGGTCGCCATATCGGCTTCGGCCACTTTGGTATTACGGCATTCCGCAATAAAGTCAGCCAGTGCCGGATTATTGACTGATGCCTGAGTGGCCAAAGGATGACCTGCTGCGACAGCCACATAGGTTGCGCCGATGAAGGTATCCGGGCGGGTGGTGTAGACTGTAACTTTCTCTTCGCTCTCTGCCACGTCGAAAGTGATTTCGACGCCTTCAGAACGACCAATCCAGTTACGCTGCATGGTTTTGACCTGTTCAGGCCACTCTTCCAGCGTATCCAGATCGTTCAGCAACTCTTCCGCATAATCGGTGATTTTGATAAACCACTGCGGGATCTCTTTACGCTCAACTTTGGTGTCGCAGCGCCAGCAACAGCCATCGATCACCTGCTCGTTCGCCAGCACCGTCTGATCGTTCGGGCACCAGTTCACTGCGGAGGTTTTTTTATAGACCAGGCCTTTTTCATACAGTTTGGTAAAGAACCACTGTTCCCAGCGGTAGTACTCAGGCTGGCAGGTGGCCAGTTCACGACTCCAGTCATAGCCAAAGCCCAGCAGTTTGAGCTGGTTTTTCATGTAGGCGATGTTGTCGTAAGTCCACGGGGCAGGTGCAGTATTGTTTTTAACCGCAGCGCCTTCTGCAGGCAGGCCGAAAGCATCCCAGCCAATCGGCTGTAGCACGTTTTTGCCGAGCATACGCTGATAGCGCGCGATTACGTCGCCGATGGTGTAGTTACGAACGTGACCCATGTGCAGGCGGCCAGAAGGATAGGGCAACATGGAGAGGCAATAGTATTTCTCTTTACCTTCCTGCTCAGTCACTTTAAACGTTTCGTTTTCATCCCAGTGCTGCTGCACACGGGATTCAATTTCTTCCGGGCGGTATTGCTCTTGCATGGCTGCCTGTGGTCCTTTATGAAAAACATTTTTCTGGCTCTAAGATCCGCATAGCATACCCATAAGGCCGCGTATCAACAACACTTCCCACTTTTGCTGGCACGATTTCTGCCGAAAGCGTCAGCCTCTTCACCCTTTTGTAATTCACTGTACAGACGACACGGCAAAAGCAACATTACGACTAAACTTAAGTCAGCGAGGGTCTGCATAAAGGAGAACAAAATGAATAAAGTGGCTCAGGAGTATCGCGAGTCGTTAGCCGTATTGACTGAACGTCTTCGTCAGGGCGATCGTAACCTTGATGAGCTGATTGCCGGGCGGCGAAGTCAGTTGCTGGTGCGCGATGATATGTCAGAAAGTGAGATTGACCAGGCGCTGCGTTCGGTGCGCCGTGATTTAGGCGAGTTTGCCCGAAGTTACAGCGATGCTGAAGAACCGCTGGCGGACTCACTGTTTATGCGCATTATCCGCGAGAGCGTCTGGAAAGAGCTGGCGGATATTACGGATAAAAGTCAGCTGGAGTGGCGTGAGGTCTTTCAGGATCTGCATCACCATGGTGTCTATCAGAGCGGTGAAGTGGTCGGTCTTGGCAATCTGGTGTGTGAAAAGTGCCAGTTTACCCGGGCAATCTATACGCCTGAGACCTTATCCCGTTGTCCGGAATGCGGCCACGATCAGTTCCAGCGTCAGCCTTTTGAACCCTGATAACAAACATTATGCGGGCCACATTGAGTGACCCGCATACGTTGTTTAGTGCAGAATTTTAGCGAGGAAATCTTTAGCGCGGTCAGACTGCGGATTATTAAAGAAGTCATCTTTGTTGGTGTCTTCGATAATTTTCCCTTCATCCATAAAGATCACGCGATTGGCGACTTTACGGGCAAAGCCCATCTCGTGTGTCACCACCATCATCGTCATCCCTTCCTGCGCCAGTTCAACCATCACATCCAGCACTTCATTGATCATTTCCGGATCCAGCGCGGAGGTCGGTTCATCAAACAGCATCGCAATAGGATCCATGCAGAGCGCACGCGCAATTGCCACGCGCTGCTGCTGACCGCCGGAGAGCTGGCCAGGAAACTTCTCCGCATGGGCTGACAGTCCCACACGCTTCAGCAGCTTCAGCCCTTTATCGCGGGCCGCCGCTTTGTCTCGCTTCAGCACTTTTACCTGCGCCAGCACCAGATTGTTAATAATGCTCAAATGCGGGAACAGCTCGAAGTGCTGGAACACCATTCCGACCTGACTGCGAAGCTGCGCCAGATTGGTTTTTTTGTTGTTCACTTCGGTGCCGTTGACGGAAATCACACCCTGCTGAACGGGCTCAAGTCCGTTCACGGTTTTGATGAGCGTCGATTTACCGGAGCCGGACGGGCCGCACACTACCACCACTTCACCGGTTTTGACTTCGGTTGAGCAGTCGGTCAGCACCTGAAAGTGACCATACCACTTAGAAACATTTTTCAGGCTAATCATTTAAACCGTCCTTTTTCTTTTTAGATAGCTGACCAACAGCGATGCGCTCAGGCTGATAACGAAGTAGACCAGACCTGCAAACAGAACCATTTCAACCTGGGTGCCGTCGCGCTCACCGATAGTCGACGCGGTACGGAAGAAGTCCGCCAGGCTTAACACATAAACCAGAGAGGTATCCTGGAACAGCACGATACCCTGCGTCAGTAACAGCGGAACCATGGCCCGGAATGCCTGCGGCAGAATAATCAGTTTCATGGCCTGCCACTGCGTCATACCCAGTGCCAGCGCGGCATTACCCTGGCCGCGTGAGATACTGATGATGCCGGCACGAATGATCTCTGAGTAGTACGCCGCTTCGAACAGTGAAAAGGCGACCATGGCTGAAATCAGGCGGATATCGGTTTTAGGCGACAGGCCCAGCACCTGTTGCAGGAAACTCGGCACCACCAGATAGAACCACAGCAGCACCATCACCAGCGGTACTGAGCGGAACAGGTTGACATAAATTTTGGCGAACCAGCTGATGGGCTTAAAGGTCGACAGACGCATTACCGCCAGCAGGGTGCCCCAAAGAATGCCGAAAACCACGGCGGTAATCGTGATCTTAAAGGTAATCACTAAGCCGTTAAGCAGATAGGGCAGGCTGGGCGCAATCGAACTCCAGTCAAAGTCGTACATTACTTGCCTCCCGCATTGCCTGGCAGCCGGACTTTGCGCTCGACCAGACTCATCAACAACATAATCACCAGGTTAATCGCGACGTAGGCCAGCGTAATGGCGGTAAAGGATTCATAGGCGTGAGCAGAATAGTCGAGCAACTTGCCCGCCTGTGCTGCCATATCCACCAGACCAATGGTGGAGGCGATAGCGGAGTTCTTGACCAGGTTCAGCATTTCCGAGGTCATCGGCGGAACAATCACGCGATACGCATTCGGCAGCAATACATAGCGGTAAGTCTGCGGCAGGGTTAATCCCATCGCCAGGCCAGCATTCTTCTGTCCACTCGGCAGTGACTGAATCGCCGCGCGCACCTGCTCGCAAACGCGGGCGGCGGTAAACAGGCCGAGACAGATCATGGAAGAGAGGAAGAACTGAATGTTGGGGTCCAGCTCAGACTTAAACCACATGCCGAGATTCTCGCCCACCAGCTCGGGCGCCACCAGATACCAGAAGAAGAACTGGACGATCAGCGGGATGTTACGAAACAGTTCGACATAGCAGGTGCCAATGGTCGACAGCAGGCGATTCGGCACGGTGCGCAGAATGCCAAAAAATGAACCCACGCAGAAAGCGATAATCCAGGCGCAGCAGGAGACGGCAATCGTCACCTGAAAACCGGACCACAGCCAGCCGAGGTAGGTCGTGTTACCGAACGGGGCCTGTTCGAGAAATATGCCCCAGTTCCAATCGATACCCATAACGAGCTCCGGAAAAAAAGGGTAGCTAAGCTACCCTGAAGATTGATGAACGGCGTTTTATGTCCTGACGCAGGGGAACGACCCGTGTCAGTCTGTCTGTCCATGCCGCGGTTTCAGCAATCGAGAGGGCAGCCAGGCCGCCCTTGTTATACCCGCCGTCTTTCAGGCTGCATTTTGTTGGCTATGTATGTCCACGCATCCGAATCATCTACCTGAGTAAGTTCCCCGGGATGCATGCTCTCCTGCCGACTCAATGTGACCTGAAATCCATTGGGTATTTTTTTGTTAATTGAGTGCTTTGTCGTTTGGCGTTTTGAACAGCGCTTTCATGTCATCAGACAGCTCAAAGTTCATGTTCAGATTCTTAGGCGGAATAGGCTTTTTGAACCAGGTATCGAACCATTTTTCTGCCTGACCCGACGTCTGGGCTTTGGCGATGGTTTCATCTACCAGCGCTTTGAACTGCGGATCATCTTTACGCAGCATGCAGCCATAGGCCTCTTTAGACTGTGGCGTGCCTAAAATTTCCCAGTTGTCCGGCTTTTTGGCTTTAGCGCGTTCGCCAGCCAGCAGGGCATCATCCATCATAAAGGCCACGGCACGGCCGGTTTCCAGTGTACGGAACGAGTCGCCATGATCTTTTGCGCTGATGATGCGCATATCCAGTTTTTGTTCATCGTTGAGTTTGTGCAGCAGCACTTCAGACGTGGTCCCTGAGGTTACCACCACGGTTTTGCCTTTCAGGTCGGCGAAATCTTTGATCGGGCCATCTTTCTTAACCAGCAGACGGGTGCCAATAACAAAAATGGTGTCAGAGAAAGCCGCCTGTTTCTGGCGCTCAAGGTTATTGGTGGTGGAGCCACACTCATAATCGTAGGTGCCGTTTTGCAGCAGTGGAATACGGTTTTGTGAGGTGATTGGAATCATTTTGACCTGCAGGTCAGGCTTGTTCAGCTTCGCTTTGATGGCTTCCACAATGGCGTTTGAGTAATCCTGTGAATAGCCGACGACTTTTTGCTGGTTGTCATAATAAGAAAAGGGAACTGATGATTCGCGATGCCCGACCACAATGACGCCATTGTCATTGATTTTCTTCAGGGTGCCGCTGAGATCTTCCGCCTGGGCCGCTCCCGCCGCTGCACCGATCAGCAGAAGAGATAATGCCACTTTGCGTAGTTGCATGTTCCAACTCCTTCGTATGAAAAAGGCACAGGATATAACCTGCGCTGATTATGATGTTGTGTCTGTTTTGTGCTGCGTTTCTGCTCATTCTGCGGATTAAATGGGCGCAGAAGAGTCACTAACATAGCGGATTGTTAACGCAATGAAACAAAAAAGTTTCTTTTTTGCGAGGTGATCCGCACCAAAAAAAGGCAAATTTCTCACACTGCGCGTTTACGGTGCAGGAGGTGCGACAGTTTTGGTGCAATCCGCCTCGCGGCAGCGTCTGCAATCAGGCCGTTAGCGAAAAACAGTGAAACATTTTGCAATCATCGTGCCAGAAAGCGGTGCAGGGTGAGAAAGGCAGCAGAGTATGCGGTCAGGGAGTGGGAGTATCAGAAAATAACAAGGAGAAAAGGCGAAACTTGCACCTCGCACCTACGGCAGACAAACGTCAAGCGAGGGGAGCTTTCGCCTGTAGCAGCGCATCGCGGGCCATAGATGGCCCGCGATGCGCAAGGCAGGGATGGCGGTGTTTGCGTCTCTGCGTAAGGCGTTTACTCCCTGAGCACCGCGCGTTTTCAACAACCTCAGGCGAAGCATTCGCTTCGCCATGACGCCTCTGCGCTGTTATCGGCGTCGGCGCAGCAGGGCAATCAACGCCGCCAGCAGCGTCAGTGACCAGACAGGCCAGATGCCAGCCCGCGCGTACGGGGTTTCTCCCTGCGTAGGCGTAACTTTGCTGGTCAGGACATCGCGCGTAAATTGCGGCAGCATGGCTTCCACATCACCACTGGCATTCACCACTGCAGTTACGCCATTGTTGGTACTGCGCAACAGCGGACGACCCAGTTCCAGCGCCCGCATCCTCGCCATCTGGAAGTGCTGCCACGGGCCGATAGAGTGGCCAAACCAGGCATCGTTCGAAACGGTCAGCAGGAAGTTGGTGTCGGGATGGAAGTTGGCCCGCACCTGTTCACCCAGCACGATCTCATAACAAATGGCGCTGGTCAGGTTATAGCCCGCCACGCGGAGTTGCGGCTGGAGATAGTTGCCACGGCTGAACGCCGACATCGGCAGATCAAAGAACGGAGCCAGCGGACGCAGCAGATCGGCCAGCGGCACAAATTCGCCAAATGGCACCAGGTGATTTTTCTGGTAACGATTGCCGCTGAAGTAGTTGTACGGCGTCTTGCCACCCAGCACGATCACGGTGTTGTAATCGTGATAGCGGTTCTGCTCCAGTCGGGAGTCTACGATACCCGTGACCAGCGAACTGCCGCGTTCACGCAGTTCATCATCCAGTGAATGCAGGAACGGCTGCTGATTACTTTCCAGATCGGTAATCGCCGATTCAGGCCAGATAATAATCGGCGCTTTGCCCATGAGCGGCTGGCTCAGACCGTGATAAATGCGCAGGGTGTTGAGCAGTTGCTGCGGATCCCACTTCATCGACTGCGGGATGTTTCCCTGCACCAGCGCCACTTCGACGGCACGCTCGGGCATCGGCTGAACCCACTGGATATAGCGCAACGGCCACGGCAGGGCCAGCAGCAGCAATGCTGCGACCAGACTTCTGACGTTGCGCTGCTGCAGGGCATATGCCAGCAGGCCAGCCACCACCATCAGCAGGAAGGTCAGGGTCTCGACCCCCGCCAGCGGGGCCAGACCTTTTAACGGGCCGTCAATCTGGCTGTAGCCAAACTGCAGCCATGGAAAGCCGGTCAGCACCCAGCCGCGCAGGAATTCCGTGATCTGCCACAAAGCCGGTGCGGCCAGCGCCAGTCGCCACAGCGTTGTGCGCGGCCAGATGCGATTCAGTACACCGGCAAACAGCGCCGGGTAGATCGCCAGATACGCCGCCAGCAATGCCACGATAAAGACATTCACCGGGCCAGGCATGCCACCAAAGGTGGCGACACTGACGTAAACCCAGTTGATGCCGCTGCCGAATAAGCCCACTCCCCAGACAAAACCGATTGCCGCAGCCTGCGGACTTGAGCGGTTCAGGGTCAGGAGCTGTAAGCCGCACAGCGACAGCAGGGCGGCGGGCCAGAAATCGTAAGGAGAGAAGGCGAGGGTGCCCAGCGCACCCGTCATTAAAGCCAGCAGCAGGCGAACCCGCTGGCGCGGGTAGAGTGAGGCTAAAGCCATAGACTTATTCGTCTTCCAGTTGAGGTTGTGGCGAGTTTTCCGGAATGGTCACGTGAACCTGGATAATGCGGCGGCTGTCAGCCATTGCTACCTTGAACTGGTAACCCTCAATCTCAATGCTTTCACCGCGCGCGGGCAGATGGCCGAAGCCCTGCATCACCAGACCACCAATGGTATCGACTTCATCGTCACTGAACTGCGTGCCAAACAACTCATTGAAATCTTCAATGGCGGTCAGAGCGCGCACCGTAAAGGTGTGACGGTTGAGCTGACGGATATCACGATCTTCTTCATCGTCATACTCATCTTCAATCTCACCGACAATCAGCTCCAGAATATCTTCAATGGTCACCAGACCAGAGACACCACCAAACTCATCGATAACGATCGCCATGTGGTAGCGCTGGGAGCGGAACTCTTTCAGCATCCGGTCAACGCGCTTACTTTCAGGCACAACCACCGCAGGACGCAGGACTTTCTCAATGCTGAAAGGCTCAGATTCGCTGCTCATAAACGGCAGCAGATCTTTCGCCATCAGAATCCCTTCCACATGATCTTTATCTTCGCTGATCACCGGGAAGCGGGAATGGGCGGATTCGATAATGACATCCAGACACTCTTCGAGGCTCTGATTACGTTTCAGGGTGATCATTTGCGAGCGCGGGATCATGATGTCACGCACGCGCTGCTCCGCAATATCCAGAACCCCTTCGAGCATGTCGCGGGTGTCCTGGTCAATCAGCTCTTTGTTATTCGAGTCGCGGATCAGCTCCAGTAGCTCATCACGGCTTTTCGGTTCACCGTGAAAAAGTTGGTTGATCAACAGGGAGAAAAATCCCTTTTTACTACTGGGTGCATCGCTGTTTTGAGAATGGTCGTCGCTCATGGCGGTTTTTATAGATCTCTCTGGTGAGGAATAGGTGCTGTCAGCAAACCGTGCTGACAGCCGGATAGCCAGAATTCGGGATTCAGGCGTCTTCTTTCTCCGAAATGTACGGATCAGGATACCCAAGAGCAAGCATTATCTCGGTCTCCAGTCCTTCCATCTCGTCCGCTTCGTCGTCTTCAATATGGTCGTAACCCAGCAGATGCAGCGTGCCGTGTACCACCATATGCGCCCAGTGGGCTTCAACGCTTTTGCCCTGTTCTGCGGCTTCCTGCTCAACCACCTGGCGGCAGATGATCAGATCGCCCAGCAGAGGTAACTCGATGCCCGGTGGTGCTTCAAACGGGAAGGAGAGAACATTTGTCGGCTTGTCTTTGCCGCGATAAGTCAGATTTAACTCATGACTCTCCGCTTCATCGACCAGACGGACGGTGACTTCGCTTTCGGGCTGAAAAGGGGTAACAGCCGCGGAAAGCCAGCGATGAAACAGGCTTTCATCCGGCAGATCCGCCGTGTTCTCACAGGCGACCTGCAGGTCGAGAATGACCTCACTCATTTGCTCTCCTGCGAGGTGCTCTGTGCAGCCAGTGCTTCACGTTTACGCTCTTCAGCCTGCTGATCGCGACGGGTCTGATCGGCCGCTTCCCAGGCTTCATAGGCGGTAACAATGCGGGCAACCACCGGATGGCGCACCACATCTTCACTGTGGAAGAAGTTAAAGCTAATCTCTTCAACGTCTGCCAGCACTTCAATGGCATGCCGCAGGCCCGACTTAACGTGACGTGGCAGGTCAATCTGGGTGACGTCGCCGGTAATTACCGCTTTGGAGTTAAAGCCGATGCGCGTCAGGAACATCTTCATCTGCTCGATGGTGGTGTTCTGGCTCTCATCAAGAATGATAAATGCATCGTTCAGGGTACGACCACGCATGTAAGCCAGCGGAGCCACCTCAATAACGTTGCGCTCCATCAGCTTTTCTACCCGCTCAAAACCGAGCATTTCAAATAGGGCATCGTAGAGCGGACGCAGATATGGGTCGACTTTCTGGCTCAGATCGCCAGGCAGGAAGCCGAGTTTTTCACCCGCTTCGACGGCAGGGCGCGTCAGCATGATGCGGCGAATCTCCTGACGCTCCAGGGCATCCACTGCGGCTGCCACCGCCAGATAGGTTTTACCGGTACCCGCCGGGCCGACGCCAAAGGTGATGTCATGGTCGAGCACATTCGCGATGTACTGCGCCTGGTTTGGCGTGCGTGGCTTAATCACACCACGCTTGGTCTTGATATTGACCGCTTTACCGTACTCCGGCACGCTTTCGGCGGTTTGTTCCAGTACCCGGCTCTCTTTGATGGCCAGGTGAATCTGGTCCGGCTCAATATCCGGGATCTCACCACGCATCGGCGCGGTGTCGACATAGAGGGTTTTCAGAATATCTGCGGCGGCATTGACGCACAGTGGACGTCCCACCAGCTTAAAGACATTGTCGCGACGATTGATCTCAATGCCCAGACGACGCTCAAGCTGTTTCACATTATCGTCGAACGGCCCGCACAGGCTCATCAGTCGACGGTTATCAGCCGGTTCAAGGGCGATTTCACGAGTTTCGATATTCAAACGAATCCTTTGGGTCACTCAGGGCCAGTTATGGGATGTGTCTGACGCACCGTTGGGCTTAACCGTGTGCACCATAACGAAATTATTTATGCCGTAACGCCTGGGCGCAAGCTTAAGGAGAGATATTTGGGCGACACTTTCATAAACCAAGTGTCGCGGCGTGAAATTGGCGGCAACGCGCTGCGCGCTGCCGCCCGGTAGTGCAGGGATCACGGCTGGAACAGGCTCACGCCGATTTCGTTTTCTTTGCGGGTACGGGCAATCACAGAGGCCGGGCTTTCCGCCATACGCAGGCCCATCTCTTCTTCGGTACGCACCAGTTTGCCGCGCAGCGAGTTGGTGTAGACATCGACAATTTCAACATCCACAAAACGGCCAATCATCTCAGGCGAGCCTTCGAAATTAACCACACGGTTATTTTCGGTGCGGCCGGAAACTTCCATGACGTTCTTGCGGGAGATGCCTTCTACCAGAATACGCTGCACGGTGCCCACCATGCGGCGACTGATCGCCTGCGCCTGCTGGTTAATGCGGTCCTGGAGGATCCACAGACGCTGCTTTTTCTCCTCTTCGCTGACATCATCCGGCAGGTCAGCGGCTGGCGTGCCAGGACGGGCAGAGTAGACAAAGCTGAAGCTGACATCGAAATTGATCTCGGCGATAAGCTTCATGGTCTGCTCGAAATCCTGCTGCGTTTCACCCGGGAAGCCGATGATGAAGTCAGAACTGATCTCAATATCGGGCCGCGCTGCGCGCAGCTTGCGGATAATCGCCTTATATTCCAGCGCGGTGTGCGCACGCTTCATCAGCGTCAGAATACGGTCCGATCCACTCTGAACGGGCAGATGCAGGAAACTCACCAGCTCCGGGGTATCGCGGTAGACCTCGATAATGTCGTCAGTAAACTCAATCGGGTGGCTGGTGGTGAAACGAATACGGTCGATACCGTCGATAGCAGCGACCAGGCGCAGCAGCTCGGCGAAGGTACAGAT
Organism: Pantoea sp. MBLJ3; assembly: GCF_000816655.1. NCBI lineage: Bacteria > Pseudomonadati > Pseudomonadota > Gammaproteobacteria > Enterobacterales > Erwiniaceae > Pantoea > Pantoea sp. MBLJ3. Next base: position 284,995 of record NZ_JSUT01000003.1, read on the forward strand.
CTCACCGTCAAAGGTGGCGCCACGATACGCGTTGACGTTCTGGCCAAGCAGGTTAACTTCACGCACACCCTGCGCCGCCAGCTGCGCGATTTCCAGCAAAATGTCATCGCTGGGACGGCTCACTTCCTCGCCGCGTGTGTAAGGAACCACGCAGAAAGTACAATATTTGTTGCAGCCTTCCATGATAGAAACAAAGGCTGTGGGACCTTCTGCGCGCGGATCCGGCAGGCGATCGAATTTCTCAATTTCCGGGAAACTGATGTCGACCACCGGACTTTTGGTGCCGCGCACGGTGTTAATCATTTCCGGCAGACGATGGAGTGTCTGCGGACCAAAAACGATATCGACGCAGGGAGCACGCTGGCGAATATGGTCCCCTTCCTGCGACGCGACGCAGCCGCCAACGCCGATAATGACATCCGGATTGCGCTCTTTGAGTTTTCTCCAGCGTCCCAGCAGGTGGAACACTTTCTCCTGCGCTTTTTCACGAATAGAACAGGTGTTAAGCAGCAGGATATCCGCCTCTTCAGGGACCTCGGTCAGCGTGTAGCCGTGCGTCGTGTTCAGCAGATCAGACATCTTGGATGAATCATACTCATTCATCTGACATCCCCAGGTTTTGATATGCAGTTTTTTTGTCATCGCGCTAGCCATTGATTCAGTGCAGTGAAGTGAGGGGCGCGTATTGTAATGCTTTGATGCTGTTGTGACCAGCCTGAGGGCTTTTCTGCCAGCCTTCGGGTTTTCCGGTACACTTTGCTCTATTCAGACCCGTGTTGCGCAGGCTGGCGGGAATAAGAGAGGGATATAAGCAATGCAGGATAATCAGTTTGATGTCGTGATTGTCGGCGGTGGCATGGTCGGTGCTGCGCTGGCCTGTGGACTGACACAGCAACATTTTCGCGTGGCGGTCATTGAGCGTGCCGAACCCGCTCCATTTGAGGCCGATAGCGATCCCGATTTGCGAATTTCAGCGATCGGATCCTCCTCGGTGGCGTTACTGAAGCAACTTAACGTCTGGCCGCGGGTAGACGCGATGCGCAGCGCGCCCTATCGCCGGCTGGAAACCTGGGAGTGGCAAGCGGCGCAGGTAAGTTTTGATGCTGCCTCGCTGGGCTTACCTGAACTGGGTTTTATGGTTGAGAACAGCGTGCTTCAGCGGGCGTTGTGGGAGGAGATGCAGTCGCTGGGCGTGACCTGCTATTGTCCGGCCACGCTGGAAAATCTGCAGCCAGAAAATGGCGGCTGGCGCGTTGATCTTAACGACGGCGTGGCCTTACACACCCGGCTGGTGGTTGGCGCAGATGGTGCGAACTCACAGGTGCGGCAGATGGCCGGCATCGGGATTCATGGCTGGAGCTATGCGCAGTCCTGTTTACTGATCAGCGTGACCTGCGAACATCCGGCAGGAGATGCGACCTGGCAGCACTTTACGCCGCAGGGGCCGCGCGCCTTCCTGCCGCTGTATGGCAATCGCGCCTCGCTGGTCTGGTACGACGCGCCTGCAAGAGTGCGCCAGCTACAGGCGATGCCGATGGCCCAGCTGGAAAAAGAGATTGCCAGCCACTTCCCGGCGCGGCTGGGACGTTTCAAAGCCCATGCGGCAGGGGGTTTTCCGCTGGTGCGTCGCCATGCTTCACGCTATGTCCTGCCAGGACTGGCGCTGGTTGGCGATGCCGCGCATACCATTAACCCGCTGGCCGGGCAGGGCGTGAATCTTGGCTATCGCGATATTGATGCGTTGATTGAGGTGCTGGTCAGCGCACGCGGTGCGGCGGAAGACTGGGCGTCAGAGCGGATATTGCAGCGCTATCACCGGCAGCGTCGTAAAGACAATATGCTGATGCAGGGCGGAATGGATCTCTTTTACTTTGCTTTCAGCAATCAGCTGGCACCACTGCGCTTCGCGCGTAATCTCGGACTGATTGCTGCCGAGCATTCCGGTGTCCTGAAGCGACAGGTATTACGATACGCACTGGGTTTATAGACCATTGCGCATTGAGGCTCGCCGCAGGGCGGGCCGGCAATCAGGAAGCGTGGAACGTTTCAGAAGGGACAAAAACAACAAAGCCCGCAAAAGCGGGCCTGGTTGTGCAATTTGGCTGGGGTGCAGGGATTCGAACCCCGGAATGCTGGTATCAGAAACCAGTGCCTTACCGCTTGGCGACACCCCAATAATGGTGTTTTTCAAATTGTCTTTGTATGGCTGGGGTGCAGGGATTCGAACCCCGGAATGCTGGTATCAGAAACCAGTGCCTTACCGCTTGGCGACACCCCAATTATATGGTGGCTACGACGGGAATCGAACCTGTGACCCCAGCATTATGAGTGCTGTGCTCTAACCAGCTGAGCTACGTAGCCTAATTGTACTGCATTTTTCAATGATGGCTGGGATACCTGGATTCGAACCAGGGAATGCCGGTATCAAAAACCGGTGCCTTACCGCTTGGCGATATCCCATTCGTCCGTTCTCAGCATACAAGAATCATCGAAATTGGCTGGGATACCTGGATTCGAACCAGGGAATGCCGGTATCAAAAACCGGTGCCTTACCGCTTGGCGATATCCCATCCACGCTGCCGAATAATGAAATGGTGCGGGAGGCGAGACTTGAACTCGCACACCTTGCGGCGCCAGAACCTAAATCTGGTGCGTCTACCAATTTCGCCACTCCCGCAAAAAAAGATGGTGGCTACGACGGGAATCGAACCTGTGACCCCAGCATTATGAGTGCTGTGCTCTAACCAGCTGAGCTACGTAGCCATCTTTTTTTCGCGTTACCTTCATCGGCGTTGCGGGGCGCATTATGCGGAGTTGACCAGACAGCGTCAACAAGTTTTTTACCGTTTTTTGCCAGATAATTGCTGTTTGACTGGCTTATAACCAGCCTGGCGGTTTATTCGGCAATTTTTCAGTGAATACAACGCTAATCGTAAAAAAAATGGGCCGCAGCGGGCCCATTCTGACGGCTCTCTGCCTGCTTATTTGTAAGCTGACTGATGCACACCGACGGCACGTCCGGATGGATCGTCCATGTTTTTAAACGCTTCATCCCACTCAATTGCTTTGGCAGAAGAGCAGGCGACCGATGGACCACCAGGCACACATTCTGCCGCGCTCGCTAATGGGAACAGCTCTTCGAAGATCTCACGATAAAGATACGCTTCTTTCGAACCTGGCGTGTTGAACGGGAAACGGAAGTGGGCGGTTGCCAGCTGCTGATCGCTGATTTGCTTCGCCGCGACTTCTTTCAGTGAGTCGATCCAGCTGTACCCCACGCCATCCGAGAACTGCTCTTTCTGACGCCACGCCACGCTCTCTGGCAGGTAAGAGGAGAAACATTCACGCAGAATGTGCTTCTCCATTTTACCGTTGCTGCCACACATTTTGTCGGCCGGGTTAATCCGCATCGCCACATCCAGGAATTTTTTATCCAGGAAGGGTACACGTGCCTCAACGCCCCAGGCTGACATCGCTTTGTTAGCACGGGCGCAGTCGAACATATGCAGCGCCTGCAGTTTACGCACGTTTTCTTCGTGGAACTCTTTGGCGTTTGGCGCCTTATGGAAATAGAGATAGCCGCCGAAGACTTCATCTGCGCCTTCGCCAGACAGCACCATCTTAATGCCCATCGCTTTGATTTTACGCGACATTAAGTACATCGGCGTAGAGGCGCGAATAGTAGTGACGTCATAAGTTTCAATGTGATAAATCACATCCCGAATCGCATCCAGTCCTTCCTGAACGGTGAAATGAATTTCGTGGTGCACGGTGCCCAGATGTTCCGCTACGGTTTTCGCCGCTTTTAAATCGGGTGAACCTTCCAGTCCGACTGCGAAGGAGTGCAGTTGCGGCCACCAGGCATCACTTTTGTCCTGATCCTCAACCCGCTTTGCTGCAAAACGCTTGGTCACAGCTGAAATGATGGAGGAGTCCAGACCGCCTGACAGCAGCACACCGTAAGGTACATCTGACATCAGGTGGCTTTTCACGGACTCTTCCAGCGCATGCTTCAGGCCAGCGGCGTCGGTGGTGTTGTGCTCAACGTTTTTGTATTCCATCCAGTCACGCTGCCAGTAACGACGGATTTCACCATCGGTGCTGGAGAGATAGCTTCCCGGCGGGAATTCTTTGATAGAACGGCAGGCTGGCACCAGCGCTTTCATTTCTGAAGCAACAAACAGGTTGCCGTGCTCATCGTTACCCATATAGAGCGGGATGATGCCAATGTGGTCGCGACCAATCAGCCAGGTTTTTTTAACGGTGTCATAGAGGATAAAGGCGAACATGCCTTCCAGCTCGTCGAGGAAATCGACACCTTTCTCCTGATAGAGCGCCAGAATGACTTCACAGTCAGAGCCGGTCTGAAATTCGTAGCGATCGCTGAGTTCAGCGCGCAGTGCCTGATGGTTGTAAATTTCGCCGTTAACCGCCAGTACGTGGGTGTGATCGGCGTTGTACAGCGGCTGTGCGCCATTGTTAACGTCAACAATTGAGAGGCGTTCATGCGCCAGAATAGCATGATCATCGGCGAAGACGCCTGACCAGTCCGGGCCGCGATGACGCATTAAGCGTGAACATTCCAGCGCTTTTTTGCGCAGCTCAACAGGATCGGTTTTCAGATCCAGCACACCAAAAATTGAACACATAACTGACTCCTGAGCTCACCTTACGGCGATGTTATCTTTTACGTTTGTCCGGCAGCCTGTCGCTGCGTGATACATAAGAAAATGCGCTATTTAGTGCATTCAACGCAAGAGGAATCGTGATTTACTGATAAAAATATTGTTCGCATGGCAATAATTTTGAATAAACGATAATTTAAACGTTGTTTTGTTGATGGATCAGCAATGGAATGGCTTTTGTGAACAAAAAACAGGCAGTGAAACCCGCGGGAACAGGGGAAAAAAAGGGGGACGCATCACAGATTAGCCGGATGCGTCATAAGAGAAATGAATCAGAACAGGTCAATATCGGCAACAGAAGGGTAGATCCAGTCCGGGCGGAACGGCATAGCATCAATATCCGTCAGCGTGGAGACGCCAGAGAGAACCAGCACCGTCTCCAGACCCGCCTGAAAACCGGCCAGAATATCGGTTCGCAGATTGTCGCCAACAATGACCGTCTCTTCAGAGTGAGCCTGCATTTTGTTCAGCGCGGCGCGCATGATGTAGGGGCTGGGTTTGCCAACAACAAACGGGCGACGACCAGAGATTTTCTCGATACCCGCACAGAGCGCGCCACAGGCAGGAATAAAACCGCGCGCATGCGTATCCGGGTTAGTAGCAATGAAGCGAGCGCCGCTAGCCACGAAAAAAGCCGCTTTATGCATCATGTCCCAGTTAAACGAGCGTGTCTCACCGACAATCACGAAGTCGGGATTCACATCAGTAATCGTAAAGCCCGCTTTGTAGAGTTCGTGAATCAGCGCGCCCTCACCAATGACATAGGCCTTTTTGCCTTCCTGACGGCGCAGGAAATCGGCTGTGGCCATTGCCGAGGTATAGAAAACGGATTCAGGAACCTCAACACCGGCCGAGGCAAAACGGTTAGCCAGATCCTGCTCGGTTTGCGAGGGATAGTTTGTCAGCACCACCAGCGGCATCTCTTTGGCCAGAATGCGCTGTAAAAATTCCTGCGCGCCGGGAATGGCCGTGTTGTCGTGCATCAGCACGCCATCGATATCACAAATTACGCTTTTAATGGTCATAGTCAGATCCGATGTGGCCCGCCACAGCAGCGGGTTAGCTTAGTCTTCAAGAAGATGTTGCAGCAGAATGCCGTTAAGCATGGCACGTTTGGCGAGCGCAAACGCGCCAATGGCAGAACGATGATCCAGGGTGGAGCGCACAACCGGCAGATTTTTGCGAAAGGCGGCTAAGGCCTGGGTATTGATACAGCCTTCGATAGCGGGCAGCAGCACTTTTTCGGCCTCTGTGATCTCACCCGCCAGCACCACTTTTTGTGGATTAAACAGGTTGATTGCGATTGCGATCGCTTTGCCAAGATAACGGCCCACATGCTCGATCACTTCACACGCCAGCGCATCACCCTGATTGGCCGCTTTGCAGATATGAGACATCTGGCTCGCCTCCAGCGTCAGCGTGCTGGGATGGCCCTGACTCAACAGATGTCGCACCCGATTTTCAATGGCGCCGTTGGCGGCAATGGTTTCAAGGCAGCCAAAGTTGCCGCAGTGGCAGCGTTCACCAAGGGGATCGACCTGAATATGGCCGATCTCGCCGACGTTGCCGTTGCTGCCAAGAAAGATATGGCCGTTAGCAATAATGCCGGCACCGGTGCCACGGTGTAAGCGCACCAGAATTGAGTCTGCACAGTCGCGGCTTGCACCGAAGTAGTGCTCGGCCAGGGCCAGACTGCGGATATCGTGGCCGACAAAGCTCGTGACGTTGAAACGTTTTTTCAGGCTGGCGACCAGCGGCCAGTGGCTGACGGAAATATGCGGCATATAGCGGATGACGCCGTTAATCGGATCGACCAGCCCTGGCAGGATAACGGAAATCGCGATCAGCTCGCGTATTTTGCGCTGGTGCTGCTCAATGAAGCTGCTGATAGCGTTAAACAGCGCATGTTCCAGCGTCTCCTGAGTGCGCTCCGGCAGGGCGTAATCTTCCTGTGCCAGTGATTTACCACTGAGGTCGAACAGGGTCAGGGTGGCATCATTGCGTCCGAGACGGACGCCGATGGTATGGAAATGGCGGGTTTCAGTAATAATCGAAATGGCGCGGCGACCACCGGTAGAGGCCTGCTGGTCTACCTCTTTGATCAGGCCGCGCTCAATCAACTGGCGGGTAATTTTGGTGACACTGGCGGGGGCAAGCTGACTGAGTTCAGCAATCTGAATGCGCGATATCGGCCCCTGTTGATCAATCAGCCGGTAAACCGCTGCGCTATTGAGTTGCTTAACAAGATCGACATTTCCTATTTGTGACTGGCCGCCAGTGGTCATTCAGTGCTTACTCGCTCAGGACGTCGTCTCCGTTGACAAACGTCTTAATGATTTTAAAGTCGCGCGTAAACACAGTCAGGTTCGCGATTTTTCCTGCTTCGATCGAGCCCAACTGCCTTTCCACGCCCATCGCCCGTGCCGGGTAAAGTGATGCCATGCGCAACGCTTCATCCAGTGCGATACCCACATGCTCGACGCTGTTTTGTACCGCTTCGATCATCGTCAGGGCAGAACCACTTAATGTGCCGTTTTCGTCGACACAAAGCCCATCACGATAATAGATTGTTTTGCCTGCAAAAATAAACTCGCTGATGTCAGCACCAGCGGGGGCAGTGGCATCCGTTACCAGCACCAGTTTGTCGCCTTTAATGCGCTTTGCATTCCGTACGTTAGCGTAATGTACATGTAAACCATCCGCAATAATGCCGCAGTATACATCAGGTGAATCAAACAGCGCACCGATAAGCCCGGGTTCACGGCCGGCAAATGCCGGCATGGCGTTGTAGAGGTGCGTTGCGAAACGCACGCCAGCAGAAAAACCCGCTTTCGCCTCTTCATAAGTCGCATTCGAGTGACCCGCTGAAACGATGATTCTGGCGTCTGTCAGCTGACGAATCACCTCGCTGCCGGCGTTTTCCGGTGCCAGCGTGACTTTGGTGATGACGTCTGCGTTGTCACAAAGATACTGCACCATCGCAGCATCCGGCAGGCGAATCAGCGCCGGATCGTGGGTGCCTTTTTTCGCCTTACTCAGCCAGGGCCCTTCCAGATGCAGACCCAGGGCCTGATGCTGATGTTTCTGCAGATAGGCGCGCATGGTTTCAATCGCACGCTTCATCAGGGCATCGCTGCTGGTAATCAGCGTCGGTAAAAAGCTGGTGCAGCCAGACTTCTCATTGGCGCGCTGCATCGTTTCCAGGGTTTCGATACTCAGTGCATCCAGGCTGTCATTGAACTGCACACCGCCGCAGCCGTTGAGCTGAAGATCGATAAAACCTGGCGCAATCATCGCGCCCGCCATATCCCGCTGCTCAATATTGGCCGGGAGCGATTCACGCGGGCAGACGCGTGCAATAAGCCCGTCAGCCACCACGACGGCATGATTGTCCAGAACCTCATGGCCACTGTAAATTCGACCGTTTACTAATGCGTACATCTCTTTTCTCCCGTCCTGGCCTGCTGTCACTCAGCGTAACAGCAGGGCACGACAATGTTCTGTTACACGCCTTTCATATTTTCCGCTTCCATTTCGCGGAAATATTTCACGGTTTTCACTTTCAGTTCCATGGTGGCGGGTTCATCACAGACCACCACCGATTTGGCATGCAGCTGCAGACAGCTGATTGTCCACATATGATTCACGTTGCCTTCGACCGCCGCCTGCAGTGCCTGCGCTTTAACATGGCCGGTAACCAGAATCATCACTTCTTCTGCATCCAGCAGCGTACCGACGCCCACGGTAAGGGCATATTTAGGCACCTGATCAACATCGCCGTTAAAGAAGCGAGAGTTTGCCACGCGGGTGTCATGCGTCAGGGTTTTAATGCGGGTACGGGAGGCCAGTGAAGAAGCCGGCTCGTTAAAGGCGATATGACCGTCGTTACCGACACCGCCCATAAACAGGTGAATTTTACCCAGCGTGCGAATTTTCTCTTCGTACTGACGACATTCTGCGTCAATATCCGGCGCATTACCATTCAGCAGGTTGATATTTTCCGGTTGAATATCAACGTGATCAAAGAAATTGCGATACATGAAACTGTGATAGCTTTCCGGATGCTCTTTCGGCAGGCCAACATATTCGTCCATATTGAAGGTGACGACATGCTTAAAACTGACCTGGCCCGCTTTGTGCATATCAATCAGGTGCTTGTACGCCTCCAGGGGTGTACCGCCGGTCGGCAGACCCAGAACAAAAGGTTTATCCGCCGTCGGATTAAATGCATTGATGCGGTTAACAATATGTCGGGCGGCCCATTTGCCTACCTGGGTTGGCGTCGCTAAAGGAATCAGTCTCATGTTTCACCTCATTAGAAAATGGAAAGGGGATCGCTAAACCGTTGCGTTACTCATCAGCCTGAGCAGATTTTCTATTCTCGCCACGGGCGGAGCGCAATTCAATATTTCGGATCATAAAATAAGTTTGCAGTCATTGCCAGATGTTGCCGTATGACACGATGTTTTTTAGTGATAAAAATCACATCTGGCAGGGTTTTAATTTGCGAAGCGAATTAATTTATTATTACACTTCGCTGCGTGATATGAAGTGTATTAACGATCTTTGCAGCTGACACAACAACATTAAGCAGCGCAAAGCGACAAGTCAGGCTCATAGGGGGAAGGGTTATGTTAGGTTACTTACAAAAGGTGGGGCGTGCACTGATGGTGCCGGTCGCTACCCTGCCAGCAGCAGCAATACTAATGGGGGTTGGCTACTGGATTGATCCAGACAGCTGGGGTGCAGGCAATGCGCTGGCTGCCTTACTGATCAAATCAGGTTCTGCCATCATTGAGCACATGTCAGTCCTGTTTGCGATTGGTATCGCCTATGGCATGTCAAAAGATAAAGATGGTGCGGCAGCCCTGACCGGCTTTGTCGGATTCCTGGTGGTCACCACGCTTTGCTCACCGGCCGCGGTGGCCATGATTCAGAAAATTCCTTTAGCTCAGGTACCTGCAGCGTTTGGCAAAATTGAGAATCAGTTTGTCGGTATTCTGGTCGGTATCCTGTCAGCAGAAGTCTATAACCGCTTCAGCCATGTTGAGCTGCCTAAAGCGCTCTCCTTCTTCAGCGGACGGCGGCTGGTGCCGATTCTGGTTTCGTTCCTGATGATCTTCGTCGCTTTTATCCTGATGTACATCTGGCCAGTTGTGTTTAACGGCCTGGTCAGCTTTGGTGAACACATCCAGAAGCTGGGCTCTGTCGGTGCCGGCATCTATGCCTTCTTCAACCGCCTGCTGATTCCGGTCGGTCTGCATCACGCGCTGAACTCCGTGTTCTGGTTTGACGTTGCAGGTATTAATGACATTCCTAAATTCCTTGGCGGTGCGCAGTCACTGGCTGACGGAACCGCAACCGTAGGGATTACCGGTCGTTATCAGGCGGGCTTTTTCCCGATTATGATGTTTGGTCTGCCGGGTGCAGCACTGGCTATCTACCACTGTGCGCGTCCAGAGAACCGCGTCAAAGTGGGGAGTATTATGCTGGCTGCTGCGTTTGCTGCCTTCTTTACGGGTATCACCGAACCGCTGGAATTCTCCTTTATGTTCGTGGCGCCGGTGCTCTATCTGATCCACGCCGTTCTGACCGGTCTCTCTGTCTTTATCGCTGCCAGTATGCACTGGATTGCCGGATTTGGTTTCAGCGCCGGGCTGGTGGATATGGTGCTGTCGACCCGTAATCCTCTCGCGACACACTGGTACATGCTGATTCCGCAGGGGCTGGTCTTCTTCGCTATCTACTATGTCGTGTTCCGCTTCACGATTAAAAAATTCAACCTGATGACGCCAGGCCGTGAGCTGGCGGTTGACGGTGATGAAAGTGATGGTTACGACGTCAACGTGGATAAAACCGACAATGGTGAAACGGCGACTGAATCACTGGCGCGCCGTTACATCAGTGCAGTGGGTGGTTCAGAGAACTTAACCAGCATCGATGCCTGTATCACCCGTCTGCGTCTTAATGTGAATGATTCCGCTCAGGTTAATGAAGGTGTGGCGAAGCGTCTTGGTGCGTCCGGCGTGATTCGTCTTAACAAACAGAGCGTGCAGATCATCGTGGGCACCCAGGCAGAAAGCATCGCCTCGGCCATGAAAAAAGTGCTGACCAAGGGTCCGGTTGCTGCAGCGACAGCCAGCAGCGCACCGGCTGAGCCGGCTGTGGCACCGCAGGCGGTGCTGAACAGTGAGAAGCGTGTCATCGCAACCCTGCTGGCACCAGTCAGCGGTGAAGTCGTGGCACTGGATGATGTGCCGGATGAAGCCTTCGCCAGCAAAGCGGTGGGTGACGGTCTGGCGATCAAACCCAGCGACAAATGGGTCGTGGCACCGATAGCGGGTACGCTGGTTAAAATCTTCAACACCAATCACGCCTTCTGTCTGGAAACGGACAATGGTGTAGAGATAGTGGTACACATGGGACTGGATACCGTGGCGCTGGAAGGTAAAGGCTTTACCCGTCTGGTTGACGAGGGGGCCACCGTGGTCGCTGGTCAGCGGGTGCTGGAGATGGACCTTGAATTCCTGAACGCGAACGCCCGCTCAATGGTGAGTCCGGTCGTGGTCAGTAACAGCGATGACTTCGCAGGGCTGACATTACTGGCTCGCGGCCAGGTGGTAGCCGGTGAAACCCCGCTATACGAAGTGAAAGGCTAATCCCCGCAACAGAACCCCACAGGCAGGAAGCGATTCCTGCCTTTTTTGTTTTAAAGGCTTAACAAACGGTTGTTTCCCTCAGACGCTTTGTGGATCATACTCCGTTACTTCGTGGTACAAATCACCCGTTATTCGTATTGAGGATTTTTGAGATGAGTGAGGCTGAAGCCCGCCCAACTAACTTTATTCGTCAGATCATTGACGAAGATTTGGCGAGCGGTAAGCACAGCAGCGTGCATACCCGTTTCCCGCCAGAGCCCAATGGCTATCTGCATATTGGTCATGCGAAATCGATCTGTCTGAATTTTGGCATCGCCCAGGATTATCAGGGGCAATGCAACCTGCGTTTCGACGATACCAATCCGGTTAAAGAGGATATGGAATTTGTTGAATCCATTAAGCGTGACGTCCAGTGGCTGGGTTTTGAGTGGAGCGGTGAGGTCTGTTACTCATCAAACTATTTTGATCAGCTCTACAATTATGCCATCGAGCTGATTTCTAAAGGTCTGGCTTACGTTGATGAACTCAGTCCGGATGAGATTCGCGAATATCGCGGCACCCTGAAAGAGCCTGGCAAAAACAGCCCTTATCGCGATCGCAGCGTGGAAGAGAACCTGGCGCTGTTTGAGAAAATGCGCAACGGTGAGTTTGCCGAAGGCAGCGCCTGTCTGCGTGCCAAAATCGACATGGCCTCTAGTTTCATCGTGATGCGTGATCCGGTGCTGTACCGCATCAAGTTCGCAGAACACCACCAGACGGGTAACAAGTGGTGCATCTATCCGATGTATGACTTTACCCACTGCATCTCCGATGCGCTGGAAGGCATCACGCACTCACTGTGTACGCTGGAGTTTCAGGACAACCGCCGTCTCTATGACTGGGTGCTGGATAACATCACCATTCCGGTTCATCCGCGCCAGTACGAGTTCTCGCGTCTGAATCTGGAGTATGCGGTGATGTCGAAACGCAAACTCACTCAGCTGGTGACCGAGAAGCACGTAGAAGGCTGGGACGATCCGCGCATGCTGACCGTTTCAGGTCTGCGTCGTCGCGGTTACACCGCAGCCTCTATCCGTGAGTTCTGCCGTCGTATTGGCGTGACCAAACAGGATAACATCGTGGAGATGGCCTCGCTGGAATCCTGTATTCGCGATGATCTTAACGATAATGCACCACGTGCCATGGCGGTGCTCGATCCGCTAAAAGTGGTGATCGAAAACCTGCCAGCGGGTCACAGCGAAACCCTCACCATGCCCAATCATCCGGGTAAGCCGGAGATGGGCACGCGTGAAGTGCCGTTCAGCCGCGAGATCTGGATCGACCGTGCAGATTTCCGTGAAGAGGCGAACAAGCAATATAAACGTCTGGTGCTGGGCAAAGAAGTTCGCCTGCGCAACGCCTACGTGATTCGTGCTGAGCGAATTGCTAAAGATGAAGCGGGCAACATCACCTGTATCTATTGCACCAGCGATGTTGATACGCTGAGCAAAGATCCTGCTGATGGCCGTAAGGTCAAAGGCGTGATTCACTGGGTCTCTGCCGATCACGCGCAGCCTGCTGAGTTCCGTCTGTATGACCGCCTGTTCAGCGTGCCAAACCCGGGTGCGGCTGAGGACTTCCTGGCGGTAATCAACCCTGAGTCACTGGCGATTAAACAGGGCTTTGTGGAACCGAGCCTGCGCGATGTAGAACCGACCACACCGTTCCAGTTTGAACGTGAAGGTTATTTCTGCGCCGACAGCGTTTACTCTACGCCCTCGCAGTTGGTATTCAACCGTACCGTTGGTCTTCGTGATACCTGGACGAAAGCCGGCGAATAACGTGGTGAGGCTGACCTCATAAAATGACAAAAGGGCGATTTATCGCCCTTTTTTATTGTCCCTATTTCGACCATTACCGACGTTTGTTCTGAACTAACTGCAATCCATTAAATGCCATACTGTGAGAGAAATCTGAGTTTAAAAAAATTAATCAATTTCAGGATGTGAATTAGCAGCTTTCAGGTAGGCTATGCGCTCTCAGAGGTCGCACAGCGGGTTACAGAAGGAAAAAATATGACCGTTCTCGCCCAGGAAGCCAAACACAGTGTCGTCGTTTTACATCAGCTCATTGAACGTATTTTTAATAAGCCCGCCGGATCAGACGACAGTTTTGAGCTGCTGATGTCCTATTTTCATCCTGAATTCCGCATGGTGACCCCTAAAGGCAAAGAGTACAATCTGAACGAGGTCGAGGATCTTTTCCGGCAGTTGCAGGGGCAGCGGGAAGGGATGCGCATTGCCACCTGCGAACATGTGATCCTCTCTCATCATGATAAAGAGATCACCGTGCAGTATCGCGAAATGCAGATGATGAATGGCAATAACAATAGCCGCATCTCGCTGGCCATTCTCGATTGCAGTAGCTCTATTCCGCGCTGGCGTTATCTGCAGGAGACGCTGGTCGCCTGACTGACAGCAGACATCAGACGAAAAAAAACCGGTGAATTCACCGGTTTTTTTATTTCAGCTCGCGTTACTGGTCGTGCAGGGTTTCATTTTCCCGGCAATCGCCCAGTGTGCAGTGTCCGTAAAGATAGAGGCTGTGGTTAGTGAGCTTGATGCCGTGGCGGGTTGCGATTTCACGCTGACGCGTTTCGATAGACTCGTCGCTGAACTCAATAACCTTGCCGCAATCCAGGCAGATCAGGTGATCGTGATGATGCTGCTGCGTCAGTTCGAAGACCGATTTGCCGCCTTCGAAATTGTGGCGCGTCACAATACCCGCGTCATCGAACTGGTTAAGCACACGGTAAACGGTAGCCAGTCCAATCTCTTCGCCGATATCAATCAGGCGTTTATACAAATCTTCCGCACTGACGTGATGGCACTCAGGTTCCTGAAGCACTTCCAGAATTTTCAGTCTGGGCAGTGTCACTTTCAGGCCAGCCTTCTTTAATGCGGTGTTGTTGTCAGTCATGCGGATTTTGTCCTGTAACTAATATTCACTTTTGTGGCTTGTCGCCTTGAATGTCGATCTACACTCATTCTCATTTGCGTCTCATTATAGAACTGAAGCGATGAAATGAAAACCAGAGGGCGTGCCTGAATCATCATGGGCTGCTGGGGAGGCGTCACCGGGCCGGGGAGAATTCTGGCAGATGTCTGTTTGTACATCGCTTAGTCTTGCCGCGTGAGAAAATAAGCGGAAGATCGATGCGGGTATTCTACAGATTAAACGGAGAAAGTTAAAAAAATGTGGCTATTATTTCTATAGGAATTTCCATTACCTCAATGTGAGCTGGCGCTCACATTGAGTCAGACACCATCACGCTTCGATGATCTCTTTCAGTTGCAGTTCATCAAAAATCTGCTTAACCCACTGATCAACTCGCTGGTTAGTCAGTTCAGGCTGACGATCTTCGTCGATAGCCAGACCCAGGAAGTGGGTATCATCCGCCAGACCTTTTGAGGCTTCGAAATGGTAGCCCTCAGTTGGCCAGTGTCCGACAATCACGGCACCGTGTGGCTCAATAATGTCGCGGATAGTGCCCATCGCATCACAGAAGTACTCTGCGTAATCTTCCTGATCGCCGCAGCCAAACAACGCCACCAGCTTGCCATTAAAGTCGATCTCTTCCAGCGTCGGGAAGAAGTCATCCCAGTCACACTGTGCTTCACCGTAGTACCAGGTTGGAATACCCAGCAGCAGGATATCAAATGCTTCCAGATCTTCTTTTGTGCTTTTCGCGATGTCATGCACTTCTGCAACGTCTGAACCCAGCTGTTTCTGGATCATTTTTGCAATGTTTTCGGTATTACCGGTATCGCTGCCAAAGAAGATGCCTACGAGTGCCATGAGTAAAATAACCTCTTAAATCCTGATGATGAGATGTGTGCCGCAGCACATTTCAGCGAATAATAGCAGACGAGAGAAAACCGGTGAACGGTTAAAGCCCCGACATTTGCTCCTGCGTGCGATTTGCCCGCATCAATCCAGTTTGAGCTGCGCCAGCAGCATCTGTTCAATCAGTTCGCTGCGGCTGAGATTACGCTGTTCTGCCAGCGTATTAAGTGCATCGACGGCTTCACTGTTCATTTTCAGTTCGACACGACGAAGTCCGCGTCCTTTGTCACGTTTAAGCTGGTTGCGCTTGTTGATGCGCAGCTGTTCATCACGCGAAAGCGGACTGGTTTTGGGTCGACCGGGGCGGCGCTCATCAGCAAAGAGATCGAGCGTCGTGCGGTCAGTCTGTTCTTTTGCCATGGCTTAGTAAAACTGAATGGGGGCGGGCGCCAGACACTCACCGCGCAGATTATAAATTATTGGCCATTGCCGCAGCAAAACTGACCAGCGGCAAAATTTTAGCGCGCCATCATACTTCACGCGTACTCCCGACGCCAATCCTAAACTTTTACCGCCATCTATTTGCTTTTAAAGCGCAAAAAAACGACGAATGCTGCGCAAAACGGCATCAGGTTTCTCTGCATGAACCCAGTGCCCGGCGCCGCCAATGACATGTGCCTGAGCCGCCGGAAACTGTTGAAGTAACACGTCGCGGTAGCGGTTATCCAGATAGCTTGAGTCGCCGCCACGAATAAACAACGCGGGATGATCCCAGGCAGGAACCGGCTGCCAGCCAGAAATCGTGGTGTAGTTATCCCACAGTACCGGCACATTGAAGCGCCACTCACCCTCCTGAAATGACTTCAGCAGAAACTGGATAACCCCTTCTTCATCAATCAGCGTGCGCATAATGCGGGCTGCCTCGCTGCGGGATGAAACGCCCGCATCAGTGACGGCACGAATACCGGCAAAAATCTCATCGTGGCGGCGGGTCTGGTAGTCCACTGGTGCGATATCGATCATCACCAGTCGCTCAATGCGATCCGGCACCAGCGCGCTCATGGTCATCGCGATTTTACCGCCCATCGAGTGACCGATAACCGCGACGCGTTCGATGCCCTGTGCATCCAGCGTGTCGACCATATCCTGCGCCATTACAGCGTAGTTCATCTCGTCGGATCGTGGCGAAAGACCGTGGTTACGGACATCAACCTGCAGCAGGGGACCGGCATCTTTCAGCCCGCGCGCCAGCACACCAAGGTTATCCAGGCTGCCAAACAGACCATGGATAAGGAGGATGGGCAGGGAATCAGGAGGGGATTGTTCAGTTTGCAGACGGGCGTTCAAAATCATAGCAAAGTTCTTAAGTTTGAGACCTGAGCTTAGGTTATCATGGTTTCACCTTTTCAGGTGCGCCGGTTCCGGTGGCATTAGGACATATTCTGACTTTTGCCCGTAAACCGTTTGATTGCTAACAACCCGCCTGAATTTAACTTTATAATCCTGATGTTAGAACCCACACACCTTTTGAATTGCCTGACTATACTCAGTGCTTTTCAGGAAACAGGTGGTTCTGTCATGAGAAAGAACCGTACGGAATAAGATGAAAACGATTGAAGTTGACGAAGAGCTCTACCGTTATATTGCCAGCCATACGCAACACATTGGTGAAAGCGCATCCGACATTCTGCGTCGTATGCTGAAATTCACGGCCGGTCAGACTGCACCTGCTTCGCCTGCTCAGCCAGCGTCAAAAGAGGCAGCGAAAGAGTCCCAGGCCTCTGTGGGTTCCCGCCCGCAGGATCGTGTTCGCGCGGTGCGTGAGCTGCTGCTTTCCGATGAATATGCGGAGCAGAAGCGGGCGGTGAATCGCTTTATGCTTATTTTGTCAACGCTCTATCGTCTTGATACCGCAGCCTTTGCTGAGGCTACTGCATCGCTGCAGGGGCGTACCCGCGTCTATTTTGCAGGCGATGAGCATACGCTGTTGCAGAATGGCACCCATACTAAGCCGAAGCATGTGCCCGGCACGCCGTACTGGGTGATCACCAACACCAATACTGGTCGTAAATGCAGCATGGTTGAACACATCATGCTCTCGATGCAGTTCCCTGCGGAACTGACCGAGAAAGTTTGCGGCACCATTTAAAAACTTAAGCGTCAGGGAGCAGCGCCAATGGCCAATCACCCACGTGCCGGGCAACCCGCCCAGCAGAGCGATTTGATTAACGTTGCACAATTAACGTCACAATATTATGTCCTGCAGCCCGATGTGGCGAACCCGGAACATGCGGTGAAATTTGGCACCTCTGGCCATCGCGGCAGTGCAGGGTGCCAGAGCTTCAACGAGATGCACATTCTGGCCATCGCTCAGGCAATTGCCGAAGAGCGTAAAAAGAACGGCATCACCGGACCTTGCTACGTCGGTAAAGATACTCATGCGCTGTCAGAACCGGCGATTCTGTCTGTTCTGGAAGTCCTGGCGGCGAACGGCGTTGATGTGATTGTTCAGCAGGATAATGGCTATACGCCAACCCCTGCGATTTCCAACGCCATTCTTGAGCACAATAAAGCGGGTGGCCCGCTGGCAGATGGTATCGTCATCACACCTTCGCACAACCCACCGGAAGATGGCGGCATTAAGTACAATCCACCTAACGGTGGACCGGCGGATACCAACGTCACTAAAGTGGTGGAAGATCGCGCTAATCAGCTGATCAAAGATGGGCTGAAAGAGGTGAAACGTCTGCCACTTGAACAGGCTATGGCGAGCGGTCACGTGGTCGAGAAAGATCTGATCCAGCCTTACGTTGAAGGTCTGGCAGAGATTATCGATTTCCCGGCAATTCAGAAAGCTGGCCTGAAGCTGGGTGTTGATCCACTGGGCGGTTCAGGTATTGCTTACTGGCAGCGTATTGCTGAGCATTACAAGCTGGATCTGACGCTGGTAAACGATGCAGTCGATCAGACCTTCCGCTTTATGCATCTGGATAAAGATGGCGTTGTGCGCATGGACTGTTCGTCCGAAAGCGCAATGGCAGGCCTGCTGGCTTACCGCGACAAGTTCGATCTGGCGTTCGGCAACGATCCCGATTATGACCGTCACGGCATCGTGACCCCGGCGGGTCTGATGAATCCAAACCACTATCTGGCGGTTGCGATCAACTATCTGTTCCAGCATCGTCCACAGTGGGGCCAGGATGTTGCCGTGGGTAAAACCCTGGTGTCCAGCGCCATGATTGACCGTGTGGTCAACGACATTGGTCGCAAGCTGGTGGAAGTGCCAGTTGGTTTCAAATGGTTTGTTGATGGTCTGTATGACGGCAGCTTCGGTTTCGGCGGTGAAGAGAGCGCGGGCGCTTCATTCCTGCGTTTCGACGGCACGCCGTGGTCAACGGACAAAGATGGCATCATCATGTGTCTGCTGGCGGCTGAAATTACAGCGGTGACCGGTAAAAATCCGCAGCAGCATTATGATGAACTGGCTGCGCGTTTTGGCGCACCAAGCTACAACCGTCTGCAGGCATCCGCCACTTCAGCGCAGAAAGCTGCACTGTCGAAGCTGTCACCAGAGATGGTGAGCGCGGATACGCTGGCGGGTGATCCTATCACCGCGCGTCTGACGGCGGCACCAGGTAACGGTGCCTCAATCGGCGGTCTGAAAGTGATGACGGAGAATGGCTGGTTTGCTGCCCGTCCTTCAGGCACCGAAGATGCCTACAAAATCTACTGTGAAAGCTTCCTGGGCGCAGAACATCGCGAGCAGATTGAGAAAGAAGCCGTAGAGATTGTCAGTGAAGTGCTGAAAAACGCCTGATAAGTCAGGATGAGAAAAGGCGCCTCTGGCGCCTTTTAGATTGCTGACAAATTCTACCCCGGTTAGTTGCGGGATCGTGCCAGCACAGGAAACAGGGTCAGATCGGAAAGACGCAAAAGCCGTCATCCATGACACGCTCGGCCCACGCCATCCATGGCGTGGGACGCTTTCCTCCTCTGACCCTGTTCCCTTTGCCTCGGGTTTATCCGTTGCGGTCAGATTCAGTATGATTTGAGTTTGTTTGCAGTCATGAAAGGCGCCTCTGGCGCCTTTTTTTATGGCATAAAACGGTAGCCGATCCCGGTTTCGGTCAGCAGATGGGCAGGTTGTGTCGGATTCGCTTCCAGCTTCTGGCGCAGATGGCCCATATAGATGCGCAGATAATGGCTGTGCTCCACCGCATTAGGTCCCCACACCTGGCTCAGCAGCTGTCGCTGTGTCAGCACCTTTCCTGCGTTATTCAGCAGAATACTCAACAGACGAAATTCTATTGGAGTGAGGTGAATCTCATTGCCGCCGCGCTGCACCCGCCGTGCGGCGAAATCGACACTGACGTCGGCAAAGTGAACTCTGGCATCAGGTTGCTGGCCACTATGACGACGCAGCGCAACCCGGACGCGCGCCAGCAGTTCGCCAATACCAAAAGGTTTGGTCAGATAGTCATCCGCGCCTGCATCCAGTGCGGCGATTTTATCCTGCTCATCGCTGCGCGCTGACAATACAATTACCGGGATGGCGCTCCACTGGCGCAGGTCACGGATAAAATCGGTGCCATCCCCATCTGGCAGGCCAAGATCGAGGATCACTAAATCGGGCTTACGGGTTGCCGCTTCAATCAGTCCGCGCTGCAGCGTATCGGCATCAAACACCTTAAGATCTTCATTTTCCAGCGCCAGCCGGACAAAGCGACGGATCTCTTTTTCATCTTCAACGATCAAAACCGTGGTCACGCAATACCTGCCTTGGATAGGGGCCGAACTACCATTTTATCAATATTACAGGCTGCCGTCCGTGAGCTTCACCTTCCGGGCGTTTAAACCCTCATGTAACCAGACGATAACTTATCTGTAACTTAATTACAGGCTGATTCTTAAACCGTGTAAATAGCGGCAAATAAGTGGTCAGACGAGTAGTAAAATTACACAACCTGGCGTAAAGTCAGACACAGATCACATTCAAACACTTTTGCTTACCGGGAGGAGAACCATGTATCAGGCTTATCCACGTTACAAAATTATCGCGCGTCGTACGCTGGTGGTTTTTCTCGGCGTGCTGGCGCTTCCTGTCATGCTGTTTCGACAGGACCGGGCACGTTTCTACAGTTACCTGCACCGTGTCTGGTGCAAGACCAGCGCAAAGCCGGTCTGGCTGGCGCAGTCTGAAGCCGGTGGTGGCGCGTTCTGGTAAGTCGTACTGCCACAAAACAGGCCTGGTCAATTGACCGGGCTTTTTTTTGCGTTTTTTCTGAGTATAAGCAGATCTGAACCGCGTTTTCCTCCTTTATTCCTGACCATTTTGCGCTACACTTAAACCTCTACAAGATTTCTGAGGTTGTACAAGTATGAGCAAAAAAATCCCCGTTGGAATCAGTGCATGCCTGCTCGGCGACCGCGTCAGATTTGATGGTGGGCACAAGCGTCTTACTTTTGCGACCGACGATCTTACCCCGTTTGTGCGTTTTGAACCGATCTGTCCGGAAATGGCGATCGGTTTGCCAACGCCGCGCCCGGCATTACGCCTGGTAAAGCAGGGCGACGATGAGCTGCATCTCTGCTTCAGCAAAGATGGTGGAGAAGAGGTCACCACGCAGATGCGTGACTGGTCTGCCGAGCGGGTAAAATCGCTGCATCATCTCTGCGGCTATATTCTGTGCGCCAAGTCCCCCAGCTGCGGCATGGAGCGTGTGCGGGTCTATGAGCCTGACAACAATAACAACCGCAAAGTGGGCACTGGTATTTTTGCTGAATTCCTGCAGCGCGAAATGCCCTGGCTGCCGCTGGAGGAAGATGGTCGTCTGCACGATCCCGCTCTGCGTGAAAACTTTATTGGTCGTATCTGCGCGCTGCACGAGTTCAATCAGATGTGGGAAAATGGCCTGACCCGTCAGGCTTTAATCGCCTTTCACAGCCGCTACAAACTGATGATGCTGGCACATTCGCAGGAGAAGTATCGCGAACTGGGACCGTTTGTCGCCTCAATGAGCCAGTGGGAGTCGCTCGACGCCTTTGCCTTCGAGTACCGCAATCGTATGATGGAACTGATGTCACGCCCCGCCTCACGTCGCAATCACACCAATGTACTGATGCATGTGCAGGGCTACTTCCGCACCCATCTGAGCTCACCGCAGCGCCAGGAGCTGGCAACCCTGATTGACCGCTATCGTCAGGGCACACAACCCTTGCTGGTGCCGATCACCATTCTTAAGCACTACATGGCCGAATACCCGCATCCGTGGCTGGCCCAGCAACGCTATTTTGATCCCTATCCCGAAGCCTTGTGCTTACGCTACGGACAATAATTCAGGAGGAGTATGACCACCCATCTGGTCTGGTTGCGTAACGATTTACGCATCAACGACAACCTGGCGCTGCACGCCGCCTGCCGCGACAGCGATGCAAAAGTGATTGCGCTCTACCTCTCCACGCCAGAACAGTGGCAGCAGCATGACATGTCCCCAAAACAGGCGGCGTTTATTCACGCCAGTCTGCTGGAAGTCCAGAGCGCCCTTGCTGAGCGGGGCATTCCCCTTCACTATCAGGCCTGTCATGCCTTCAGCGACAGTATTGATGCGCTGGCGGAATTCTGCGAAAAGCAAAAGGTCGATCAGCTTTTCTACAACTATCAGTATGAGGTCAACGAGCGCCAGCGCGATGCCCGGGCTGAAAAGCGTCTTGATGATGCGGGCGTCATTTGTCAGGGTTTTGATGACAGCCTGTTGCTGCCGCCCGGCAGCGTGCAGAGCGGCGACCGCTCGATGTATAAGGTTTTTACGCCGTTTAGCAAAGCGTTTGTCCGCCGTTTGCAACAGAGTCTGCCGGAGTGCGTGCCAGCGCCGAAACCGCGTGAAGGTTCGCCGCTGAAAGTCACCCCGATTCCTGCTTTTGACTATCCGACCAAGGCTTTTGATGAAGATCTGTTCCCGGCAGGCGAAGCAGCTGCGCTGAAGCGTTTACGTCATTTCGCCACTAAACCGGTTATCGATTACCCTGCGAAGCGTGACCTGCCGGCGCTGGATGCCACCAGCCGTCTGTCGGTTTATCTGGCGACCGGCGTGCTGTCACCCCGCCAATGCCTGCATCGTGTGTTGCATGAGCATCCCGATGCACTGGACAACAGCCGCGCATTTACCTGGCTGAACGAGCTGATCTGGCGTGAGTTCTACCGCCATCTGCTGGTTGCCTACCCGGCGCTGTGTCGGCATCAGCCGTTTATCGACTGGACGCGTAACGTTGAATGGCAGCGTAACGACGCACACTTTGACGCCTGGAAAGCGGGTAGAACGGGTTACCCGATTGTCGATGCGGCGATGCGTCAGATGAAGGCGCTGGGCTGGATGCACAACCGCTTAAGAATGATCACAGCCAGTTTCCTGGTCAAAGATCTGCTGATTGACTGGCGTGAAGGCGAACGCTATTTTATGCAGCAACTGATCGATGGCGATCTGGCCGCGAACAACGGCGGCTGGCAGTGGGCAGCATCGACGGGCACTGACGCGGCTCCCTATTTTCGCATCTTTAATCCGACGACACAGGGCGAGCGCTTCGACGAGAAGGGGGATTTTATCCGCCACTATCTGCCGGAACTGGCCGACGTCCCTGACAGCGATATTCACCAGCCCCACGTCTGGGCGGAGAAGCATCACAAGAAACTCGATTATCCGGCACCAATCGTGGATCATAAGGCCGCCCGTAAAAAGACATTAGATGCCTTTGAGCGCGCCAAAAGCGCCGCCTGAGGCCTCGAAGGAGCCTGAATGAACCATTACGAATTAGAGACGCTGATCAATCAGCACCTCGACAGCCACAGCTTCAGTGACTACGCCCCCAACGGTTTGCAGGTTGAGGGACGCAGCCAGGTCAAAACGATTATCACCGGCGTGACGGCCTGTCAGGCACTGCTGGACGAGGCGGTGGCACGTCAGGCCGATGCGATTATTGTCCATCATGGCTATTTCTGGAAAAGTGAACCGGCCGCGATTAAAGGTATGAAGCGTCGTCGTCTGCGCACTCTGCTGGCTAATGATATTAATCTCTATGGCTGGCACCTGCCGCTCGACGCGCATCCTGAACTGGGCAACAACGCCCAGCTGGCAAACTTGCTGGATATTGAAATAAAGGGTGAAGTGATGCCGCTGGTGTTCTGGGGTGAGCTGGCTGAGCCGATCTCCGGTGAGCAGCTGGCACGTCGAATCGGTGACCGACTGGGACGTGAACCGCTGCATTGCGGCGATAACGCGCCCGCGCTGATTCGTCGTATCGCCTGGTGCAGCGGGGGTGGCCAGGGCTTTATCGACCAGGCCGCTGCCGCAGGCGTCGATGCTTATATCACCGGAGAAGTCTCTGAACAGACCATTCACAGCGCACGTGAGCAGGGGCTGCACTTCTTTGCTGCAGGCCATCACGCTACCGAGCGCGGCGGCGTAAAAGCGCTGGGCGAGTGGCTGGCGCAGCACCACGAGCTTGATGTGACTTTCATTGATATTCCCAATCCTGCCTGATCTCCTTCCCGGGTCCTGTGTGCCTGCGCAGGACCTAAATCTATTGACACATCCCTGTCACTTTCGCATAACTATTTGCTTTATGTAGATAAGCCATCGGCTGATTCGGGCATCCGGCACGGTCAGCCGGTCGCGATCTCAACTGAGCGGGAGGTAGCTGTTGCAACGAGCACGGTGTTATTTATTGGGTGAACGCGCTGTCGTGCTGGAGCTGGAACCCCCGGTCTCACTGGAGAGTCAGCAACGTATCTGGGGACTTAACCAGCGATTGCAGTCCTCTGCGAGCGTGCTGGAGGTCATTCCCGGCATGAACAACATCACCTTGATTTTGCGTGATCCCCAGCAGAGTGCGCTGGATGCGATTGAGCGACTTCAGCGATGGTGGGAAGAGAGTGAAGCGCAATTACCTGAGTCGCGTCTGGTAGAGATCCCGGTGATCTACGGCGGTGAGGCCGGTCCCGACCTGACGGCGGTGGCTGAACATGCCGCGCTGACGCCTCATCAGGTGGTTGAGCTGCACAGCAGCAGCGAATACGTCGTGTTTTTTATTGGCTTTCAGCCGGGTTTCCCCTATCTGGGCGGACTGGATCCGCGCCTGCACATTCCGCGTCGTAGTGAGCCCAGGGTGGCCGTGCCCGCGGGATCCGTGGGTATCGGTGGCAGCCAGACCGGCGTCTACCCTCTGGCGTCGCCCGGCGGCTGGCAGTTGATCGGCCAGACACGCACCGCGCTGTTTGATCCGCTGCAGCAACCGCCCACGCTGCTCCGTCCGGGTGACAAAGTGCGCTTTGTGCCGCAACAGGAGGGCGTATGTTAAACATTCTGCGGGCCGGGCTGGCGGCCACTATTCAGGATGCGGGTCGATACGGCTGGCGTCAGTTCGGTATCAGCCCCGGTGGCGTGCTGGATTATCCCGCCATGTTCACCGCCAACGTACTGGTAGGCAATGCGCCCGACAGCGCGGTGCTGGAGATGGTGCTCGGCCAGTTCAAAGCAGCGTTTACCCGCGACGGCTGGTTTGCGCTGACGGGTGCAGGCTGTCATGCGGAGCTGGACGGCCAGCCGGTCTGGACGGGCTGGCGCACGCCAGTGAAACGCGGACAGGTCCTGTCGCTGGCGATGCCGCAGCGTGGTATGCGCAGCTATCTGGCGGTGCAGGGTGGTTTTGACATCCCCGCGGTGCTTGGCTCTGCCAGTACCGACCTGAAAGCAAAATTTGGCGGATTTCATGGGCGCGCCTTGCAGGATGGCGAGCAGGTCCCGCTGGGGAAACCGACGCGTCAGTTCGACCGCAAAGTCGGGGTACGACAACTGCTGTGGGGCAACCGCATTCGCGCCTTGCCTGGTCCGGAGTATCACGAATTCAGTCCCGAAGCGCAGCAGGCGTTCTGGCGCACCGCATGGAAACTCAGCCCGCAAAGTAACCGGATGGGATACCGGCTGGAAGGACGTGAGCTTAAACGTGAGCGCCCGCGCGAGCTGCTGTCACACGGCGTGATGCCAGGTGTGATTCAGGTGCCGCCGAACGGACAGCCCATCGTATTGATGGCGGATGCCCAGACTACCGGTGGTTATCCGCGCATCGCTTCTGTTATCGAAGCCGATCTTTATCACCTGGCGCAAATCCGTCTGGGTGAGCCGATTCACTTTATTCACTGCACCCTGCCGGAAGCGATGCTGGCCCGTCAGCATCAGCAACGCGCTCTGGACCAGATGAAATGGGGACTCAATGAAAATTGATTTAAACGCCGACCTGGGTGAGGGCTGCGCCAGCGATGAAGCGCTGCTGCAACTGGTGAGCTCTGCCAACATCGCCTGTGGCTTTCACGCCGGTGATGCACAGACCATGCTGCAGTCGGTGCGCTGGGCAAAGGCATCCGGCGTCGCCATCGGGGCGCATCCCGCCTTTCCCGATCGCGAGAACTTTGGCCGCAGCGCCATGCAGTTGCCGCCGGAAACGGTCTATGCCCAGATGATCTATCAGATTGGCGCGCTGAAAAGTCTGGCAGAAAGTGAGGGCGCGCGCCTGGTGCATGTTAAGCCACACGGCATGCTCTATAACCAGGCTGCATCTGACCCGGTGCTGGCTGATGCCATTGCCCGCGCCATCAGGGCGGTGGACAGCCAGCTGATTGTGGTCGGGCTGGCGAATAGCGAATCGATCCGTGCTGCGGCGCATTACGGTTTACACACGCGGGAAGAGGTGTTTGCTGACCGTGGCTATCTCAGCAGCGGTGCGCTGGTGCCGCGCAACCAGCCGGGCGCGCTGATTGAGAATGAACAGCAGGCTATCGATCAGACACTGACAATGGTACGGCAGGGCAAAGTGAAAAGTATCACCGGAGAATGGGTGGCGGTGAACGCGCAGACTGTCTGCTTACATGGCGACGGCGAGCATGCCCTGCAGTTTGCACAGCGGTTACGTGATGCGTTTGCCGACCAGCAGATTCGTGTCACCAGCGCCTGAATAATCACACTTAGCCCGGCTTATGCCGGGTTTTTTAACTCGGGGAAAATCCATGGAAACTGCAGTGAATCTCTGGCCACTACTGGGCATTGCCGCGATCATCGTCGGCTTCGTATTACGTTTTAATCCGGTGCTGGTGGTGATTGTCGTCGGATTTGTCACCGGTCTGGCTGCGATGATGCCGCTGGCGGACATTCTGGAAAAACTCGGCGCAGGGTTTCTTAACACCCGGAACCTGCCGCTGATTCTGCTGCTGCCACTAGCGGTCATTGGCCTGCTGGAACGTCACGGGCTAAAAGAAAGGGCGCAGGCGTGGATTGCTCAGATTAAAACCGCCACCGCCGGACGGCTGCTGATCGTCTACCTGTTTGTGCGTGAAATTACTGCGGCACTGGGGTTAACCAGTCTTGGCGGACATCCGCAGATGGTGCGTCCGTTACTGGCACCGATGGCGGAGGGCGCCACAGAAAATCGCTATGGCGAGATCTCGCCTGAACTGCGCCATAAGCTGCGCGCCATGTCAGCGGCGACCGATAACGTCGGCCTGTTCTTTGGTGAAGATATCTTCGTGGCATTTGGCGCGATTATCTTTATGCACAACTTTATGCAGGCGTCGGCCGGGATTCAGACTGAGCCGCTGCACATCGCCTTATGGGGCATTCCGACTGCCGTTGCTGCGTTCCTGATCCATTCAGCGCGTCTGGTTCGTCTGGATCGTCAGCTGGCACGTGAGCTGCAGCAGCTCAACAGCCAGGCGCTGAAAGCCAAAGGAGGCCAGTAATGTTTCAGCAACAATATCTGATGTGGCTGGCGGGCATTATCCTGCTGGTGGTGGCTATCCTCTCATGGCGTGACCGCGCTAATCCGCGTCGCTTTACCACCGGACTCTTCTGGGCCTTATATGGCCTGGTTTTTCTGGTCGGTGACTGGACGACGGCGCTGATGAGCAGCCTGATGGGCTCGGACGCGGCGGGCACCCGAATGCTGCACATCACCATCGGTGTCATTGTGGTGATCATGGCGCTGATTGCGGGTTTAGGGGGTGTCCGGCTGGGTCGTTATCATCAGCGCACTAATGAAGAGAAACAGGCAAGCGCACAGCGTCTGCGGAATAAGCTGTTTCTGCCTGCACTGGCGATTCCGGTTGTGACCGTGGTCGGTGTGCTGGCGTTCAACAATATTCCTGGGTTGCAGGATGCGGTGTTCGGTCCCGGTAATCACGCCACGCTGGTGACATTGTTTTCAATGATGGCCGGCTGTGTGATTGGCTGGCTGGTGGCGTTAAAACTGACCCATGAAAAACCGGTACAGTCGATGCAGGAGACCCGTCGCCTGCTGGATTCAATTGGCTGGGCGTTTATCCTGCCGCAGATTCTCGCCACCCTGGGACTGCTGTTTACCGCCGCGGGCGTAGGCAGTGCTATTTCGCATCTGACTGAAACCTGGCTGGCGGTGGATAACCGCTTTATCGCCGTCACCGTCTATGCCGTCGGGATGGCACTGTTAACCATGGTCATGGGTAACGCGTTTGCGGCATTTCCGATTATTACTGCAGGCGTTGGCATTCCGATTCTGGTGCTGCAGCACGGCGGAAATCCGGCGGTGATGGCGGCGATTGGTATGTTCTCCGGTTACTGTGGCACGCTGATGACGCCAATGGCGGCCAACTTCAATATTGTTCCGGCGGCGCTGCTGGAGCTGCCCGATCGTAACGCGGTCATTAAGGCTCAGATTCCAACCGGTGTGCTACTGTTAATCGTTAACATTTTCCTGCTCTATTTCCTGATGTTTTTGTGAGGCTGCATGAAAACTGTCCTGATGACCGCTTTTGAACCGTTTGGCGGTGAAACGATTAACCCCTCGTGGGAAGCGGTGCGCGCGCTGGAAGGCAAAAAGATTGGCGGAGCGACGATCGTCATCCGACAGCTGCCGGTGGTATTCAGTGAGGTACTTAATGTGCTGAATCAGGCACTGGAAGAGGTTAAACCGGACGCGGTAGTGTCAGTCGGGCAGGCGGGCGGTCGCAGCGACATTACCGTGGAACGTATCGGTATCAATGTCGATGACGCCCGGATCCCGGACAACGCCGGCCAGCAGCCTGTAGACGAACCGATTGTGGCAGGCGGCCCGGCAGCCTATTTTTCCCGTCTGCCCATCAAAGCGATTGTGGCGGCAGTGCGCGACGCGGGGATCCCCGCGTCGGTCTCACAGACCGCCGGGACCTTTACCTGTAACCGGGTGATGTATGGCCTGCTTCACTGGCTTGAGCAGCAAGGGAGTCCGGCGCGGGGTGGCTTTATTCATATTCCTTACCTGCCTGAACAGGCCGCGCAACATCCTGGTGCGCCGAGCATGGCGGTCGCGACCATTATTCAGGCGCTGGAGATTGCGGTGAAGGTGACGCTGGAGACCGGCGAAGATATTAAACAGGCTGGCGGCGCCACCCATTAAGAGGAAGAACGATGCCAGAAGGACCGGAAATTCGCCGCGTGGCGGATAAGCTTGAAGCCGCCATTGTGGGTGAGCCCTTAACGGAAGCGTGGTTTGCGTTTCCTCAGCTCAAGACCTATGAACCTTCACTGATTGGTGAGCAGGTGCAGGCGATTGAGACGCGGGGTAAAGCGCTGCTGACTCATTTCAGCAATGGTCTGACGCTCTACAGTCATAACCAGCTTTATGGTGTCTGGCGCATTGTGAAACCCGATACCGAACTCAATACCACGCGTCAGTTGCGGGTGCGGCTGGCTACAAAGGGTAAAGCGATTCTGCTTTACAGCGCGTCAGATATTGAACTGCTTAACGCTGATACGCTGGCGGCACATCCGTTTCTGACCCGCATCGGACCGGATGTGCTGAACAGCGCGCTGACGGTTGAAGAGGTGCGAGAGCGGCTGCTGTCACCCCGTTTCCGGCGGCGTCAGTTCAGTGGTCTGCTGCTGGATCAGGCTTTTCTGGCCGGGCTGGGAAACTACCTGCGTGCCGAGATTCTCTGGCTGGCGCAGCTGCTGCCAAATCATCGGGCGCAGGATCTCAGTGACGATCAGCTGACTGCTTTCAGCGAGGCGCTGCTGTCAGTGCCGCGTCATGCTTATCGGATGCGTGGAACCATGAAGAAATATCATGAGGAAGCGGCGTTTCAGTTTGAGGTGTTTCATCGGCAGGGCAAGCAATGCCGGCGCTGTGGCACGGTGATTGAGAAGGGCACGCTGTCATCACGGCCGTTTTACTGGTGTCCGGGGTGTCAGAGATAGACAGTAAAGTCAAAAGGGTAAAATGCTCTTACGGCTGACAGAGCCAGGCCCGTGTGAATCTTATAGCAATAAAATAGCTTAACGCGCAGGGAGCATGGTCAGAGGAGGAAAGCGTCCCGCGCCAGGGACAAAAACGCCGGGAGCGTTTTTGAACAACGCAAAGCGTTGGCCCGGAAACGGGCGCACCTCTCGGATGAGGTGCGTAATCGCGCGGGCCGAGCGTGTCATGGATGACGGCTTTTGCGTCTTTCCGATCTGACCATGTTCTCTGCGCAGGCGCGGTATCACAGCCAACCGCCCCCGGTTTTTAAGCAACATCAAGCGGAGAAATCTCCGCCCTCCGAATCTTACTTCTTCAGCTGTGAACTGAATTCGCGCTCGGTATAACCGGTGTAGAGCTGACGCGGACGGGCAATCTTCATGCCTTCGTCGTGCATCTCTTTCCAGTGTGCAATCCAGCCAACAGTACGGGCCATCGCGAAGATCACCGTAAACATGGAGGATGGAATGCCCATCGCTTTCAGAATGATACCGGAGTAGAAGTCCACGTTTGGATAAAGTTTACGCTCGATAAAGTACGGGTCGTTCAGCGCAATGTGTTCCAGCTCCATCGCCACTTCCAGCAGGTCATCCTTCATACCCAGCTCATTCAGCACTTCATGGCAGGTATCGCGCATTACGGTCGCACGTGGATCGTAGTTTTTGTAAACGCGGTGACCAAAGCCCATCAGACGGAATGAGTCATTCTTGTCTTTGGCGCGTTTAACAAATTCCGGGATGTGCTCAACGGTGCTGATCTCTTCCAGCATACGCAGGGTCGCTTCGTTGGCACCGCCGTGCGCCGGTCCCCACAGGGAGGCGATCCCGGCGGCGATACAGGCAAACGGGTTCGCGCCGCTTGAACCGGCGGTACGTACGGTCGACGTAGAGGCGTTCTGCTCATGGTCAGCATGCAGGATCAGGATGCGGTCCATCGCGCGTTCCAGGACCGGATTCACTTTGTACTCTTCGCACGGGGTAGCAAACATCATGTGCAGGAAGTTACCGGCATAGGAGAGGTCGTTGCGAGGATAAACAAATGGCTGGCCGATAGAATATTTGTAACACATTGCTGCCATGGTCGGCATTTTGGAAAGCAGACGGAATGCCGCGATTTCGCGGTGGCGCTCAATGTTTACATCCAGCGAATCGTGGTAAAACGCAGCCAGAGCACCCGTAACACCGCACATTACCGCCATCGGATGTGAGTCACGACGGAAGCCGTGGAACAGGCGGGTAATCTGCTCATGAATCATGGTGTGGCGGGTAACAGTGGTGCGGAACTCATCAAACTGTTTCTGGTTCGGTGCTTCGCCATTCAGCAGAATGTAGCAGACTTCCAGATAGTTAGAGTGGGTCGCCAGCTCAGAAATAGGGAAACCACGGTGTAGCAGGATACCTTCATCACCATCAATAAAGGTGATGGCAGATTCGCAGGACGCAGTAGACGTAAAACCGGGATCGAAGGTGAACAGGCCACTTGAACCCAGAGCGCGGACATCAACCACATCCTGGCCCAGCGTACCTTTCAGCACGTCCAGTTCAATAGATGTTCCATCTTGCAGGGTTAGCGTTACTTTTTTATCTGTCATTTTCGTCTCCATAGCGCCTTATGTAGGTAAGGATCTTTAGACACCTGAAACGCGTTCATGTTGCGGTTGGCAAAACTACACAGTATCACTCTGCGGGGATAAAGCGGGTGCAGGGTACAGAGTGAGCGGCGCGTTCCCAGCGGGAACCGGTGAGCCATGGACATGCTGCATATCGCGGTTGTTAAAGATCCGGTCAGGACATAACTTCTTGGTAACCAATAACCTGATGCTTTTTAAAGCTCATTATCGCAATGTTACATAACTTGCGCTTAGGGGAAAGTGTATCCCCATAACTTTTGTGCATCATAGGAATTTATAGGCTTAGTTTGTAACTGAATTGTTGAACTATTGTCAAATCAGATAATTAAAATTGTATCAATTGTGAAAATCGTGAGTATGATCACTGTTCTACCTAAAATATACCAAAGAGTTTGTAGGGGAATTGTAATCAGAATGTGATCCTCCTATACTCCAGGCAGGTCTCCGGAACACCCTGACACCAGGAGCCACCCAGCGTTTACTACCGCGTCAATTAACACTGGATGTTGCTTTATTGGTGACGGTTAAAGTCTGCCACGCGTTGTGATTAGACTCCGCCTCAGGTCCGGAGGAAGCAAAATAAAAAAGAGCTGTGTGGGCAAAACCGTGAAAAAACAAAGACCTGTCAACTTGGATCTCTCGACGATCCGGTTTCCCGTTACTGCAATAACGTCCATTCTTCACCGCGTCTCCGGCGTAATCACATTGGTTGCTATTGGCATCCTGCTGTGGCTACTCGGTCTCTCTCTCTCTTCTCCTGAAGGTTTCCAGCATGCTGCATCCATCATGGACGGCTTCTTCGCGAAGTTCATCATGTGGGGCATTTTAACGGCGCTGGCCTATCACGCGGTGAGCGGGATTCGTCATATGTTGATGGATTTTGGTTATCTGGCCGAAACGCTGGAATCAGGTAAGCGTTCCGCTCATATGACTTTTGTGATCACTGTCGTGCTGGCAATTCTGGCGGGAGTCCTCGTATGGTAAGCAATGCATCCGCGTTGGGTCGCAACGGCATTCAGGACTGGCTGCTGCTGCGTGCAACGGCAATCCTCATTACGCTCTACATCGTCTACATCCTCGGTTTCGTTGTGATGACAGACACGCTGACCTATGACCTGTGGCGTGGCTTCTTCGCGTCCGCATTCACCAAAGTGTTCACGCTGCTGACGCTGTTCTCCATTCTGGTCCATGGCTGGATCGGGATGTGGCAGGTGTTAACAGACTACGTCAAATCGCTGCCGGTTCGCTTGCTGTTGCAGTTTGTGATTGTCGTGGCGCTGTTGTGGTATGCGATTTATGGCTTTGTTGTGGTGTGGGGTGTGTAAATGAGTTTGCCAATCAGAGAGTTCGATGCCGTGGTAATCGGCGCAGGTGGCGCAGGAATGCGGGCCGCACTGCAAATCTCCCAGGGCGGCCAGACCTGCGCTCTGTTATCTAAAGTTTTCCCGACCCGTTCCCACACAGTATCTGCGCAGGGCGGTATTACCGTTGCGCTGGGTAATACCCATGAAGATAACTGGGAATGGCATATGTACGACACCGTCAAAGGGTCCGACTACATCGGTGACCAGGACGCGATTGAATATATGTGCAAAACCGGCCCGGAAGCGATTCTGGAACTGGAGCACATGGGCCTGCCTTTCTCGCGTCTGGAAGATGGTCGTGTTTATCAGCGTCCGTTTGGTGGTCAGTCGAAGAATTTCGGTGGCGAGCAGGCGGCACGTACCGCGGCCGCAGCTGACCGTACTGGTCACGCGTTGCTGCACACGCTTTATCAGCAGAACCTGAAAAACAAAACCACCATCTTCTCTGAGTGGTATGCACTGGATCTGGTGAAAAATGCCGATGGCGCAGTCGTTGGATGTACCGCAATCTGCATCGAAACCGGCGAAACCGTTTATTTCAAAGCGAAAGCGACCATTCTGGCAACCGGCGGCGCAGGCCGTATTTACCAGTCCACCACCAATGCGCATATCAACACCGGTGACGGCGTCGGTATGGCACTGCGTGCGGGCGTGCCGGTGCAGGATATGGAGATGTGGCAGTTCCACCCAACCGGTATCGCCGGTGCGGGCGTGCTGGTCACAGAAGGCTGTCGTGGTGAAGGCGGCTATCTGCTGAACAAACATGGCGAACGCTTCATGGAGCGTTATGCGCCGAATGCCAAAGATCTGGCGGGCCGCGACGTGGTTGCGCGCTCAATGATGATTGAAATTCGTGAAGGTCGCGGCTGTGATGGCCCATGGGGTCCGCATCTGAAGCTGAAACTGGATCACCTCGGTAAAGAGGTGCTTGAGTCACGTCTGCCAGGCATCCTTGAGCTGTCTCGCACCTTTGCCCATGCCGATCCGATTAAAGAGCCGATTCCGGTTATCCCAACCTGTCACTACATGATGGGCGGTATTCCGACCAAAGTGACCGGTCAGGCACTGCGCGTGAATGAGCAGGGCGAAGATGTGGTAATTCCAGGCCTGTTCGCCGTCGGTGAAATTGCCTGCGTATCGGTCCATGGTGCCAACCGTCTGGGCGGTAACTCACTGCTCGACCTGGTGGTCTTTGGCCGTGCAGCCGGTCTGCATCTGCTGGAGAGTATTAAAGAGCAGGGCGACCTGCGCGATGCTTCTGAAGATGAGATTGCCGTAGCGATGGCGCGCTTCAACCGCTGGGAAAACAATACTACCGGTGAAGATCCGGTTGAGATTCGTAAAGCGCTGCAACGCTGCATGCAGAACAACTTCTCTGTATTCCGCGAAGGCGACGCAATGGCGCAGGGTCTGGAAGAGCTGAAAGAGATTCGCGAGCGTCTGAAGTCAGCGCGTCTGGATGACCGCTCACCAGATTTCAATACGCAGCGTATTGAGTGCCTTGAGCTGGATAACCTGATGGAGACGGCTTTTGCCACGGCGGTAGCGGCTAACTATCGCACCGAGAGCCGCGGTGCACACAGTCGCTTCGACTTCCCGGATCGTGATGATGAAAACTGGCTGTGCCACAGTCTTTATGTCCCGGAAACCGAAAGCATGACGCGCCGTGAGGTGAACATGCAGCCGAAACTGCGCGCGGCGTTCCCGCCGAAAGTGCGTACCTACTAATTTCGGAGACGATCATGAGACTTGAGTTTTCAATTTATCGCTACAATCCGGACGTCGATGACAAGCCGCGCATGCAGGATTACACCCTGGAGTCGGAAGACGGTCGCGACATGATGCTACTGGATGCGCTGATTCGCCTGAAAGAGAAAGATCCAACGCTGGCGTTTCGTCGCTCCTGCCGCGAAGGCGTCTGCGGCTCTGATGGCCTCAACATGAACGGTAAAAACGGACTGGCCTGTATTACGCCTGTCTCGGCATTGGGCAACGGCAAACAGAAAATTGTTATCCGTCCGCTGCCAGGTTTACCGGTAGTGCGTGACCTGGTCGTAGACATGAGCCAGTTTTATGCACAGTATGAGAAAATTAAGCCTTTCCTGCTGAATGATGGCGAGAACCCGCCAGCACGTGAGCATCTGCAGTCACCGGATGAGCGCGAACACCTGGATGGTTTGTATGAATGTATTCTCTGTGCCTGCTGCTCAACCTCATGCCCATCTTTCTGGTGGAACCCTGAGAAGTTCATCGGTCCTGCTGGCCTGCTGGCAGCATACCGCTTCCTGATTGACAGCCGCGACACGGAAACCGAAGCGCGTCTCGACAATCTGAATGATGCTTTCAGCGTATTCCGCTGCCACAGCATCATGAACTGTGTGAGTGTCTGTCCGAAAGGGCTTAACCCGACGCGCGCCATCGGCCATATCAAGTCGATGCTGCTGCAGCGCGGCGCATAAGTTATCTCCGCCGGGAACCTCAGGTTCCCGGTGTTTTACGGAAGCCTCTGTAAGCGCGGTGACTACCACGTTTACAAAGGTTCCCTTACGGGCCACGCGCGCTGCGCAAAGTGCTCGTATCGCTGAACTCACTACGGCAAACCGCGAAAGCGGCAACAAATGAAACCTCAAAAAAGCATAGCAATGCTTAAGGGATCACAATGCAGAACAGCGCGATGAAGCCCTGGCTGGACTCTTCCTGGCTGGCCGGCGCGAATCAGTCTTACATAGAGCAGCTCTATGAGGATTTCCTGACCGATCCTGACTCTGTCGATGCAGTGTGGCGCTCGATGTTCCAGCAGTTACCGGGCACCGGAATGAAACCTGAGCAGTTTCACTCCACCACACGTGAGTACTTCCGTCGCCTGGCGAAAGATGCATCTCGTTACACCTCATCTGTCTCCGATCCGGAAACCAACTCCAAGCAAGTGAAAGTGCTGCAGCTGATTAACGCGTTTCGTTTCCGCGGTCATCAGCATGCCAATCTTGATCCGCTCGGCCTGTGGAAACAGGACCGTGTCGCCGATCTCGATCCCGCTTTTCACGACCTGACCGAGGCCGATTTTCAGGAAAGCTTTAACGTAGGTTCATTTGCCATTGGCAAAGACACCATGAAGCTGGCCGATCTCTTCCAGGCGCTGACGCAGACTTACTGCGGCTCGATTGGTGCAGAATATATGCACATCAACAACACCGATGAAAAACGCTGGATCCAGCAGCGTCTTGAGTCGGTTGCGGGCCGTGCAGCGTTCAGCAACGAAGAGAAAAAAGGTTTCCTGAAAGAGCTGACTGCGGCAGAAGGGCTGGAAAAATACCTTGGGGCGAAATTCCCGGGTGCCAAACGCTTCTCGCTGGAAGGCGGCGATGCGCTGGTTCCGATGCTGCGCGAAATGATTCGTCACGCCGGCAAGAGCGGTACCCGTGAAGTGGTACTGGGTATGGCGCACCGTGGTCGTCTCAACGTGCTTATCAACGTGCTGGGCAAAAAGCCGCAGGATCTGTTCGACGAGTTCGCCGGTAAGCATAAAGAACATCTGGGCACCGGTGACGTGAAGTACCACATGGGCTTCTCCTCTGACGTGGAAACCGAAGGCGGCCTGGTTCACCTGGCGCTGGCGTTTAACCCGTCACACCTGGAGATCGTCAGCCCGGTGGTTATGGGTTCTGTGCGTGCCCGTCTGGATCGTCTGGATGAGCCAGCCAGCAATAAAGTTTTACCGATCACCATTCATGGTGATGCGGCCGTGATTGGTCAGGGCGTGGTTCAGGAAACCCTGAACATGTCACAGGCGCGCGGTTATGAAGTGGGTGGTACGGTTCGCATCGTTATCAACAACCAGGTTGGCTTTACAACGTCCAACCCGAAAGATGCGCGTTCTACCCCTTACTGCACCGACATCGGCAAAATGGTGCTGGCACCGATTTTCCATGTCAATGCTGACGATCCGGAAGCGGTCGCGTTTGTGACCCGTCTGGCGCTCGATTACCGCAACACCTTTAAGCGCGATGTGTTTATCGATCTGGTCTGCTATCGCCGTCATGGTCATAACGAGGCGGATGAGCCAAGTGCGACCCAGCCGCTGATGTATCAGAAAATCAAAAAACACCCGACGCCGCGCAAAATCTACGCCGACCGTCTGGAAGGTGAAGCCGTTGCCACGCAGGAAGATGCGACCGAAATGGTCAATCTCTACCGTGACGCGCTGGATGCGGGCGAGTGCGTGGTGCCGGAATGGCGTCCAATGAGTCTCCACTCCTTTACCTGGTCACCTTATCTGAATCATGAGTGGGATGAGCCTTATCCGGCGCAGGTCGACATGAAACGTCTGAAGGAACTGGCGCTGCGTATCAGCCAGGTGCCTGAAGAGGTGGAAGTGCAGTCGCGTGTTGCCAAGATTTATAACGACCGTCGTCTGATGGCTGAAGGCGAAAAGGCCTTCGACTGGGGCGGCGCGGAAAACCTGGCCTACGCCACGCTGGTTGATGAAGGTATTCCGGTTCGCCTGTCGGGCGAAGATACCGGTCGCGGTACTTTCTTCCACCGTCATGCGGTGGTTCATAACCAGGCGAACGGCTCAACCTATACCCCTCTGCATCATGTGCACAGTGGTCAGGGTCAGTTCAAAGTATGGGAT
Source organism: Pantoea sp. MBLJ3 (assembly GCF_000816655.1). NCBI lineage: Bacteria > Pseudomonadati > Pseudomonadota > Gammaproteobacteria > Enterobacterales > Erwiniaceae > Pantoea > Pantoea sp. MBLJ3. Next base: position 322,083 of record NZ_JSUT01000003.1, read on the forward strand.
TCCGTGTTGTCAGAAGAGGCGGTACTGGCCTTTGAATATGGCTACGCCACCGCAGAGCCGCGCATCCTGACCATCTGGGAAGCGCAGTTTGGTGACTTCGCCAACGGTGCACAGGTTGTTATTGACCAGTTCATCAGTTCCGGTGAGCAGAAATGGGGCCGTATGTGTGGCCTGGTGATGCTGCTGCCGCACGGTTATGAAGGTCAGGGCCCGGAGCACTCCTCTGCGCGTCTGGAGCGTTATCTGCAACTTTGCGCTGAGCAGAACATGCAGGTTTGCGTGCCGTCTACACCCGCACAGGTTTACCATATGCTGCGTCGTCAGGCGCTGCGCGGTATGCGTCGTCCACTGATTGTGATGTCACCAAAATCTCTGCTGCGCCATCCGCTGGCTATTTCCACGCTGGATGAACTGGCGAATGGCAGCTTCCAGCCTGCGATTGGTGAAGTCGATGATCTGGATCCGCAGGGCGTTAAACGCGTCGTACTGTGCTCCGGTAAAGTGTATTACGACCTGCTTGAGCAGCGTCGTAAAAATGAGCAGACCGATGTGGCTATCGTGCGCATCGAACAGCTTTATCCGTTCCCGCATCAAGCGGTTCAGGAAGCATTGAAAGCGTATTCTCACGTACAGGATTTTGTCTGGTGTCAGGAAGAGCCACTGAATCAGGGCGCCTGGTACTGCAGCCAGCATCATTTCCGTGAAGTTGTGCCATTTGGTGCCACTTTACGTTATGCAGGCCGCCCGGCCTCCGCCTCACCGGCCGTGGGTTACATGTCCGTACACCAACAACAGCAGCAAGACCTGGTTAATGACGCGCTGAACGTTAATTAATTAAAAGGAAAGATAATGAGTAGCGTAGATATTCTCGTTCCCGACCTGCCTGAATCGGTTGCCGATGCCTCAGTGGCAACCTGGCACAAAAAACCAGGCGATGCAGTCACTCGCGATGAAGTGCTGGTCGAAATCGAAACCGATAAAGTGGTGCTGGAAGTACCAGCCTCTGCTGACGGTATCCTGGAAGCCGTTCTGGAAGATGAGGGTGCCACTGTTACCTCCCGCCAGATCCTGGGTCGTCTGAAAGAGGGCAATAGCGCCGGTAAAGAGAGCAGCGCGAAGTCTGAAAGCAAAGAGTCTACCCCGGCTCAGCGTCAGACTGCGTCACTGGAAGAAGAGAGCAACGATGCGCTCAGCCCGGCTATCCGCCGCCTGATTGCAGAGCACAATCTCGACGCCTCTCAGATTAAAGGCAGCGGTGTGGGCGGACGTCTGACCCGTGAAGATGTTGAAAAACACCTGGCCAACAAGCCGCAGGCTGCTAAAGCGGCAGCACCTGCTGCTGATGCGGCTACCGCGCAGCAGCCAGTGGCTAACCGCAGCGAAAAACGCGTGCCGATGACGCGTCTGCGTAAGCGCGTTGCCGAGCGTCTGCTGGAAGCGAAGAACAGCACCGCGATGCTGACCACCTTCAACGAAATCAACATGAAGCCCATCATGGATCTGCGCAAGCAGTATGGTGAGGCGTTCGAGAAGCGTCACGGTGTGCGTCTGGGCTTTATGTCCTTCTACATCAAAGCGGTTGTTGAAGCGCTGAAACGCTATCCGGAAGTGAACGCTTCTATCGATGGAGAAGATGTGGTTTACCACAACTACTTCGACGTCAGCATTGCGGTCTCTACACCACGTGGTCTGGTTACGCCAGTCCTGCGTGACGTTGATGCGCTGAGCATGGCGGACATCGAGAAGAAAATCAAAGAGCTGGCAGTGAAAGGCCGTGACGGCAAGCTGACAGTGGAAGATCTGACCGGCGGTAACTTCACCATTACCAACGGCGGCGTCTTTGGTTCACTGATGTCTACCCCGATCATCAATCCACCGCAGAGCGCCATCCTGGGCATGCACGCCATCAAGGATCGCCCGATGGCGGTCAATGGTCAGGTTGTAGTGCTGCCAATGATGTATCTGGCGCTCTCCTACGACCACCGTCTGATCGATGGCCGTGAATCAGTTGGTTATCTGGTTGCAGTGAAAGAGATGCTGGAAGATCCGGCGCGCCTGCTGCTGGATGTCTGATTTTCACCGGGCGCGCCTGGCGCGCCCAACCTCAATACTCTTTTCAGACCTGAATGGATAGAACATCATGAACTTACACGAATACCAGGCGAAACAACTGTTTGCACGGTATGGCATGCCTGCACCAACGGGTTACGCCTGTACTACACCACGTGAAGCGGAAGAAGCTGCCTCTAAAATTGGCGCAGGCCCGTGGGTAGTTAAATGTCAGGTTCATGCCGGTGGCCGCGGTAAAGCGGGCGGTGTGAAAGTAGTTAACAGCAAAGAAGAGATTCGCGCCTTTGCTGAAAACTGGCTGGGCAAACGCCTGGTGACCTATCAAACTGATGCAAACGGCCAGCCGGTAAACCAGATTCTGGTTGAAGCAGCGACCGATATCGACCAGGAGCTCTATCTGGGCGCTGTGGTCGATCGCGCAACGCGTCGCGTCATTTTCATGGCGTCGACTGAAGGCGGCGTGGAAATTGAAAAAGTGGCGGAAGAGACCCCGCACCTGATCCATAAAATGGCGCTGGATCCGCTGACCGGTCCGCAGCCTTACCAGGGCCGTGAGCTGGCATTCAAACTTGGCCTGACTGGCAAGCTGGTTGGTCAGTTCACCAAGATCTTCATGGGTCTGGCGACACTGTTCCTGGAGCGCGATCTGGCGATGGTTGAGATCAACCCGCTGGTGATTACCAAGCAGGGCGACCTGATCTGCCTGGACGGTAAACTGGGTGCCGATGGCAATGCCCTGTTCCGTCAGCCAGAACTGCGTGAAATGCGCGACCCAAGCCAGGAAGATCCACGTGAAGCACATGCGACACAGTGGGAACTGAACTATGTTGCGCTGGAAGGCAACATCGGTTGTATGGTTAACGGCGCAGGTCTGGCGATGGGTACCATGGACATCGTTAAGCACCATGGCGGTCAGCCAGCCAACTTCCTTGATGTCGGCGGCGGCGCGACCAAAGAGCGCGTAACCGAAGCCTTCAAAATCATCCTGTCTGACGATGCGGTTAAAGCCGTTTTCGTTAACATCTTCGGCGGTATCGTACGCTGTGACCTGATTGCCGACGGCATCATCGGTGCAGTGGCTGAAGTGGGTGTGAACGTGCCAGTAGTGGTACGTCTGGAAGGTAACAACGCCGAGCTGGGCGCCCAGAAACTGGCGGACAGCGGTCTGAACATCATTGCAGCAACCAGCCTGACAGACGCCGCACAGCGTGTTGTTGCTGCCGCGGAGGGTAAATAATGTCCATTCTGATCGACAAAAACACCAAAGTCATTTGCCAGGGTTTCACCGGTGGCCAGGGGACTTTCCATTCTGAGCAGGCGCTGGCTTACGGCACCCAACTGGTTGGCGGCGTGACGCCAGGCAAAGGCGGCACGACTCACCTCGGCCTGCCGGTGTTCAATACCGTGCGCGAAGCCGTAGAAGCGACGGGCGCAACTGCCACCGTGATCTATGTCCCCGCACCATTCTGTAAAGATGGCATCCTGGAAGCGATCGAAGCGGGCATCAAACTGATCATCACCATCACCGAAGGTATTCCGACCCTGGATATGCTGACCGTGAAAGTGAAGCTGGATGAAGCAGGCGTGCGGATGATCGGTCCAAACTGCCCGGGTGTTATCACCCCTGGCGAATGTAAGATCGGCATCATGCCGGGCCACATTCACCAGCCGGGCCGCGTTGGTATCGTATCGCGTTCAGGTACGCTGACCTATGAAGCGGTTAAGCAGACCACTGACATCGGCTACGGCCAGTCAACCTGCGTCGGCATCGGCGGTGACCCGATCCCAGGCTCTAACTTCATCGACATTCTGAAAATGTTCCAGGATGATCCACAGACTGAAGTTATCGTGATGATCGGTGAAATCGGCGGTAGCGCTGAAGAAGAAGCCGCAGCCTTCATTAAAGAGCACGTGACCAAACCGGTTGTGGGCTATATTGCTGGCGTAACCGCGCCAAAAGGCAAGCGTATGGGCCATGCAGGCGCCATCATTGCCGGTGGTAAAGGCACAGCAGATGAGAAATTTGCTGCGCTGGAAGCGGCAGGCGTGAAAACCGTTCGCAGCCTGGCTGATATCGGTGATGCAGTTAAAGCCGTATTACCGGCCAAATAAGTCAGCGTCATCTGAAACTAAGCCACCTTCGGGTGGCTTTTTTTATGTCCGTTATCAACGGGCATAATGCTGGCAGTGAAAGCGAAGAATACGTTGTTAAATAACCTGCTCACCGTTTATCACGTTAAGAAAAAGTGGCAAAGGTAAACTATTTCTTCACGTCTTATTTCATTAATGACAATTTTTTAACAGGAAACTGACCCAGCTCTATCTGGAAACTTATTACGTTAATCCAGATCAATAAATCACGTTTTATATCCAACTATATCTCTGGCAAAGCGCAACGCTAAGGGCGTAAATTGCGCTGCATCAATCCAGCCTTTTACACAAATTTTCATACGTCTGCTCAACCCGGGATGACACCCACTTTTCTCCTGTTAAAGCAGCCGTTAATAAAGCGCTGATTGACATTTTTCAGAGCTGCTTCATTCGTTACTCGCCTTTTCGGGCAGCTCACAGACCTGTTCTGCTGGTAATAAAAAACTGGAATCAATAAACAGTCGTTCCTGACTCCGATTACGTTCGATCTGATCGCGCGCGTGACGGAGACAAAGCGAGGAGCAAGGAGTCCTTATGTTAGATATCGTCGAGCTGTCGCGGTTACAGTTTGCCTTAACGGCGATGTACCATTTTCTGTTCGTCCCTTTAACGCTGGGTATGGCGTTTCTGCTGGCGATCATGGAAACGGTCTATGTCCTGAGCGGTAAACAAATTTATAAAGATATGACGAAGTTCTGGGGCAAGTTATTTGGTATTAACTTTGCGCTGGGCGTCGCTACCGGACTGACCATGGAATTTCAGTTCGGGACAAACTGGTCATATTACTCTCACTACGTCGGCGATATCTTCGGCGCGCCGCTCGCCATTGAAGGTCTGATGGCGTTCTTCCTGGAATCGACCTTTGTCGGCCTGTTCTTTTTTGGCTGGGATCGGCTGGGTAAAGTGCAGCACATGGCGGTGACCTGGCTGGTCGCCCTGGGCTCGAATATGTCTGCGTTGTGGATTCTGGTCGCCAACGGCTGGATGCAGAACCCTATCGCTTCAGAGTTCAACTTTGAAACCATGCGCATGGAGATGGTCAGCTTCTCAGAGCTGGTGCTGAACCCGGTGGCACAGGTGAAATTCGTTCACACCGTCGCGGCCGGTTACACCACAGGCGCGATGTTTATCATGGGCATCAGTGCCTGGTACATGCTGAAAGGCCGCGACTTCGCCTTTGCTAAACGCTCGTTCGCTATCGCGGCCAGCTTTGGCATGGCGGCGGTGCTGTCAGTGATCGTGCTGGGTGATGAGTCTGGTTATGAAATGGGTGATGTGCAGAAAACCAAGCTGGCCGCGATTGAAGCGGAGTGGGAAACCCAGCCGGCGCCGGCGTCCTTTACCCTGTTTGGCTTGCCCGATCAGGCCACTCAGGAGAACCGGTACGCCATTCAGATTCCCTGGCTGCTGGGCCTGATTGCCACCCGATCCACGGATACGCCGGTGACGGGCCTGAAAGAGTTAATGGCACAGCATGAGGTGCGCATCCGCAACGGCATGAAAGCCTACGCCTTGCTGAACGAACTGCGCGGTGGCAGTCAGGATCAGGCGGTACGGGACGCGTTCAACAGTCACAAACAGGATCTCGGTTACGGTCTGCTGCTAAAACGCTATACCGATAACGTGGCGGATGCGACAGAAGCGCAGATCAAACAGGCGACGCAGGACTCTATCCCGCGTGTTGCCCCGCTTTATTTCGCCTTCCGTATCATGGTGTTGTGTGGTGTTCTGCTGCTGGGCATTATCGCGCTGGCGTTCTGGAGCGTGTTGCGTAACCGCATCGGTAAAAATCGCTGGTTACTGAAAGCGGCGCTGTTTGGTATCCCGCTGCCGTGGATCGCAATCGAATCCGGCTGGTTCGTCGCGGAGTATGGTCGTCAGCCCTGGGCTATCGGTGAAGTTCTGCCGACTGCGGTGGCGAACTCTTCTCTGACTGTAGGCGATCTGTTGTTCTCGATGATCCTGATTTGCGGACTCTACACGCTGTTCCTGGTGGCTGAGATGTACCTGATGTTCAAATTCGCCCGCCTTGGGCCGAGCAGCCTGAAAACCGGGCGTTATCATCATGAGCAGATCACGGCAACCACGCAGCCGGTTCGGGGATAAGGAGAGCGACCATGTTTAATTATGAAGTTCTGCGCTTTGTCTGGTGGCTGTTGATTGGCGTGCTGCTAATCGGCTTTGCTGTCGCAGATGGTTTTGATATGGGCGTCGGCATGCTGACGCGCATTCTGGGTCGCACCGATACTGAGCGTCGCATTATGATTAACAGTATCGCCCCGCACTGGGACGGCAACCAGGTCTGGCTTATCACTGCCGGTGGCGCACTGTTTGCCGCCTGGCCGATGGTCTATGCGGCGGCCTTTTCTGGCTTCTACGTGGCCATGATTCTGGTGCTCGCCTCGCTGTTCTTCCGTCCGGTTGGCTTCGATTACCGCTCGAAGATTGAAGACAACCGCTGGCGCGGTGCCTGGGACTGGGGCATCTTCATCGGCAGCTTCGTGCCGCCGCTGGTCATTGGCGTGGCGTTTGGCAACCTGTTACAGGGCGTGCCGTTCCATGCCGATGAGTATCTGCGTCTGTTCTACACCGGCAACTTCTTCCAGCTGCTGAATCCGTTTGGCCTGCTGGCTGGTGTGGTCAGCGTAGCGATGATTCTGGCACAGGGCGCAACCTATCTGCAGATGCGCACCACGGGCGAACTGCATCTGCGTTCACGCACCGCAGCACAACTTGCCGCCCTGGTGATGATGGTCTGCTTCATCCTGGCCGGTGTCTGGGTGAAATATGGTATTGATGGCTATGTGGTGACCAGCACGATGGATCACTTTGCTGCCTCTAACCCACTGGGTAAAACGGTAGTGCGTGAGGCAGGTGCCTGGATGGTCAACTTCCAGAACCATCCTGTGCTGTGGCTGTTCCCGCTGCTGGGCGTGGTGTTGCCGCTGCTGACCATACTTTGCTCGCGGGTTGAGAAGGGCGCCTGGGCATTCCTGTTCTCTTCACTGACGCTGGCCTGCGTCATCATGACCGCCGGCATTGCGATGTTCCCGTTCATCATGCCATCCAGCACCGTGCCGGGTACCAGCCTGACGATGTGGGATGCAACGTCCAGCCTGCTGACGCTGCAAACGATGACCGTTGCCGCCGCTATCTTTGTTCCAATCATTCTGATTTACACCACCTGGTGTTACTGGAAGATGTTTGGTCGTATTACCAAAGAGCATATTGAAAGCAACAGTCACTCACTCTATTAATTAAGGAGAAGTCGCATGTGGTATTTTGCCTGGATTCTCGGCACGTTGCTGGCCTGTGCCTTTGGTATCGTGACCGCGCTGGCGATTGAACACGTTGAAGCGCAGGATGAGCCTCACTGATGCGTACGCCAATTCGGATTCTGTATGATCTGATGGATAAGGGCCCGTTACGGGCCCTTTCACTGCTGCTGGCGCTGCTGGCGGCTGGCGGCGTGATGTGGGACCCGACCCGCTTTGCTAACCACGCGGGTCAGCTGCCCGCGCTGCAGGGTCTGGTGCTGATCTGGGCGGTCTGCAGTGGTGTGATTCACGGTACAGGCTTCCGGCCACAGCAAACCCGATGGCAGGCGCTGTTTAGCCCGTTACCCGCCATGCTGGTGTTATTTATCGCGCTTTACCGTTTTTACCTGTAACACCCCGCCTCACCAGCGCTGTCAGTGAATATTTGTCAGCGTCTGGTCAATTAATCTTCCTGAAATCGTTCCATTTGTTACCGAGCGATAATTATTTTCGCCTGGCTCTGACGAGCCATTCCCAACCCCAATTCTCTTGCGTATAGTAGCAACGTTTAAAACGAGGCCGGGATGTAGAGTGAGTACAACGCTGTTTCGCTGGCCGGTTCGGGTCTACTACGAAGATACTGATGCCGGTGGTGTGGTTTATCACGCCAGCTATATCGCTTTTTATGAACGAGCACGTACCGAAATGTTGCGACAGCACCATTTCAATCAGCAGATGCTGTTAGAACAGCAGATCGCTTTTGTGGTACGGCGCATCACGGTGGACTATCTTGCAGCGGCGCGTCTTGATGACCTTCTGGAGATCCAGAGCGAGGTCACCTCAATGACTCGGGCTACCATGACGTTCACTCAGCGTATCGTGAATACTGAAGGCAAAGTGCTCAATGAGGCAGAGGTCCTGATTGCCTGCATTAACCCTCATCTAATGAAGCCGATTGCGCTTCCCAAGTCTATTGTCGCGGAGTTCAAGCAGTGACTGACATGAACATTCTTGATTTGTTCCTGAAGGCGAGCCTTCTGGTCAAACTTATCATGTTGATTTTGATCGGCTTTTCTATTGCCTCCTGGGCCATCATTATTCAGCGCACACGTATTCTGAATGCGGCGGGAAGAGAAGCTGAGGCATTTGAAGACAAATTCTGGTCCGGCATCGAACTCTCCCGACTGTATCAGGAGAGCCAGGAGCGTCGGGAAGAGCTGGGCGGCTCGGAGCAGATTTTCTACTCCGGCTTTAAAGAGTTCGCCCGACTGCACCGCGCTAACAATCATGCGCCGGAGGCGGTTATTGATGGTGCAAGCCGTGCGATGCGTATCTCAATGAACCGTGAGCTGGAAGCGCTGGAAAACCACATTCCGTTCCTCGGTACTGTCGGTTCAATCAGTCCCTATATCGGGCTGTTCGGTACTGTCTGGGGGATCATGCACGCCTTTATCGCCCTGGGCGCGGTGAAGCAGGCAACACTGCAGATGGTGGCACCGGGTATCGCTGAAGCATTGATTGCAACCGCAATCGGTCTGTTTGCGGCAATTCCGGCGGTAATGGCGTACAACCGTCTGAACCAGCGCGTCAACAAACTGGAGCAGGGCTACGACAACTTCATGGAAGAGTTCACTGCCATTCTGCATCGCCAGGCTTTCTCCAGCGATAGCGCTAAGTAAATAGAGGTTAATGATGGTCAGAGTACGTGGTCGCAAACGCCGCGACCTGAAGTCGGAAATCAACATCGTTCCGCTACTGGACGTCCTGTTGGTGCTGCTGCTGATCTTCATGGCAACGGCACCCATTATTACCCAGAGCGTGGAAGTGGATCTGCCTGATGCGACCGACTCTAAAACCGTTTCCAGCGATGATAATCCGCCGGTAATTGTTGAAGTGGCGGGCGTGGGGCAGTACAGCCTGGTCGTGGATCACGATCGAATGGATCAGCTCCCCCCCGAGCAGGTGATCAGCGAAGCGCAGCGTCGACTGGAAGCAAATCCTAAGACGGTGTTTTTGATCGGGGGCGCGAAAGAAGTGCCTTACGATGAAATCATTAAAGCGCTCAACCTGCTGCACCAGGCGGGTGTTAAATCTGTCGGTTTGATGACGCAGCCGATTTAAAATCGAACCGTTTTTTGGGAACCGAGTGTGTCGAAGGCAACCGAGCAAAACGAGAAGTTAAAGCGCGCGATAATCATTTCGGTGATTCTGCATATCGTGTTGATCGCGCTGCTGATTTGGAGCTCGTTTAATGAGCACGTTGACCCCAGCAGTGCGGGTGGCGGAGGCAGCGATATTGATGCTGTGATGGTCGATCCCGGTGCCGTCGTGAGTCAATACAATCGTCAGCAGAACCAGCAAAGCGACAGCCAGCGGGCTGAGCAACAGCGTAAAAAGCAGGCGCAGCAGCAGGCAGAAGAGCTGCAACAGAAACAGGCTGCTGAACAGCAGCGTCTGAAAGCGCTGGAAAAAGAGCGTTTAGCCGCGCAGGAAACCGCGAAAGAAGAGGCTAAACAGCAGGCTGAGCAGCAGAAAGCGGCAGAAGACGCCGCGAAACAGGCTCAGGAACAGCAGAAAACCGCCGAAGCGGCAGCAGCTAAAGCTAAAGCGGATGCGAAAGCACAGGCGGATGCTCAGGCCAAAGCGACTGCTGAGCAGGCGAAGCAGGCCGCAGCCGAAGCAAAGAAGCAGGCTGATCAACAGGCGAAAGCCGCTGCTGCCGCTGCGGCAAAAGAGAAAGCCGTTGCGGAGGCGAAGGCGAAGTCGGAAGCGGATGCAAAAGCGGCGGCTGAGGCCAAAGTGAAGGCGGCTGCGGATGCCAAAGCTAAAGCCGCCGAAGAAGCGAAAGAGAAAGCCGCAGAAGCGAAAGAAAAAGCTGCTGAGGCAGCAAAAGAGAAAGCCGCTGAAGCCGCTAAAGAAAAAGCCGAAGCCGCCAAAGAAGCTGCCAAAGAGAAAGCTGAGGCGGCGAAAGAGGCCGCTAAAGAGAAGGCGGAAGCGGCTGCTAAGGCGAAAGCCGATGCGGCTGCCAAAGCGAAGGCTGAGGCTGCCGCTAAAGCCAAAGCAGATGCGAAGGCGAAAGCTGCCGCCGATGCGGCCAATGACAGCGATGTTGATGATTTGCTGGGTGGACTCACTTCCGGTAAAAATGCACCGAAAAGCGGCACATCAGGTGGCGCAGCGGGGCAGGGCAACCAGAAGAAAGCGGGGGCATCGGGCGCTGAGATCAACTCCTACATGGGTCAGGTGGTGAGTGCGATTCAGAGCCGATTCTACGATGCCGATCTGTATCGCGGAAAAACCTGTGATTTGCGGATTAAACTTGCGCCTGATGGCTTGTTGATTGATGTTAAGTCAGAGGGTGGTGATCCCGCGCTCTGCCAGGCCGCGATTGCTGCTGCCAAACAGGCACGTATTCCGAAGCCGCCTTCTCAGGCGGTCTACGAAGTGTTTAAAAACGCCCCGATGCGTTTTAAACCGCAATAATGCAGTCACGGTCGGCAAGTTGATCTATGTTTAGCTTGCCGTACTTATGTTGTACTCGTGGTTTCCAGGAACAGTGCCAATTATCGTGGACTGAGGTTCAGATAAGGGAGATAAAATGAAGCAAGCTCTTCGCGTTACGTTAGGCTTTTTTATCCTGCTGTGGGCAGCCATGCTGCATGCAGAAGTTCGAATTGAGATCACCCAGGGTGTGAATACCGCGCGCCCGATTGGCGTGGTGCCGTTTAAATGGGCCGGTTCTGGTGCCGCGCCGGAAGATGTTGGCGGCATCGTGGCGGCTGACCTGCGCAACAGTGGCAAATTCAATCCACTGGATCGCTCACGTCTGCCACAGCAGCCAACCAGCGCGCAGGAAGTGCAGCCTGCCGCCTGGAGTGCACTCGGCATCGACGCCGTAGTCGTCGGTCAGGTCGCGTCTAACCCGGATGGCAGCTATCAGGTCTCTTACCAGCTGGTTGACACCGGCGGTGCGCCGGGTACAGTGCTGGCACAGAACTCATATAAAGTGACAAAGCAGTGGCTGCGCTATGCCGCTCACACTGCCAGTGACGAAACGTTCCAGAAGCTGACAGGCATTAAGGGCGCTTTCCGCACCCGCATCGCTTATGTCGTGCAGACCAACGGTGGCCAGTTCCCTTATGAGCTGCGCGTCGCTGACTACGATGGCTATAACCAGTTCGTCGTGCATCGTTCACCACAGCCACTGATGTCGCCAGCCTGGTCTCCGGATGGCAGCAAAGTGGCCTACGTGACCTTTGAAAGCGGCAAGTCCGCGCTGGTGGTCCAGACGCTCTCTAACGGTGCCATCCGTCAGGTTGCCTCATATCCGCGTCACAACGGTGCTCCGGCATTCTCGCCAGATGGTTCTAAGCTCGCTTTCGCACTCTCTAAAACCGGTAGCCTGAACCTCTATGTGATGGATCTGGCGTCAGGTCAGACGCGTCAGGTGACGGATGGTCGTTATAACAGTACTGAACCGACCTGGTTCCCGGACAGCCAGACTCTGGCTTATACCTCCGATCAGGCGGGTGCCCCTCAGATTTATAAAGTCGGTATTAATGGCGGCACGCCACAGCGTATTACCTGGGAAGGCGGTCAGAACCAGGATGCGGATGTGGCAACAGATGGTAAATCTATGGTGATGATTAGCACCAACGGTGGTGCTCAACACGTCGCCAAACAGGATCTGGAAACGGGAGCCGTTCAAACGTTAACGGACACGTTCCTGGATGAAACGCCGAGCCTGGCACCAAATGGCACAATGGTAATCTACAGCTCTACTCAGGGTATGGGTTCCGTGTTGCAGTTGGTTTCAACCGACGGCCGTTTCAAAGCGCGTCTTCCGGCAACTGATGGACAGGTAAAATTTCCTGCCTGGTCGCCGTATCTGTAATGTCTGACACTTCAGACATCGCAAACAATAAACAATAATGGGATTTTTGAAATGCAACTGAACAAAGTGCTGAAGGGTTTGATGCTGGCTCTGCCGGTTCTGGCAGTAGCGGCTTGTAGCTCACACAAAAACAACAACAATGACCAGACTGGCATGGGTGCTGATGGCGCTTACGGTGCAAATTCTGGCATGAACGGCAACGGCGGCAACATGTCTTCTGACGAGCAGGCTCGTCTGCAGATGCAGCAGCTGCAGCAGAACAACATTGTGTACTTCGGTCTGGACAAATATGACGTTCAGTCTGATTACGCACAGATGCTGGATCAGCACGCAACTTTCCTGCGCAGCAACCCATCATACAAAGTGACCATCGAAGGTCATGCGGATGAGCGCGGTACGCCGGAATACAACATCGCCCTGGGCGAACGTCGTGCTAACGCCGTTAAGATGTACCTGCAGGGTAAAGGCGTGTCGGCTGATCAGATGTCTATCGTTTCTTACGGTAAAGAGAAGCCAGCCGTTCTGGGTCATGACGAAGCAGCGTATTCTAAAAACCGTCGTGCCGTTCTGGTCTACTAAGAGAATCACATGGTTAGTAACTTCAGACGTCATCTGTTGAGTCTGTCGTTACTGATTGGCGTAGCGGCCCCCTGGGCCGCTAATGCCCAAGCGTCAATCAGTAGCGTTGGCTCCGGCTCGGTCGAAGACCGTGTCACCACTCTTGAACGAATCTCTAATGCCCAGGCACAGCTGATGCAGCAATTGCAGCAGCAGATGAGCGATAACCAGCGTGATATTGATGCGCTGCGTGGGCAAATCCAGCAAAACACGTATCAGTTGAATCAGGTGGTTGAGCGGCAGAAGCAGCTTTACCAGCAGATTGACACGCTGAGCAGCGCCAGCAGCAACGGCGGGCAACAGGCAGCCGGCAGCGATGCCGCAGCAGATACAGGCGCAGCCGCAACCGCAGGCGCGGCAGCATCAGCGGAGAGCGCACCTGCGCAGACCGGCGATGCGAACAGCGATTACAATGCGGCTGTGGCGCTGATTCTGGAGAAGAAACAGTATGATCAGGCGATCAGCGCGCTTCAGGCGTGGGTAAAACGTTACCCTGATTCGACCTATCAGCCGAATGCGAATTACTGGCTGGGTCAGCTGAACTACAACAAAGGCAAAAAGGACGACGCGGCGTATTATTACGCCACGGTAGTGAAAAACTATCCGAAGTCGCCGAAAGCTGCAGAAGCGTTGTTGAAAGTGGGTGTGATCATGCAGGAGAAAAAAGACACGGCGAAAGCCAAAGCGGTCTTCCAGCAGGTGATCAAACTTTATCCAGACACTGAATCTGCTAAACAAGCTCAGAAACGTCTGAGCGGTCTGTAATTTGTCCGGTTCAGACCAGATATCGTGTGATTTCTGGTCTTGCCGTATGAAAGGTAAGCAACTGAAGCGTTTAGCAGAAATAAGAGTTGCGCTACCCCGCTAAATCAGTAATATATGCCGCCGTTGCCGGGACACATTGAAAAGTGTCTGGTAAGCCTGAAGATGGGTCGTTAGCTCAGTTGGTAGAGCAGTTGACTTTTAATCAATTGGTCGCAGGTTCGAATCCTGCACGACCCACCATCTCCTTCAGACGCGCTTTTTACCGCGCAGTTTCAAGAAGAACACTTCAGCATTGCTTCACAACCTAAGATGGGTCGTTAGCTCAGTTGGTAGAGCAGTTGACTTTTAATCAATTGGTCGCAGGTTCGAATCCTGCACGACCCACCATCTTATCTCAGACGCCTGGTGCGCTGAACGGTTGTAAGCCCCCAGCGGGTCGTTAGCTCAGTTGGTAGAGCAGTTGACTTTTAATCAATTGGTCGCAGGTTCGAATCCTGCACGACCCACCAATTAAGAAAGAAGCGCCCTTTGGGCGCTTTTTTCGTTTCCGGGGCACGGACTTTACCGTGCAGGGTGAGAACCTGCAGCAGGTTCGACTGAATCGCCGGGCGATTCAGGCTGTTGCGTCAGCATCACCCGGAGGGCGAGGCCCTGGGAAGGGCCGAGGCAATCCTGCACGACCCACCAATTAAGAAAGAAGCGCCTTTTGGGCGCTTTTTTCGTTTCCGGGGCACGGGCGTTACCGTGCAGGGTGAGAACCTGCAGCAGGTTCGACTGAATCGCCCGGTGATTCAGGCTGATGCGTTAGCATCACCCGGAGGGCGAGGCCCTGGAAGGGCCGAAATCCTGCACGACCCACCAATTAAGAAAGAAGCGCCCTTTGGGCGCTTTTTTCGTTTCTGCTGTATCTATTTATTATTCAAAAGCACAATGCATCTGGCATTTAAGATAGTGATCAAGCCTGGCCTGTATCGCTATGAGATCCAGCCTGCGCAGAGAACACGGTCAGATCGGAAAGACGCAAAATCCGTCATCCATGACACGCTCGGCCCGCTCCGTCCCTGGAGCGGGACGCTTTCCTCCTCTGACCGGGTTCCCTGCGCTTTAAACTCATTTATTACGGTCAGATTCAGCCGGATGATGGTTTGCCAGCAGATTGGAAGCTTTTTATGGCGCTTTTATTATTTCTGCGATACTGCTTGTGCAAGTCTGGGTGATAACCTGCATCTCTGTATCCATCCTCACGGCTTTTTCTTCACCTTCGCCACTGCCAGGCTCTCCCAGATATGCATCACCGCATAGCTGCGCCAGGGACGCCAGGATTGCGAGCGCGCTTCTGCTTCTTTAGATGACATGCCGCCCAGGTTATTACGGATGGCAATGTCCTCTTTGGGAAAAGCATCCGGCCAGCGCAGGGCGCGCATCGCGATATAGTGCGCGGTCCAGGGACCAATGCCCGGCAGGCTGACCAGCTTTTTTATTACCTCATCAGGCGGCTGCGCGGCACTGAGACGCAGATCGCCGCTGGCGCAGGCGGTGGCAAAGGCGATGATGGCGCGGGAGCGGGCAGCGCTGACGATGCCCATCGGCGCAACGTCATCCACCGTCAGCGCTGCGATGCGTTCAGGAAGCGCGGTGTAGCGGGTCAGGTCGGCAAAGGGCGTTTCACAGGGCTCGCCAAAGGCGGCGGCAAATCGGCTGCTGACTGTGGTGGCGGCTTTAACGGTCACCTGCTGGCCGATAATAGCGCGCACGCCAAGTTCAAAAGCGTCGAAGGCGCCCGGCACACGCAGACCAGGATGTGCAATCAGGCTGGGTGCCAGCAGCGGGTCCTGAGCCAGACAGGCGGCGATACGCTGCGGCTGCGCGTCCAGGTCAAACAGATCGCGCAGGCGGCGCAGCAGCAGCGGCAGAACCGGCGTCAGTGAGGTTGAGAGCGTCACCTGCAGCGCGTTCTTCTGCGGCAGATGGGATACACTGACCCAGCCCCGAAAACGTCCCAGCGCCACGGTACGTCGCCAGCAGCCATCTTCCACTGCCTCAACTTCCTTCATCAGGTGTGTCTGCAAAAACCAGAGCATCGCCGCCCAGTCGTAGGGCGGGCGATAGGCCAGCCGCAGCGTCACACGGTCGCCGGGCTGCGCACGCTTCGCGCCGGTATCCTCGCGACGCAGCGCGCTTGGCGTCATGCGGTAGCGAGCCTGGAAAACATCATTAAAACGGCGCAGACTGCTGAAGCCACTGGCGTAGGCGACCTCCGTGACCGGCAGTTGTGTTTCTGTCAGCAACTGCTTGGCCAGCAGCATACGCCGTGTCTGCTTCAGCTCCAGTGGTGAGACGCCGAGTTCATGTTGCACGATACGGCGCAGCTGACGCAGGCTGAGACTGAACTCAGCGGCAATCGCCTCCAGACCTTCGCGCTCCTCCAGCATCCCTTCCTCAATGCGCTGAATCAGCTGCTCCGCCACGCGATGCGGCTGATCGACAGGCGCATTGCCGGGAGCCAGCTCAGGCCGGCAGCGCAGGCAGGGGCGAAAACGCGCTTTCTCCGCCGCCTCGGCGCTGCTGAAGAAAAGACAGTTTTTCTGCATCGGCGCTTTTACCGGGCAAATTGGGCGGCAATAGATACCGGTTGAGGTCACGCCCACAAAGAAAACGCCGTCGAAGCGGGTATCACGTGAGGTCAGCGCCTGATAGGCAATGTCGGGATCGAGCATGGCATTTCTCCGGTAAATAAGCGCAGCCTACAGGGGGGAATCCCGGCAGACTGGCTGTTTTCGGACAGCACAACAGTTTATAACCATGACCGAAAACAGCCAGTCAGGCTGATGAAAAGTGCGATACTGGACGACGGAACCGTGACGGGAGAATCACCATGTACTACTTCAAACAGATAGTTACCCCGGTGGGCAAGCTGAAGCTGGTCGCCAGCGATATCGGCCTGGCGGGGATTTTGTGGGAAAACGACGATCCAAAACGCACCCGGTTTTTACCTCAAACGCGCAATGACGATCATCCCATTCTGATCGAAACCGCGCGTCAGCTCAGCGAGTACTTTACCGGTGCGCGACGCTGTTTTGCGTTGCCGTTCGACATGGTCGGCACCGACTTTCAGAAAAAAGTCTGGCAGGCGCTGGTGGCGATACCGTTTGGTGAGACGCGCAGCTACAGCCAGATTGCACGGGAGATCGGCCATCCACAGGCGGTGCGCGCGGTCGGCGCGGCCAACGGCCGTAATCCACTTTCCATTGTCGCACCGTGCCATCGCGTGATCGGTGCCAACGGCAAGCTGACCGGCTTTGCGGGCGGCCTGGAGACCAAAGCTTTCCTGCTGGCACTGGAAGCGCCGCAGAAAACGCTGGTGCTGGCAGATGAAACGCAGACGGGCAGGGTCGGTGCTGTAACGCAGGCAGAGTAAAAATCTCACGACACAGTGTGGCTTTTCCGTTATCGTGTTTAGCATATAAAACACGACGGCGGATTCATCGCCAAAATTCGCCTCCGCAGGTGATTTTCGTTAATTAGACAAAACGAGAGCTGTGTCATGAGTGTAATGTTCGATCCTGAAAGCGCCGTTTATCCTTTTCCACCGAAACCCGCCCGCCTGAGTGACGGTGAGAAGACGTTTTACCGTGAGAAAATCAAAGCGCTGCTGAAAGCGCGAAACGCGGTGATGGTGGCGCACTATTACACCGATCCGGAAATTCAGGCGCTGGCGGAAGAGACAGGCGGCTGCGTCTCCGACTCGCTGGAGATGGCGCGTTTCGGCAGCAATCATTCGGCGACCACGCTGCTGGTGGCGGGCGTGCGCTTTATGGGTGAAACCGCCAAAATCCTCAGCCCCGAAAAAACCGTGCTGATGCCGACCCTGCAGGCGGAGTGTTCACTGGATCTCGGCTGTCCCATTGAAGAGTTTAACGCCTTCTGTGATGCGCATCCCGATCGCACCGTGGTGGTCTATGCCAATACCTCGGCGGCCGTCAAAGCCCGCGCCGACTGGGTGGTCACTTCCAGTATTGCGGTAGAGCTGATTGAGCATCTCGACAGTCTCGGCGAAAAGATCATCTGGGCACCGGATCGTCACCTTGGTCGCTATGTTACCCGGATGTCGGGTGCAGATGTGTTGTGCTGGCAGGGCGCCTGCATTGTGCATGACGAGTTCAAAACCCAGGCGCTGCAGCGCATGAAAGCGCTCTATCCCGATGCGGCGGTGCTGGTGCATCCTGAGTCACCGCAGGCGATTGTCGAACTGGCGGACGCGGTCGGCTCGACCAGCCAGCTGATTCAGGCGGCGAAATCCCTGCCGCATCCGCAGATGATTGTGGCGACCGACCGCGGCATCTTCTACAAAATGCAGCAGGCGGTGCCGGATAAAGAGCTGCTGGAAGCGCCGACCGCAGGTGAAGGGGCAACCTGCCGCAGCTGCGCGCACTGTCCCTGGATGGCAATGAACGGCCTTAAAGCCATCGCAGAGGCGCTGGAGTCGGGTGGGGTGGAACATGAGATTCAGGTGGATGAGACGCTGCGAGAGGCGGCGTTACTGCCGCTTAATCGCATGCTATCCTTTGCAGCGGAACTTAAACTCAACGTGAAGGGCAACGCCTAAGCGTTCCCGGACAGGTGCTCTGCATGGACTTCTTCAGCACACATAATATTCTGGTTCATATTCCTCTGGGTGCCGGAGGCTACGATCTCTCATGGATTGAGGCCATCGGCACGCTGGCGGGCTTACTCTGTATCTGGTTTGCCAGCCTGGAAAAAATTATCAACTATCCGTTTGGCCTGATTAACGTCACGCTGTTTGCGGTGATCTTCTTTCAGATCCAGCTCTATGCCAGCCTGCTGCTGCAGCTCTTCTTCTTTGCCGCCAATCTCTATGGCTGGTACGCATGGAGCCGACAGACCGAAGATCATCAGGCGGCGCTGAAAATCCGCTGGCTGCCGCTGCCTGGAGCGCTGGCCTGGACAGCAGGGTGTGTGATTGCGATTGCGCTGATGACCCTCTATATCGATCCGGTGTTTGCGCTGTTAACCCGTGCGGCGGTAACGCTGATGAACGGTCTGGGCCTGTCGGTGGCGATGCCTGCGCTGCAGCCGGATGCCTTCCCGTTCTGGGATTCCTGCATGATGGTGCTGTCTATTGCCGCGATGGTGCTGATGACGCGCAAATATGTGGAGAACTGGCTGCTGTGGGTCATCATCAATGTGATTAGCGTGATGATCTTCGCCCGTCAGGGTGTCTATGCGATGTCGCTGGAGTATGTGATTCTGACGCTGATTGCGCTGAACGGATCACGTATGTGGATCCGCAGCGCGCGGCAACAGGGTTCCCGCGCGCTGTCAGCTCAGTGAGTGTGCTTGTCGCCTTTAACATGAGCAGGGCCATGATCGTGGTCGTGAGAATGACTGTGGTCATGGCCGGTGGCAGCCGCACTGCCTGAGCCGAGTTCACACTCCGCACCGGCGCAGGGCTGGTACTCCATCTGCACTGTCGCGTGCGCGATCTGATAGTTCTCGCGCAGATAGTCGTGAATGCGATGCAGCAGCGCATCATGATCGTAAGGCGGGATCACCTGCGCATGCAGCGTCAGCATCGGCTTTTCGCCCACCTGCCACAGATGCACATGGTGAATATTGCGCACCTCGGCGATGTTCAGGGTGAGATCCCGTGTCAGCTTGTTCACATCCAGTGAATGCGGTGCCCCTTCCAGTAACTCCTGCAGACTCTCACGCAGCAGCGACCATGCGCTGCGTAGCACCAGCAGTGACACCAGTAACGACAGAATCGGGTCGATGGGCGTCCAGCCGGTCAGCAGTATGATTACTGCCGCGACAATCGCGCCCACTGAACCGAGCAGGTCACCCATCACATGCAGCGCCGCGGCCCGCACGTTGAGGTTCTTCTCTCCGCTGCCATGATGCAGCAGCCAGAACGAGAGCAGATTGGCCAGCAGGCCGCCGATCGCGATTCCCAGCATCAGTCCGCCGGTCACCGGTTGCGGGTCGGCAAAGCGGCGCACTGCTTCCCAGACGATCAGCGCAGTAATGCCGAGCAGTGCAATGGCGTTAACAAATGCGGCTACCGTGGTCAGACGCAGCAGGCCAAAGGTGTGACGTGCATTGGGTTTACGGCGTGAGAAATGGACCGCCAGCAAGGCCATCAGCAGTGCGGCGGCATCGGTCAGCATATGCCCGGCGTCCGCCAGCAGCGCCAGTGAACCAGAGAGCCAGCCGCCAATGACTTCAGCAACCATGAAGACGACGGTCACCCCGAAGGCGGCCGCCAGACGCGTGCGATTACTATCCTGCCCGCTATGAGTGTGGGTATGTGCCATAAGTTTCCAGTTTTTTCAGTAACCTGTTTGCTAATAATATCAGTAATTGCCACGTCTCAGACGGGTCCTGATGCTGTTTTACCTGCTCCGTCAGTTGCTGGCTGAGCTGCGCGCCATGCTCCAGCCCCACCAGTAAAAAGCTTCCTTTCATCCTGTGTGCCGCCTCAGCGAACGGCGTCCAGTCCGCACGATCATGCGCCCCCTGCATCGCGGCCAGATCCTGCGTAACCGTGCTGTGCAGCGTCTGGCTCAGACGGTTGAGGAATTTTTCATTCTGCTGTGCCAGTTGCCACAGATTGTCATCCAGTGACGCCAGCGGATCGTCCTGCCACGCTTGCTGCCACTCTGCCAGCAACGCGCTGAGATCGCCTAACTGCACCGGTTTGATCAATACCCGCTCCCGCTCCTCAAGCGAGCGCGACAGCAGCTGCGCATCAGCCGAGCAGAGTACCCGCATCGCCTGCCGTCTCCGCTGGCGGTCACGCCGACGCAGTATCCGCAGCAGCAGCGTGCCGTCGGGACGCGGCATCATCTGGTCGATAAACAGCAGGTCATAAGGTTGCTGCGCATCGGCCTGCAGCAGCGCACGTCCCTGCTCAAAGATGTCAGCCTGAATGGCAAAGCGTGCCAGCTGCTGCTGCATCACCAGCAGGTTAGTCGGGTGGTCATCCACAATCGCCACCCGCAGCTGCGGAAAACCGGGCAGGGCGGATTCGTCCACGTGGTTTGCTGGCGTGCAGATCTCAAGCGGCAGCGTCACAGTGACCTGAGTGCCGAGCCCCGGTTCTGAGGCGAGCCGGATATCGCCGCCCATCCGCAGCACTATTTCGCGGCAGATAAACAGCCCCAGGCCGCTGCCCTGCACCGAAACTGATTTTCCGGACGGCGCCTGATACCAGGGATCAAACAACTTCTGCTGTTCCTCCGATGGGATACCGCTGCCGCTGTCGCTCACTGTGAGAATCAGCTGTTGATCCTGGGCAGCCAGGGTCAGGCGAATCGTGCCGTGACGCGTAAATTTCAGCGCATTGGTCATCAGGTTGTTGATCACCTGCTGCAGGCGATCGGCATCGATGAGCACCGTGTCAGGCAGCGGCGTCAGCGCCTCGACAATCAGACGCGGCCCGTCACCGCGCATTAACGGGTGATAAAAGTGCTGCTGCTGGCTGAGCCATTGCGCCAGCGCCAGTGGACGGGGTGCCAGGGTAAAACTGTTGCTCTCAATGCGGGCATGGTCCTGCAGGTCATTCAGCAGCGTCAGCAACGATTGAGCGCTGCTGTGAAGCAGCGTCAGGTTCTGGCTGCTGTGCTGCTGTT
This sequence comes from Pantoea sp. MBLJ3, assembly GCF_000816655.1. NCBI lineage: Bacteria > Pseudomonadati > Pseudomonadota > Gammaproteobacteria > Enterobacterales > Erwiniaceae > Pantoea > Pantoea sp. MBLJ3. The sequence goes on from NZ_JSUT01000003.1 coordinate 343,490, forward strand.
TTTCCAGCTCAAGCAGCCCCAGGATAGCCTGCATCGGCGTGCGCAGCTCATGACTGACGGTTGCCAGAAACTGGCTTTTCATCGCATTTGCATGCTCTGCCTGTTCACGCTGCTGACGCTCGCGGCGCTGTTGCCAGTAACGGCGTGCCAGCAGCAGCAACAGCAGCACAATGGCCGCACCGGCCACCGCCAGCACCATCATTGGCAGCGAACCCATTGCCATCACGCTGCCGGGCTGCGGCGGGGTAGACCAGCTGTCGCGCATCTGGCTCTGGGTATCGGCCGGAATCTGCTGCAGAGCACGATCCAGCAGCGTGCGCAGCACCGCCTGGTCGGGTGTGACGCCCAGCGCGATGGGCCAGGCGATGTCGCTGGCGGCAAAGGCCAGGTGGATGCGCGCATCATCGCGGCTGGCAATACGCCAGCGGGCGGAAAGCACATTATCGACCAGCACATCGATCTGCCCTTTTGCCAGCGCGTCATAAAGGCTATTACGGTCGGCAAACTGCAGGGGCTGCAGATCCGCAGGCAACAGGCGCAGCGCCAGGTCATCCTGCAATACACCAATCCGTTTGCCGCGCAGGTCGCGCCAGTGCGCCAGCGTGTCAGACTGGATACTGTAGATGCCCCACAGCGCCCGCCACACCGGCAGCGACGTACTCTGCATCGCATCGCCGTTCAGCGGCTGCATCAGCTGCAGCATCGCCTGCTTTTGCTCAATCAGGGTGCGTGCCTGACGGGGATTGCTGACCCATACCGGCTCAAACTGCAATCCTGTGCTCTGTGCTATCGCTTTCAGCAAGTCCACGCCATAACCTCTGGCGGTGCCGCTGGCATCGCGGTAGCTCCAGGGATAGTTGTCCGGTTCGGCGGTGTAAGTAACGCGCGGATGATCGGCGATCCAGGCGCGTTCAGCGGGGCTGAGCATCAGGGTCTGCGTATCCTGATAGCGCGGCAGGTTACTGCTCCAGCGCGCCTGTAGCGTGTTCATCAGTTCCGCTGGCAATTGACGCAGGCTCTGATTAATCCAGCTGATAAGCTGAGGATCACGTGCCACCGCGCGCAGGTTAAGCTGTCCGGCCTCGATGTGAGAGGCGATCTGGTAAATCTGGCCCTGCTGAAGCTGGCTTAACAAAAAACCGGCGCTGGTCTCATCCGCCACCAGATAGTCATTCTGCTGATTGAGCAGGGTGTAGAGCGCCTGCAGATCGCTGCTGTAGCGTCTGAAGCTGTGGCGGGCCGCCAGCGCGGGCGGCAGTTGGGCCAGCGTGCTGTCGCTGATCGCCAGTTGGGCATTCTGGCTGTTAAACATCACGGCACGCTGGTTTTGCTGATTGCGGTAGACACGCAGCGGGCTGCTGTACCAGTTATCGCTGCTCAGGGTGCCGGCGGGCAGGGGCGTGACCCACATGCCCAGCGCGAAATCAATCTGGCCGCTGCTCAGTGCCTGCATGAGATGCAGCTGATCGCTGTACAGGTTGAGGGTGAACTGCGCGCCGGTCAGCTGTCGCAGCGCGGAAAGATAGTCGGCATTGATGCCATAGAGGTCATTGCCGATGCGCATTGTCCAGGGCGCGTGGTTCTCTTCCAGCAGGCCAACGCGCAGAATTTTGCCCTGCATGGTTTCCGCGTGCGTCACCGGCAGCATCATCGGCAGATTGACGCTGCTCACCGGACGCACCTCAGCCAGCGCGGAGCCGCACAGCAACAGCAGCATCAGCAGAAAAACTCTCACTGCTGTGCCTTCCACAGATCGGCCAGTTCTACCACCGAGCGGGCGCCGGTTTTTTCCAGAATATTTTTCTTATGGGTACTGACCGTTTTATTGCTGATGTGCAACTGGGCAGCAATTTGCAGATTAGACAGCCCGCTGGCCAGTAGGGCCAGAATCTGACGCTCTTTCTGGGTTAACGGGAGTTCAGGCTCATCATCCATCTCCGGGAAAGCCGTCTGTCCGCCGAGCACGGCAAGGATAGCGCTGAGCAACTGCGCCATACGCTGGCTTTTCACCACATAACCGGCGGCACCCAGCGCCTGAGCGCGACGCACATAGTGGCGGGTCTGCTGCGCGGAGTAGATGAGGACCGGGCAATCGGGTCGATGGATCTTCAGGCGACGCAGGAACTCCAGCCCATCACTATCCGGCAGGCCGATATCCAGCACGATAATGTCCAGTGACTGCTGAAGCAGGGGACGGGCGGCTTTTTCACTGCTGGCAGAGAGGAGCTGAACCGGAATAGGTGACTGGCTCAGGGCGGCTTCAAGTGCCACTTCAACCAGCGGATGATCGTCTATCAGAAGCAAAACAGCCATGAAGGATTCCCTGTAAATTTCACAGGATTAGCATAGCGGAAGAGTGGGGCAGAGGGGAGAAAAACCCGGAGAGCCGAAGCGCGCCGGGTTAAACAGAATTACTGGGTGGTGCCGTCGGTTTTGGTATCTACGTCACCGCCGCCCACTTTAGTCTGAACTTTTTTATTAATGTTCGGACATTTGCCATCTTTACACTGGGCGTTCTGGTCCATTTCGTTAGCAGACATATTACCATTGCTGGTGGTGCTGCCAGACGTTGCAGGATTAGTGTTGTTGCCGGTGTTATTAATTTTATCGTTATCAACTTTGTTTGGCGGCAGATTTTCATTTGCGCCGCCCGCTACTGCACCCGCACTGGCCGCCTGATTAGCTGTACCATTGTTGCTGCTGCTGTCCGCAGCCAGTACCGCACCGCTGCTCAGTGTCATTGCTGCTGTCAAAAAAACTAAGGCAAACTTTTTCATCATTATACTCCCGTTAATAAATGAAGTTGCTTTAAGCCCAGAGGTGCAATTTCGGGTAATAAAATCCCTGACGAAATAAAATTCGCCGGTTGGCTTAAACAGGGTGATTAAATCTGGTAAGCGGGATGTTCCTCAGTGCTTACCAGTAAAAAGTCTAGTCGCTAACCTGATTAATGCAAATATGACCCGCACATTTAACCCGCAGCGGGAATTTACACCCCTGGCGCTTCGGGCTACATTGGGCAGGTTGTGTCCGGCGGGCGCCGGGCCAGAAATAAAATGGAATCAGTATGAATTACCAGAACGATGACTTACGCATCAAAGAGATTAAAGAGCTGTTACCTCCGGTTGCGCTGCTCGAAAAATTCCCGGCGACCGATCGTGCTGCACAGACCGTTTCTCAGGCCCGTCAGGCGATTCATCAGATCCTGCAGGGCAAGGATGACCGCCTGCTGGTGGTGATTGGTCCCTGCTCCATTCATGACACACACGCGGCGAAAGAGTATGCCGATCGCCTGCTGGCGCTGCGTGATGAGCTGAAAGGCGAGCTGGAAGTGGTGATGCGGGTCTATTTTGAAAAGCCGCGCACCACGGTGGGCTGGAAAGGGCTGATCAACGATCCATATATGGACAATAGCTATCAGCTCAACGACGGTCTGCGTCTGGCGCGTAAGCTGCTGCTGGACATTAACGACAGCGGTTTACCGGCGGCGGGCGAGTTTCTGGATATGATTACCCCGCAATACGTGGCTGACCTGATGAGCTGGGGCGCGATTGGTGCGCGTACCACAGAATCTCAGGTTCACCGTGAGCTGGCATCGGGCCTTTCCTGTCCGGTGGGTTTCAAAAACGGCACCGATGGCACCATTAAGGTCGCGATCGATGCGATTAACGCGGCGGGTTCGCCACACTGTTTCCTGTCAGTGACGAAGTATGGTCACTCCGCGATTGTGGAAACCAGCGGTAACGGTGATTGTCATATCATTCTGCGCGGCGGAAAAGAGCCAAACTACAGCGCGCAGCATGTGGCTGAGGTAAAAGAAGGACTGGCGAAAGCGGGTCTGCCACAGCAGGTGATGATCGATTTCAGCCATGCCAACAGCAGCAAACAGTTCCAGCGTCAGATGGTCGTGGCAGACGATGTTGCACAGCAGCTGATTAACGGTGAGCAGGCGATTGTCGGTGTGATGATTGAGAGTCATCTGGTGGAAGGTAACCAGAGCCTGGAGAGCGGCGAGCCGCTGGTCTATGGCAAAAGTGTTACCGACGCCTGCATTGGCTGGGAAGATACCGACAAGGTGCTGCGTCAGCTGGCGGCAGCGGTTAAACAGCGCCGCGGCTGATTTGCCTGGCCAGACGTTGTCATCAATAAAAAAGGCCAGACTTTCGTCTGGCCTTTTTGCCTTTCAGCGAGAAATTACTTCGCTTTACCCTGATTCGCAACGGCTGCAGCTTTCGCGGCGATCTCGTCCTGGTCGCCCAGGTAGTAGCGTTTCAGCGGTTTGAAGTTTTCATCGAACTCATACACCAGCGGTACGCCGGTAGGGATGTTCAGTTCGAGGATTTCATCTTCGCTCAGGTTATCCAGATATTTTACCAGTGCACGCAGTGAGTTGCCGTGTGCGGCAATGATCACTTTCTCACCGCTTTTGATGCGCGGCAGAATGGTGTCGTTCCAGTAAGGGATAACGCGGTCGATGGTCAGCGCCAGGCTTTCGGTGGTTGGCAGCTGCTCTGGGGTAAGTTTCGCGTAACGCGGGTCATGGCCCGGGAAGCGCTCATCTGAACGATCCAGCTCTGGCGGGGTGACGGCAAAGCCGCGACGCCACTGCTTAACCTGCTCGTCGCCATATTTGGCGGCAGTTTCAGCTTTATCCAGACCCTGCAGCGCACCATAGTGACGCTCGTTCAGACGCCAGGTTTTCTCAACCGGCAGCCAGGCCTGATCCAGCTCATCCAGCACATTCCACAGCGTATGAATGGCACGCTTCAGTACGGAGGTGTAAGCAAAATCAAAAACAAAGCCCTCTTTCTTCAGCAGCTGACCTGCTGATTTGGCTTCGCCACGACCTTTCTCAGAAAGGTCAACATCATACCAACCGGTAAAGCGGTTTTCGTTGTTCCACTGGCTTTCGCCGTGTCGCACCAGAACCAGCTTAGTTACAGCCATAGCTTAACTCCTTAATACTGTGATGTTTCTGTGAGATTGGAAACCTGCTGCTGCCCGCCTGATACACGAGCTGATTGCGCCATACCATAACGGAAAAGCGGGCAGCGCGTAAGCCTGTGTGTGACGCACTGCGCGTTTTTCAGCCGGAGGCTCAGCGTGGCGTGAAGCGATAACGCGTCACCGATTCCCAGCGATCTCCCGGCTGCAGCCAGCAATCAGGCTGAGGCCACTCAGCGTGATTAGGCGAATCCGGTAAAAATTCACTCTCCAGCGCAATGCCCTGAAAGGCATTATAGCTCGCCTGCTCACGGGCACGGGTGCCCGCCAGATAGTTGCCGGAGTAGAACTGCAACGCTGGGGCCGAGGTAGTCACGCTGAGCTGTAATTTTCCATCTTCTGACCAGAGTTCTGCCGCAGGCTGACTCTCGTCGCCGGCGCTGTTCAGCAGAAACGCGTGGTCATAGCCCTTTACTGCACGCTGGTCGTCATCTGCCAGGAAATCCTGCGCCACGACTTTAGCGTTGCGGAAATCAAAGCTGGTATCGGCGACCGCTTTTAGCGGCGCATTCGGAATGCCTTCGCTGTCGACCGGTAAATACTGGTCGGCGTGCAGTTGTAAGCGATGCTGGCGGACATCGCCATGATGCGCATCAAGATTAAAGTAAGCATGGTTGGTCAGATTGACCGGGCAGGACTGATCGCAACGCGCTTCATAACTGATGCTCAGGCAGTTCTGATCATCCAGCTGATAGCGCACGTCAGCAATCAGATTGCCCGGATAGCCCTGATCGCCATCCGGTGAATCGATGCGGTAATGCACTTCGCTGTCAGACTGACTGACGATTTGCCAGCGGCGTTTATCAAAGCCTTCCGGTCCGCCATGCAGCTGATGTACGCCCTGGTTAGGCACCAGCTGACGGTTAAGTTTATTGAGTTTTGCGCCAGCGATGCGGTTAGCGTAGCGGCCCACGGTGGCGCCCAGATAGGCATCCTGGTGCAGATAGTCAGAGGGCGTGGCGCAGCCGAGCAGCGCTTCACGCACCGTGCCATCCTGCATCGGTACGCGGGCAGAGAGCCAGGTCGCCCCCCAGTCCATAAAAGTTGCCAGCATGCCGTTGGCATTGCGCAGCACGGTTATGCGCCACGGCTGACCGTCGGGCGCATGGGAGTTGACGTCATTCAGCATTGGCCGGCTCCTTCAGAGGCTTTACAGACGTAGAAGGTCTCTTTGATGCCGGTCGCGGCTTCATACTGTTCTGCCACGGCGGCTTTAACCTGATCGACGAGGTCCAGTGGCATCAGTGCCACGATGCAGCCACCAAAGCCGCCGCCGGTCATACGGACGCCGCCGCGCTCACCAATCTGCGCTTTCACGATCTCAACCAGCGTATCGATCGGCGGCACGGTGATTTCGAAATCGTCACGCATTGAGGCGTGAGAGTCGGCCATCAGCTGGCCCATACGGGTCAGGTCGCCCTGCGTCAGCGCATCGGCGGCTTCCAGGGTACGGGCGTTCTCGGTCAGAACGTGACGCACGCGTTTGGCGACCTGTGGATCGAGCTGCGACTGTGCCGCTTCAAACCCGGCCAGTTCAACGTCACGCAGCGCTTTCTTATTGAAGAAACGCGCGCCCGCTTCACACTGCTCGCGGCGGGTGTTGTATTCGCTGCCGACCAGCGTACGACGGAAGTTGGAGTTGATGATCACCACCGCGATATCTTCCGGCATCGACACCGGACGGGTGCCCAGGGTGCGGCAGTCGAGCAGCATAGCGTGATCTTTCTGGCCCAGTGCGGAGATCAACTGGTCCATGATGCCGCAGTTACAGCCAACGAACTGGTTCTCCGCTTCCTGACCATTAACGGCGATGGCTGCGCCATCCAGCGGCAGGTTATAGAGCTGCTGTACCACGGTGCCGACCGCCACTTCCAGCGAGGCCGATGAGCTGAGGCCCGCCCCCTGTGGCACATTGCCGCTGATCACCATGTCGATGCCGCCGAAATCGGCGTGACGCTTCTGCAGATGTTTCACCACGCCACGCACATAGTTGGCCCACATCGGTTCCTGCACGCTGACAATCTCTTCATCCAGCGAGAACGTGTCCTGCGCATTCTCATAATCGGCAGCGACCACGCGAATCTGGCGATCGTCACGGCGGGCACAGGCGATGACCGTCTGATAATCGATAGCGCACGGCAGCACGAAGCCGTCGTTATAGTCCGTGTGCTCGCCAATCAGATTAACGCGGCCCGGTGCCTGAATGGTATGGGTGGCAGCGTAGCCAAATGCGTCAGAAAAAAGCTGCTGCGTGATGGTTTTTAAGCTCATTGTTGTGCCTCACGGAAGTGAACGTCGCTGACAGAACGCAGACGTTCCGCCGCCTGTTCCGCCGTTAAATCGCGTTGGGTTTCGGCCAGCATTTCATAGCCAACCATAAATTTACGCACCGTTGCTGAACGCAGCAACGGTGGATAGAAGTGAGCGTGCAGCTGCCAGTGATCGTTGGCTTCGCCATTAAACGGCGCGCCGTGCCAGCCCATTGAGTAGGGGAAGGAGCACTGGAACAGATTGTCGTAGCGGCTGGTCAGCAGCTTAATGGCTTTTGCCAGGTCGGCGCTCTGGGCTTCGCTGAGGTCCGTCAGCTGTTTAACGTGCGCTTTCGGCAGCAGCAGCGTTTCAAACGGCCAGGCCGCCCACCACGGCACCACAGCCAGCCAGTGTTCGGTTTCCACCACGGTGCGGCTGCCATCCTGCTGCTCACGGGCCAGATAATCGACCAGCATCGGCGAGCCATGTTTAGCGAAATAGTCGCGCTGATGATCATCTTCACGCTGCGCTTCATTTGGCAGGAAGCTGTTGGCCCAGATCTGACCGTGCGGATGCGGGTTGGAGCAGCCCATCGCCGCGCCTTTGTTCTCAAACACCTGCACCCACGGGTAGTGCTGACCCAGATCGGCGGTCTGCGCCTGCCAGGTGCGCACCACTTCCTCCAGCGCGCTCAGTGACATCTCCGGCAGCGTTTTACTGTGATCGGGCGAGAAGCAGATGACCCGACTGGTGCCGCGTGCGCTTTCACAGCGCATCAGGATATCGTCGCTCTCGGGCGCGTCAGGCGTGTCGGTCATCAGTGCGGCAAAGTCGTTGGTAAAGACGTACGTGCCCGCATAGTCCGGGTTTTTATCGCCGGTAATGCGGGTATTTCCGGCACACAGGAAGCAGTCCGGATCGTGCGCCGGTAAAGTATTGACCGCCGGGGTTTCCTGCGCGCCTTGCCACGGACGTTTGGCCCGATGAGGTGAAACTAAAATCCATTGATCAATCAGTGGATTGTAACGGCGATGCGGGTGATCGACCGGGTTGAATTTTTCCATGTGAGATCCTGGTAAGCGTCAAAAGCCAAAGAGGCATCGGTAAAAAGTAGCACATCAGCGCGCCCGAAAGCGTGATCAAGTCTGGATAAATGGTATCGTTTACACAAGCTGAATATTCTTATTTCGAGGCATTGTGTGCGGTTATGCGGGGTTAAAGGCGGTTCTGAATGGTAGCGTTTACACCGATATGCTTTAAAACGCCGCGGTAGCGGCGTTGAAGGACGTGATGTGAATGCTTTAGCGCACCGTTTCCTGCTGAAAAACGTAGCCGCCATTAGCGGGAACAAAGCTCAGGCGATGCGTGATGCAGGCGGGCGCATCTTCAGCGTGATGCGAAACGAACAGCAGCTGAGTCCGCCCTTCGCCAATCAGCACATCCACAAAGCGTCGCACCAGCTGGCGGTTAATCGGGTCCAGTCCCTGAAGTGGCTCATCCAGAATCAGCAGCGTCGGATGCTTAACCAGTGCGCGGGCAATCAGCACCAGTCGCTGCTGTCCCCAGGAGAGTGAGTGGAACGGCGCATCGCCCAGCCGGTTATCCATTCCCAGCAGCGTCAGCCATTGCTGTGTCAGCGCTTTTTGCCGGTCAGATGCCGCCTGATAGAGACCGATAGAGTCGAAGAAGCCCGACAGAATGACCGTTCGCACATTGGTGCTGACGCGGTAATCAAGATGCAGGCTGCTGCTGACATAGCCAATATGCTGTTTGATCTCCCAGATGGTTTCGCCGCTGCCGCGACGGCGCCCAAACAGGGTTAAATCATTGCTGTAGCCCTGCGGGTGATCGCCGGTCACCAGGCTGAGCAGGGTGGATTTTCCGGCACCGTTTGGTCCGATGATCTGCCAGTGCTCGCCGGCGTTGACCTGCCAGTTCAGCCCCTGAATCACCGGCTGGTCGTTGTACGAGACGGTGCCGTTGCGCAGAATAACGCGCGGGGCATCATCTGTCAGTGAGGGTAACTGATCCGACGCATCTGCCTCGGGTAACGCCATTCCCATCAGCTGTTCACTGTGCGCCAGCTGTGCCACCAGTGCTTCCGTTAAAATGGCCTGGCGCGGCCCGCTGTGGGTGAGCGTACATTCTGCCAGTACGCCAACCTGCTGAATGAAATCGGGAATGTCGTCAAAGCGATTGAGCACCAGCACCAGGGTAAACCCGGGATGCTGCAGGCTGCGCAGCGTGTCGGTCAGGCTGGCGCGTGACGCCACATCCAGTCCGTCAAATGGCTCATCCAGAATCAGCAGATCGGGCTCGCTCATCAGCGCCTGGCAGAGCAGGGTTTTACGGGTTTCGCCGGTGGAGAGATATTTGAAGCGACGGGACAGCAGCGGTTCAATGCCAAACTGCCGGGCAAGCTGTTTGCAGCGATCGGGCTGCTGCACCTCCGCCTGAATCACCTCTGCCACGGTCAGTCCGGTATCTTCTTCGCCTTCGCTGAGCATATCGGTGTTGTTACGCTGCCACTCCTGCGCCACCAGGGTCTGTAACTGCTCCAGCGACAGCCGGACCGGCTTTCTGAAATCGCTGCTGACGGAACCGGCCAGCGGTGGCAGTTCACCGGAAAGCGCGCGCGCCAGAGAGGATTTACCGCTGCCGTTGGCACCGACAAAAGCCCAGCTTTCGCCGCGCTGCAGTTCCACCTGATTCAGGTTCAGTGTCCGTGTATCGCTAAGATGAAACGTTCCTTGCAAAATCTGCAATGAATCCATGATCTGTTCCATTTTCTGCATCGTGTCACTGAGTTGTAACCATTGCCCGTAATGAAGTCAAATCAACGGCTAGAGCAGGGTAGCGACAATGGCATTTTCCGCGTTAAAGCTGGCAATCACAGCGTCGCCTGGCTGAAGCTTCAACTGCTGCAGCTGATCGTGACTCAGGGTGGCGCACAGGGTTTCGCCGCTGGCAAGCTGCATCAGCACTTCGCTCATCTGCTCACCGGGCTCGATGGCACTGACGGTGGCTGGAAGCTGATTATCTTCTTCCGCGGCGTCACGGCTGATACGGATCCACGGGGCTTTAATCAGTACCAGCACCTCTTTACCTGCCGCCAGTTGCAGACGATCGGCGCTGCGCTGGGTCAGCGCCACATTGAGCTGTGTGACGCCATCAGCAAGCTGAATCATAAGATGCTGGACCACCTGCTGCGCATCGTTGCTGATCACGGTGCCAAACAGTTGATTGCGGGCGCTGGTCTGCAGAGAGAAGCGGGCGATGGCCGCCAGCAGACTGTCGAGCGGCAGCGTATCCTGCTGCAGGGCATCGAACGCTTTCTGCTGAATCTGTTCCATCAGCTGAAACAGCTGTATCAGGCGTTCACCGTAGCGGGTCAGCGTGGCACCGCCGCCGCCTTTACCGCCCGTTGCCCGCGCCACCAGCGTTTCATCCGCCATCTGGTTCATCTCATTGATCGCATCCCAGGCACTTTTGTAGCTGATGCCCGCCAGCTTCGCCCCCTGACTGATCGATCCGGTCTGTTGCACGCGTTTCAGCAGCTCAATACGCCGGGGATCGGCAAACAGTTTCTGTTGTAAACGGATATGAAGGGACAGTTCGGCTTCCATGACAGCTCCGGCAAAGGGTTAAGGCGAAGGCCGATGATAGCGGCGTTTTGTGACCAAAGTAAAAGCACGAAAAGGGCTGCGCAAAATTTTCCTGACCCGTTACAATCACTTTTTTGTTAGCAGAGTGAGACTCTCCATGCTGGAATTACTGAAAAGCCTCGCCTTCGCCGTCCTGATGGTGCCTGTGGTGATGGCGCTGATGCTGGGTATGATTTATGGCCTGGGTGAAGTGTTTAACGTCATTTCTAAAATTGGTCATCGCGAAAAATCCTCAGCCCGTTCGCATAATTAATTGCTGCCACGCCCGCCATTGTCGCGGGCGTGGTCGTTATTATTCCTCTCTGATTTAACCTTTTGTTCCTCCTGCCGATAATTTACTGAACCTACCGGTCATTGCGTTATATTATCCACTACACAACGTATAGCCGGAGAACATCATGTCATTGAATTACACTCGCTGGGGCGCAGCGGCGCTGATCACTGTTTCGCTGGCCGGGCAGGCTGTGGCCGCCGATAACATTACCGTGTTTGCCGCAGCGTCACTGACCAACGCGATGCAGGATATTGCCAGTCAATACAAGCAGGAAAAAGGGGTGACGGTGGTCTCTTCATTCGCCTCATCGTCAACGCTGGCGCGCCAGCTGGAGCAGGGTGCGCCTGCCGACCTGTTTATCTCTGCCGATCAGCAGTGGATGGATGATGCGGTGGTGAAAAAAAGCGTGATCACCCGCACTCGCTACACGCTGCTGGGCAACGATCTGGTGCTGATTGCACCACGCAGTGCGCCAGCTAAAGCGGTGACGCTGGACGCAAAGACCGACTGGAAAACACTGCTGCACGGTGAACGTCTGGCGGTTGGCGATCCGGACCATGTTCCGGCCGGCATCTACGCCAAAGAGGCGCTGCAAAAGCTGGGCGCCTGGGAAAGCGTTGCGCCTGTGTTAGCGCCAGCCAATAATGTGCGTGCGGCACTGGCGCTGGTGGAGCGAAACGAAACACCTTATGGCATTGTCTATGGCTCGGACGCTGTTGCCAGTGACAACGTGCAGGTGGTCGGGCGTTTTCCGGCAAAGAGCCATAAACCGGTGGAATATCCGATGGCGATCGTGAACGAGCACGACAATGCGACTGTTAAAGCGTTTTATGATTATCTGAAAGGACCGCAGGCTGCGGCTATCTTCAAACACTACGGATTCACACCGACGAAATGATACTCAGCGATCCCGAATGGCAGGCGGTACTGCTTAGCCTTAAAGTCTCTGGCATAGCCGTGCTGGGCAGTCTGCCGTTTGGCATCCTGATGGCCTGGATTCTGGTGCGCTGCCGTTTTCCCGGCAAAGCGTTGCTCGACAGCCTGATCCACCTGCCGCTGGTGCTGCCGCCGGTGGTGGTGGGTTATCTGCTGCTGATTAGCCTGGGCCGGCGCGGCATCATTGGCGAAAAACTTTTTGACTGGTTCGGTTTCAGCTTTGCTTTCAGCTGGCGCGGCGCCGCACTGGCGTCTGCTGTCATCGCCTTTCCGTTGATGGTGCGTGCCATCCGGCTGGCGCTGGAGGCGGTGGATATCCGGCTGGAGCAGGCGGCCCGCACGCTGGGTGCCGGGCGCTGGCGGGTCTTTTTCACTATCACGCTGCCGCTGACGCTGCCTGGCGTGATTGTCGGGACGGTGCTGGCGTTTGCCCGTTCGCTGGGTGAATTCGGGGCCACCATCACCTTTGTTTCCAATATTCCCGGCGAGACGCGCACGCTTCCGCTGGCGATGTTTACTCTGATAGAGACTCCCGGTGCAGAGGGCGCGGCGGCGCGCCTGTGCGTTATCGCTATCGTGCTGGCGCTGGGGTCACTGCTGGCGTCGGAATGGCTGGCTCGCGCAGGCCGTAAGCGGATGGGAAGCTGATGCTATCACTCAACATTATGCAGCAACAGGGCGATCACCAGCTGGAGGTTGACCTGCAGATCCCGGCCAAAGGGATCACCGCTATTTTTGGTGTTTCCGGTGCCGGTAAGACGTCCCTGATTAACGCGATTAGCGGGCTGACCCAGCCGCAGCGCGGGCGGATCCAGCTTAACGAGCGTCTGTTGTTTGATGCGGAGCAGAAGATTGCGCTGCCGCCCGAAAAACGGCGCATTGGTTACGTGTTTCAGGATGCGCGGCTGTTCCCGCACTATCGGGTTCGTGGCAACCTGCAATACGGTATGGCACCGGCAATGAAAGCGCAGTTCGACAGCCTGGTGTCGCTGCTGGGTCTGGAGGCGCTGCTGCCGCGCTTTCCGCTGTCGCTGTCTGGCGGGGAAAAGCAGCGGGTCGCGATAGGCCGTGCGCTGTTGACCGCACCGGACATGCTGCTGCTGGATGAGCCGCTGGCGTCGCTGGATCTGCCGCGCAAACGTGAACTGATGCCGTATCTGCAAAAACTGGCGAAACAGGTCGATATTCCGATGCTTTACGTTTCTCACAGTCTGGATGAGATCCTGCATCTGGCGGATAACGTGCTGGTGCTGGATGCGGGCAAGGTCAAGGCCTTTGGTCCGCTTGAGCGGGTCTGGAGCAGCAGCGCGATGCGGCCGTGGCTGCCAGTAAGCGAACTGACCAGCGTACTGCGGGTGCTGGTGCTTGAGCAGCATCCCGACTATCCAATGACCGCGCTGTCGCTGGGCGACCAGCATATCTGGGTCAGCCGGGTGAATCAGCCGGTGAAAACGCCACTGCGTATTCGCATCGCCTCTTCTGATGTCTCGCTGGCGCTGCAACCGCCGCAACACAGCTCCATCCGCAACATTTTACCGGCGCAGGTGGTAGAACTGCTGGAGGTCGGCGATCAGGTGGAAGTGAAGCTGCGTATTGGTATCAGCGAGCTCTGGGCGCGCATTACGCCGTGGGCGCGTGATGAACTGGGCATCCGGCCGGATCAGTGGCTCTATGCCCAGATCAAAAGTGTCTCGGTGACGCCCTGATTACAACACGTACTGACGGAGGGTATCGGCAATACCGGTTTCAAGGTTGGTGCCGATCACCCGCTTCGCCCGCGCTTTGATCGCGTCGTCGGCATTGCCCATCGCCACACCCAGCCCGGCCGTTTCCAGCATGCTGAGATCGTTGTAGTTATCTCCGAATGCGATCACATCAGACATGTCCAGCCCCAGTGATTCAACCCACTGCGCCAGCCGTTTGCCTTTGCTATTGCCGCCTTTCGCAATATCCACCTGATCGTGCCATGACCATTCGCAGGCCAGACCCAGCTCCGCTTCGGCGCGGGTGGCGAACTGCTGCAGTTCCTCATGATTGTCGTGTGACAGGGCAAACTTCCAGATCGAACCGGCGTCACGCGCCGCCTGCGCTAAGTCGGGCACCTGAATGAACAGCGGACGCTGATGAGCAGGCAGTGATTCGGCCCACTTCAGTGTGCGCATCACGTGACCGGTCGGCGTCTGATAAAGCATTGCATCATCCACGTAGAGCAACCCGTGAATACGCTGCTGGTCCAGCATCTCAATGACCTGTAACGCCAGTTGCGGGTCCATGGGATCGGACGCCAGCACCTTTTTTGCCTGGTAATCATACAGGTAGGTACCATTACAGCAGATTGCGGGGGTATCCAGCTGTAACGCCTGATAAAAAGGATGAATAGCGCAGTGATGGCGTCCGGTGACGATAGCGACATGAACGCCCGCCTGTCGGGCCTGGTTTAACACATCGATTGACTGCGGCAGAATCGTCTTGGCTGGGGTCAGCAGCGTGCCGTCGAGGTCGAGGGCAATTACACGGTAGCTCATTAATCCTCACGTTTTTCCAGGTTTGCAGGGGCTGAAGTCTACACCTGACCACGGCCCGGAGACAAAAAACAGGGCACAAATGATTCCAGCGTAGGGCAATAAAACGCGCTACAGTGATTCAAAGATCATGACAAGGCAGCAAAAAAGGAGAATGCATGAAACAGGTTGTTTACACCGCCAGTCCCGAGAGCCAGCAGATTCACGTCTGGCAGATGAATGATGAGGGTGCGCTGACGTTGCTTCAGGTGACCGATGTCGCCGGCCAGGTTCAGCCGATGGTGGTGAGTCCGAAACGCGATTTTCTCTATGTCGGCGTGCGTCCCAATTTTCGCGTGCTGGCGTTTAAGATTGCCGCTGATGGCACGCTGACCGAAGCGGGTCAGGCACCGTTGCCCGGCAGTCCGACCCACATTTCCACCGATCGTGAGGGCCGGTTCCTGTTCTGCGGCTCCTACAATGATGCCTGCGTCAGCGTCAGCCCGATTGGCGATGACGGCATTCCGCAGGCTCCGCTGCAGGTGATCAACGGTCTGGATGGCTGCCATTCGGCCAATATCGACACTGACAATAAGACCCTGTATGTACCGGCACTGAAGCAGGATCGTATCTGTCTGTTCTCGCTGGGCGCTGACGGTCAGCTGACGCCGCGTAAGCAGGCGCAGGTCACGACAGTAGAAGGTGCAGGCCCGCGTCACATGCAGTTCCATCCGGGCGGTCAGTTCGCTTATTGCGTAAATGAGCTCGACAGCACGGTTGAGGTCTGGGCATTAAATACGGGTGAAGGTGAAGCAGAAAGCGTGCAGACGCTGGATATGATGCCACCGGATTTCACCGGTACGCGCTGGGCTGCGGATATTCACCTGACGCCGGATGGCCGTTTCCTCTACGCCTGCGATCGCACCAGCAGCACTCTGGCGGTGTTCAGCGTCAGCGAGCTGGGTGACGAGCTGACCCTGGAAGGGTTTCAGCCGACAGAAACACAGCCGCGCGGATTCAATATCGATCACAGCGGACGCTATCTGGTGGCAGCGGGACAGAAATCGCATCACATCGAAGTCTATGCGATTAGCGAACCAAAAGGGCTGTTACAGCCGCTGGGACGTTATGCAGTAGGGCAGGGCCCGATGTGGGTCGTGATTCATCAGTTGCAGGCGTAACGCACCACGAAAAATGCCTCTCCCGGGCGGGAGAGGCGTGGCTGCCAGCTGTGAGATCCTGCAGACACAGGGAACAGGGTCAGATCGGAAAGACGCAAAAGCCGCCATCCATGGCATGCTCGACCCGCGCCATCCCTGGCACGGGACGCTTTCCTCCTCTGACCCTGTTCCCTGCAATTTAAGCTAACGCGTTGCTGCCAGATCATTCAGCTTTAGGCTTGTCAGTGGTCAGTCTTACTGAATTACTGATAATTCACGGTCAGCGAGGCGCTCGCCAGTGCGTGGAAATGCACATTAAAGCCGACCATTGCGCCGCTGGCGCCTTCATCCACCTCAATCGTCTCCACATCCAGCGCATGTACGGTGAAAATGTAGCGATGGGTTTCACCCTGCGGCGGCGCCGCGCCACCGTAGCCCGCCTGACCGAAATCGGTACGGGTCTGAATTGCGCCTGCTGGCAGTGACGCTTTGCCGGAACCGGCACCCTGTGGCAGTGACGTGGTGCTGGCCGGAATATTCGCCACCACCCAATGCCACCAGCCTGAACCGGTCGGCGCATCAGGATCGTAGCAGGTCACCACGAAACTTTTGGTGCCTTCCGGCGCCGCTTCCCAGGCAAGATGGGGAGAGATATTCTCGCCCTGATAACCCATGCCGTTGAAAACATGCTTTTCAGGCATCTTCTCGCCGTCATTAAAATCCTGACTAAAAACGCGCATCACATCTCCTCAATTGTCGATGAATAGCCTTTCATCATAACCAAAAGCGCCACCAGTGCCAGCGGTCAGCCCGCTTCAGGCAGCAAAATGTTGCGAATGTTCCAGCGCGCCGCCTATCGCCTGCACCAGCTGACTCAGTGCCTGTGGCGTGATGATGTAGGGCGGCATCAGGTAGATCAGACGACCAAATGGCCGGATCCAGACGCCCTGTTCAACAAAGAACTGCTGCAGCGCCGCCATGTTGACCGCCTGATGCGTTTCCACCACGCCAATTGCGCCCAGCACGCGCACATCAGCCACCTGCGGTGAGTTGCGTAGCGGCAGCAGCTCAGCGCGCAGCTGCTGTTCAATGGCGGCCACCTGATGCTGCCAGTCTCCTTCCGCCAGCATGGTCAGGCTTTCTGCCGCGACCGCGCAGGCCAGCGGGTTGCCCATAAAGGTCGGGCCATGCATGAAACAGCCTGCCGCGCTGCGACTGATGGTGTCGGCCACGTCACGGGTGGTCAGCGTCGCCGCCAGCGTCATCATGCCGCCGGTCAGCGCTTTACCGACGCAGAGTATATCCGGCGTGATGTCCGCGTGTTCACAGGCGAAGAGTTTGCCGGTGCGGCCAAAGCCGGTTGCGATCTCATCGGCGATCAGCAGCACGCCATAGCGATCGCAGGCTTCCCGCACCTGCTGCAGATAGCGTGGATGGTAGAAACGCATGCCGCCCGCACCCTGTACTATTGGCTCCAGAATCACCGCCGCCAGCTGCCGGTGATGCTGTTCAATCAGACGGGCGAAATCATCGAAATCGCGCTCGTCCCACTCATCATCAAAGCCGCAGGCGGGAGCCGCCGCAAAGTGATGCTCCGGCAGATAGCCGCGCCACAGGCTGTGCATTGAGTTCTCAGGATCGCACACCGACATCGCGGCAAAGGTATCGCCGTGATAGCCGCGTTTCAGCGTCAGGAACTGCTGGCGGGTTTCGCCCCGACCCAGCCAGTACTGCAGCGCCATCTTCATCGACACTTCCACCGCCACCGAGCCGGAATCGGCCAGGAAAACGCACTCCAGCGGCTCAGGCGTTATCGCCACCAGCTGACGGCAGAGCGCCACCGCCGCCGGGTGGGTAATGCCGCCAAACATCACGTGCGACATCTGTGTGACCTGCTCCGTCAGCGCCCGGTTCAGGCGGGGATGGTTATAGCCGTGGATCGCCGCCCACCATGATGACATCCCATCTACCAGCTCACGGCCATCGGCCAGTTGCAGCTGAAAACCCTGCGCGGTAACAACCGGATAGCAGGGCAGTGGATTCTGTATTGAGGTGTAGGGATGCCAGATATGCTGGCGGTCAAAACGGGCATCATCTGAGGAAAAAACAGGGGTAGTCATCGGAGTTGTAAACCAAAATAAAAAAATATAGTTTACAAGTATACCCCTGCTTTTCGTCGGGATGACACCCTTTTCTGGAGTAAGTAATGGCTCAACGCTGGACAATTGCACAGGCACAAGCGCTGTTTGATCAACCTTTTCTCGAACTGATGTTTCAGGCGCAACAGGTGCATCGTCAGCACTTCGACCCGCGCCAGGTACAGGTCAGTACCCTGCTGTCGATTAAAACCGGTGCCTGTCCGGAAGATTGCAAATACTGCCCGCAGAGCGCGCGCTATAAGACCGGCCTGGAGTCGGAGCGTCTGATGGAAGTGGAAGAGGTGCTGACCTCCGCGCGTCAGGCCAAAGCTGCTGGTTCAACCCGTTTCTGCATGGGAGCCGCGTGGAAAAACCCGCACGAGCGCGATATGCCTTACCTGGAAAAGATGGTCGAAGGCGTGAAGGCGATGGGCATGGAAACCTGCATGACGCTGGGCACGCTCAGCGACGACCAGGCGCAGCGCCTGGCGGGCGCGGGCCTCGATTACTACAACCATAACCTCGACACCTCGCCGGAATTCTATGGCTCCATCATCACCACCCGCAGCTATCAGGAACGTCTGGATACGCTGGGTAAAGTGCGTGACGCCGGGATCAAAGTCTGTTCGGGCGGCATCGTTGGCCTGGGCGAAACCGTGAACGACCGTGCAGGTTTGCTGGTGCAGTTAGCCAACCTGCCGACACCACCGGAGAGCGTGCCGATCAACATGCTGGTGAAAGTGAAAGGTACACCGCTGGCGGATAACGATGACGTCGAACCATTCGATTTTATCCGCACCATCGCGGTGGCGCGGATCATGATGCCGACCTCGCATGTGCGTCTCTCCGCGGGCCGCGAGCAGATGAGCGAGCAGACCCAGGCGATGTGCTTTATGGCCGGGGCGAACTCGATTTTCTACGGCTGCAAACTGCTGACCACACCGAATCCGGAAGAGGATAAAGACCGCGTGCTGTTCCGCAAACTGGGGCTGAACCCGGAACATACTCACACCCAGCATGGCGATCAGCAGCAGGAACAGCAACTCAGCGAGCAGCTGTTTCATGCCGATACTGAACATTTTTACAACGCGGCACTGTAATGAGCTGGCAGCAACGACTCCGGCAGGGGCTGGCGCAGCGCCGTGCGGCTGATGGCTGGCGGCAGCGTCGGGTTATCGATGAGCAATCGACCCGCACACTGCAGAGCGGTGGCCGCAACTATCTTCACTTCTCCAGCAATGACTATCTCGGCTTAACCCGCCATCCGGCGGTGATAGCCGGCTGGCAGCAGGGTGCGGCGCTGGCAGGCGCGGGGGCGGGCGCTTCAGGGCATGTCACCGGTTATCACCGTCAGCACGCCGATCTTGAGGCGCAACTGGCCGACTGGCTCGGCTATGACTGTGCGCTGCTGTTCATCTCTGGCTTTGCCGCCAATCAGGCGGTGATTCATCTGCTGAGTGAGAAAAACGATCGTATCCTGGCCGATAAGCTCAGCCATGCCTCGCTGCTCGACGCTGCCAGCCACAGCCCGGCGCAGCTGCGTCGTTTCAGTCACAACGCACCTGAGAGTCTGGCGGCGCGGCTCGCATTACCCTGCGAGGGGGAAACGCTGGTTGTGACCGAGGGCATTTTCAGCATGGATGGTGACAGCGCGCCGCTGGCTGCACTGGCGCAACAGACGCGCCAGGCTGAGGGCTGGCTGCTGGTGGATGATGCGCACGGCATCGGTGTGGTGGGTGAGCAGGGGCGCGGCAGCTGCTGGCTGCAGGGCGTTAAACCGGAACTGCTGGTGGTCACTTTTGGCAAAGCCTTTGGCGTCAGCGGTGCCGCGCTGCTCTGTGATGCGGAGACTGCCGACTATTTCCTGCAGTTCAGCCGGCATCTGATCTACTCCACCGCGATGCCCGCCGCGCAGGCTGTTGCACTGCAGGCGGCGCTGCAGGTCATTCAGCAGGGCGATGCATTGCGCCAGCAGCTGCAGCAGAACATCCGGCATTTCCGGCGCGGCGCAGCCTCACTGCCGTGGCAACTGATGAACTCAGAGAGTGCGATCCAGCCGCTGCTGGTGGGTGAAAATAGCGATGCGATGGCGCTCTCTCAGCGTCTGGCTGAAGCGGGCTGCTGGGTCAGCGCCATCCGGCCGCCCACCGTGCCGCCGGGAACGGCACGGCTGCGCATTACCCTGACGGCGGCACATCGCCCGGACGATATCGATCGGTTACTGGAGGTGCTGCATGACGCTGCGGATTGATAAGCAGGCGGTTGCACGCGCTTTTGGCCGGGCGGCCAGCCATTACGATGCCCATGCGGCGCTGCAACGCCTTAGCGGCGATGCGCTGCTGGCTCTCGCACCGGCTCACAGCGGGGTTCAACTGCTGGATGCCGGATGTGGCACCGGCTGGTACAGCAGGCTGTGGCGCGAACGCGGCAAACAGGTGACGGCACTGGATCTCTCGCCACAGATGCTGCAACAGGCGCGGGATAACGACGCGGCGCACTGCTATCTGGCGGGCGACATCGACGCGCTGCCGCTGGCGGATAACAGCATCGACCTGGTATGGAGCAACCTGGCGGTGCAGTGGAGTGAAGATTTGCCCGGCGCGCTGCGCCAGTTCCGGCGGGTGCTGCGACCCAATGGCACGCTGCTGTTTTCCACGCTGGGCGACGGTTCGCTGCAGGAGGTTCATGAAGCCTGGTCTCATCTGGATGCGTTGCCGCACGCCAACCGCTTTCTTAGCGAGCCGCAGATTGCAGCGGCCTGCCAGGCAGAGCAACTGCGTTGCAGCTCAGAGGAGGTGACGCTGCATTTCCCCGATGCGCTCAGCGCCATGCGATCCCTGAAGGGGATTGGGGCAACCCATCTGCATCAGGGCCGCGACGGGCAGATACTTACCCGGCGACGGCTTAACCAGTTAGAGGCGCACTGGCCGCGCGATCGGCACGGTTATCGCCTGAGTTACCATTTAATTTATGGAGTCACGCTTTCATGAAACGGTTTTTTATTACCGGCACCGACACTGAAGTCGGTAAAACTGTCGCCAGCGGCGCACTGTTGCAGGCCGCTGCCACAGCAGGCTTTCGCTGTGCGGGCTATAAGCCGGTTGCGTCGGGCTGTGAGATGACACCAGAGGGGATCCGCAACAGCGATGCGCTGGCGTTGCAGCGATTCAGCAGTGTGCCGTTAACCTATCAGCAGGTGAATCCGCTGGCGTTTATGGAACCCACCTCGCCGCACATCGTCAGCGCTGAAGAGGGCAGACCGATTACCCATCTGGCCCTGTCAGCCGGTCTGGCGGCGCTGGAGCCACTGGCGGACTGGATTCTGGTGGAGGGCGCGGGCGGCTGGTACACGCCGCTGTCAGAGACACACACCTACGCAGACTGGGTAGTCAGGGAAAAGCTGCCCGTGATTCTGGTGGTGGGAATTAAGCTCGGCTGCATCAACCACGCGATGCTCACCGCAGAGGCGGTGCGGGCGCGTGGCCTGCCGCTGGTGGGATGGATCGCCAACACCGTGGAACCGCCTGGCAAACGCTATCCGGAGTATCTCACCAGCCTGAAAAACCGACTGCCTGCGCCCTGTCTGGGCACAATTCCGTATCTTACCGATGCGGCGCAGCAGGCGTCATGTGGTCACTACCTGACGCTTCCGGCGTAAGCCTCAGGCCACCGTCAGCCACTTATCGACGGTGTGGTCATCCAGCTGTTCCATGCTGCCCTGCGCCACATTGCGACCGCGGTGCAGCAGCAGAAAATAGTCTGCCACGCGACGGATCAGCGACAGTCGCTGTTCAAGGAGCAGGATGGTCAGCCCGTAGTCGAGATTAAGACGACGAATCAGGTTGCCCATCTCCTCTTCCAGCCACGGCGACATCCCGTCAGTCGGCTCATCCAGAATCAGCAATTTGGGCTGCAGCACCAGTGCGCGCGCCAGGGCCAGCTGTTGCTGTTGATCGATCGGCAGATCGCCGCTGCGCTGCTGTCGCAGTGAATAAAGCGCCGGAAACAAATCAAATACCATTTCGGGAATGGCGCGATGGCGATCACGCTGGCTGGCCCCCGCCAGCAGGGCAATCAGCAGGTTATCTTCCACGCTCATCTGCGTAAAAATATGGCGGCCCTGTGGAACATAGCCAATGCCCATCTGTGCCCGCTGTTCAGCGGGCTGCAGCAGAAGATCTTCTGGCGGTGAGCCATCCTCTTTCCAGGAGATAGAGCCGCTGTTAATCGGCAGTCTGCCCATGATGCAGTTGACCAGCGTGGTTTTCCCCATGCCTTGACGACCCAGAACGCCCGTGCAGGTGCCAGGTGCCAGATCCAGATCCACATCCCACAGAATATGGTTCTGACCGTAAAATTGATTGACCGAACGTAGACTCAGCATCTGACACTCTCCTTCCCGATCATTAGCCTGATTGCATCCGCTCTCTGTCGTCTGGCAAACAAGTCATCAGCAACAGCTGTCTCGCTATTGCAGCACAGTGCGCGTGAAGCGCGTTGACGCCAGTCATTCCTGCAATTCTCAGGCCAGATCTAAAAACGGTCCTGATTCCGGCCGGGATGCCATGTTTAAGGGATAAAAGTTGAGAAAAACTTATCAATTCCCCACGGTGGTCACGCCGCTGCACTTTTGCAGTGCCTCGGGGCGCTGTTTCTGGTGCAGACGGTGTGTTAAGAGGCAATAAGTCTGATTAAGAATCTTAGTGGATTGATGAAAATTTGCGTGATACATCAGGTGGACGATGAAAAATGCAGAATATTCCGTCAGCGGCTGACGTGAAATTTAACGCAAAAAAAATTATTTTCGAGGCGATGAAGGAGCAGGGAAAAATTATACACAGCTGATGGCGGCGGGGCTGCCATCACTTATCCACCATTCCTGTGGATAACCTTGTGCATTAGGTAATGAAAACCAGTTGGAAGCGAGGAAATACGCGGCCTGGTAACATTATGACGAGAATCTGGCCTTGTGACCTAAAGTAAATTAAATCAGTAGGTTATCAAAAAACAAGCCTGCGAATTATCTGTCAGGTAACCGAACTGTAATTTTGTGACGCTCTATTGACAAATGTTAAATCTTATCCGGGTCTGGGGATAACATTGCGCAACAGACTTTGTGCAATCGCTACGACGTCGCCGGTTCAAAAAGTCTCATTGTGCTGACATTAACAATGCATCATTACTGTTTTTATATCCAGTATTATTTTCTGGCAAAATCACCATAGCAGAGTAAAATAAGTGCCTGCCCGCCGACTTCTCCAGCAGGAACTGCATTCATGACCAAAGCCTTTAAATTGAATTCCGCCTTCAAACCTTCGGGCGATCAGCCTGAGGCGATCCGTCGCCTGGAAGAGGGGCTGGAGGATGGACTGGCCCATCAGACCTTATTGGGTGTGACGGGTTCTGGTAAGACCTTTACCGTCGCCAACGTGATTGCCGACCTCAACCGCCCGACAATGGTGCTGGCCCCGAACAAGACGCTGGCCGCTCAGCTTTATGGCGAGATGAAAGAGTTTTTCCCGGATAACGCCGTCGAGTTTTTCGTCTCTTACTACGATTATTACCAGCCTGAAGCCTATGTACCGAGCTCGGACACTTTTATTGAAAAAGATGCATCGGTTAACGAACACATTGAGCAGATGCGTCTCTCGGCCACTAAGGCGCTGCTGGAGCGGCGCGACGTTATCGTCGTCGCGTCGGTTTCGGCAATCTATGGTCTGGGCGATCCCGATCTCTATCTGAAAATGATGCTGCACCTCACCCGCGGCATGATTATTGATCAGCGTAGCATCCTGCGCCGCCTGTCAGAATTGCAATACACCCGTAACGATCAGGCGTTTCAGCGCGGTACTTTCCGCGTGCGTGGTGAAGTGATCGATATTTTCCCGGCAGAGTCGGACGATATTGCGCTGCGCGTTGAACTGTTTGATGAAGAGGTGGAGCGTCTGTCGCTGTTTGACCCGCTGACCGGCCAGATCGATTCCGTGGTGCCGCGTTTTACCATTTACCCCAAGACGCACTATGTCACGCCACGTGAGCGCATTCTGCAGGCAATGGAAGATATCAAAGTCGAGCTGGCGGACCGCCGCCGGGTGCTGCTTGAGAATAATAAGTTGCTGGAAGAGCAGCGCATTACCCAGCGTACCCAGTTTGACCTGGAGATGATGAGCGAACTGGGCTACTGCTCTGGCATCGAGAACTACTCGCGGTATCTTTCTGCACGCGGACCGGGCGAAGCCCCGCCGACACTGTTTGATTATCTGCCGGCGGATGGCCTGCTGGTAGTGGATGAGTCACACGTCACCATTCCGCAGATTGGCGGCATGTACAAAGGTGACCGGGCGCGTAAAGAGACGCTGGTTGAGTATGGCTTCCGCCTGCCGTCGGCGCTGGATAACCGTCCGATGAAGTTTGAAGAGTTTGAAGCACTGGCGCCGCAGACCATCTATGTTTCTGCCACGCCGGGCAAATATGAGCTGGAAAAATCGGGCGACGAAGTGGTCGATCAGGTGGTACGTCCTACCGGCCTGCTGGACCCCATCATTGAAGTGCGCCCGGTCGGGACGCAGGTCGACGATTTGCTGTCAGAAATCCGTCAGCGCGTGGCAATCAACGAACGTGTGCTGGTCACGGTGCTGACCAAACGCATGGCTGAAGATCTCACCGAGTATCTGACGGAGCATGGCGAGAAGGTGCGTTATCTGCACTCCGATATCGACACTGTGGAGCGTATGGAGATTATTCGCGACTTACGTCTGGGGGAGTTTGATGTGCTGGTGGGCATCAACTTACTGCGTGAGGGGCTGGATATGCCGGAAGTCTCTCTGGTCGCGATTCTGGATGCGGATAAAGAGGGCTTCCTGCGTTCTGAACGATCGCTGATTCAGACCATTGGTCGTGCGGCGCGTAACATCAACGGTAAGGCGATTCTTTACGGCGATAAAATTACGCCGTCGATGGCACGCGCCATTGAAGAGACCGAGCGTCGCCGTGAGAAGCAGCAACTGCACAACGAGCAAAACGGCATTGTGCCGCAGGGGCTGAACAAGAAGATCACCGATATTCTGGAACTGGGTAACAACATAGTGAAAACCCGCGGCAAAGCGAAACCGGCACGTCCTGGCGAAGCCCAGGCACTGGCCGATTTCAAGCTGCTAACGCCGCAGGCTCTGCAGAAAAAGATTCACGAGCTGGAAGGGCAGATGCAGCAGCACGCGCAGAACCTGGAGTTCGAACAGGCTGCAAATGTGCGTGATCAGCTGCATGAGCTGCGAACGCTGTTTATTGCGGCCTCGTAGCGCCGTCAAAGCCCTGAATGGCGTGTTCCAGCGCCACCCGTAATAGCTGGCGGTCGTGACGATATTTGATGTCGGCGGCCTCCAGCGGTTCACGGACAATCAAACGGTTTTCAATGCCCTCTGTTGCCACTGACGGGCCGACCACCACCGCATCAATGACTCGCTTGCCAATGTAACGCTCCATCATCTGAAGCTTATCAGCCACAGACAGACTGGCGGCAGCGGGACTGAGCTCACGGCCCAGATTGCCGATAAACACCATGGTGGCGGGCGTGCGACGCAATGCCTGCGCCATCTCTTCCATCAGCAGAATCGGCATCAGGCTGGTGTAAAAACTGCCTGGACCAATCAGGATCAGATCCGCGTCACCTATCGCCTGTAATGCTTCCCGTGTGGGCTGGACATTGGGATGCAGCATCAATTCCTGTGGCGGCTGTTTCATCTCGTCAATGGCGGTTTCACCGTAAACCATATTACCTTCGGCATCCATCGCCACCAAATCCACCGGCTGTTCTGACATAGGGATTAAAAAGGCATCCACTTTCAGCAGGTTGCGGATGATATTAATCGCTTCAAGCGGACGTACGCTCAAATGATCCAGCGCCCGCAGCATGAGGTTACCGAGATTGTGTCCGGCCAGTTCGCCGTTACCGGCAAAGCGATACTCAAACATCGCTGAGGCGACGCTGGGTTCCGCAATCAGCTGGTTGAGGCAGTTACGCATGTCGCCCCAGGCGATCCCGCCTTCGGAGCGGCGAATACGGCCGGTTGATCCACCGTTGTCGGTGGTGGTGACGATACCGGTGAGACGCGAGCCCAGCGGGGAAAGGGCAGACATCACGCGGCCTAAACCGTGTCCGCCTCCCAGTGCCACAACGCGATCAAGATCGGCCAGTGTGCGATTCATACTTCTCCTTAAAATCCGTTCGCGTGGCGAGGCTCTAAACGCTAAGCCCGCGCGGATGACATGCGTCAAAATCTGGATCGCATTTTAACGTATCCTGTCGCTAACATGCGGTGAAAATTCGATATGTATAAGAATATATAGCGAAAAGAGCACATGGAAGAGTGGCGAAATACACGCTACCATCATGCTTACCGCGCTGATCAACGGGTCAGCGTACACTCAAGCCTGAATGCCTAAGTCTGCGGATAGGGGGTTCAGGCCGTAGCCATCGAGCTGCCAGGGTGCAGGAAGAAATGACTGCATCTCCCAATCTGGAAAGGTGTTCTGGTGTCACAATTTACTGATGCATACGCGCGTAAGTTCTATTACCTGCGCCTGTCGGTCACGGATGTCTGTAATTTCCGCTGTACCTACTGCCTGCCTGACGGCTACAAACCGCAGGGAATTCGTAACAAAAGCTTTCTCTCTCTGGATGAAATCCGCCGTGTCACGCGGGCCTTCGCCGCTGCCGGCACCGAAAAAGTGCGGCTGACCGGCGGTGAGCCGTCGCTGCGCCGTGATTTCACCGACATCATTGCGGCGGTCCGTGAAAACGCTTCTATCCGCCAGATCGCGGTGACCACTAACGGCTACCGGCTGGCGCGTGATGTGAAGCAGTGGCGCGATGCGGGTTTAACCGCACTTAACGTCAGCGTCGACAGTCTGGATGCCCGTCAGTTTCACGCTATTACCGGTCAGGATAAATTCCATCAGGTGATGAGCGGCATCGATGCCGCGCTGGACGCCGGTTTTCGCCAGGTCAAAGTCAATAGTGTGCTGATGCGCGATCTCAACAGCCGTAATCTGGCGACGTTCCTCGACTGGATCCGCACCCGCCCGATCCAGCTGCGTTTTATCGAACTGATGGAAACCGGCGACGGCGGCACGCTGTTCCGCGAGCAGCACGTTTCCGGCATGGTGATCCGCGATCAACTGATCGCCCAGGGCTGGCAGCGCCGCGAAAGTGGACGCAGTGACGGGCCGGCGCAGGTCTTTTACCATCCCGATTATGTCGGCGAGATTGGCCTGATCATGCCTTACGCCAAAGATTTCTGTGCCAGCTGCAACCGTCTGCGCGTCTCAGCGCACGGTAATCTGCACCTGTGCCTGTTTGGTGACGGCGGCGTACCGCTGCGCGACCTGCTGGCGTCCGATGAGCAGCAGGCCGAACTGCAGGCGCGCATTGCCAGCAGCCTGGGGCAGAAAAAGCAGACCCACTTCCTGCATCAGGGCAACACCGGCATCACACAGAATCTCTCATACATTGGCGGCTAATTTCAGGAGGAAGTATGGGTAAACCAGCCAGCGAATTTCAGGCATTGCAGATGGCGGTGATGACGGTGTCAGATCGCCGCGATGCCAGCAACGATACCTCCGGCGACTACCTGCGCGAGGCGGCAGCAGAAGCGGGCCATGAGGTGGTTGATCACGCCATCGTGCCGGATAATCTCTACCGCATCCGCGCCACCGTGTCGCGCTGGATCGCCAGTGAAGATGTACAGGTGGTGATTATTAATGGCGGCACCGGCTTTAACCTGAAAAACAGCACCCCGGAAGCCCTGCTGCCACTGTTTGATCGCGAGATTGACGGCTTTGGCGAACTGTTCCGGATGGTCTCCTATGAAGAGATTGGCGGTTCAACATTGCAGTCGCGCGCCGTTGCCGGTCTGGCTAACGGGACGCTGATTCTGGCTGTGCCGGGATCAACCAGCGCCTGCCGTACTGCCTGGGAGCGGATTATTGCTGACCAGCTTGATGCGCGCACCGCGCCCTGTAATTTTGTCTCACATCTGAAGAAACGGTAAGAACGGTAAGTATGTCTCAACTCACACACATTAACGCCGCGGGCGAAGCGCACATGGTGGATGTCTCCGCCAAGGCTGAAACCGTGCGCGAAGCGCGGGCAGAAGTGCTGGTGCTGATGCAGCCTGAAACGCTGCAGATGATTATGGAAGGCAGCCACCACAAAGGGGATGTCTTTGCCACGGCGCGCATCGCCGGGATTCAGGCAGCAAAACGCACCTGGGAGCTGATTCCGCTCTGTCATCCGCTGATGCTGAGCAAAGTGGAAGTGAATCTGGAAGCGGAACCGGATCATAATCGGGTTCGCATTACCACGCTCTGTCGCCTCACCGGCAAAACCGGCGTCGAGATGGAAGCGCTGACGGCCGCCTCGGTTGCCGCCCTCACCATCTACGACATGTGCAAAGCGGTGCAGAAAGATATCGTCATCGATCAGTTGCGTTTAATCAGCAAGAGCGGCGGTAAAAGCGGCGATTTCCAGGCGGTCGCGCATGATTAAGGTGCTGTTTTTTGCCCAGGTGCGTGAGCTGACCGGCACGGCATCACTTGAGGTCGGTGCTGATTACCCGGATGTGGCCACGCTGCGCAGTGCGCTGGCCGACCGCAACGATCGCTGGGCGCTGGCGCTGGAGTCAGGCAAACTGCTGGCGGCGGTCAATCAGACGCTGGTGCCGATGACGCATCCGCTGCACGCCGGGGATGAAGTCGCCTTTTTCCCGCCCGTGACCGGAGGCTGAGATGGAAACGCAGATTCGCGTTGGCCCTGCACCCTTTGATATGGCGGAAGCGTATCGCTGGCTGGCGGCCTGTGATGAAGATGGTGCGGTGGTAACCTTTACCGGCAAAGTCCGCAACCACAATCTGGGTGATAACGTGGCGGCGTTGACGCTGGAGCACTATCCCGGCATGACCGAAAAAGCGCTGCAGGAGATTGTGGATGCGGCGCGCGAACGCTGGCCACTGCAACGGGTTACCGTGATTCATCGCGTCGGCGAACTGTTTCCCGGCGATGAAATCGTGCTGGTGGGTGTGACCAGTGCGCATCGCAGCAGCGCCTTTTCTGCCGCAGAGTTCATCATGGATTACCTGAAAACCCGCGCCCCCTTCTGGAAGCGTGAAGCGACTGAGCAGGGCGATCGCTGGGTGGACGCCCGCGACAGCGATCAGCAGGCAGCTCAGCGCTGGGACTAAGGCGGCGTTAATGGCTCAGCGGGCCAGACCCTTTTCGCCCGCTGAGTCTCCTCTGTGTATCCACACGCCACTGCCAGAAAACACGCTTATCACGTCGCTTAAGGCTGCTTTAGCTGCTCCGCCGGGCCAAAGCCGGTCTGGCCGTGGCTGTGTTCACCACCGCCAGTGGTGCGCTTCAGCTGAATAACCTGACCCTTTTCCCAGGCATTGGCGCCCGGTGCCGCCGGATGCGCTACGATATCCGCTCGTTCGGCACGGATCTGTTTACTGTCGACGTCAAAGCGGCGATCGCGATCCGCCAGCAGTCGCGAATCCATCTGACCATCCTGTGTAAAGCCCATCATCAAGGCCGGAATGCCAATTGGCAGCGTTTTATCACGATCCGTGTGCCAGGTGTGCCAGGTCTTTCCGTAGGTGTTCGCGATGCGTGTCATCAGGGCATGGTCGGCGGCGGCGGGTAAGCCCGGCGCAATCAGCGTGCCCGATTTCACCTCATACTGATGGCTGTGCCACAGTTTCTTCTCTTCCGGCGGCAGGGTCTTAAACAGCCGTTCGCTGATAATGTACTCCACGCCCATCAGCCGTGCGTCGCGCGTATTGCCGTCGTAAATCACCGCCTGCATCACATCGTCGTTCAGCACGGTGACATAGTGGTGCGCCTCCATCTGACCGTTCCTGTCGCCGTTATAAAAATGGAAGCCATCGAGATAGGTGTTAATGGCGTCGATAGGCGGACGTGACTGCATCACGCTGGCACCCGTCTCCAGCACCTTAAGCGAGGAGGAGGTGGGCGCGCCCGGTGACTGCACCTGGGCAGGCGTATTATTGGCGCCGCAGCCGGTTAATAACAGGCTGAAGGCCGCAACAGGCCAGAGTTTAAACATCGTAAGTTCCTTTAACGTTAAAAAAGGTAACCTTAGTTCAGTTCTCGCCTGCCTGCGAAACGCTGGCAATGGTAGAGTAGGGCTTTCGTTCATTCTGAGGACAGGCATGTCATCCACCCCGATTCTGCAACGTCTGACACTGGTCGCCGCACTGGTGCTGGCGGGTTGTAGCAGCAAGAAAACCCCTGAGGCGCCCGTGCGGCAGCCCGAAGATGTCAAAGCGCAGATCCAGCGACTGCTGCCGTCGCACGTCAGTAATAAAGCCGCATGGAGCGACGACATCTACACCACCTTCCGCACGCAGCAGATCGATCCCAGCGCCAGTAATCTCTGCGCAGTCATCGCCGTAGCGGATCAGGAGAGCAACTTCAGCGCGGAGGCCGCCGTACCGGGCCTGCCAAAAATTGCCTGGGGCGAGATCAACCGCCGTGCGGCGCAGGTGCATGTGCCGGCCTTCCTGGTGCGCACCGCACTGCTGATCAAGTCGCCGACCGGGGAAAGTTACGCGGCCCGTCTGGACAAGGTGCGCAGTGAAAAAGATCTCAGCGCTATCTTTGATGACCTGATCGACATGGTGCCGATGGGCCAGACGCTGTTCGGTAATCTCAACCCAATCCACACCGGCGGGCCGATGCAGGTCAGCATTGCGTTTGCCGAAGCACACGCCAAAGGCTACCCGTGGCCGATCGATGGCACCATCCGCCGCGAAGTCTTTACCCGTCACGGCGGAATCTACTTCGGCACTATGCATCTGCTCGGCTACCCGGCTGACTACAGTCAGCCGCTCTACCGCTTTGCCGATTACAATGCGGGCTGGTACGCCAGTCGCAATGCGGCCTTCCAGGCGGCGGTGTCACGCGCCACCGGCATGAAGCTGGCGCTGGATGGGGATCTGATTCTTTATGGATCGGATGCGGCAGGGGGGACTGAACTCGCGGTGCGCACACTGTCGAAGCAGATCGACATGAGCAACAGCGATATTCGCCGCGATCTGGAGAAAGGGGAAAAAGCGTCGTTCAGCGACAGTGAACTCTGGAAACAGGTCTTTACCCTGGCGGACAAAATGGCGGGTCGCAAACTCCCGCGTGAAATGCTGCCGGGCATCAAGCTGGAAAGCCCGAAAATTACCCGTAATCTGACCACGGCGTGGTTTGCGCAGCGCGTTGACAGCCGCTATCAGCAGTGCCTGTCGCGCCGTTAAGCGGCATGTTGTGGCGCAGTTGAGCTGAGCTGTGCCACACTTAGCCACTGGCATGTCTCCCGGTTGGGAGCGCATCTGTTCATCCGTCTAACAAGAGGTGCATCATGGACCGATATCCAAGAAATGATTCCATCGTTCAATCCGCATCTCGCGGTTTACAAGCCTATATGGCGCAGGTTTATGGCTGGATGACCTGTGGTCTGTTACTGACCGCGTTTGTCTCCTGGTATGCTGCGCGCACGCCTGCAGTGATGGAGATGGTGTTTGCCAATCGCATCACTTTCTTCGGGCTGATTATCGCGCAGCTGGCACTGGTCTTTTTCCTGTCAGGTATGGTGCATCGCCTGAGTGGGGCAGTGGCTACCGGACTGTTTATGCTCTATTCGGCCCTCACCGGCTTGACCATGGCGAGTATCTTCCTGGTTTACACCTACTCCTCCATCGCCAGCACCTTCTTTGTTACGGCGGGGATGTTTGGTGCGATGAGCTTCTACGGCTACACCACCAAACGCGATCTGAGCCGTTTTGGCAGCCTGCTGTTTATGGCGCTGATTGGCATTGTACTGGCGTCGCTGGTGAACTTCTGGCTGAAAAGCCCGGCGCTGATGTGGGCGATTACCTATATCGGCGTGGTGGTGTTCGTGGGATTAACGGCGTATGACACGCAGAAGCTGAAAAATATTGGTGAGCAGATCGATGCCCGCGACACGGAGAACCTGCGTCGCTACTCGATTATGGGTGCACTGACGCTCTATCTCGACTTCATCAACCTGTTCCTGATGCTGCTGCGGATTTTCGGCAACCGCCGTTAAGTCAGTGAGTCATTAGCAGGGAGGCGCATTATCTGCGCCTCCCTTTTTTTACGACTTCTGCAATTTCTGTTCGTTCTTCTGACGCAGATGCTTCGCCCGACTCTCCAGCCCCAGATAGAGCACCAGCGCTAACAGCAGCGGCAGGATAAAGTAGAGCACGCGATACGCCAGCAGCCCCGCAATAATGGTGCCATGCGAGACGTGCTGACCGCTGAGCAGCGCCAGGAAAACCGCTTCCAGCACGCCAATACCCGCCGGAATATGCACGATTACGCCCGCGATACTGCTGATCAGCAGCACGCCCAGCACCATCGGATAGCCTGTGTCACGTCCCAGCAGCAGCCAGATAATCGCGCCCATCACCATCCAGTTGGCGCAGGACACTGCGAACTGCAGCAGCGCCATGCGCAGCGAAGGCAGCTGCAGCGTCTGGCCTTTTACCGTCCAGCGCCGCTGCTTTGAGAAAGCGCAGGCCCAGAGATAAACCGCCACCAGTACCAGCAGAACCCCGCCAATCAACCGCAGTGTGGTCTCGCCGATAAACCAGCCGCTGGGGATCGAGACCATGCCGGCACTGAACACCACGCCCGCCAGCAGAATATAGCCCAGCCAGTTGGTCGCGATGCTCAGGGAGAAGATGCGGGTGATGGTGCCGCTATCGAGACCGAGTCTGGAGTAAAGCCGGTAGCGCATCGCCACGCCGCCGACCCAGGTGCTCAGCGTCAGGTTAAAGGCATAACAGATAAACGACACCAGCATCACCTGACGCTTCGCCAGTTTGTGGCCGCAGTAGGCGCGGCCAATCAGGTCATAACAGCCATACACCAGGTAACTCAGCACCACCAGTCCGGCGGCGGTCAGCACCACAAAACGGTTGTAATTAACGATGACGTTATAAACATCTTCCCAGTTCACTTTGCGGGCATAAACCACCAGCAAAACCACCACCGCGATGAAAAACAGTACGGTGAGGATTTTTTTCGCCAGTTGCCAGCGTGGATGTTTTTTTGCCATCAGGATTTTGCTCCCGGATTATCAGCTTCAACGCGATCCTGCGTTTCCATTTCAGGTTGTACCGGCGGACTCACCTGAGCCAGCAAGGGCGTATGCGCCGGAAGCCAGCCCGCGATGGCCGGGAAATGGCGCAGGAAGTGAAACACCACCACGCTTTTACTCAGTTGCCACCAGTTTCGCGGTGGCAGGTGCTCCTCCTGGACGCGCTTGCAATCGTTGGCCAGCAGCGCTTCGAGGTTGTCACGCAGCGTCTGATTAAAGGGATGATCGTGAATGATCAGGTTGGCTTCCAGGTTTAAAGAGAGGCTGAGCGGATCGAGATTGCTGGAGCCGACGGTGGCCCAGTGATCGTCTTTTACAGCAATCTTGCCGTGCAGCGGACGACGAATATATTCATACACTTCGACGCCGCCATCGACCAGATAGTTATAGAGCAGCTCCGCACCCACTTTTACTATCGGCATATCTGGCTCGCCCTGAACGATCAGGCGTACCCGGACGCCACGCTGTGCGGCATTACGCATCTCACGCAGCAGCCGGTAGCCAGGAAAGAAGTAGGCGTTGGCAATAATGACATCCCGCTTCGCCTCGCGCAGCATCTCAAGATAATGCACTTCGATGTCGTCGCGATGCTCGTCGTTATCGCGATAAACATAGAGCACCTGGGCATCGCCAGGTGTAGCGTTCACTGCCGGACGATGAGAACGCGAGCCCCACCAGCGGCGGGTAGGTTGCTCGCTGCCAATCGCCTGTTGCAGATAGCGGGCAATATCGGCCACAACCGGGCCTTTGACCTGCACTGAGTAATCCTGTTTTGCCTCCGGGCCATAATCGGTGTTGTGTTCAGCCGAAAAGTTGATGCCGCCCACAAAGGCGACGACATCATCCACCACCACGGTTTTGCGGTGCAGACGGCGAAATACGTTGGTGCGCATCCCCATCACCAGCGGACGGGGATCGTAATAGATGAAACGTACGCCCGCGCTGGTCAGGCTGTTCACAAATTTATCTGAGAGTTCAGCGGAGCCATAACCATCGACCATCACTTCAACCCGCACGCCGCGCTGTGCCGCAGCCAGCAGCTCACGGTGCAGAGCGTTGCCTACCTCATCCTCAAACAGAATAAAGGTTTCAATTAATACCGTGCGTTCTGCCCGCTGAATCGCGCCAAAGACGCGCGGGAAAAACGCTTCGCCATTTTCCAGCAACAGCAGCCGGTTGCCTTCCTGCCAGCTAAAATTCATAGGTGGATCTCCACGGCCAGCGGTGCATGGTCCGACAGATGTGACCAGGGTTTACGTGGCAGCGCCCACGGATGACTGACCGTGGCGTTGCGCACATAGATGCGGTCAAGTCGCAGGATCGGGAAGCGTGCCGGAAAGGTCCGCGCCGGGCGTCCGGTTTTCATGCTGAATACCTCTTTCAAACCCGCACCCTGTTTTAAAATTGAGTTAGCGCGTCGCTGCCAGTCGTTGAAATCACCCGCCACGACGACCGGTGCGTCGCGCGGCAGCGAGTTAACCATTTCACATATTTTCTTCATCTGCGCGTGACGATGCGCCTCTTTCAGACCCAGATGTACGCAGATGACATGCAGCGTGCCGTGCGGTTCAGGCAGGGCAATCTGGCAATGCAGCATGCCGCGATTTTCACTGCCTGCCACCGAGATATCCCGGTTTTCATATTCGGTGATCGGGAAGCGTGACAGCACCGCATTGCCATGATGTCCCTCCGGATAGACCGCATTTCGCCCATAGGCGAAATCGTTCCATATGGTGTCGGCCAGAAACTCATAATGCGGAGAATCGGGCCACGCCTCATGATTAAGGGCATGAATAGCATGCGTGCCCATTACCTCCTGGAGAAAGACCACATCCGCCTCTGTTGCGCGAACGGCGTCGCGTAATTCGGGCAGGATGAATCGGCGATTAAACGGGGCGAAACCCTTGTGTGTATTGATCGTCAGGACTTTTATTGAAAATCCTTGCGTGTTTTGTGGCATACTCGCGACGCACTCCTTTTCATCATCATCAGAATCAAAGTGTAGTCTTTGTCACAAATGGGTGGTGAAAGAGGGCAATAATTAGGGCGTTATCCGAAAATTGTTTTACATTGAGGAAATCGTTTCCGGCTTCTGCCGGTAGCACTTGGGCGACCTGTTGGGTCTGCCAGGAGAACTGAATGAAATGGTCTAATCGTATTCAAATCATCACGGGTCAAACGTTATTGCATATTGCTATGCATTTACTGGTGATCGCTGCGCTGATCTGGGGCTGGAAGCACAAGGCTCTGGTTGATGTCTGCAGTACGCTGGTGGCGATGTATGCACTGGTTTTTGTTGCCATGCTGGTAACACAGCGCATCCCACGTTTACGTACTCTCGGCGATTATCTTGAAGAAGCGACCACCACTTACTACTTTGGCGCTGCCATGATGACACTGTTCCTGGTGTCGCGAATTTACCACAACAACCTGCTGCTGGCCTGTCTCGGCGTAGTGATGTTGCTGGGTCCGGCGCTGGTCTCGCTGCTGGCGAAAGAGCCGCCGCGGCGAATCGAAAACAAACGTAGTTAAGTTGAAGGCCACCGGAAGGTGGCCTTCCTGTTTTCAGGCGGTTAAGTTGTGTCAGTAAATGTGAGCTATCTCGCACACTGTCTATAAAGCTGATACACTCGCTCGCTTACGCATCGTAGTTTGTGCCCTTTTCACGCGTCAGCCCCAGCTGGCGTCATTATCCCTCTGAAAACTACACCGTGAATCACGGCCAGAGCGGACCGGAGTAAATCACGTAATGTCTTTTGACTCTCTCGGCCTGAGTGCCGATATTTTGCGCGCGGTCGCCGAACAAGGCTACAGCGAACCTACACCTATCCAGCGCCAGGCAATTCCTGTGGTGCTGGCTGGCCGCGATCTGCTGGCGAGTGCCCAGACCGGCACCGGCAAAACGGCCGGCTTTACTTTACCGCTGTTACAGAAACTCTCTGCCACTGCCACGCCAATCCGCGGTCGTCGCCCGGTGCGCGCCCTGATCCTGACCCCAACCCGTGAACTCGCGGCGCAGGTCGGTGAAAACGTCAGCGACTACAGCAAGTATCTTTCGCTGCGTTCGATGGTGGTGTTTGGTGGTGTCAGCATCAATCCCCAGATGGTCAAGCTGCGTGGCGGCGTTGATATTCTGGTCGCAACACCAGGCCGCCTGCTGGATCTGGCGCAACAGAATGCCGTTGACCTGTCACAGGTCGAAGTTCTGGTGCTGGATGAAGCGGACCGCATGCTGGATATGGGCTTTATCCATGATATCCGTCGTGTGCTGGCGCGCCTGCCGGCGAAACGTCAGAACCTGCTGTTCTCTGCCACCTTCTCTGATGAGATTAAAGGTCTGGCTGAGAAACTGCTGACCAATCCGGAAATGATTGAAGTGGCTCGCCGCAATACCGCCTCTGAGCAGGTTGCGCAGCAGGTCGCTTTCGTTGATAAGAAGCGCAAGCGTGAACTGTTGTCGCAGCTGATTGGCGAAGGTAACTGGCAGCAGGTGCTGGTCTTCACCCGTACCAAACACGGCGCGAACCACCTTGCCGAGCAACTGGGCAAAGATGGCATCAGTGCTGCAGCCATTCATGGCAACAAGAGCCAGGGTGCACGTACCCGTGCGCTGGCCGACTTTAAGTCAGGCGGCATTCGCGTGCTGGTTGCGACCGATATCGCGGCCCGTGGCCTGGATATTGAAGAGCTGCCACACGTCGTGAACTACGAGCTGCCTAACGTCGCCGAAGATTATGTTCACCGTATTGGCCGTACAGGTCGTGCAGCCGCGACCGGTGTCGCACTGTCGCTGGTCTGCGTCGATGAGCATAAACTGCTGCGTGATATTGAGCGTCTGCTGAAGCGTGAAATCCCGCGTCTGGCCGTTGAAGGTTATGAACCCGATCCGAGCATCAAAGCGGAGCCGATCATTAATGGTCGTCAGCAGCAGTCTCGCGGCGGTGCAGGTGGCGGCGGCCGGGGTCGTGGTCAGGGCGGACAGGGTGCAGGCGCATCGCGTTCATCTTCATCCGGCGACAAGCGTCCTCAGGCGCGTCGTCAGAGCCAGGCCGCGCCTCAGGGCGATAAGCCCGCGTCGCGTCCACGTCGTCCGGCAGCCGCGAAGCGTACCGGTAACGTCTGAGTATGAGGGTTTTACTGGCGCCGATGGAGGGCGTGCTGGATTCACTGGTGCGCCAGCTGTTATCGGAAGTGAACGACTACGATCTCTGCATCACTGAGTTTTTGCGCGTGGTCGATCAACTGCTGCCGGTAAAATCTTTCTACCGTCTCTGCCCCGAACTGCATAACGCCAGCCGCACGCCTTCAGGCACGCGGGTGCGTATGCAGCTGCTGGGGCAGCATCCCGAATGGTTAGCCGAGAACGCCGCACGCGCGGTGGAGCTGGGTTCCTGGGGTGTTGATCTCAACTGTGGGTGTCCCTCTAAACTGGTCAACGGCAGCGGAGGCGGCGCGACCCTTCTTAAAGATCCCGATCTGATTTATCGCGGCGCGAAAGCGATGCGTGAAGCCGTCCCTGCGGATTTACCGGTAACGGTAAAAGTGCGGCTCGGCTGGGATTCCAGTGCCCGCAGTCTGGAGATTGCCGATGCGGTTCAGCAGGCGGGAGCCAGCGAGCTGACGGTGCATGGGCGGACCAAAGAAGAAGGCTATCGCGCAGAGGCGATCAACTGGCAGGCAATTGGCGAGATTCGTCAGCGGCTGCGCATTCCGGTGATTGCCAACGGCGAGATCTGGGACTGGCAAAGCGCGCAAAATTGTATGGCAGTGACGGGCTGCAGTGCGGTAATGATTGGCCGTGGTGCACTGAACATCCCCAACCTGAGCCGGGTGGTGAAATACAACGAACCACCGATGTCCTGGACGGATGTGGTGCGGTTACTGCAGAAGTACAGCCGGCTGGAGAAGCAGGGCGATACCGGCCTCTATCACGTGGCGCGTATCAAACAGTGGCTGGGTTATCTGCGCAAAGCCTATGGCGAAGCCGATGGCTTATTCAGTGAAATCCGCGCGTTAAAAAACTCCGGCGATATTGCGCAGGCAATCGATCGTCACGCGATTGTTCACGGTTTGTGATAAAAAATCAGGCGACCCCTTCGCGACCTGACGGTATAGTGGGCAAAATTTCCTATACCACTAGCCTGCTATGTCTGACACCGCTGTACTGAGCAACAGCCAGCTCAACAAACGAATCCTCTCCGTTATTATCTTCACTTTCTTCTGTTATCTCTCCGTCGGACTGCCGCTGGCCGTACTGCCGGGCTTTGTCAAAAATCATCTTGGCTTCAGCTCCTTTATTGCCGGACTGATTATCAGCATTCAATATTTTGCGACGCTGCTCAGTCGTCCGCAGTCGGGCCGTCTGGCCGATCGGCTGGGGCCAAAACGGGTGGTGATGCTGGGACTGCTCTGCTGCGGCATGAGCGGGGTGCTGACTATCGTGGCCGCAATGCTGAGCAGCTGGCCGTGGCTGAGTCTGGCGCTGCTGGCTATCGGGCGACTGTTTCTCGGGGTAGGCGAAAGCTTCAGCAGCACGGGCTCTACGCTGTGGGGCATGAATATCGTCGGGCCGTTGCAGACCGCGCGCGTCATCTCCTGGAACGGTGTCGCCACGTATCTGGCGATGGCTGTGGGTGCACCGCTGGGCGTGCTGCTCAACAATCAATTTGGCATGAGTGGATTTGCCGGACTGATTGCGCTGATGGGCGTCGCCGGTTATCTGATGGCCAGCCGCAAACCGTCGGTCACCGTCAGCGTCGGCGAGCGCATTCCGTTTCACCGCGTCTTCTCCCGCGTCTGGCTTTATGGTCTGGCGCTGGGCTTCGGCACGATCGGTTTTGGCGTCATCGCGACCTTTATTACCCTCTATTTTGCCAGTCGTGACTGGCAGGGCGCAGCCTATGCGCTAACGCTGTTCAGCCTGGGTTTTGTGCTGGTGCGGCTGGGGTTTGGTCGCTTTATTACCCGCTTTGGTGGATTGCGTGTGTCGCTATTCTCTTTTCTGCTGGAGTGTCTGGGACTGCTGATTATCTGGCAGGCGGATAGCGCCTGGCTGGTGGGCGTGGGCGCATTCCTGACCGGCAGCGGTTTTTCGCTGGTCTTTCCGGCGCTGGGTGTTGAGGCGGTAAAAAGGGTTGAGCGTCAGGATCAGGGCTCGGCGCTGGGAACCTATTCCGCTTTCCTCGATCTTGGGCTGGGTTTAACCGGCCCGGTGGCGGGACTGTTTATCGGACACTGGGGAATGCAGTCGGTTTATCTGGCTGCTGCGATGATGGTGCTGGGCGCATTACTGATTACGCTGCGGCTCTATGGGCAACAACGGCTCAGCGCCTGATTATGGTCAGCATTGGCTCACCCCCTGACTGGTGGTGAGCCAGAGATGCATCAGAAATGGGTAAACAGCCAGTAGAGCAGGGCGGAAAGCAGAATAGAAACCGGCAGTGTTAATATCCAGGCGACAGCCAGATTACGCAAGGTTGAAAACTGCAGACCTGAGCGGTTGGCCGCCATGGTGCCTGCCACGCCAGACGACAGCACATGTGTAGTCGACACCGGCAGGCCAAAGCCATCCGCTGCGCCTATCGTCATCATCGCCACCAGTTCGGCGCTGGCACCCTGCGCATAGCTCAGGTGCGTTTTCCCAATTCGTTCTCCCACTGTCACCACAATTCTGCGCCAGCCCACCATGGTGCCAAGACCCAGCGCAATCGCCACCACCACTTTCACCCACATCGGGATAAAGCGGGTGGCGCTGTCGAGTTCCGCTTTCACCGCCTTAAGGTTGCGTTCCGTCTCCTGTGGCATTGCAACTTTCGTGTTTTGCAGATGCTTAATCGACTCTGAGGCCAGATACATCTGGTTGCGGGTGTTGGTCACCGCCTGAGCAGGAATATTGTCCATGGAGCCGTAACGGCGAATCTGATCGCCTACCTCGTTCAGCGTCCTCGCCAGCGCCGGCAACACATCGGCATTCATCTGGTTACTGCCGACAAAGCCGGTCAGCACGTCGCGGGCCGCCGGCGGGTTCGCCGTCGCCGGTTGCAGCTGCAACAGCTGATGCGCGGTCACTTCAGTCAGCGCGGCTACGCGTGGGATCTGATCGGCAGGCAGCGATCGGTTGAGGGCGTAGGCGATCGGCATGGTACCGACCAGGATCAGCATAATCAGCCCCATCCCTTTCTGCCCATCGTTGGAGCCGTGCGCAAATGAGACGCCGGTACAGGTCAGGATTAGCAGGCCACGAATCCAGACCGGTGGTGGTTGATCGCTTTTTGGCGCCTGATAAAGCTGCCGATTGCGGATAAAGATCTTCATTACCCAGAGCAACAGCCCGGCGCAGACAAAGCCGACCACCGGTGACAGTAGCAGAGCGTAGCCCACCTTCAGCGCCTGATCCCAGTCTACGCCGCTCACACCGCTGCGCCCGTGCAGCATGGCGTTGGCAACCCCGACGCCAATAATCGAGCCAATCAGGGTATGCGACGACGACGACGGCAGGCCGAAATACCAGGTGCCGAGATTCCAGATAATGGCGGAGAAAAGCAACGCATAGACCATGGCGAAGCCGTTGCCGCTGCTGGCCTGCAGGATCAGCTCGACCGGCAGCAGCGAGATAATGCCAAATGCAACCACGCCGCTGGAGAGCAGCACGCCCATAAAGTTACAGAAACCGGACCAGACCACCGCGACGCCGGGCGTGAGCGAGTGAGTGTAAATCACTGTAGCAACTGCATTGGCGGTATCGTGGAAACCGTTGACGAACTCAAAGCCGAGCGCAATCAGCAACGCCAGTCCCAGCAGAAAGAACGGCAGATAGCTGGTGACCGGCATATTGGTCTGTTCGACGTCATTGACCAGGTTGAGTCCGGCGAAGGCCAGTCCGGCGACCAGCAGAATAAAAAATAGCGGCTTGCTGAAGCGACTGCCCTTGCCGTTGAAATCGGGCCGTCCCTGGGCTGATGAGGAGGAGAGACTGTTTTCGCTCATGGTGTACCTCATATGGCTGATGCCGGATGCTGATATGCATCGGGTTAACGGAGTGTGATACGCGCTTTATATGACAGATTAATGATGGTCACGTGGGGAAGGAGAGGAGAAATATTCGTCAATTTGCCTTTATGCAGGCAATAAAAAAGCCAGCGACAGGCGCTGGCTTCAGAAGGCAGAGTGACAATTACGAGCTGGTATTTGCCGCTGCTGCTGGCGCTGCAGGTGTTACCGGCGCGGCAGGTGCAGCTGGCTCAGTGGCTGGCTGCTGCGGCTGAGTAGCATCGCTGCTTGCACCCTGTGGCGTTACCGGCGTCATTGGCTCTTCCTGAGGAGCAGCCTGTGAATTTTCGGGTACCGGAACAGGCGCAGTCTGGACATTGTTTTCCACACCATTCACTTTTACTGGCATACCGGTACGGCTCTGAATCGCGGCATTAACCTGATCCTGATTCACGCTGGCATCAACCACAATTTTGCTCACGGCCTGAGTCAGGGTAATCGGCACCAGCTCACGTGAGTTGAACTGCTCTTCAGTGGTCGACAGTGGGTTATGCACTTCCACATAACGTGAACCGTCCGGCTCTACAGTCGCTTTCACGGGCTGATCAACGAACTGTACGCGTGTGCCAACCGGCACATTCTGATACAGCCATTTGATATCGTCAGCACGCAGACGCACACAGCCATGGCTCACGCGCAGGCCGATGCCGAAGTTGGCGTTGGTGCCGTGAATCGCATAGAGACGACCAATGTAAAGCGCGTAAAGGCCCATTGGGTTATCCGGGCCTGCCGGGAACACCGCTGGCAGCGTTTCGCCGCGAGCCGCGTAGTCCGCATGCATACCTTTGGTTGGCGTCCA
This sequence comes from Pantoea sp. MBLJ3, assembly GCF_000816655.1. Classification (NCBI taxonomy): domain Bacteria; kingdom Pseudomonadati; phylum Pseudomonadota; class Gammaproteobacteria; order Enterobacterales; family Erwiniaceae; genus Pantoea; species Pantoea sp. MBLJ3. The sequence goes on from NZ_JSUT01000003.1 coordinate 385,457, forward strand.
GGTCGGGCCATCTTTCTTACGTTCTACCGCGGTAGTCCAGCTGATCGGCGTATCTTTACCCAGTTCACCGATACCAATTGGCAGAACCACGACGGTTTTGCTGCCCTTCGGGTAGTAGTAAAGACGCATCTCCGCGCTGTTAATCACAATGCCTTCACGCGGTGCGTCAGGCAGGATCAGCTGCTGTGGGATGATCATTTTGCTGCCAGCCTTTGGCAGATAAACGTCAACGCCCGGATTGGCTTCCAGCATATTGCTGAGGCCCATCTGGTACTGTGCCGCAAAAGCTTCCAGCGGCAGTTTGCTGTCTTCAGGAACAGTAATTTCGATATTTTCCCCGATCAGACGGCTGTTGGCCGGCGGCAACGGGTAAACCACAGCAAAGGCTGACTGGCTGAACGCCGCCAGAGCCAGTGCGATTGAAGCGAAAGCGCGAATGATTTTCATATTTTACAATTCTTTATCGCCATATTTCAGGCTGTTCAGTGTGTCGAATTCATGCTGGCCAATGTGACCTGCTGCGCATTATATGTTCATTAAACTGACGTTGTGAATCGGGATTTTAACCTCCCTGCAATACTTTACGTAATTTCAGCGCGGATGTTAGCGCATTTCCGTGAATCAGGAGGGTAAAAATGGGGCTTTCCGGGGTTACCACCGATTAAGGTTGCCACTGCGTCTGTTCGCCACTGAGTTTGCGGTTCAGGAAAAAGGCGGCACTGATCAACGCCAGATGTGTCAGCGCCTGCGGTGTATTCCCCAGCGCATGGCCGTGACTGTCAAACTCCTCGGCATAAAGGCCCAGCGGATTGGCGTAGCTCAGCAACTTCTCGAATTCAAAATGCGCCTCCTGAATCCGCCCTGCGCGTGCCAGACATTCGACATACCAGAAAGAGCAGGCGCCAAACGAGCCTTCCGATCCTTTAAGACCGTCGGCGGGCGTCTCATGCGTATTGTAACGCCTCACCATACCATCACTGACCAGGTTGGCTTTGATCGCATCCAGTGTGGCAATCCAGTCCGGATCGGTGGCACCAACAAAGCGTACCAGCGGCATCAGCAGCATGGAGGCGTCAAGGTATTCGCCATGCCGGGTCGAAGAGAAGTGACCGCGTTCGCTGTTCCAGAAGTTCGCCCAGATATCTTCGCGGATCTCACGGCGTGCCCGATCCCAGCGCTCGTAAGGCATCGGCAGGGATCGCTTCATGCCGAGACGCAGCGCACGATCCATCGCTACCCAGCACATCAGACGTGAATGCAGGAAATGCTCCGGTTCGCCGCGCATCTCCCAGATACCGGCATCGGGCTGATCCCAGTTATCGCTTAGCCAGTCGATCATTTTGACCACATGTTGCCAGCCGCGCTGAGAGATCGCCTCGCCATATTTGTTGGCCAGATAGACCGCATCCATCAGTTCGCCATAGATATCGAGTTGCGTCTGCTGCCAGGCATCATTGCCGATGCGCACCGGTCGGGAGTCGGCATAGCCGGAGAGATTCAGTAATTCCATCTCATGCAACTCAGTGCCGCTGTCGAGACGGTACATCACCTGCAGGCGCATCTCATCATGATGGCTGTTTTCAACGCAGCGACCCACCCAGTGAGTAAAGTGTTTAGCTTCATCGATATAACCCAGCCGCATCAGCGCATACATGCTGAAGGACGCGTCGCGGATCCAGGAGGCGCGATAGTCCCAGTTGCGTTCGCCACCCAGTTCTTCAGGCAGACCAAACGTTGCCGCCGCCGCAATGGAGCCGTGCTGATACGAAGTCAGGAGCTTCAGGACCAGCGCCGAACGCTGCACCATTTCACGCCAGCGTCCCTGATAGGTGCTGTGGCTGCTCCAGTGTCGCCAGTAATTCAGTGTCTCTTCAAAGCAGTGTTCAGTGGCCAGCGCTTCGATATGCGCATCATCCACGCTGCCAAATTCGAACTGCGCATATTCGCCGGGCTGTAACGTGAAGTGGGCTGTCGCACTCTCATCCTCCAGCGTCATCACCACCGAGGCTGCAAGGCGCAGCGACGGCTGGCCCTCAGCATGAAAGTCGATACAGCCATTATGCGCTTCTGCACGGGTCTGCGCCCGGGCATAGTCGTGGCGGGGCGAACAGCGCATCTGAAAGGTGGCACTGCCGCGGACCATTTTGAGCCGACGGATCAGGCGCGGCATCTTATCCCTGTCATCACAAATCGGCATGTAGTCGGTGATTTCTGCCACGCCTTCATCATCCAGCCAGCGGGTCTGCAGGATGTTGGTGTCGGGCAGGTAGAGTTGCTGACGTCGTGCATTGGGCCAGTCAGGAGCCAGAGAGAAAAGTCCGGCGTCATCGCTATCGAGCAGGGCGGCAAAGACCGACGGGCTGTCAAGTTCAGGCCAGCAAAGATAATCAATGGTGCCGTCATTGGCGATCAGCGCACAGGTGCGCAAATCGCCAATGACACCGTGGTCTTCAATCTTACGTTTTACCTTACTCATTCTCATCTCCCTGTCAGTGTCCCTGCTAACTATAGCTGAGCTATTCGATGCGGCTTCGGTTGGGCACAGATGGTTAACGTAAGGTTGAATAAGGCAGGGAAGGGAAAGCGCGTAGAACAGGGAAGGTGAAACTGACGACGTGGTCAGCAGGGTGCCCGGGCGCTGATGCGTGTCTGGCGACCCTGCTGACGTTCACTGCCAGTGACGCCTGCTGGCAACGGCGTTGTTTATTTCATTTATTCCTGATCGGCCCGACGGTTATGCCAGCGGCGGATGAACCAGCGCAGCACAAAGGCAAAGATGACCGCGCCCACCAGCCACAGCAGATGTTTCAGATGCTGATCGAGTTTGTGCAGCCACGGCGCGATGATGCCACCCGCGAAATAGCCGAGGGTCACGAAAATCACGGCCCAGATGGCCGCTCCGATAACGTTAAGAATGAAAAATTTCATTGGATTAAGGCGGCTGGCACCGATAATAATTGGGCCAATCAGCCGGAAGCCATACATAAAACGCACGCCAATCACAAACAGGCTGGGACGGCGTTTAATCAGTCGGTTCGCCTTGACCACTTTATCCTGATGCTTTTTAAAGCGGCGCAGGATGCGCGTGCCCCAGCGGCGGCCTACCCAGTAGAGCAACTGATCGCCGACAATGCCGCCACTCATCGCGGCCAGCACCACGCCCACGTAATGCAGCAGCCCCTCATGCGCGGCCACGCCGCCCAGCAATGTAAATGTTTCCCCTTCGGCAATACAGCCAATAAAAAGTGCCAGATAGCCGTACTGTGTAATTAATGCGTTGATATCCAGATGCAAAATGACTCTCCCTGTGCATTGGGTGATGGTTTCTTTCAGTCTATACGCGATTTGGCCTCCCTTCCGCCCGTGCACGATGGAGGGGTTTATTTACGCTGTTTTTTTGTCCGGTCACCACGAAAGTTTTACTGCCGTTTATACTTGAGAAGACGCTGCCCCCAAAGACGCATGCATCACCGGGCGGCCCATCGCATCAGAGGAGTGACTGTATGAACCATGTCTGGGGACTTCTGGCGCATCCGAACCAGGAAATGCGTCATATCAAGCAAGAGAATGAAAGCGTATCGCACCATTACACCCATCATGTTCTGCTGATGGCGGCGATCCCGGTGATCTGCGCCTTTATCGGAACAACTCAGCTGGGCTGGAATCTGGGCGACGGGCAATATGTGCAACTTAACCTGGCGACCGGGATCGGGCTGGGCATTCTGTTCTATCTGATTATTCTGGGTGGCGTGGCGGTAATGGGACGCGTGATTCACTGGATGGCGCGGGATTACCCTCAGCGTCCCGGCGTTCAGCGCTGTACGGTCTTTGCCGGTTACGTCGCTACGCCGCTGTTCCTGAGCGGACTTGTCGCACTCTATCCGCTGGTCTGGCTCTGTGTGCTGGCAGGTGCGCTGGCGCTGCTTTACACCGGCTATCTGCTCTATATCGGCATCCCCCTGTTTCTGAATATCGACCGCGAAGAGAGTCTGCGCTTTTCCGGCTCAACGCTGGCCATCGGCGTGCTGGTATTTGAAGTGTTACTGGCATTAACTGTCGTGCTGTGGGGATATGGACCGCATCTTTTCTGATAGAACGCTGCCGCCGCTCTGGCGGCAGTTCTCTTTTTACGCCCGGAAACAATCTCACCAGGAAATTTCTTAACCTTACGGGTATGATACCGCTGCCAGCCCGCGCTGCGAGTTTACTGAGGCGGGCGGCCTGTGTCGGTCTGACACAGTACATCTTCATAACCGGGTTTTTTTCTACGATGCCTGCAAAAATTCGTTTTACTCTGCTTTCGCTGGCGCTGCTCGTTTCAGGGCAGATTGTTTCACTTCCGGCGCAGGCGACTACCACACTGTCGCAACTTGCGCCTATCGCTCAGCCGCAGATCGCCTCTGGCAGTGCGATGATTGTCGACCTCACCACCAATAAAGTGCTCTTTTCCAGCCATCCGGATCGGGTCAGGCCTATCGCGTCGATCACCAAGCTGATGACGGCGATGGTCGTGCTGGATGCGCATCAGCCGATGAACGAGATGATACCTGTCGATATCAGCCAGACGCCGGAAATGCGTGGTGTCTTCTCACGCGTGAAGCTCAACAGTCAGATCAGCCGCCGTAATATGATGCTGCTGGCATTGATGTCCTCGGAAAACCGTGCTGCTGCCAGTCTCGCGCACGCCTATCCGGGCGGTTATAACGCCTTTATCCGGGCAATGAACGCGAAAGCGCGATCGCTGGGCATGAAACAGACCCGCTATGTCGAGCCGACCGGTTTGTCGACGCAAAACGTCTCAAGTGCACAGGACCTGGTTAAGTTGCTCAAAGCCACACGGGAATATCCGGAGCTGGGCGCGCTTAGCACCACGAAAGAAGAGACGGCGGTTTTTGCTCATCCGAGCTATGCGCTGCCGTTCCGCAACACCAACCATCTGGTCTATAAAAATGACTGGCATATTCAGCTGACCAAAACCGGTTACACGGATGAGGCAGGCCACTGCCTGGTGATGCGTACCATGATTAATAATCGTCCGGTGGCGCTGGTGGTACTGGATGCCTTTGGCAAATATACCCACTTCGCCGACGCTAACCGTCTGCGTAGCTGGATCGAGACCGGTAAAGCGGCACCGGTCCCTGCGGCCGCACTGGCTTATAAAAAACAGAAGTCGGGCCAGGTCGCCAGCAATGGTGCCAGCAGTGCCGGCGTCGAGTAAAAATAGCCGACATGTTGTATTGCGCGACAGGCATTGCCTGCAGGCTGAGCAGGATGCCAGAATAGAATGTGGTCAGAGGCTTCAGGCCCTTTTTTGCCTCTGACCGCCCGGAATCAGCCCCAAAAAATGCCCGTTATTCCTATATTGCCCTCCCTTGCAAAGCCCTACACTACGCGCGACTGGCGAGGGAAGATCGCCTGATTTAAGCTGCCGGAATCTTACTCATATGTTTATACGATCCTTTTTTGCATTGTTAATGCTGGCGCTGGTGGGGTTTGCCCCGGCGCTGGCGCTGGCCGCGGATAATACGGCCACGCCTGCTCAGGAACAGGATGCGCCACCGAAGCTGAATGCTGCGGTGGAACTGCCGAAAATGCAGAAGATCCTCGATAAAATTAAAAGTCAGGTCTCCGTCGATGCCGGCGAAAACAAGCTGACACAGCTGAATGAAATGGCGCTGGAACTCTCTGGCAGTGCCGATACGCTCGGGCAGGCGCTGGTACCCGATCGCCAGCAGGTCGATGCACAGCTGGGTGTACTTGGCCCGGCCCCGAAAGCCGACAGTGGGGTGAAAGAAACCCCGGAAGTGACACGCAAGCGTAACGCGCTTGAGAGCCAGAAAGGCAAACTCGACGACCAAATCAAACAGGCAGAAGGGATTAAAAATGGCGCGCTGATGCTCTCCTCGCAGATTGTTAACCTGCGTCGTGATCAGCTGAAAAGCCAGCTGGCGTTGAACTCCGGCAGCATCCTTGGTGCACGCTTCTGGTCACCGTTGCTCAATAGCCAGGATCTGGATGGTGAGAAGATTGGTGAGTTCCTGCAGGAGTTGCAGGATACCGCGGCACTCTCATGGGAGCCGGGCTGGCGCGTGGGCAGTGTCTTCTGGCTGCTGGCGGCATTGCTGGTGATGACGGTCGGTCGTCGCTACAGTGAAGAGTTTCTGGCCTGGGTCAGCATTAATAAACTGCCGGAAGGGAAGCTACGTCGTAGTTTCCTGGCGGCAGCGGTAGCGCTGACTACGCTGGCGGCTGTTGTCCTCACCTTTAACTTTCTCTCTCTGGCCTTTACCCGCCGGGATGAGGTCTCTGAAAACGTTCAGGACTTTGTTGATCGTCTGGTGCAGCTAAGCGTCTTTTGTGGCCTGATTGCCGGACTGGGGCGCGCATTCCTCTCTACCCGCAGGCCCAGCTGGCGCTTACCGGCTATCTCCAATGAAGTGGCGATGGCATTAAAGCCGTTTCCACCCATCACCGCTGTGCTGGTGTTTATCTTCCAGACGGTCGAGGCGTTTAACTACAGCGTCGGCACCAGTCTGAATACCACCATTTTTGCCAACGGCCTGACGGCACTGTTGATTGGCAGTACTGCACTGGCGATCAGCATGCGCACCAACCGCGTACGCCGTCGCCTGACCCAGGCGGGCACACCGCCGGAAGCACGCTCAACGCTGGTCGGGCTGATTCAGATGGGCCTGACGCTGACCGCGGTTGCCATCCTCGTGTCGCTGCTGATCGGTTACGTTACGCTGGCGCGCTTCCTGAGTTATGAAGTGATCTGGTGCGGTCTGCTGTTTGGTTCGTTCTACTTCCTGAGTCACCTGCTCAAGGATGGTTGTGAGAGTCTCTTTTCGACCAGTAATGCCACCGGTCGACGCATTCAGAGTTCACTTAACATCAATGAGCGTCATTTGCAGCAAACGGCTACGCTGCTGACGGCCATCGGTAAAACCTTCCTGGTGCTGGTGGTGGCGCTGGCGCTGGTCAACGGCACCTTTGCCTCTTCAACGCCGATTGAGCTGCTGCAAAAAGTCATTGAGTTCTGGGGCGGTAAAGGCCTTGAATCCCTGAACATCGTGCCAGCGCATATGGTGAATGCGATAATTTGCCTGATTGTCGGCATCTATGTGCTGCGATCGGTGCGTCGCTGGCTTGATACCGATTTCCTGCCCAAAACCACCATGGATGTGGGGATGCGGGTGTCGCTGGTGACGCTATTCAGCAACATTGGTTATGTGCTGATCATTCTGCTGACCCTGTCGATTATGGGGCTGCAGTGGAACAAGCTGGCCTGGATCGTCAGTGCGTTGTCGGTTGGTATCGGTTTTGGCTTACAGGAGATCGTGAAAAACTTTATCTCCGGTCTGATTCTGTTGACCGAGCGGCCAGTCAAAGTCGGCGATCTGGTGAGCATCAGCGGCATCGAAGGGGATATTCGCCGGATTAATGTGCGTGCCACGGAAATTCAGCTGGGCGACAAATCCACCGTGATTGTGCCGAACTCGCAGTTTATCTCGCAGAATGTGCGCAACGCGACAATGGGTAATGCGCAGGGTGTGGTCACCATTACGCTGACCTTCCCGCTAAATATCGATCCGGTAAAGGTGCGCGATATTCTGCTGGAAGTTTATAACGAAAACGAACGTATTCTGGAAACACCTGAGCCATCGGTTTCGTTTAAAGATCTGACCCAGCAAGGGATTGTCCTGAGCGTCACCGGTAATGTTGCCGGTCAGCGGCAGATAGCAGGAGCGAAGAGCGATCTGCTGTTCGATATTCTGACGCGTCTGCGTAAAGAGGGCATTCTGCTCTCCACTCCGCAGACCATGATTATTGAGCGCCGTCAGCAGATAGCAGATGTGGAGCCGGTACCCGAAGAGAAGCTGGTTTAAAAGAACCCGTTTCAGAGGTGAAAGGGCCGACGTCTGTCGGCCTTTTTTATGTCCAAAACACGGGCTTTTAAGCCTGTTTTCTCACTCCCGCTGACTACAACGTTTCCTCACGGCTGGTGCGCTGGCCATCGCTGCTCACCGACCGAATGGCGACAGTACCGTTGACCTGCGGCGGTCTGTTGGCGTCGTAGCGCTGCCAGTTCTCACCCTTGTCCAGGCTGTATTCCAGCGTAATGCCAGGCAATGCCACGTTCATCAACAGAATACCATCAGCAATTTTTGCTCCCGGTACGGGCAGGCGATAATCAATACCCGCTTTATCCAGTTTTGCCAGTTCCCGTTGTCCCAGCAGGTTGGCAAATCGCTGCCAGTCGTTCAGAAGCGCCTTCTGATCAACAAGTTGTGTTTTGCCACCGGTATACTCCTCACCCGGCTGATAGTCCCGCTCCCAGCTGGCGCGGTGCCAGCTGCGTTCTGCGACTGAAAGGAGGCGAGGATAGTTCATGTACTCCATTTGATCGTCAGTGCGCACGGTCTCGCTCCACAGCTGGGCCGAAATACCATAAGCCCCTTTCCAGGGTTTCGCGGATTTGGCGCTGAAAACGTTACCGTCGCGATCTACCGAAGTTTCAGCATTCTGCGGCAGGTTGTCCGGTGCGAAGCCAAAGATTTTTCGCTCATCGTTGAAGCGAGTGCCCCAGTAATAGCCGCGCTCCAGTGGGTTAACTTCATACGGGAAGTCCAGATAGAGGTAGTCAGGGCTGGAGATGACTACGTCGTACCCTTTCTGTGACCAGTCACCGGCGCTGTCAAAACCGCCCCAGTAGAGGGTATCCCAGAAGTTGACTGCGACACGCGGCGTCGCGAACTCTCCGGCATGTTTGACATCTTTCAGGCCATCCTGCCAGGCCTGCATTTTGCCAATACCGTGCCGGTTCACGATTTCGTTCACGGTCAGGGCAAAATAGCTCGGCAGATGGGCCAGATCTTCCACTTTGCCGCTTTTCACCAGTGCCTGACAGGCCTGTGATTTTGCCCATGGCAAATCTTCGCGGCTCAGGTCTTGCAGACCGGTACCCGGTTTTGGACTGTTTTTGTCAGAGTAGCCTGCGCCCAGCCGGATATTCTTCGCTTCATCACCGCCAAAATGCCAGACGCTGAGTGGCTGGCCTGCCTCCTGGTGCATCGCCTTGATTTCACCAATCACTTTGTCCACGAAGCGTTGTGAACTTTCAATGCAGGGGTTGAGATAGCTGGTACGGTCGTAAAACTGCACTGAGGTGGTGTTGGAGTTATCGGTCGGATCGATCAGGCGCCAGGCGTTAGCCTCGTCAGGTTTCCCCTCCTTCATCAGCCGCTGATAGCGCGCTTCCATTGAGATGACCGCCGCCCGGGCATGGGCGGGTATGTCAATTTCCGGGATGACCTGAATGTGGCGCGCCTGCGCATATTTAACAATCTCTATATAGTCAGCGCGACTGAAATAGCCGCTGCCATTGTTATCACTGAAGGGGCCGGAACCCAGTTGCGGCAGCAGACACTTTTGTTCGGAAAGATCATGACAGCGTTTCGCACCCACTTCCGTGAGTTCCGGTAGGCCGGGAATCTCAATCCGCCAGCCTTCATCATCACTGAGGTGGAAATGGAAACGGTTCATCTTCCACGATGCCATCTGATCAAGCTGTCGCATCACCGCCTGTTTACTGTGGAAGTTACGGGCAACGTCAAGGAAGGCACCGCGATAAGCAAAGCGCGGCGCATCATGGGCTTCCAGCGTGGCAATCCGTGGCGCGCCCTCTGAGGGGACCAGTGACAGAATCGACATCAGACCGTAGAACGCACCGGCAGCGTCGTAGCCGACTATGCTCGCACGGCGGGAAGTAATATCGAGGTCGTATGCGCCCGATATCGCTTTTTTGCCGCTAAAGTGACCCGGTTTGACCTGCGTGTTAATAGCGAATCCATCAGGCGATTCTTTGAGGCCAAGCAGTGCCATACGCTGTCTCACTGCCTCAGCGGTTTCACGGCTCAGTCCAGTCAGTGACAAGGTGACGCCACGGCTGAGATCGGTATCCTGCGAACGAAGTTTAACGTCCAGCGGCGTGGGTGTGATTTGCCCCCGCAATGCTGAGGCTGGCAGGGTGGCGACATCGCTGTTTTTCTCAAACCGGCTGACAGGCTGCATCAGGACGTTATTGTCATCGGCACTGCGTCGCCAGTGGTTATCCAGCGGCAATACAAACTGGCTGGGATCTTCGTAGTCAGTGCTGGCAATAATTTTTGGCGTCGCCTCACCGGAGGTGACATACCAGCGCGGCATCACATCAGTCACGAACAGTTGCCAGTATTCGTTAACGATGGGGATCTGCACTGATTCGCCCGCGCCAATACCCGTGAATTTCTCTGTTGGCTCCAGTCGCGTTAAGTCTCCGACCAGATGCGTCAATGTAAACTGATCGTTATCGACCCGCAGCGTCTGGCGGATGTTGCTCATGTAGATGGCCCAGTTTTTGTCGGTCAGTGCAGGGCCGTTATTGGTCAGCGTGATAATGGCGCGGTTACAGGAGGCAAAATCGGCGCCTAACGCGGCGCAATCTGTACCGTGCAGTCCCGCCTGGTTGTCTGTTACCTGATAGGTCACGCCAAACTGGCTGATTTGATCAACCACCTTCTGCCCTGACGAGCTGGCGTGGCCTGTGGCGGTAACGCTCAGCAGAGTGAGCGCGATAAGGCTTAACTTGAACATGTTGATTCATCCTTAATGGTGAAAATAGTTCCGAAAGTCCGCAGGGCGTCAGAACAGCGTAAACGGCGCGATAACAATAAATTTGATGTCCTTCTCGTCCTGGAAAATGTTGTTGTATCCATTGCTGAAGCTGGGCAGGTCGCTGTGATTTTTGTAGCGGGTATAGTGAAGATGGAACTGGGTGTCTTTGGCCCGGCCCTGCTGGATTTGATAGATCAGATCAAGGTTCCAGGCCGACTCTCTCAGTCGCTGACTCTGGTCAACGGTGGGGAGCGTGGCGGGTTTTGCATCCCAGCCCCAGACGTAAGATGCGCCGGCTTTCCAGCCCGTCAGCTGCCACGGCGATAAATCGAGCATCGCGCCTGCAAAGATCGCTTTTTCACCATTGGCGTTCCAGTCAGAACGCGAATCCCACCAGATATCCATTCGTCCGTTGGAGGTGGCGTAGCCCGGCGTCATGCGCTGCAGGAAAAAGCCCTGATTCCCTTCAGCTTTAACCCAGCTGCCTTCAAGTCGGAGATCCACCGGGCCGACGGTATAACCGACGGTGATCGCCTGTAACCAGGCCAGGCCATCATAGACATCACGCGGGTTTGCGGCGCCCCCCGAGACTTTGTCGCGTGCGCCATAAAACTGATAGCTGGTGCGCAGTTCGTTACCACCTGGGCTGGCAGACCAGGATGCTTTGGCAAAATATTGATCCATATAATGTGCGGCCTGACCAAATGCACCTTCAAGCACCAGATTATTTTTGAAGTCATATTTCATGCCGAATGAATGCAGGTAGCTGACAGGCGTTTTATTATCAGCCTGCCGGAAATCATATAAATCACGATACCAGGGGGCTTTATATTTATCGGTCCACATCCAGGAGAGTGATAATGCGCCTGCTTGCTGGAAATCATAAAGTGCACCCGCTTCAAATCCGCGATAGGTGCCGGGCAGGAAACTCCAGTGAGGCGCAATCAGTGTCTGTCCGGTTGGCTGGATATAACCCGCGCGTAACCAGTAGTCGTTATGTTTTAATTTCAGTGCGGCTTTATAAACCGATGCGCCACTGCTGTCGCCATTCCATTTTTCATTCCAGCGGGAATGCGATTTACTGAAGCCAATTTCATTGGGTGCGGCGGGACCGCTATTGGAAAGTTCAACGGCGCCAAACACGGCGAGGTCCATGCCAATCCAGTCCCCGGCATAGCCGGACTGATAGTCGAGGTTACTGTTGAGTGAAGTATGGTGTAAATTAGCCTGGTACTCTCCCTGATGCTGACTGGCGGGATCGCTCTCTTTTCGGTCTCGCTGTCGCTGCCAGTAAAAAACATTTCCTGTCAGCGTTGAGTCGTCAAAAAATCCGGCAGCATAGGCTGGCGTTGATGACATTGCCGTTACGCCTGCTGACAGCGCTATTATTTCCATCAATACTAATGTGTAGTTTTTTTTAGACATGGAAGATCCTGCCCTGAGGTAAATTAATATTTGTGGTTTTTTATTTTTGTGTCGTGAATATATTTTTCGCGACGCGAATTATCAATTGGCAGGGTGGTTTTTTGTGAGGCGTTGCGCATAACCCAGAGACATAAAATAATGTGGGTTCAATATGGGAGGATGGATTAATTTTTTATTAAAATATTATTAGCAGACAAGGTAAGGGCAATCGGTAATCAGGGAAAGCAGTCAGGCTGGATTAAGTGATGACTATTTCATTAACTGAATAACCAAATAGTCTGCAGGTTTTATGGGGTCTGCTGGTTCGGCTGTTTTGAACGTCAGCCTGCAGAGAAGGGCAGGCTGACAGATAACAGCGAGTTAAACCTGTTTCACCGCCCAGCCTTTTTGCTTGCTGGTTTTGCCAATGCCGGGATTGAAGCTGTTAGTCGGATCGAGCCGGCGATAGAACGCCGCCAGTTGCGGTTTCGCCTGATAGAGATGCCCAACGTTATGTTCAGCGGGATATTCCGCGCCGCGCGCCTGAAGGATCTCCAGCATCTGCGCTTTCAGCGCGTGCACATCGACCCCTTTTCTGACGATGTAATCCTGATGGAAGACATGACAGAAGAAGTGACCATAGTAGAGGCGATGGCTTAAAGATGCGCGAATCTCATCGGGCAGCGTTTCGAACCAGTCCGCATCGTTGCGACGCAGGGCGATATCCAGCGCCAGAATATCCTCGACCTCATCGGCATGCACCGCGTGGTAGCGCACGGCCGCACCTGCCGCCGCGAAGCGATGCAGAAAGGCGTGCGCACCTTCTTTGCCTTCACACTCAAAGAACTCGCCGCCGCCTTCGCGGAAGTAGTCACGCAGGAACTGACGCGCTTCTGCCACGCCGTCGCCCGACATCTTCAGCATCAGATGATGTTCATATTTATCGCGATACTGCTTCATGCGTTTGGGCAGATGCGCCGGAAACAGTTTACTCAGGCGCTGCAGCAGGCGATCGCTGAAGTGCGGTTTAACGAAGGAGAGCTTGTTCAGCCAGGCATCAATCCGCCCCTTCAGCGTGAAAAACAGCGGCATCTTATCGGTGCCCAGCTTGTCGATCATCAGGAAGGTGTCTTTGCCATAGACTTCCGCAATGTCATAGATGTCGCGGTGCATATATTCGCCCGCCACCGGCAAATGAGTAAAATGCGCCAGCATGTGACGGCGGATATCGTTGAGCACAGCGGGTTCGTTAGTGCCGATGTAAAACACCTGCTGCTGCGGTTCAGTGGGGAAGGTATCAAGTCGCACCGCGAAGACCGCCAGTTTCCCGGCACAGCCGGATGCTTCGAACAGACGACGCGCATCAGCGTTGTAACGCGCTGGCGTATCGGCATCAACTTCACGCACCCGGTCTGCATATTCATGATCGGAAGCGTGACGGCCATCGTGCTGCACATCTTTAGGCTGCCAGCGATCGTCATCCAGTCGCCCCAGAATCTCTTCCGGCGACGTTCCCAGATCGATGCCGAGATGGTTAACCAGCTTCAGTCTTCCCTGTGCATCAATCTGAGCAAACAGGGCCATTTCGCTGTAGGCCGGGCCGCGCTTAATCAGCGATCCGCCGGAATTATTGCAGATGCCGCCCAGCACCGAGGCACCAATACAGGAGGAGCCAATCACCGAGTGAGGCTCGCGCCCCAGCGGCTTCAGCGCTTTTTCCAGCTGATAGAGTGTACTGCCGGGGAACGCCAGCACCTGCTGGCCACTGTCAATCAGCTGAAGCTTATCGAGTCGCAGGGTACTGACGATCACCAGCGGGCGATCGTAATCGTCGCCATGCGGCGTTGACCCTTCGGTCAGGCCGGTATTGGCCGCCTGCATCAGGATGATGACATCCGCATTCACCAGCGTTTGCAGTACCCGCCAGAGCTCCAGCAGCGTACCAGGAAACGCCACAGCCAGCGCGTCACCTTCGCCGGAGCGAAAGCCTTTGCGATAGCGGGCGGTCTGTTCAGGTTCTGTCAGCAGATGAGAGGGGCCGACCAGGCGGCGCAGGTCAGAAAGCAGGGCAGAGGTTTGTGTCATGAGCAATTCCCTTGTCTTATCAGTGCGTCCTAACTGTAGCACGTCAACTGACCACAACGCAGTGTGACCCTGACCGCTACCTGCTATTCTCATCTTGTGGCACACTGCCGCCTGTTAATTCGATATTGCGCAGTTACTTAAGAGAACCCAACCTGATGAAATGGATTTGCTCTGTTAGTCTCGCTGTCTCCCTCGCGATGCAACCCGCTTTAGCTGAGACAGTGCAAGGTAACCACCCGATGACCGAACAGGCGCGGGATGCCTTCGTTAACCAACTGCTTAAAAAAATGACGCTGGACGAGAAAATCGGCCAGCTGCGTTTAATCAGCGTCGGACCTGATAATCCGAAAGAAGTGATTCGCGACATGATTCAGAAGAGTCAGGTTGGCGCGATCTTTAATACTGTGACCCGTCAGGATATCCGCGCGATGCAGGATCAGGCGATGCAGCTCAGCCGCCTGAAAATCCCGCTGTTTTTCGCCTACGACGTTATTCATGGCCAGCGCACCATTTTTCCTATTCCTTTAGCCCTGGCGTCGAGCTGGGATCTGGATGCGGTGAAAGAGGTGGGGCGCGTCTCCGCCTATGAAGCGGCCGACGATGGGCTGAATATGACATGGGCACCGATGGTGGATGTCAGCCGCGAACCGCGCTGGGGTCGTGGTTCCGAAGGTTTCGGTGAGGATACGTATCTCACCAGCGAAATGGGTCGCAGCATGGTGCAGTCGATGCAGGGAAAAAGCGCGGCCGATCGCTACAGCGTAATGACCAGCGTGAAGCATTTCGCACTCTATGGCGCAGTGGAAGGGGGACGCGACTACAACACCGTGGACATGAGTCCGCAGCGTATGTTCCAGGACTATCTGCCGCCCTACAAAGCCTCACTGGATGCGGGCAGCGGCGGCGTGATGGTGGCGCTCAACTCCATCAATGGCGTACCGGCCACGGCAGACAGCTGGCTGCTGAAAGATCTGCTGCGTGATAAGTGGAAATTCAAAGGCATCACCATCAGCGATCACGGTGCGATTAAAGAGCTGATCAAACATGGCGTCGCCAGCGATCCGCAGGAAGCGGTGCGCATCGCCCTGAAGTCGGGCGTCGATATGAGCATGAGCGACGAATATTACAGCAAGTATCTGCCTGCGCTGGTGAAGAGCGGCGACGTTACCATGGCTGAAATTGATGATGCGGCACGGCATGTGCTTAACGTCAAATATGACATGGGCCTGTTTAACGATCCCTACAGCCATTTAGGTCCGAAAGAGAGTGACCCGCAGGATACCAATGCGGAAAGCCGTCTGCATCGGGCTGAAGCGCGCGACGTCGCGCGTAAAAGCATCGTGTTGCTGAAAAACCGTCTGGAAACGCTGCCGCTGAAAAAATCGGGCACCATTGCCCTGATTGGTCCGCTGGCAGACAGTCAGCGCGACATTATGGGCAGCTGGTCTGCGGCGGGCGTGGCGAAGCAATCCGTTTCGCTGCTGCAGGGCATGCGCAATGCCACCGAAGGCAAAGCGACGCTGCTGTATGAGAAGGGCGCGAACGTCACCGACAACAAAGGGATTCAGGACTTCCTGAACCTCTATGAGCAGGCTGTTTCTGTTGATACGCGTTCACCGCAACAGATGATTGATGACGCGGTCGCTAAAGCGAAGCAGGCCGATGTGGTGGTCGCCGCCGTGGGTGAAGCGCAGGGTATGGCGCACGAAGCCTCCAGCCGCAGCGATCTGGTGATCCCGCCGAGCCAGCAGAAGCTGTTAGCCGCGCTCAAAGCTACCGGTAAGCCGCTGGTGATTGTACTGATGAACGGCCGCCCGCTGTCGATAGTGAACGAAGATCGCATGGCTGATGCCGTGCTGGAAACCTGGTTCAGTGGCACCGAAGGTGGCAACGCCATCGCCGATGTGCTGTTCGGTGACTATAACCCATCGGGCAAACTGCCGGTCTCCTTCCCGCGTTCAGTGGGTCAGATTCCGATTTACTACAACCATCTGCCAACTGGCCGGCCTTACAACTTTGCGAAGCCGAACAAGTACACCTCGCACTACTATGATGCGGTTAACGGCCCGCTCTATCCGTTTGGTTACGGCCTGAGCTATACCACGTTCACCGTGTCGCCGGTAAAAATGTCTTCACCGACCATGCCGCGTAATGGCAGCATTAAGGCCAGCGTAACGGTAACTAACAGCGGTAAGCGTGATGGTGCGACGGTGGTCCAGATGTATCTGAACGATCCGGTCGCCTCTATCAGCCGTCCGGTGCAGGAGCTGCGTGGTTTCAAACGCATCATGCTGAAAGCAGGCGAGTCGCAAACCGTGACCTTTAAGATCGACGTCGATGCGCTTAAATTCTGGAACCAGCAGATGCAGCATGTTGCCGAGCCAGGCAAATTCAACGTGATGATTGGACTCGATTCCGTGCGTACTCAGGATGCGCAGTTCAACTACCAATAACCGTCAGCCTTTCCCCTGAATGCAGGGGAAGGTGATGCGGCGCGTCGTGAGCGTCCTGCTATCACGCGTCGCATCATATCCACTATCAGAGCCGCTATGATTAATCTGCGTGACCGCATTCAGCAGCAGGTCTTCCGCCTTAATGGTCTGTCGATGAATGAATTTGACCTCTCTCAACCGCCAGGCGATCCCGGCCTGTATGGCCCGGACAGCGTGATCTGGCGCGTCCACGGTGATTTCACCTCCATGATGTGCGGCGGGATCAGCGCGCTGCTGTTGCAGATGCTGCATCCAGCGGCGCTGGCGGGCGTCTGGGATCACTCCAATTTCCGCGAAGATATGATGGGCCGCCTGCGGCGCACCAGTCAGTTTATCGCCGTGACCACCTACGGGAATTCGCAGGATGCCCGGACGCTGATTGAGCGGGTGAAACGCATTCATCTGAAAGTCAGCGGCGTCGACAGCGAAGGCAAACCTTATGCCGCCAGCGATCCACATCTGCTGACCTGGGTGCATGTGGCGGAGACCAGCCGTTTTCTGGCGGCCCATCTGCGCTATAAAAATCCGCAGCTCAGCCGCGCCGAACAGGATCAGTACTATCAGGAAGCGGCGCAGATTGCCGAGGCGCTGGGCGCGGAGAAGGTGCCGAAAAGCGTTGTTGATGTGGCGGATTACCTGCAACAGATGCGAGCAGAGCTGCGCTTTGATGAGCGTACCGCCGAAGTGACGCGATTGCTGATGAACGCCCCTGCACCGAGCTGGCAGGCGAAACCAGTGATGAAGATCATGCTGAAATCAGGCTTCGGGCTAATGCCAGCCTGGGCGCAGGCGATGTCCGGTAGAGAAATCGGCCGCTTTGAGCAGGCGATCATTGACCAGAAGATTAATGCCATCGCGTTGGGGTTGAGATGGTCGATTCAGCGCGGAGCGTGGTATCGGGCAATGGTGCGGATGGGGAGAGATCCGCACTGAGGTGACTGGTATCTTTTTTACTCGTTTTTAAGTAAGTCAGATGGTTAAGTTTTACCAGCATAACGACGCGGGTTCAGTGCTTTAAAAGTAACCCTACAGGCGCTTTTATGGCTTCCCGCAGAACCGAAAACGTCACGCGAGAGCAAGCAGCGTTTCCTGAAGCTATGACCACGAAAAAGCAGGTTATGCTCTGACGTTTATAGTCTGTTCAGGCTTCTGCATGTCTTACACTGATAATCTTTTGTACAGCAGTTTCAACAATTGATCGTTCCGGGCCAGCCATAAAGCTTACAGGCTGAGACAGATTATGGCTGTTTCTCCAGGCCTGGTTTCCAGCAAAGGAAAAGTTGGGCATATCCGTGAGCGGTTATAATAAGTATTTTCTTTTGACTAACGACTCTGGGGGAAAAGTGTTTTCTGACAGCAAGAACATTCCGATACTTAATTCTCTGACCGGCTATCAGCTCTCCCGCTTGCATACTTTTGAGTGCGTTGCACGGCGATTATCATTTGCGCTTGCTGCCGAGGAGTTATTCGTTAGCCCAAGCGCGGTGAGCCATCGTATCAGCCAGCTTGAAAAAGAACTGGGTTTCAGCTTGTTTTACAGGCTCCATCGTAAAATAGCTCTCACGCCTGAAGGAGAACGGATGCAATGGGCACTAAAAAATTCTTTTAATCTTTTAAATCAAGAGGTTAATTACATAAGGAATAGCGGGCTTACAGGTGATCTGACTGTTTATTCACATCCGTCTATCGTTCAGTGCCTTCTTCTTCCTCATCTTAATAAGTTTATAGAACAGAATCCTGCCGTTCAGCTGAAGATTCTGACCGGACTTGAAGCTATTAATCTGGCTAATCGGGGAGTAGACCTGGCAATATACTTCGGAAAACCTTCGTTTTCTGAAAGCTATACAGAAGAGATCTTCATGAAAGAAGCCATAACGCCGGTCTGTACTCCGCGGTATGCCAGAAATCATGGTCTTTATAACAATCCCGAAAAACTGTCAGATTGTATCTTTCTGCACGATCGTTTTAACTCAGGTGAAAATGAATGGGCAAATTGGACAAGTTTTTTTCAGCTGGATATTGATACTGATCTAAAAGGAATATCCTTTGACCGTTCTGATTTGGCTCTGATTGCAGCTTCCCGGCATCTTGGTATTGCGATGGGAAGAATTAATCTTGTCCAGGAATGGACGGAAAGAGGAGAATTAATTTTTCCTTTCCCGGGCATGCTGATGCCCGTAGAGCACTGTTACTTCAACTTCATAATATCCGACAGGCAGTGGCCAAAAATCATGGCTTTTAAGCGATTCCTGAGTTGTCTGCCTGATGTATATTAATATTTTTTTTTAGCCCAGGTGTCGGGGCTATACCAGGAAATAAGATTGCACCTGAAGATTTTTCCATGTTTAAAATAATCGATATGTGACCTGGTTTCGTTCCATGCTATTGCTGTATCGTCGCCAAATCGAAGTATCTCAATACGTTGATTTTTTGCAAGACTAAACCATTTTCTATTTCTCATGATTTCAAAGCTGGCATTGTCACTCAATGTGATGAGAGGCGCACCGTGAGAGTAATTTGTTACCTGAATCATAATGTTATTACCTCCAGTGCAGTTTATATTATAACTTAAAATATCGTAATTCATTCTACTGACTTATTTTTTGAATGCTGTTGATGCGTTTTTACTGTAATAAAAAGCAGGCCAATAATAAGCAGCACTGTGCCAGCAATAAAGTTGGCCTGAACTTTTTCATGCAATATTATTATGCCCGAAAGTATTCCGAAAAAAGGTGTCATAAATGTCAACATTGAAAGTGAGGCTACCTGATAATTTCGCAGCAGGCTGAACCACACAAGATAACTGATTACTGAAACAATTAATGTCTGGAATATCAGGCTTCCATATGCCACTGTACCTGGCTTGAAATGATAACCATCATTAAAGAGCGATATGGTCATTAGAATGATAAATGCACCTGAAAGCTGATACAGCAGGGTCTGTTTGGCTGAGCACACAGAAAGTGGCGTTGTACGTATAACTACGGTAGTGCATCCCCAGGCCAGGCCAGCAAGTAGTCCGCACAAATCGCCATAATTAATGCTGTCAAAGCCAGCATGAGCGACTGTATTGATCATGCTTACCACCAGCCCAAAAAATGCAATCATCACACCAAACCACTGTCGGGCAGTAAGTTTTTCTTCGGCAGAAAAAATATGCAAGCCTACAGCCGAATAGAGTGGAGCAGTATAAAGAAGTACCGCCATATGCGATGCGCTGGAGTAGCGTAGTCCTTCAGAAAGAAAAAAAAATTCCAGCGCAAAGAGGACTCCTGCACAAACGCCTGCGAAGAGTGTTATTTTCTCCATTGAAAATTTTTCTCCTTTAATCTTTGCATAAACGTATATTACTAATGCCGCGAGACCGGATCGCATAGCAATCTGCAGAGTGAGTGAAACCTCTTTTTCGGCAGCCTTGATTGCAACCTGCTGTAGTCCCCATACAAAGCAGATGAGCGTCATGATCATGATCGCTTTGCTGTTTAAACGTAAACGCATAATATTTTCTTTAACTCCAGGCTATAGACGATATCAGGCGTGTCCGGATATCATAATTCGTTTGTATGAACGAAAAATTGTGAGTTTTTTATTTTTAGCGCTGATTCATGATGGTGCGTTATATTTTTAACATCTTTCCGGTATGGATATTCGCGTTTCTTTTTCCGCTTTCGGGTTATTTCATTTTTCCTGCAGTGTTACGGGGGAATAGGGTAATTGTTAATGGTATTATTATTGAAAATATTAGCGTTCAGGATGCGCAGAATGACATTCTGCAATACAGGTCGGGGATTGCAAAACTACTATAATCAGATGTGCCGGATTCAACCTTCCGCTTTGGTTACATGGATTTAGTTCGATAGGGATATTTAACGTTTTTTTGCCTTAAGCTTCAAATGATATATATCATGCTTTACATGATATGAATTCATCTCAAGGGTAATATCATTTCTTTGAGGATTTCCGAGCTATTTGAAAAAAGGATGCAGTTAGCCACAGCTGATTTTTTATGATTGATATTTGCTCAGTTTCTGCATAGGAACATCAGGCAGTCGGATTTACGCATAGGGCCGGTCATTATCGATGCAAACAGACGCTATTCTTTTAGAAAGCCCTGTATGGTTTTATGATTAGCATGAGGCGATGATCGTCTCATCCTGTGTTAAAACCTTAGTCTTTTTTTAAATCGCATCGCTCTGGAATTTCACACTGTTTATCCGGGTCGTGTAAAAGTGTTTTTGTTACAAGAATCCTTCATCAGCTCCTCGCTCTACATCATCCTGAGATGCACTTTGAGACTATTACCCTTGTCTCATATCGCCGTAGCCAGGATCCTGCTCTATTCTCGGGGAAAATGGATTCCTCCAGGCTTTGTCGAGGCACTATGACGTACAAATCCCTGATTGCTGAAGTCCACAATCAGCAGCGCACACTGACCGCGATTGTCGAACAGGATGAGCGCACTGCCTATTTTTACATCTGGCCAACCGACCTGTTCCGCAGTCAGTATGCTGTGCGCGGCTGCTGGCTAAGAAATCTGCTGTCTGCACCGGCGCAGGAAGATCGCGAGGCAATGGAGCAGGGCATAGCGCCGCTGCTCAGCGCAGAGTATTGCCGTAATCTGGAAGCGGAACCCGCACTGGACCCGGCCGGTCTGCAGATCCTGTGGGAGCCTTCTGATGATGGTGCAGCACTGTGGTATTACGGCCAGCTGCTGGCTGTCATCCCTGGCTGGAGCCTTTATCAGGAAAAGCAGGTGAGCTTCTCTGCGGGCTGCATTAAAAAGAACCGGCTGACGGCTCCGCTGGGGTCGGCATCGACCAATGACTACTATGCCCGTGCGGAGCATCAGCGTCAGTTCTGGCGTGAATGGCACGACGGCAGCGAGTGGGATAAGGTCCAGCAGGATCTCATGGCCTGCTATCAGGCACGCTTCGGGGAGTCGGTGAAATATTACGCGATTGATCAGGGTAGCTGGCCGCCAATGGCAATCTCGCAGCACTGGCATCAGGGCGTCTGGTATTTCCTGACGCTTGGCATGAGTATCCGGCCCATGCCGCAGGTCGATTATCTGTTTGATGAGCTGGCACCGCAGTATCGACGTATCGAACTGGGTATGGCGGTTGACGGTGAAATCATGACGGAAGGCAATGCGGTGCAGATGGCCAGCGCATTGGCGGAATTTGTACATCTGCCCTGGGCGCGTCTCACCTGGCTGGGCGAGGGCCATACGCTGGCGTCAGAAGTGGCACCGGTCGGCTTTGAAAGCTTCCTGCTGGCGAATGAACTGGCAACCGAAAAAGGGCAGTTCACGCTGCCCAAGCGTGATGGCGATCGCCCGACGCTGCTCTGGACAACGCCGATTACTGAAGCGGAGCGGCAGTTCGCGCAGGCCGATGAACACGGCGGCCAGAAGTTACGGGAGTTGTTAACAGCAGACGGTAACGATCACGTTTTCCGTCCACGCCAGCAGGTGGTCGATTCGCCAGAGTAGCTCAGCAATGACGCGCCTGTAGACACTTTCCCCGGCGGCTGTCGGGGAGGTGATAGTCCCGGAGTGAAATTAAATTTCACATAAATCATACATTTCTTAAATATGTGATCCCGCCCATCTCAAGTTCCCCTTAAGCGAGCCGTTAACCCGAATAAGGCAATCGCGCCGTACCAGGGGCAGGGGCATGAAGATGTTCAAAACAACACAATCCCGCTTTACCGCAACAATGATCGCATTCTTTGTTGCGCTTTTACTCGTTACAGTCTGGGTGATTAATCAGTTCGTCGCACCACAGCTCGTCGACAGCGAAAGCCGTCTGGTTCGCTATCAGGTTGATTCACTGGCCTCTGGCATCGTTGAACAGATGAACCGCGTGCAGGCTCAGCAGCGTGCGATTACCGAAGCGGCCTCCGTTATGGACAGCGCGACTATCGACACCCTGTTACCGACGCTGGTAAACCAGTATCAGGACAGCAATGTGTTTGGTGGCGGTATCTGGCCACTGCCAAACCGTCGTGATCCGGCCAAAGAGAAAGACAGCAGCTTCTTTGCCCGTAATGCCAGCAATGAACTGCAGGTCAATACCTACTGGAACTCCGACGCCGCCGACAAATACTGGGAGCAACCCTGGTATAAAGATGGCATGGCTGCTGCAAAAGGGCAGTGTGCCTGGGCTAAAGCCTATCAGGATGCCGCCAGTCCGCAGCCGCGTACTAACTGTGCTATGGCCATCTACAAAAATGGCACGGCCTGGGGTGTTGCCACTATCGACGTCACGCTGGGGTTCTTTAATCAGCTGGCGAAGCAGATGGGTGAAACCATTCATGGCAACGTGCTGATTGTTGAAGCCGACGGCAAAGTCGTGGGCAATGGCGCGCTGGTCAATGCCGCACCGAAGCTGGAGAACCTGGCTGAAGTGCAGATGCCGATGGCAGCACCGCTTAAAGCGCTGCTGAACGGTGTTGGCAGCCAGCCGCTGGAAACCACCTATGACAGTAGCGAAGGCGAGCAGACCCTGTTCGTTCAGGCGATTCCCGGCAGCCCGTGGTATCTCGCCAGTAGTCTGCCGACCAGCCTGCTGAAAGCGCAGTCGCATAACATGCTGACCCGACTGGGCCTGGTGCAGATTCCTCTGGCGGTAATCCTGCTGCTGGTGTCGCTGGGATTTGTCCGCGCCATGATGAAACGTCTTAACGTGCTGAACAGCAACATTGAAGCGCTCTCGACGGGTGGCGCCGATCTGACCCAGCGTCTGCCAGCCAGCAACAGCCCGGAGTTCAACGCCGTTGCGCAGAGCTTTAACCAGTTCATCAGCTATCTGCAGGGCCTGCTCCAGCAGGTGGGTGACAGCGCGCTGGCGATCACCGCCGCGTCGCGGGAAATTGCCAGCGGCAACGCCAATCTCTCGTCCCGTACTGAAGATCAGGCCAGCTCGATTGTCGAAACGGCTGCGTCGATGGAACAGCTGACCGGCACCGTCCGTCAGAATGCCGACAACGCGACGCATGCTAACCAGCTGGCGGCCGATGCCTCACAGGTAGCCGCGCGTGGCACCGAAGTGGTCCGTCAGGTGGTCACCACCATGGGTGAGATTCATCACTCGTCCCGTAAAGTGGTCGATATCATCAGCGTAATCGACAGCATCGCATTCCAGACCAATATCCTGGCGCTGAACGCCGCAGTCGAAGCTGCACGTGCCGGTGAACAGGGTCGTGGGTTTGCGGTCGTGGCATCGGAAGTGCGTAACCTGGCACAGCGTTCAGCTAACTCGGCACGAGAGATTAAAAAGTTAATCGAAGAGTCAGTGGCGAACATTGATACCGGCAGCGCGCTGGTGGAACAGGCGGGTCAGACCATGGATGAGCTCATGCAGGGCGTGAGCAGTGTGACCACCCTGATGAGCGAAATCATGTCAGCCAGCCGTGAGCAGAGCATGGGTATCGAACAGGTCAACGTGGCAATTACCCAGCTGGATGGCACCACACAGCAGAACGCCGTGCTGGTGGAGCAGGTTTCCGCTGCCGCGCAGGCGATGGAATCACAGAGTACCCAGCTTGAGCGGGTTGTTCAGAGCTTCCGACTGTAATTCTCTTCCAGGCCAGCCTTGCTGGCCTGATTTCCCCTCTGCTTCATCCGCTTATCTCTGACGGACCTGGGTAAAAAATCCGCGATGATCCGCCCAAACTGCGCATTCTGTGCCAGAATAGTTGGGAATAATCTCAAGGAAACGCCATGTCTGCTATTGAAGTTATCCTCGTTGACCACCTCGATCGTCCCACCGGCAAAATGGAAAAGCTGGAAGTGCATGAAAAAGGATTGCTGCACCGCGCGGTGACGGTCTACATCTTCAATTCCCGGCAGGAGCTGTTATTGCAGCGGCGCGCCAGCGATAAGTATCATTGTGGTGGTTTATGGAGTAACACCTGTTGTGGCCATCCTTATCCCCATGAATCGACCCGCGACGCCGCCGAGCGCCGTCTGCGTGAAGAGATGGGTATGACAGTGGCACTGACGCCGGTGTTTGAACTGAGCTATAACCTGAAGCTGAGCAATGGCCTGACAGAGCATGAATATGGTCATGTCTTTTTTGCGATCTGTGACAGCCTGCCGCAGCTTAATCCTCAGGAAGCGGATGCCTTTGATTATCGTCCGATGGCGATGATCGAGCAGCAGATGCAGCAGCAGCCACAGCAGTTCACGCCGTGGTTTTTGCATACCTTCCCGCGTATCCCGGATTATCTGGAGCAGTTTCCATTTCCGGCTGTCACGGCATAAAAAAACCGCACTAAGGTGCGGTCAGACGGTTTGAAATTCACAGCGATGGGCGCAAACGTCCATCGCAAAGCATCGCGGGCCAGGGATGGCGTCTTTTGCATCTTTGCAGAGGACGTTTGTTCCCTGAGCCTGCGTGCGCGCCACGCCTGGAATGTTGTTTAACGCGGCAGCTCAAAATCCTCCGCATCCACATCATAGCCCGACGGCTCCCAGCGGATGGCCAGCAGCGCCAGAAGACCGGCCAGCGGCGCCAGGAAGATCACCCAGAACACGCCAGTGCCCAGCGCCGCGACCAGCACCGGAAACAGAAACAGCGAAACGGTTGAACTGCCGCGCATCAGTGTCTGGTTGAAGCCCACGCCCACGCCGCGCAGTGAAGTGGGATAGCTGAGTGAGGCAAACGTCATGGTGTGCGAGCCAGGCCCGAATCCCTGACCAAACAGGAACAACGCCAGCATGGCGATAGCCATTGCTGCCTCCTGACCGCCTTCCGGGCGACCAATCAGCGCCAGCCCAAGCAGCGCCACACACTGACAGCCATATCCCGCCACTGACATCTTCCACGCACCCAGACGCGGCACCAGTCGCACCGCCAGAATCCCGCCAACAAAGGCAAACAGCAGATTCAGTGCCAGCGACACCAGAATGGTGGTGAGCATCGACTGAGCAAAGAAGCTGGAGATAATCACCGGCAGTCCAAACGCCACAGCGTTATAGGCAAACGACGAGGCGATAGAGGTAATGGTCGCCAGCAGCGTACGGCGGCGATAGACGCCCTGCAGCAGCGCACCATAGTTACGCCAGCTTGCCTTACGCACCGGCGTGGCAGCGGTCAGTGCGGCGTCGGACGCGACCTGAGCGTTGATATTCCACGCACTGCGTAAAATCGCCGCGGCCCCTTTCAGGTCGCCCTGATTAGCTGCCCACACCGGGGATTCGCTCATGTAACGGCTGCGGATAGCGATGATGACAATCGCCGGAACGGCGCCAAAACCGAGGATCAGCCGCCAGAGCCAGTCGGTGTGACTTTCGGGCAACACCGCATAGAGCAGCAGCACCAGCAGATAAGAGATGCTGATTGCTGCGTACCAGGTCGGACACCACATCGCCACGCTGGCCGCTTTATTCCCCTTACCGCGCAGCTTTGAAAACTCCGCCAGAAAGGCCATCGCCACCGGCAGATCGATCCCGACGCCCAGCCCCATTACGAAGCGCGCGCCAGCCAGCACATATTCATTGGGCGCAAATGCACAGGCGATAGCCGCCACCACGAAAAAGAACATATCGGCCATGAAGACCCGATAACGGCCAATTTTGTCGGTGAGATAGCCGCCAATCAGCGCGCCGATAATCGCCCCGAAGGTAATGGCCGAGGCGACCATGCCGGTGCCGGCTGGGGTGAGATTAAACTCGCGTGTGATGTCTTTGATGCCAAAGGCCAGCGCACCCAGGTCGTAGGCGTCGAGAAAAACGCCTCCCAGCGCAATCGCCACCACAATGCGGGCATTATTACGGGCGCTGTCGCCGCTGTTGACTAATCGGGAGACGTCAGCTGCGCTACGAATCCACTGTGTTTCGCCACCGGGCGAACTCCCTGCTGTTGCCACATGGGCGGAAGAAGTCAGATCGGACATGATGTTATGTATCTTTTATTTTAAACAGATTACCGAGGATAGCCGTTTAGACGCCCAGACGTAAATTCATTTCAGTTATATAAGATAATATTATAATCCCAAATCGTTATTAATTTTCGATAAAGTCCGCTGCATCACCGCTATGCCAGGCTACGCTTTTAAAGCAGATAATTTATCGCTGCACGCCTTGCCAGCAACACTCTCAGCGGCAGGAGAGCAGCCTGCACCCTCAGGCGCATGACGCCTTGTAAGTCATCACGCACTCACGAAACACAAAAACAACACGCGAAAATGCGATAAGGAAAAGGCCATGGTCAGAGTTCGGGGTTGGATGGGCGTCAGCGCGTTGCTGCTTAGCATGGGGATGGCACACGCGGCCGATCCTGTGCGGGTCGGCTCAAAAATTGATACCGAAGGATCGCTGCTGGGCAATGTGATTCTTCAGGTGCTGGAAAAGCATGGGGTAAAAACTGTCAATAAAATCCAGCTCGGCACGACCCAGGTCGTCCGTGGCGCCATTACGGCGGGCGAACTCGACATCTACCCGGAATACACCGGCAACGGCGCATTCTTCTTTAACGATGAAAAAGACAGTGCCTGGAAAAATGCCGGCGCAGGCTACGAAAAGGTGAAGAAACTGGATGCGGAGAAAAACCATCTGGTGTGGCTGACACCGGCTCCGGCCAACAACACCTGGACCATCGCCGTGCGTAAGGACCTGGCGGAGAAGAACCAGCTTACCTCGCTGGCCGATCTCAGCGCTTTCCTGAAAAAAGGAGGCACCTTCAAACTGGCGGCCTCAGCCGAATTTATCGAACGCAGCGATGCCTTACCGGCCTTTGAAAAAGCTTATGGCTTCGACCTTAAGCAGGATCAGCTGTTGTCTCTGGCGGGTGGCGATACCGCTGTCACCATCAGCGCGGCAGCACAGCAGACGTCGGGCGTGAACGCGGCGATGGCCTATGGCACTGACGGTCCGGTGGCGGCACTGGGCCTGCAGACGCTCAGCGATCCTAAAGGCGTACAGCCGATCTATGCGCCGACGCCGGTGATCCGCGAATCGGTGCTGAAAGCCTACCCACAGATTGCCGACTGGCTGAAGCCGGTCTTCAGCGCGCTTGATGAGAAGACGCTGCAACAGCTCAATGCGAAAATCGCGGTCGACGGTCAGGATGCGAGCAGCGTAGCGACTGAGTGGCTGCAGCAGAAAAAGCTGCTGTAACCGATGCTGATAGCGCGGGACGCGATACGCCGCCCGGCTCAGCAGCCGGTAGCATTGTTGCTGCTGACGCTGTTGAGTCTGGCGCTGGTGACCTTGCCGTTTCTTAACTTCGCTCCTAACCGGCTGGTGGCGGGTGAACCGCTGATGAGCTGGCAGGTCAGCAGCGCCGGGCTGTTACTGCTGCCGCTGATGATGCTGTGGTTGCTGCTGTGGCGTCTGCCTGGGCGTACTACGCTGATTCTGGCGCTGCTGGCGGCAGAGCTGCTGCTGGCCGCCATGCTCTGGCTCAGCGGTCATCAGGCGACACTACTCAGTCAGCAGGGCAGCCGTCTGGCGCGAACCAGCTTTGCCAGTGGCTTATGGTGCAGCGGTGCACTCATTCTGCTGCTGATTACCGATCAGGTGCGTCAACTCACTTCCCATCGGCTCGCTCAGATGCTGCTCAATCTGCAGGTCTGGCTGTTGCCGCTGTTGCTGCTGTTCAGCGGCCAGCTCAGCGATCTCTCCCTGCTGAAAGAGTATGCCAACCGTCACGCGGTGTTTGATGCGGCACTGAGCCGTCATCTCACTCTGCTGGTGGGTACGGTACTGCCAGCCTTAATATTTGCACTGCCGCTGGGCGTCACGCTTTTCCGGAGACCCGACTGGCAAGGCAGTGTGTTTGGCGTCCTTAATGTTATTCAGACAGTGCCGTCAGTGGCGCTGTTTGGTCTGTTAATTGCGCCACTGGCCGGGCTGGCGCAGCATTTTCCGTGGCTCAGTGACTGGGGCATTAGCGGCATCGGTATGGCTCCAGCCTTGATCGCGCTGGTGCTCTACGCCCTGTTGCCGCTGGTGCGCAGCGTGGTGGTGGGCTTACAGCAGGTGCCGCAGGAGGTGCGCGAAAGCGCGCGCGGCACGGGCATGAGTGGCTGGCAGCAGTTTGTCGCGGTGGATGTACCGCTAGCGCTACCGGTCTGGCTGGCGGGCCTGCGGGTCGTCGTGGTACAGACGCTGGGCATGGCGGTGGTGGCGGCATTAATTGGCGCGGGCGGCTTTGGCGCGATTATTTTCCAGGGGCTGTTAAGCAGCGCGCTTGATTTGGTATTGCTCGGGGTGATCCCGGTGATTGCGCTGGCGGTCGTCATCGATGCGCTGTTTCGCCTGCTGATCTCACTGCTGGAGAGAGAAGATGATTGAGTTTGATCGCGTTTCCCGCGCGTTTAACGGCAAGGCGGCGGTGAAAGATCTGTCGCTGCAGGTGGCAAAAGGGGAGTTCTGTGTACTGCTCGGCACTTCCGGCTCCGGCAAATCGACCACCCTGAAGATGATTAACCGGCTGGTGGAGTATGACAGTGGTGAAATCCGCTTTGCCGGTGAGTCGATTCGTCAGCTCGATGCTCGCTCGCTCAGGCAACGCATGGGCTATGCTATTCAGTCGATAGGGCTGTTTCCACACTGGACGGTGCGAAAGAATATTGCCACGGTGCCGGTGCTGCTGGGCTGGTCCAGAGCAAAGATCAACGAACGCATCACGACGCTGCTGGCGCTGCTCAATCTCGACGAGCACCTGCTGAATCGTTATCCGCATCAGCTCTCAGGCGGTCAGCAGCAACGTGTCGGCGTGGCGCGTGCGCTGGCGGCTGATCCGGAGGTCCTGCTGATGGATGAGCCGTTTGGTGCGCTTGATCCGGTGACGCGCGGCGTGCTGCAACAGGAGATGCTGCGTATTCATCGCCTGTCGGGGCGAACCATCGTGCTGGTGACGCATGATATCGACGAAGCACTGACGCTGGCGGACCGCATCGTGCTAATGGATAACGGTGAGATTGTTCAGCAGGGCAGGCCGGTTGAGTTGCTGACCCAGCCGAAAAATGATTTTGTGCGCGACTTCTTTGGCCGCAGCGAAATGGGCGTACGGCTCTTGTCGCTGGAGCAGGTGGGTAATGCCGTGCGACGCGGCGAGTGGCTGGCGGGTGAACCGATTGCTGCAGGGCTGACGCTGCGCGACGCCCTGTCGCAGTTTATTGCACGGGGCACAGACAGACTCCCGGTCATTGACGATCAGGAGCAGCCGCTGGGCGTGCTCTACTTTGGCGACCTTCTGCGACAGCGCGAGGCATTAACATGCGCAGGCTAAGGGATCCGCTGTTGTGGCTGGTACTGCTCTATGGCGCGCTGCTGACGCTCATGCCTTTGAGTGGGCCGCTGTTCCATCTCTGGTTTCCGGAGCTGGCCCGGCCACTCTATCAACAGGAGAGTTTCTGGCAGTTGACGCTGGCGCATCTGTTTCTGGTGATCACCGCCAGCCTGCTGGCGATCGTCATCGGCATTGGCAGTGGCGTGCTGGTAACCCGGCGGGCAGGGCGTGCGTTCCGGCCGCTGATAGAAACTATCGTGGCAGCGGGCCAGACTATTCCGCCGGTAGCCGTGCTGGCCATTGCGGTGCCGGTGATGGGCTTTGGTGCCTGGCCTGCCGTGGTGGCATTGCTGCTCTACGGTTTACTGCCGATTTTACAGGGAACCCTGGCGGGCATTGATAGCGTACCGTCCAGCAGCCGGGAGATCGCTATTGGCGTAGGCATGAGCAACTGGCAGCGGCTGTGGCAGATTGAGCTGGCGCTGGCTGCGCCAGTGATCATTGCCGGGATACGCACTTCGGTGATCATCAACATCGGTACCGCGGCCATCGCCTCAACGGTCGGGGCAAAGAGTCTCGGGTCGCCAGTGATTATCGGCCTAAGCGGCTTTAATACAGCCTACGTGATTCAGGGAGCGCTACTGGTGGCGCTGCTGGCGATAGTGAGCGACCGCCTCTTTGAGCGCCTGCAACGTCGGCTTAGCGTGAGTGAACGATGAGAGAGTATCCCACCAGCATGAGACCGCTGGTGCCGCCAACCGCCATAATAAAAAACAGCGTGGCGAAAAAGGCTTTTTTGACATTCATGACGGAAACCTGAACTTGTTAACAGTGAGGCGGGGATAATAGCGCGCGCAAGGCAGCAGGCAAAGCGCCCGGCGTGCGTTTTTTGTTATCAGCCGGGTTCATGTAACCGCACGGCATAGCCCTGTTCCTGCCAGTGTGACAGCTGTTCCTGCTGGCGACGGGTTAATTTTTTACCGGTAAATACAAACATATTCATGCCAGGAAAAAGTTCAGGACGCGGGACATCAAGCGGTTCAGCCAGCACATCAATCCGCCAGCCATGCTGTGAAAGACGCCAGCCTTCCAGCCAGATACGGGTACGATCGTCGGTACCCCAGCCAATGATCAGCGCATCTTTTCCCGATTTTTTGCGGCTGCCGGTCAGACAGAAAGCGACATAGTCGATCAGCAAACCATCCAGCAGGCTGCACATGGTTCGGGCAGTATTCTGGTCCAGACTCAGTTTCTGGCGTACAGGCATGAAAACGTGATCAATTAGCGCATCAATCGGATGTTCGCGACCAATCGCAGCAATTTTGTTACGCAGTTTAGCGGGTCTGACATGACGTAATACGCTGATTAGCTCATCCTGCAGTGTGGTCCAGCCATCGTGTGCATCAACATCGCCACCTTCCAGCAATGCCTTTACTTTACCGACCGGCACGCCGCTTTCAATCCAGCGCATGATCTCTTCAATACGCTGCACATCCTCTTCATCAAACTGACGATGTCCGCCTTCGGTACGTTGCGGCTTCAGTAAGCCATAACGACGCTGCCAGGCGCGCAGGGTAACTGGGTTTATGCCACAGCGCTCGGCGACGTCACCGATACTGTATAAGGTCATAAATTCCTCTTTCGATTGGTCTGAGTGTAATTACCATAACGAAGCAAACTAAGTTGTACAATACATTTCTCAATGTACAACTTGACTGATACGGCCCTTTTCAGCTATATCTCATTTGAGAGAATATTTCCCATAAGTGAGAAAAGTAATGTCTGAGCTGAATACTGAGCAACGACTGGCTGTGAGGCTGTCAGAGTTACGCCTGCAACGCGGCTGGTCGCTGGATGAACTTGCGGTGGCCACGGGCATCAGTCGTGCGACATTATCGCGCATTGAGCGAGGCGAGACCAGCCCTACTGCTGCACTGCTTAACCGTCTGTGTGTCGCCTACGGATTAACGATGTCACGCCTGCTGAGTGAGGTGGAGGAGGAGTCCAGTTTGCTGGTCACCAGCCAGCATCAGCCGGTGTGGCAGGATGAGGCCAGCGGATTTATTCGCCGCAATATATCCCCTCCTGCACTTCATTTCAGATGCGAACTGGTTGAGGGCAGGTTACGGCCTGGGGCGCGTATCGATTACGATGCACCACCCATCCAGGGACTGGAGCAGCATATCTGGCTGCGTGAGGGCGGTCTCACCGTCACGATGGGATCTCAGGCGTGGACGTTGCAGCCAGGTGACTGTTTACGTTTTCATCTGACAGGAAAATCGGCTTTTGAGGCGCACCTGACCGACGGCGCGCGCTATTTACTGGTGGTGGCGAAACCATGATTGAGTACGTAACCCTCAGCGCCACCCAGGCGCAACAGAATCTGGCCGAACTGACCCATGTTTTACAGGGCTGTGTGGCAGATGGGGCCAGCGTCGGGTTTATTGATGCTGAAGACAGTGAGTTGATGACGCGATTCTGGCAGCAGCGAATCATCAGCATCACAGGCGGCGACAGCGAGTTAATCGTGGCGCGTCAACAGGGTCGCATTGTGGCGACGGTGATGATCACTAGCAGCGGCATGCCAAACGGCCGCCACCGGGCGGAGATCAGCAAACTGCTGGTGCATCCGCAGGCACGCCGACAGGGCATCGCCCGTGAACTGATGCAGCGCGCCGAGCAGCGGGCGCGCGAGCGCGTCAAAACCCTGCTGGTGCTGGATACGCGCAGCGGCGATGTCGCCAGCGATCTCTATCGCTCGCTGGGCTGGCAGGTAGCGGGATCGATCCCGTTTTATGCGGAATCCACCGCAGGCGTGCTGGACGCCACCACCGTAATGTACAAAGTGCTGGCGTAAATCACCGCCGCCGGGCACGCACTGAAATTTACGACAGCGCACGAAAAATTCGGCGTGAAAGCTGACGCCGCCGGGATACTGTGTAAAAATACAGGCCATATTTTCAGTGTGGTAACGCAAATCATGGCCCTGACAGCCGCAGTAAAAAGCCAGATAGCGCAATGGTATAAAGCGCTTCAGGAGCAGGTGCCTGATTTCATCCCGCGCGCGCCGCAGCGCCAGATGATTGCCGAAGTGGCAAAATGCCTGGCCGGTGACGATTCGCGCCATCTGGCGGTTGAAGCGCCGACCGGCGTGGGTAAAACTCTCTCTTATCTGATCCCGGGCATTGCGGCCAGCCGCGCCCAGGAAAAGCAGCTGGTCATCAGCACCGCCAACGTGGCGTTGCAGGATCAGATCTTCACCAAAGATCTGCCGCTGTTGAAGAAAATTATCCCCGACCTCACCTTTACCGCTGCTTTTGGCCGTGGGCGCTATGTCTGTCCGCGCAATCTGGCGGCGATGGCAGCCGACGCCGATCAGCAGGGCGATCTGCTGCTCTATCTGGACGATGATGCGGTCAGCAGCACCAAAGAGGAACAGACGCAGTGTGGCCGCTTACAAAAATCCCTGGATCGCTATCAGTGGGATGGCCTGCGCGATCACAGCGAAGAGAACGTCAGCGACAGCCTGTGGCAGCGCCTTTCTACCGATAAAGCAAGCTGCCTGGGCGCGCACTGCCACTGGTATCGTGAATGCCCGTTCTTTGTGGCGCGACGCGAAATCGAGCAGGTGGATGTGGTGGTGGCGAATCATGCGCTGGTGATGGCGGCGATGGAGAATGAGTCGGTGCTGCCACCGGCTAAAAACCTGATGCTGGTGCTGGATGAAGGGCACCATTTGCCCGACGTAGCCCGCGATGCGCTGGAGATGAGCGCCGACATTACGCCGGGCTGGAGCAGCCTGCAACTTGACCTGTTTATCAAGCTGGTTGACAGCATCATGACGCAGATGCGGCCAAAATCGCCGCCGCCTCTGGCTAACCCTGAGCGGCTGAAAGCACACTGTGATGAGCTGCGCGAACTGCTGACCGTGACCGCGCAGGCGCTGAATCCGCTGCTGCCACCGCATAACCAGCCGGGCGAATTTCGCTTTGTGCTGGGTGCGCTTCCGCAGGAGCTGCTGGATCTCTGTGCCCGGCTGTTCAAACTCAGCGACGCGCTGCGCGGTTTGAGCGAAGGCCTGATCAATGCCCTCAGTGAGCAGACTGGCAAGGTGGACGTGGTGCGATTGCATCGCAATCTGCTGCAGCTCAATCGTCAGTTTGGCTGGTTCGAGTCGGTGAGCAAATTGTGGCGGCTGGCGGCGATGGAAAAAGCGTCTGGCGCACCGGTATCGAAATGGATCACCCGCGAGCTGCGCGAAGGTCAGGCGCATCTGCTGTTTCACTGCGCCGGTATTCGCGTCAGCGATCAGCTGGAAAAGCTGCTGTGGCGCAAAATCCCACATGTGGTGGTCACCTCTGCCACACTGCGATCGCTCAACAGTTTCAACCGCCTGCAGGAGATGTCGGGACTCAGCGAAAAAGCAGGCGATCGTTTTGTGGCGCTGGACTCGCCGTTTAACCATGTAGAGCAGGGAAGGCTGGTGATCCCGCAGATGCGCTTCGAGCCGCTGATGACGCACGAAGCGGAGCACATTGCGGAGATGGCCGGTTTCTTCCGTCAGCAGATGGCGGAGAAAAAGCACAAAGGCGTGCTGGTGCTGTTTGCCAGCAACCGGGCCATGCAGCAGTTTGTCGCCTGTCTGCCTGACCTGCGGCTCTCGATGCTGGTGCAGGGCGATCAGCCGCGCAGCCGCCTGGTCGATTTGCATCGCCAGCGCGTCACCAAAGGGGAAACCAGTATTCTGATTGGCCTGCAGTCCTTTGCTGAAGGGCTTGATCTGAAGGGCGATTTGCTGAGTCAGGTGCATATTCACAAAATCGCTTTTCCCCCGGTGGACAGTCCGGTAATTTTGACCGAAGGCGAGTGGCTTAAAAGCCTGAAACGTTATCCGTTTGAGGTGCAGAGCTTACCCAGCGCCTCATTCACCCTGATTCAACAGGTCGGGCGCCTGATTCGCAGCCATCAATGTTATGGCGAAATCGTTATTTACGACCGTCGTCTGCTGAGCAAATCCTACGGCAGTCGGTTATTAGCCGCGTTGCCGATCTTCCCGATTGCGCAGCCGGAAACGCCAGAGCCGGAAGCGATACCGGCCACCGTGGCGCCAAAAAACACGGTGCGAAAACGACGTCCCACGCGGCGCTAAGCCGCGCACTTAACCGGAAGCGAGTGATGGAACTGAATAAAATCATTAAAGAGATTGGTCGCGGTAAAAATCATGCCCGCGACATCGATTTTGATACCGCGGTGACGCTGTATGGCGCAATGCTGGCGGGCGAGGTGCCGGACCTGGAACTGGGCGGCATCCTGATTGCGCTGCGTATCAAGGGCGAAGGCGAAGACGAGATGCGCGGCTTTTATCAGGCGATGCAGGCACAGATGATGCAGCTGCGAGCGCCAGAAAACCGGCCGATGCCGATCGTCATCCCCAGCTACAATGGCGCGCGCCGCCAGGGCAATCTGACGCCGTTGCTGGCGTTGCTGCTGGTGAAACTCGGCTTCCCGGTGGTGGTACATGGCGTCAGCGACGACGCGACGCGTATCACCAGTGAGGCGGTGTTTGCCGCACTGGGTGTAACACCTGTCACCACCGCAGAGTTGGCGCAGGCGAAACTCGACCAGGGCGAACTCGTTTTTATCACTATCGATCACCTCTGCCCGCCAATGGCGAAACAGCTCTCACTGCGCTGGCGGATGGGCGTCCGTAACAGCGCACATACGCTGGCAAAACTGGCAACCCCGTTTGCAGAGCGTGCGGCGCTGCGGCTGTCGAGCGTGTCGCATCCGGAGTATGTGCCGCGCGTGGCGAAATTCTTCAGTGACATTGATGCGCCAGCGATACTGCTCAATGGCACCGAAGGGGAAGTCTATGCGAATCCGCAGCGCTGCCCGGCGATCAGTATGATTCAGGGCGCAGGCGTGGAAGCGGAAGTGTGGGTCGAGCGTCAGCCTGAAGTGGCGGTTGAACTGCCGGCGGACAAGACGGCAGAGGTGACGGCGCGCTGGATTGATGAGGTGCTGAATCAGCAGCGCCCGGTGCCTGCGTCACTGCGATTGCAGCTCGCCTGCTGCCTGCGCGCCAGCGGCCAGTGCGACTCGCTGGCGGCGGCCGGGCAGCAGATTGCCGCTGCCGGATACTGAGTCAGGCGGCTGGCAGCGCCTGTTCAACCAGGTTCTGCCAGAAACGGATGCCAATCGGCAGCAGCGCGTCGTTGAAATCATAGCGAGCGTTATGTAGCGGCGCGGAGGGCGTCTCGCCATCCGCGCCCAGCCAGAAGTAAGCGCCGGGACAGGCTTCCATCATGCAGGCAAAATCTTCTGATGCCATCGACGGATTGACCTGCCAGTGAACCTGTTCTGCGCCCAGCGTTGCCAGCGCCACGTCGCGCACCTGCTCAGCCGGGGCCGCATGGTTAGCCGTGACCGGATAGCCCGGCAGCCAGTTAATCTCGCCGCTGACGCCAAACGGACGTGGCAGAGTCGTCACAAACTCATCAATCAGTCCGCGTACTTTTTCGCGCACGCTGGTCTGCAGGCAGCGCACTGTGCCGCGCAGCATAATCTGTTCCGGAATCACGTTGATCGCTTCACCCCCGTGGATCTGCGTTACACTGACCACCGCAGAGGCAAGGGGCGAGAGCCGACGGGAGGGAATCGTCTGCAGCGCCAGAATCAGCTCGGCCGCTACCACCATCGGATCGGCGCCACTTTCTGGCATCGCCGCATGGCAGCTTTTACCGTGCAGGGTAATTTCGAATGAATCCAGCGATGCCATCATTGCGCCAGGATTAACAGCCAGTGACCCCAGCGGCAGCCCCGGCCAGTTGTGCATCGCGTAGATCGCATCCATCGGAAAGCGCTGGAACAATCCCTCTTCCACCATTTTGCGCGCCCCGCCCAGATTCTCTTCGGCAGGCTGAAAGATGAAATGCACCGTGCCGCTAAACTGACGCGTGGCAGCCAGCTGTCGGGCGGCGGCCAGCAGGATAGCGCTGTGACCATCGTGGCCGCAGGCGTGCATGACGCCAGGCGTCGAAGATCGCCACTCAGCGTCGCCTTTCTCTGTAATCGGCAATGCATCCATATCCGCACGCAGCCCGATAACCGGACCGGGACCGTTTTCCAGCGTACCGATGACTCCTGTTCCCGCCAGACCACGAAACACCTGCAGCCCCGCCCGCGCTAATTCTTCAGCAATAAACTGGCTGGTTTGCTGTTCCTGGTAACCTAATTCGGGGTGGCGATGAAACTCACGGCGCCAGTGCAGGGCGTCTTCAAGCAGGGCAGGGGAAAGGGTCATGCAGCGTCGCGCTCCATACAGAATGAGAAGATTTCACTTTAGTGATTGGGTGGCGCGGCGTCTATCGCTGTCGGGACTAAATATGGCTATAGGCTAAATCAAAATGGAATAAGTAATAAGGAAGTGATTTCAGAGAGGGGTTTCACAATGGAAAAGTCAGAAAAACGGGGCAGGCCACAGCGCGCCCCGTGTAGTGAACAATATCAGACTATTTTTGCATTGGCAGGTTCAGGCCGTGCTCTGCAGCACAGCTCTGCGCCAGCTCATAACCTGCATCGGCGTGACGCATGACACCGGTGGCCGGGTCATTCCATAACACACGACCCAGACGCGCATCGGCTTCTTTGCTGCCATCGGCAACAATCACTACGCCAGAGTGCTGCGAGAAGCCCATGCCAACACCGCCGCCGTGATGCAGGCTGACCCAGGTCGCGCCGCCCGCGGTATTCAGCAGCGCGTTAAGCAGCGGCCAGTCAGAGACCGCATCCGAGCCATCTTTCATCGCTTCGGTCTCGCGGTTTGGTGAGGCAACTGAACCGCAGTCGAGATGGTCGCGGCCAATGACCACCGGCGCTTTCAGCTCGCCGTTGCGCACCATTTCATTGAACGCCAGACCGGCAAGGTGTCGCTCGCCCAGTCCCAGCCAGCAGATACGTGCCGGCAGGCCCTGAAAAGCGATGCGCTCCTGCGCCATATCAAGCCAGCGATGCAGCGTTTTGTGGTGCGGGAACAGCTCCTTGAGTTTGGCATCGGTCTTGTAGATATCCTCCGGGTCGCCTGACAACGCCACCCAGCGGAACGGGCCTTTGCCTTCACAGAACAGCGGACGGATATAGGCCGGTACAAAGCCAGGGAAGTCGAAGGCGTTGCTGACACCCTCATCCAGCGCTACCTGACGGATGTTGTTGCCGTAATCCACGGTCGGAATACCCATATGACAGAAGTCGAGCATCGCCTGGACGTGAACCGCCATAGAGGCACGCGCGGCTTTCTCAACCGCTTTCGGCTGTGAAACGCGCGCCTGTTGCCAGCGCGCCAGATCCCAGCCAATCGGCAGATAACCATTTATTGGGTCATGTGCCGACGTCTGGTCGGTCACGATGTCCGGCTTCGGCCCGCCCGCCCGGGCGCGTTTCACCAGCTCTGGCAGGATTTCAGCGGCATTGCCCAGCAGCCCGACTGAAATCGCTTTTTTCGCAGCAGTGGCTTCGCTGATGATGGCCAGCGCTTCGTCCAGCGTGGTGGCTTTGTAGTCTACGTAGCGGGTACGCAGACGGAAATCGATGCGTGACTCCTGGCACTCAATCGCCAGTACGCAGGCACCGGCCAGCACACCCGCCAGCGGTTGCGCGCCGCCCATGCCGCCCAGCCCGGCGGTGAGAATCCAGCGTCCGCTGAGGTCGTTGTTATAGTGCTGACGTCCCGCTTCCACAAAGGTTTCATAGGTGCCCTGCACGATGCCCTGTGCACCGATATAGATCCAGGAACCGGCGGTCATCTGGCCGTACATCATCAGGCCCGCTTTATCCAGCTCGTGGAAGTGATCCCAGGTCGCCCAGTGTGGCACCAGATTAGAGTTCGCCAGCAGGACGCGCGGCGCATCCGCGTGGGTGCGGAAGATGCCGACCGGTTTGCCGCTCTGGATCAGCAGCGTCTCATCCGGTTGCAGCGCCCGCAGCGAACGCAGGATCTGCTCGAAGCATGCCCAGTTTCGCGCTGCTTTACCGATGCCGCCGTAAACCACCAGATCTTCCGGCCGCTCGGCCACATCGGGATCGAGGTTGTTCTGAATCATGCGGTAAGCCGCTTCAATCAGCCAGTTAGCGCAGTGCAGTGTGGTGCCATGTGGCGCACGAATTTCACGTGCCACAGCCTGAGAAAGAGTTTCGCTCATAAGAGATTCCTTAATTCAAGAAGTTGGGCGCATGCTCGGCAGCAGCGCGGTCAATGCCTGAGGCCAGTCAGCGCGACTTGCCCACTGACGCATGGCCTCGATATCGGGTGCCAGCAGGCGATCTTCCTCAAGGAAAGCGACCTGCTCGCGAATGGTGTCGATGGCCTGCTCAATCAGCACAGAGCTTTTCAGCGGCCGGTTAAATTCAATACCCTGCGCGGCGGCCATCGCTTCAATACCGACCACCGCGGCGCTGTTAAAGCACATGCTGCCGAGACGGCGGGCGGCATAGGTCGCCATTGAGACGTGATCCTCCTGGTTAGCGGAGGTCGGCAGACTGTCTACGCTGCCCGGATGGGCCAGCGATTTGTTCTCAGAGGCGAGCGCGGCGGCGGTGACCTGGGCGATCATAAAGCCAGAGTTCACGCCACCGTCACGCACCAGGAAAGGCGGCAGGCCAGATAAGCCGCTGTCCAGCAGCAGCGCCAGGCGCCGCTCGGAGATGGCGCCGACTTCAGCAATGGCCAGCGCCAGGATATCTGCGGCAAAGGCCACGGGTTCGGCGTGGAAGTTGCCGCCGGAGATCACATCGCCGCTGTCGCTGAACACCAGCGGGTTGTCCGAGGCTGCGTTTGCTTCGATTTCCAGAATCCGCGCCGCGTGGCTGAAATTGTCCAGGCAGGCACCCATCACCTGCGGCACGCAGCGGATGGAGTAGGGGTCCTGCACGCGGCCGCAATGGGTATGCGACTGCAGAATTTCACTGCCCTCTATCAGAGCGCTGACGGCGGCGGCGACCGCAATCTGGCCCTGCTGACCACGCGCTTTATGAATACGGGCGTCGAACGGTTTCAGCGAGCCTTTGATCGCCTCCAGCGAGAGCGCACCCGCCATCAGACCGGCAGCAAACAGATTTTCACCTTCAAACAGGCCACGCAGCGCCAGCGCAGTCGAAACCTGGGTGCCATTGAGCAGCGCCAGTCCTTCTTTTGGACCGAGCACAAACGGCGACAGGCCGACGCTTGCCAGTCCTTCTGTTGCCGGGATCAGCTTACCAGCGAGCCGTACCTGACCTTCACCCAGCAGCATCAGCGACATGTGCGCCAGCGGCGCCAAATCGCCAGAAGCCCCGACAGAGCCTTTTTCCGGGATGCAGGGCATCACACCCGCGTTAAACAGGGCAAGCAGCGCCTCAACGAGTTCGATTCGCACGCCAGAGTGACCGCGCGCCAGACTGATGATTTTGGTTGCGACCACCAGCCGGGTGACATTGTCGGGCAGCAGATCGCCCAGTCCGACGCTGTGTGACAACACCAGATTACGCTGCAGATCCGCCAGCCGGCTGGCCGGAATTTGGGTCTGCGCCAGTTTGCCGAAGCCGGTATTAATGCCATACACCACGTTACCGGAGGCGACAATGGCATCTACGGTTTGCTGCGCCGCTGCAATCGCCTGACGCGCACGCTCATCGAGACTTAATGTGACATTACCCTGATAGATAGCGCGTAATGTGGCGAGGTCCACCTCGCCTGGCACCAGGCGCAATGCCTGAAACGAACCTGACATAGCCTACTCCTGTCGATACAAGTGTGCTGGTGTGGCGAAGCTGCTTCCCTTGCCCTGAACCAGCGGGATAATTCGAGTGAAACATAAGCATTAAATCTTGTCTATGCTTGTCTATACAATCAAGCAAAGGAAGCAAAGGACGTGCCAGGCCGATCACAAAAATCGAATCTCCCTATGCTGCGGGTCGGGTGTTTAGCATGTGGGAGAAGCTGCACCATCAGGATGCGGAGGCTGCACCATCGGAGCATCGCGTGCTCTGCTGGATGTATATACATTCACGCAGTGAGACAGTAAACTCAGGGGACTTTCAGCATAAGGAACAGCAAATGGTTGAGCATACGGCACTGGCACAACTGGCGGCGGCAATGAGCGATGAACCCGCACCGATCTATCAGCGGGTGAAACAGGCCATCGTCAGCCAGATTCGTGAAGGGTTGTGGAAAGCGAATCAGCGTGTGCCATCAGAAAGTGAACTGGTCAATGAACTGGGCGTCAGTCGC
Source organism: Pantoea sp. MBLJ3 (assembly GCF_000816655.1). Taxonomy (NCBI): domain Bacteria; kingdom Pseudomonadati; phylum Pseudomonadota; class Gammaproteobacteria; order Enterobacterales; family Erwiniaceae; genus Pantoea; species Pantoea sp. MBLJ3. The sequence continues at coordinate 426,598 of NZ_JSUT01000003.1, forward strand.
ATGACCATTAACCGGGCGCTGCGTGAGCTCACCAGTGAGGGATTTCTGGTGCGGATGCAGGGTGTCGGGACCTTTGTGGCGGAGATGAAAGGGTACACCGCCATGCTGGAGGTGCATAACATCGCCGATGAGATTGCCCAGCGAGGTCATCAGCACAGCGCAAAAATCCTTACCATCGGTCAGAACAAAGCCGATCCCGAGCAGGCGGCCGTACTGGGTCTCACTACCGGGCAGACGCTCTTCCATTCGCTGATTGTGCACTACGAAAATGATCTGCCGGTGCAGCTGGAGGATCGTCTGGTCAATCCCCTGGTCGCGCCCGACTACCTGACGCAGGATTATGAGAAGATGACGCCGTACACCTATCTCATGCGGGTCGCGCCGCTGACGGCGGGTGAGCACATCGTTGAAGCGGTGCTGCCCGATGCGCGTCAGCGTAAGCATTTGTCGCTGGATGAGCACGAACCCTGCCTGCTGATTCGCCGTCAGACCTGGAGCGACACGAAAATCGTGACCTATGCGCGATTGCTCTATCCCGGCTCACGTTACAAACTGCTGGGCCGCTTCAGAGGACACGGTTAAGTCGGGTAAACAGCAGCCGGGCATCCGTTTCACACGGGCTGAGTTGTGTCTCATCATCGACCCACCACGTCCCCTGTTGCGCGCTCAGCTTTTCTCCGTCAGCCGTCTGCCATGCGCCAGCCAGCACCCAGGCGACGCCATGCAGCGCGCTGACCTCTGTGGTCACCACCTCCACCGTTGCCTGCCATTCACCACGTCGCGTCATGATATTAAAATCTTCGCTGACGCTGCCCTGCAGTTGTGCCGTTAAGGCGAGTTCGCCGGCAAACGCCCACGGCTTTTGCGGCGTCAACAGATGCTGCACGCCGGGCGCGGTTAACAACACCGGATCGCCGTGCAGCAGGGTGATAACCCGATCAATCTCCGGAAAGGGAGAGAAGGGGCCATCCTGCGCCAGGGTCGCAATACTGGCGCGCCAGCCAAAGCGATCTGCGCCGGGCGGGAAACTGATAATCTCACGGGTCTCACCGCCACCGTTGCGCCAGCGGCTGACTGCCAGATCGGCATATGCGAACCGGGCGATCATCGCAGCGCCGCCATTGCCTGAGCAAAGCGTGCGGCACACGCTGTCTGGTGCGGATGCACGCCATCTTTCACCACGGCTTTACCTGCAACATAGACGTCGCGAATCTGATCGCGCTGTCCGGCAAACAGCCAGCGGTTCATTACGGCGTGTGATTCCACGCTGCCGAGCCATGCCTCATCACGCAGCACCAGCCAGTCAGCACGTTGTCCCACCGCCAGCGTACCCTGCTGAATGCCGCACGCCTGCGCACCCCCTGCTGCAGCCTGTTGCCAAAGCAGATCGCCTACCGAGGGCTGGTCAGGCAGGGTGATTCGGTTGCGGCGCTGGTCGCGCAGGCGCTGCGCATACTCCAGCCAGCGCAGCTCTTCCTGGGTGCTCAGCGAGACGTGACTGTCGGAGCCAATGCCCCAGCGTCCGCCCTGCGCGATATACTCCACCGCCGGAAAAATGCCGTCACCGAGGTTGGCTTCGGTGGTCGGGCAGAGACCCGCCACCGCACCGCTGCGGGCAAGGCGTGACAGTTCGCTCTCATCCAGATGCGTGGCGTGGATCAGACACCAGCGCGTATCCACGTTAAAGCGGTTAAGCAGCCAGGCAACCGGCCGTTCGCCGCTCCACGCCAGTGAATCATTGACCTCTTTCTGCTGTTCAGCCACATGGATATGTACCGGCAGCCCAGGATCGCTGGCCGCCAGCAAGTCGTGCATCTGACTTTCACTTACTGCCCGCAGCGAATGGAAACAGAGGCCACGATTCAGCAGTGGCCGCTGCTGCTGCCACTCCTCCAGCCGCGCCTGCTGTTGCAGATACTGGTCGGTCTGCTGGATAAAACGTTTCTGACCCGCCGTTGCAGGCTGACTGCCAAAGCCGCTGTAGCTGTAGAGCACCGGCAGCAGGGTCTGACCGATACCGGCGATCTCCGCCGCCTCGATCAGCTGTTGCAGCATCGCATCATCACCATAGGGTGCGCCGCTGGGGTCGTGATGCAGATAGTGAAACTCCGCCACCTGGGTGTAGCCGCCCTTCAGCATTTCGATGTAGAGCAGGGCGGCAATATCGCCCACCTGCCGGGGTGTCAGGCGCTGCACCATGCGGTACATCAAATCCCGCCAGGTCCAGAAGCTGTCCTGAGGATCGCCCGCGACTTCTGCCAGCCCCGCCATGGCACGCTGGAACGCATGCGAGTGCAGGTTGGCGATCGCCGGAATTACCTCGCCGTTGAGCTGGACAGCATTCTCCGCATGGCTATCCGGAGCAATGGCATCGATAAAACCCGCCTGATTAACTGTGATACGAACCTGCTGCTGCCAGCCCTCTGCCAGCAGTGCACGCGGGGCAAAAAAAGTTACCATGGTTGATCCTCTCCGGATGTGGTTGTATATACATATACATACTTTGAGGCACAGTGTAAACGGTGGAGGCTTAGGCAGCGATGGCAGAAGAGATGCGTGTAGATACGGTATGGACCGGGGCCGACCTGGTTACCATGCGTGACGGAAAGTACCATCTGATTCCGCAAGGCGCGCTGGTGGTGCGGGCAGGTAAACTGGTATGGGTGGGCCCGCAGGCGGAGATGCCCGCGTTCGTCGCCGATCAGCATCATCAACTGCCAGGCGGCATCGTGACGCCTGGGCTGGTGGATTGTCATACCCATCTGGTGTTTGGCGGCGACCGCAGCCAGGAGTTTGAACAGCGCCTGAATGGCGTCAGCTACGCAGAGATCGCCGCGCAGGGCGGCGGCATTCTCTCCACCGTGCGCGCCACCCGCGCGGCCACGGAAGAGGAGCTGGTGGCGTCGGCTCGCTGGCGGCTCGATCGGCTGCTGGCCGAAGGCGTCACCACCGTGGAGATTAAGTCCGGCTATGGTCTGGATGAAGAGAGCGAACTGCGGATGCTGCGGGCGATTCGCCAGCTGGGAGAGAGCGTGTCCGCCGATGTGCGTGCCACCTGTCTGGCAGCACATGCCTTTCCGCCGGAGTTTAAGCACGACCCGGATAGCTGGGTCGATATCATCTGCGATCGACTCCTGCCGCAGGTGAAGGCGCTGGGGCTGGCGGATGCGGTGGATGCGTTCTGTGAGCATCTCGCCTTTTCCCCTGCGCAGGTGGCGCGGGTGTTTGACCGGGCGGTGGCGCTGGGTATGCCGGTGAAATTGCATGCGGAACAGCTTTCGGCACTGGGGGGCGCAGCACTGGCGGCGCGCTACGGCGCACTCTCTGCGGACCATCTTGAATACGCCACGGAAGAGGATGCCAGGGTGATGGCAGAGCATGGCACCGTCGCGGTGCTGCTGCCTGGTGCGTTTTACCTGCTGCGTGAGACCCAGCGCCCGCCGGTGGAAAGCTTCCGGCGACATGGGGTACCGATGGCACTGGCCAGCGATGCGAATCCTGGCACCTCGCCTGCGCTGTCGCTGCGTCTGATGCTCAATATGGGTTGCACGCTGTTTGGCATGACACCGGAAGAGGCGCTGGCGGGCGTCACCCTGTGGGGAGCAAAAGCGCTGGGGCTGGCTGACAGTCACGGCTCGCTGGAGGCGGGAAAAGTGGCAAACTTCGTGCACTGGCCGCTGGCTCGTCCCGCGGAACTGGTTTACTGGCTGGGTGGTGAGCTGCCCTGTACCGTTATTTATCGTGGAGAACCACAATGAACCCTTTCTATTTCACCCAGGGCAGCCTGCCGCTGCTGGTCAGCATTCCTCACGCCGGGACCGACCTGACACCCGACGTGGAGGCTGGATTAAGTGAGGCCGCGCGCGGCCTGCCTGACACCGACTGGCATATCCCGCTGCTGTATGATTTTGTGCGTGACCTCGGGGCCAGCGTGTTAATTGGCCGCTACTCCCGTTTTGTGGTTGATCTTAACCGTCCGCCCGATAACCAGCCGCTCTACACGACGGCCACCACTGGCCTGTTCCCGGAAACGCTGTTCGACGGCACGCCGACCTTTGCGCCAGGTAAAACGCCTGATGCCACGGCGCGTCAGGGCTACATCGATCAGATCTGGCAGCCTTATCATCAGCAGATTCAGCAGGAGCTGGCGCGGCTTAAAGCGCTGCATGGTTATGCGCTGCTGTTTGATGCTCACTCCATCGCCAGCGAAATTCCCCGCCTGTTTGAGGGCCGTCTGCCCGATATCAATGTTGGCACCAACGACGGTGCAAGCTGTACACCTGCCATGAGCGCGGCGATTGAGGCAGTATGCGCGGCACAGAACGACTACAGCTGGGTGATTAACGGACGCTTCAAAGGCGGCTACATCACCCGCGCTTATGGACAGCCGCAGCAGCATATTGAAGCCGTACAGCTGGAGCTGGCGCAGCTCAACTACATGGATGAGATGCCTCCTTACGCCTGGCAGCAGGCGCGTGCCGCCCGGTTACAGAAAGTGCTGAAGGCGATGATTCATGCCATGCTGGCGCAGGCTAAACCGCAATAAATCAGCGATGCGCCACGCCGGTGCAGCGCTGCGCTAATCGGGTGCAGGTGAGGGCAGCCTGTGTGGCTGCTCCCTTGCTACCACCTCCATTCTTCGCTTTTTCAGAGCTGGCATAACCTTTGCTTGGTTGTATGTACAAGTACTGCAGTGCGTGCTCCATCTGAATAAATTCCGTCTGGCTCACAAAATGAAAAAGCCGGCAATGAACTGCGTTGCGTTAACTTGTATATACATGACATATCATCTTGTGAGATTTATGTTAAATCTCATCAGGGCGATCACCAGGCCGCTACTTCAGGAGAACCGTATGACACACCCTCTGACTCTTCGTCGTTTATGTCTTACTACGCTGGTTTCCAGTCTGCTGCTCTGTGGCGTCAGCGCCCAGGCTAAAGAGTGGAAGTCGATCACCATTGCCACTGAAGGCAGTTATGAACCCTGGAACCTCACCCTGCCGGGCGGCAAGCTGGGCGGTTTCGAACCGGAGCTGATGGCGGATCTCTGCCAGCGCATGGCGATCCAGTGCAAGCTGGTGGTGCAGAACTGGGATGGGATGATCGCCGGACTGAATGCCGGAAAATATGACGTCATCATGGATGCGATTGTGATTACGCCCGACCGCAAAAAAGTGGTGAATTTCACCGTGCCTTACGCCTCAACACCCGCCACCTTTATCACGGTAAAAGGGTCACTGCTGCCCGCTGACAGCAAGATCATCAAACTCACTGACGATGAAAAAACCATTGAGCCTGCCATCGCACCTCTGAAAGCAGCGCTGAAGGGCAAAACGATTGGCATCGCCTCTGGCACGGTCTATACGCCGTTTATCGACAAATACTTCAAAGGGGTGGCGGATGTGCGTGAATACACCAGCTCAGCCGATGCGATTCTTGATTTGCAGGCCGGACGCATTGATGCGGTGTTTGACGATGTGACGTTCGCGCAGTCGATGCTGGCACGACCGGATAACCGCAACCTCAGTTTCAGTGGCCCTCAGCTGGGCGGCCCAATCTGGGGTGAGGGCGAGGCGATGGGTGTACGCATGGCCGACAACGATCTGAAAGCCCGACTGGATCAGGCGATTAAAGCCGCGCTGGCCGATGGCACAGTGAAAAAGCTGAGTGAGAAGTGGTTCAAAACTGACGTCACACCCTGAGTGAGGTAACTGATGATAAGCCTGCTGAGTTTTGGCCCGGACGGCTGGGGACGGTTGATTCTGAGTGCCACGCTGACCACGTTGCTGCTGTCGTTTTGCGCGCTGCTGGTCGGCGCGGTGGTGGGATCGGGCGTGGCCGCCGCAAAGTTATCCCCGCACCGGGCGGTACGCTGGCTGGGTGAAAGCTATTCGGTGATCTTTCGGGGTATCCCTGAATTGCTGGTGATCTACCTGTTCTACTTCGGTGGATCGGGACTGATCACGCAGATCGGACAACTGTTTGGCGCAGACGGTTTTATCGAAGCGCCGCCGTTTCTGATCGGGGCATTGGCGATCGGGCTTATCTCCGGCTCTTACCAGGCGGAAGTCTATCGCGCCGCGCGGCTGGCTCTGGCGAAAGGGGAGATCGAAGCCGCCGTCGCTATTGGCATGCCGCGCTGGCGCATCCGGCAACGTATCCTGTTGCCGCAGGTGGCGCGCTATGCGCTGCCCGGCCTGTCTAACGTCTGGCAGATGAGCCTGAAAGATTCCGCGCTGGTATCGGTGACCGGCATTGTCGAGCTCATGCGGGCCAGCCAGATAGCAGCCGGTTCTACCCGGGACTACTTCTCCTTTTACCTGGTGGGCGGTGTCTGTTATCTGCTGCTGACGCTGCTGTCGAATCGCGCCTTTCTGCGCGCCGAATCCCGTCTGGGTCGCGCCTGGCAAAGCCGCACCGCTGCACAGCATTAAGGAGAGTTATGATTGATTTTGCGTTCCTTACTGACACCTTCCTGAAACTCAGCGCGGCGCTGCCGGTCACGCTCGGTCTGTTTATCAGCGCCTTTCTCTGCGGGGGCGTGCTGGCGGTCGGTATTCTGGCGCTGCGCATGAGCCGCTGGCGGCTGCTGAGTGCATTTGCCCGCGGCTACATTCTGGTGTTTCGCGGCTCGCCGCTGATGATTCAGTTGTTCCTGATCTACTACGGGCTGGGACAGTTTGGGGTGATCCGCCACAGCGTCTTCTGGCCGTTTCTGCGTGAGCCTTTTACCTGCGCGGTGCTGGCCCTGTCCCTCTGTACCGCCGCCTACACGGCGGAGATCCTGCGCGGCGCGCTGCTGGCGGTCCCGCCCGGTCAGGTGGAAGCGGGGATGGCATGCGGCATGTCGCGCGGCCTGCTGCTGCGGCGCATTATCGCGCCGGTGATGCTGCGTTATGCGCTGCCTGCGTACTCCACCGAAGCGATTCTGCTGGTGAAATCAACCGCGCTGGCGAGTCTGGTGACGGTGTGGGATGTCACCGGGGTCGCGCAGCAGATTATCCAGCGTACTTACCGCACTATGGAGGTGTTTCTCTGTGCGGCGGCGATCTATCTGATCCTCAACTTCATCATTGTTCAACTGTATGCCCTGCTGGAGCGGCGTCTGACACCGGTTCATAAACCGGAAAAAAAGCCGTTACCGGCCGCTAAGCCGATCCCCGGAGGAGAAAAAAATGTCTGAACTGCCACCCGTCACGCTGTCGGCCAGCGATATCCATAAATCCTTTGGCGCGATGGAGGTGCTGAAGGGCATCTCGCTGCAGGCGCATCAGGGCGATGTCATCTCTATTCTCGGTGCCAGCGGCTCCGGTAAAAGTACGCTTCTGCGCTGTATCAACCTGCTGGAGACGCCTGATTCTGGCGTCGTCAGCGTGGGCGGTGAAACCATTGAGATGAAGCGTCATGCACGCGGGCACCAGCTGGCGGCTAACCCGCGTCAGATTGAACGGCTGCGTTCCCGGCTGGGGATGGTGTTTCAGAGCTTTAATCTCTGGTCGCATCTCACCGTACTGCAAAACGTTATTGAAGGGCCGCACTACGTGCTGAAGCGCGATAAAAAAGCCTGCATCGCTCAGGCAGAACAGCTGCTGGATCGGGTTGGCCTGCTGAATCGCAAAGACTTCTATCCCGCTCAGCTTTCGGGCGGCCAGCAGCAGCGGGTGGCGATCGCCCGCGCGCTGGCGATGGACCCGGAGGTGATGCTGTTTGATGAACCGACATCGGCACTGGATCCGGAACTGGTGGGTGAGGTGCTGAAGGTGATGCGCAGCCTGGCCGAAGAGGGGCGCACCATGCTGGTGGTCACGCACGAGATGGGCTTTGCCCGCAACGTCTCAAACCGGGTCGTGTTTATGCATCAGGGCACGATTGATTGTCAGGGCACGCCAGAGGCGATGTTCGGCGAGGCGGGATCGGCGCGCTTTAAGCAGTTTATTTCCAGCCATCATCAGGTGGAGCCGGTGGTATGAGCGACGTCATGAGTCAGACGCGGGTCTGGGGCGATGGTCCGCTTAAATGGCAGGAGCTGGTGCAGGTCGCCCGGCATGGCGCGACTCTGACGCTGAGCGACAGCGCCTGGCAGCGAATTGCCCGGAGCCGTGAAATCGTCGGCAACATCGTCGCGGCGGGGCAGGTAGCCTACGGCATCAATACCGGATTAGGGGCGTTGTGCAACATTACTCTTTCCGAAGATGAACTGAGCCAGCTGTCGCGCAATACCTTACTGAGCCATGCCTGTGGTGTCGGGCCGGTGCTGAAAAAAGCGGAGGTGCGCGCCATTCTGTGTGCCGCGATTGCCAACTACAGTCATGGCAAATCGGGTGTGTCAGTGGCGCTGGTGCAGCAACTGCTGGCGCTACTGAATCTGCAGATTACCCCTCAGGTGCCGTCCCAGGGATCGGTGGGCTATCTGACCCACATGGCGCATATCGGTCTGGCCCTGATCGGCATCGGCGAGGTGGAGTGGCACGGCGAAATCATGCCCGCGCAGCAGGCGCTAACCCAGGCAGGCTTAGCGCCTTACCGGCCAGGTGCCAAAGAGGGACTGAGCCTGGTCAACGGCACGCCTTGCATGACCGGCTTAGCCTGCCTGGCGCTGGACGATGCCGGGCGTCTGCTGGACTGGGCGGATGTGACAGGCGCAATGAGTTTTGAAGCGCTGCGCGGTCAGCTGGTGGCGTTTGATCCAGAGGTGCTGGCACTCAAGGCCAGCCCGGGAATACAGCGCAGTGGTGAACGTCTGCGCCAGTTGCTGAGAGACAGCCCGCTGCTGAACGCGAGTGTCGGCATCCGCACTCAGGATGCGATGAGTCTGCGGTCGATGCCGCAGGTGCACGGCGCCTGCCGCGATCAGTTTGATCACGCCGCACGTCAGGTGGAGACTGAACTCAATGCCTGTACCGACAATCCGTTGATTCTGGGCACGCCGCAGGAGTGGCGCGTGGTGTCACAGTCACATCCGCACGGTGAATCGGTGGCGATGGCCTGTGACCTGCTGGCGATTGCGCTGGCGGAACTGGGGAGCATTGCCGAACGACGGCTGGATCGGCTGGTAAACCCGCTGGTCAGTGGCCTGCCGCCGTTTCTGGTGGCCGAGCCTGGCGTCAATTCTGGCATGATGATTGCGCAGTACGTCGCGGCCTCACTCTGCGCGGAAAACCGTCAGCTGGCGCAGCCTGCGGTACTCGATAACTATGTCACTTCAGGATTACAGGAGGATCACGTCAGTCTTGGCACCGGTTCGGCGTTAAAGCTGCTGAAGCTGGTCAGCAACGTCGATCACATCATTGCGATTGAGTATCTGCTGGCGGCGCAGGCGCTGGAGTTTCACGGTGAATCACAGCTGGCAGCCGGCACGCGGCGCGCCTGGCAGCATCTGCGGCAGGTGGTTGAGCGCTGGCAGCAGGATCGCTGGCTGGCACCCGACATCGACCGTGCGGTGGCGCAGATAAGGGCGCACCGGACCGATGCGCTTGTGGGGTGAGGATTATTTAGGGCGTGCGTCGGGACGGACCAGGTCAAAGCGTTGTGTTTCGCTGATGCCGTAATAGGCGCTGGGACCACCTGCGCGCAGAATCGGCTCGGCTTTTGCGGTCTGATAAATGCCCGCTTCCAGCAGCGATTCATCGATGTGGATCGCGACCGCTTCACCCAGCACCAGCCAGCTGTCGACCAGATTGCCACTGGCATCCTGCAACTGAATCAGCTGGGTCAGACGACACTCAAAGTTGACCGGGCTTTCCGCCACCAGACTTGCACCAACCTGTGATGCTGACAGCGGGGTTAACCCTGCAAAGGCAAACTCATCCTGATCGGCAGGCAGTGAAGCGGAACTTTCGTTCATCGCTTCGGCCAGCGGGCGGGTAGCCAGGTTCCAGACAAACTCTTTGGTGTCCGCAATGTTCTGCACGCTGTCTTTCCAGCCGCTGCTGGCGAAACCGATAATTGGCGGATGATAGTTGAAGCAGTTAAAGAAGCTGTAAGGGGCCAGATTGCGCTGGCCGCTGGCGCTGACAGAGCTAATCCAGCCGATTGGTCGTGGTCCGATAATGGCGTTGAGCGGATCGTGGGGCAGACCGTGACCAGCACGGGGTTCATAGGAATAGCGTTTCCGGGTCATAACATCTCCAGCAGGTGATTTTATTTATCTTAGCCCGACAGCATCACCCGACGGAATCGGAAAGCGGTAAGCGGATGGTGCGGGTTTATTTTCCGCCGCCTACAGCGTATTGTACGCGCGCCTGAATAATTGAGAGAACGTATGAAAAAGTCAGCCAGCACGTCGCCCTTCCACGCCCGCAATCGCCATCAGGGCGAATACGATTTTGCCGCGTTAACCGCTGCTCATCCGCCGCTGAAGGCTAAAGTCCGGCCTAATGGTTATGGCGTGAAGTCCGTGGATTTTGCGGACCCGGAGGCGGTGATGCTGCTGAACCAGGCGCTGATCAAACTCTTTTACGACATCGACTGGCAGCTTTCTCCCGGCTCACTCTGCCCGCCGGTACCGGGACGCGCCGATTATCTGCACTACCTGGCCGATCTGCTGGCGCTGGATAACAACGGCGTTATCCCGATGGCGGACATTCTCGATGTTGGCTGCGGCGCAAACTGCATCTATCCACTGATTGGTGCGGCAGAATATGGCTGGCGCTTTACCGGCACCGAAATTGATCAAGCCGCCATCAAAGCCGCTAACCGCATCGTTGCGGCTAACCCACGCCTGACGCGCCAGATCCGTCTGCGTCGTCAGAAAAACAGCGATGCGGTGCTGGCGGGTGTGGTCAGCAAAACGGAATTCTTCAGCGCGGTGATGTGTAATCCGCCATTCCACGCGTCGCCGGATGAGGCAGTGGCCGGTTCGCAGCGCAAGGTCCGCAATCTCGGACTGGACAAGAGTGCGCCACTTAACTTTGGCGGGCAGCACAATGAGCTGTGGTATCCCGGTGGCGAAAAGGCGTTTATCGGCAAGATGATCGCCGAGAGCGTGGCGCTGGGTCGTCAGATCGGCTGGTTTACCTCGCTGGTGTCGCGCAAAGAGAACTTGCCGGCACTGGAAAAGCAGCTGCAGGCGCTCGACGTTGCTGAAGTGCGGGTGGTGAACATGGCCCAGGGTCAGAAACAGAGCCGCTTTCTGGCGTGGAGTTTTATGCCTGCCGCACCGCGCAGCAAACTGCTGAGTCGTCTGGGAAGTTAGGGTTTTCCCGGTGCAGGCACGCTATTACTGCGGCCAGGGGCATAAAAAAACGGGCCGCTTAGCGGCCCGTTTTGATCAGGAGACGTGCTGCAGGAATTCGCGCAGACGGTCACTGGGTGGATTGCTGATCAGGCTGTCAGGATCGCCATCTTCCGCAATCCGGCCTTTATCAATAAAGATCAGGCGCGAGGCGACCTTCTGTGCAAAGCCCACTTCATGCGTCACAATCACCATCGTCATGCCTTCTTCCGCCAGATCCTGCATCACTTTAAGGACTTCATGACGCAGTTCCGGGTCCAGCGCTGAGGTTGGCTCATCGAACAGCATCATCTTTGGCTTAACCGCCAGCGCACGGGCAATCGCCACGCGCTGCTGCTGGCCGCCGGACAGCTCAGACGGAAAATGATGTGCACGCTCTGCCAGGCCCACTTTGCCCAGCAACTCACGCGCCAGCTGGCGTGCCGCTTCTTTACTGGCGCCACGCACCCGGATAGGACCAAAGGCAACGTTGTCCAGCGCACTCATCTGTGGGAACAGATGAAACTGCTGGAATACCATGCCCGCTTCCTGACGAATCAGGCGGTCATCAACTTTCGGGTCATTCACGCGCAGGCCATCAACAATCAGCTCGCCGCTGGTGATCTCTTCCAGCTTGTTAATGCAGCGTAAAAGGGTGGATTTACCGGAACCGGATGGGCCGATAATCACCACCACTTCGCCCTGGTTAATCTTCAGATCAATATTGTGCAGCACCTGGGTCTGGCCAAAATGCTTGGAGACATCTTTAAATTCAATCACAGGATTTTCACCCTTTTCTCAATGCGGCGCAGCACAAAGCTCAGCACCAGCGTAATCACCAGATAGATGATCGCGACGGCGCTCCAGATTTCCAGAGCGCGGAAGTTACCGGCAATAATCTCCTGACCCTGACGCGTCAGTTCAGCCACACCAATAACGATAAACAGCGAGGTATCTTTGATGCTGACAATCCATTGGTTGCCCAGCGGTGGCAGCATACGACGAAGCGCCAGCGGCATAATCACGTAGCGCAGCGTCTCACGGCTCGACAGGCCAAGCGCCAGTCCGGCTTCGCGGAAGCCCTTATTAATCGACAGCACGGCACCACGCGTAATCTCCGCGATATAAGCGCCAGAGTTAATCATGATGGTCACTACCGCTGCGCTGAAGGGATCAATGCGCAGGTCGGGGAACGCCATCGGCAGAGCAAAGTAGATGAACATCACCTGCACCACGATAGGGGTGCCGCGGATAATTTCGATAAACACCAGTGCGATGTTATTGGTGATCCAGCCGCCGTAAGCGCGGGCAAAACCGGCAATCAGCCCGATAAACAGGCCGCCAACCAGTCCAATAACAGAGATTATTAAAGTCAGTTTAGCGCCTTCAAGCAGCGCTGGCATGGCGGGCCAGATGACGCTCCAGTCAAACTCCATGGTGTCACTCCAGATATGTTGCGATGGAAAAAAGCAGGGAAAAAGTTTCCCTGCTGAAATCAGATAACGGGCAAATTATTATTTAGGTTCGGTGCCGAACCATTTTTTATAGAGCGTGTTATAGGTGCCGTTCTCTTTCAGGGTTTTCAGTGCGCCGTTTACTTTTTCACGTAAATCGTCGCTGCCTTTCGGGAAGGCGATACCATACTGCTGCGCTTCAATCGAATCGCCTACCGCTTTAAAGCGGCCTTTACCGGCGGTGTGGATGAAGTAAAGAATGTTTGGCGTGTCATGCAGCACGGCGTCCGCACGGTTAGTGCCCAGTTCCATGTAGGCGCTGTCGATGTTCGGGAACTGACGCAGGTCTTTAGATTTGATGTGGGCTTTTGCGTATTCCACAGAGCCGGTGCCGCTTTTCACAGCAACCACTTTACCGTTCAGATCGCTGATGCCTTTGATGTCGTTTTCATTGTTACGCACCATTACCTGCAAACCGCTTTTGTAATAGCCATCAGAAAACTCGATCGCTTTTTTACGTTCTTCGGTAATGGTGATGCCCGCAAGGGCCAGATCGACATTGCGCGTTTGCAGTGCAGGGATGATGCCGCTGAAGTCCATTGGCTTCAGGGTATAATCCAGCTTCAGCTCTTTCGCAATGGCATCCCACAGATCCACATCAAAGCCGACATATTTGTCACCCTGTTTGAATTCGAACGGAACAAAGGCGGTATCGGTAGCGACAACCAGCTTCTTATCTGCTGCAGTGGAAGAGAGGGAGAAGGCCAGCGCCAGCGCGGCCACAGAAACTTTTAACAGTGACTTCATCATTTTTCCTTTTTTTACTACCAGGCGGCAGGGCCTGCGTTTGCGGCTTGTCATATGAAATAATTATGCCAACTTTGCAAATTTCGAGAAATCAGAGAGTTAAATAACATAGCTGACACGATTTTGCAGTTAATTCTGCCTTTGCACCATTTAGGTGCTTAGTTTTGGTGCAGATGGCTGTTTTGGTGCAAGCGGTAGTGTGCCTCAGATGTTAAGGCTGTGAAGCGAAGGAAGGAAGAACTGTTAACAGGGTCATAAAAATGCGGTAACGCAGACGTAAAAAAGGCGGGTTTCCCCGCCTGATTGACTGCATTGAGTTTTATTCAATGTTGGCTTCGATGAACCACAGGAATTTGTCCAGGTCACGTGATGCCGCAGTAAAGATGTCAGCGGTATCTTCATCTTTCACTTCAGTAATGGCTTTACGGGTATCATTAGCCACGACGCTGTAACGGTCTGCCAGCGCTTTCAGGTGATCCTGAACGCTGTGAATATTCAGCGGATAGCTTTTCAGCGGCGTCGTATCGTTAACAACCTGCGTGGTGCCCAGTGCAACGCCGCCCAGCTGTACCACACGCTCAGCAATGGTGTCCTGATGCTCGGTGATTGCAGTACGGAAGCCGTCCAGCATTTCATGTACACCGATGAAGTTAGCACCGCGCATGTTCCAGTGCGCCTGCTTAGTAATCAATGACAGGTCAATAAACTCGACTACCAGACGGTTCAACACCGCGATGGTGGCTTTCTTCTCATCTTCAGCCACGTCATTACGGGTATAAATCAGGTCAGCAGATTTAGTTTTAACCAGTTTAGCGGTACTCATCGTTTCAGTCCTCTCTTTGATGGTTGTCCTAATCAAGTACCGGATAAGTATAGCAGCGCTTTTCGGCTTTGCAGAAACGACTTTATCGATAGATGAAATAGTGCAGGTCTTTATTAAAAGCGGGAAGGCACCGACGAGGTTAATGTAATGTTAAAATAAAAGCACCTTGATTTAATTAATTAAATCAATACTTTAATTTTGTATGTAAATAACAGGTAAGCGTCTGTTTCAAAATAGTCAGAACATGGACAGGGGATGGTTAAGAATAATTCTCATGATGAGCATGATTGTTATTTAGCCCACCACAAAGGCAGGCTAAAGGCGTTTATTTCTGACCAGAATCTGATAATTCCACGCTGCTTAACTGGCTCTTTTTCGGTCGCATGGTCAGCGTTGAGCCTGCCGAAGCGATGATGATCGCCAGTAGCGCCAGCCACTGTAGGCCCGTCAGCGTTTCGCCCAAAAACAGCATGCCGGAAAAAGCGGCCATGGCGGGTTCCAGACTCATCAGCGTGCCGAAGATGCGCGCCGGTAAACGGGTAAGGGCGATCATCTCCAGTGAGTAGGGTATCGCGCTGGAGAGCAGGGCAACCAGCAATGCGATCGGCATTACGGCCCATGTCCAGATGCCACTTTCTGCAAACGTCAGCCCCAGCGGTACAAAAATCACCGAAGCAATCAGCGAACCAATAGCCACTGTCGCAGGACCATGTTCTGCGCCTGCCCGCTGCCCCGCCAGGATATAGATTGCCCAGCAGGCACCCGCACTCACGGCCAGTGCTGCGCCCAATGGATCAATCGCGGTCATCCCTGTCCCAAACGGCAGCAGGAACCACAAACCAATCACCGCCAGCAGCACCCAGACAAAATCCAGTGGTCTGCGCGATCCAAACAGCGCCAGCGCCAGTGGACCGGTAAACTCCAGTCCCACCGCCACGCCCAGCGGCACAGTGCGAATCGCCAGATAGAATGTGAAGTTCATGGTGCCCAACGCCAGACCATACATCAGCAAAGGCAGACGTTGTTCCCGGCTAAAGCGTAAACGCCAGGGTTTAAAGATGACACAGAGTATCAGGGTGCCAAAGCCCAGACGCAGCGCGGTGATTCCCGTCGCCCCAACAGAAGGAAACAGGCTTTTTGCCAGAGAAGCACCGCCCTGCAGCGACAGCATCGCAATCAGCAGTACGGCAATTGGCAACACGATTGGCGCAAGATTTTTAGAAGCGGGAGAGGCAGACATCCTGTGTACTTTTCCTGGTCATCAACGTAACGAGTGGGCCAGTGTAAAGGAAATGTCAGGGAAAAAATCATGAGTCAGCGTTTTTAATTTGCCTTAACTGCGCAAATTTTGGCCAAAATCAGTGCCATTTAGGTAAAGAAATGTCAGGTTTTTTTAGGAATTAACTTAAACGGCAAATTGAGCACAAAAAGATTATTGCAGGAAGATGACGGATTTTATAAGAAAAATGAATGACATAGTATGTCGCATTAACGTCCTGTTACACCAAACTTTCTGTTAGACAACAAAATCCGGGCAGAGTTTCTCGCTATTTTTTGTTATATTTTCAGCGTTGTCAGGAGAGAAGTATTTTCACATTTGAGGTGGTTATGAAAAAAATTGCATGTCTTTCAGCATTAGCCTGTGTACTGGCAGTATCTGCAGGTTCAGCAATGGCACAGAGCACCGTAACTGGTGGCTATGCTCAGAGCGATTATCAGGGCGTAGCGAACAAAGCTAACGGCTTCAACCTGAAATACCGCTACGAAGACGGTTCTAACCCACTGGGTTGGATCGGTTCATTCACCTACACTGAAAAAGATCGTACCGAAGATGGCGTTTACAACAAAGGCCAGTACTACGGTGTGACCGGTGGTCCAGCTTTCCGTCTGAACGACTGGGCTAGCATCTATGGTGTTGTCGGTATCGGCTATGGTAAATACCAGGGCAACGAAACTGCATCACGTGATAAAACTGACACCAGCGACGTAGGTTTCTCTTACGGCGCAGGCATGCAGTTTAACCCAATGCAGGACATCGCACTTGACGTTGGTTACGAGCAGAGCCGTATCCGTAGCGTTGACGTCGGTACCTGGATTGCTGGCGTAGGTTACAGCTTCTAAGTTTAGCTTAGCTGACCTGCAAAAAAACGGCCCCTTGTGGGCCGTTTTTTATTGTGCTGATTTTACCCGCCACCCCGACTTACCTGTCGGTCTCCCGTCTCATTCTCTGGCAGACGCTGATCTGCAGGCATGCCCCTTTCAGCCTCAGGGCAGTTTCTTATGAGGGGAAAAAACAAAGAGAACAAACAGAGGGGCGTGAGCCTTTCAACCGCAGGCAAAAAGGCTCTGAATCAGGATTAGCCGCGCCAGATAAGATTCGGACAGCGAGGTTCGGCAGGCTTATGGCCCAGCAGTTTTTCAATCAGCATCAGACGCAGTGTGAAAGGGGAACGCGTCAGCAGGCACAGCCAGGATTTAAACTCCGTGGTTGTTTTCTTCTCTGTCTGGAAGCATTTGCTGCAATCTAAGCAACATTTCAGAGTGCTCATAGAATTACCTCCCAATCCTGATCGACGCGGTAATCAGCAGCGTGGGGTGAGAGCGTCATCATCACCAGAGCAACAGAAGATCACTAGGGATCATGCGTTGGCTGCTTACATTATCAACAAAGATAGCACTGGCTATATCGTTTAGCCAAGGCTAATGACGAAAAATTTGAGCTTCTTTGTGGCTGGTTTACAATGAGCGCAGCTAAATCCGTACAGCAGCGTCAGTACGGGAAATAATAATGAGGAAGCTGAATGAGTCGTCGTGCTAAAAGCGTGGTTTCTGCGCCGAAAGGACCACTGAAAGATATTGAAGAGCATGTCGAAGGTTTTCGGCAGGTGCGTGAAGCGCATCGTCGGGAGTTAATTGATGACTACGTTGAGTTAATCTCTGATTTAATTGGTGAATTTGGCGAAGCACGTCAGGTCGATATGGCAGCCCGTCTGGGCGTTTCGCAACCGACAGTGGCTAAAATGCTGAAACGACTTGGCAGTGCCGGGCTGGTTGAGCAGGTCCCTTACCGCGGTGTCTTCCTGACCAGTGAAGGGGAGAAGCTGGCAGAGGAGAGTCGCGCCCGTCATCATATTGTTGAAAGTTTTCTGCTGGCGTTAGGCATCAGCCCCGAAACGGCCCGACGCGATTCAGAAGGTATTGAACATCACGTCAGTGATGAAACTCTGGCTGTATTTAAGAAGTTCTCCGAAACCCGTTAACGCTAAGGCGTACCCTCACCATGCCACAACTGCTTCGATCTTTTTTGCATGACTCAATTTTGCATTTATTAATCGTGATTGGTGTAGTTCTGGCATTCCTGGCGGATTTCCGCTGGGCCGATCTGCCCGGAGCCGTAGACTGGCATACCATTATCACACTCACCGGGTTATTGATTCTGACCAAAGGGCTGGAAACCAGCGGCTACTTTGACGTGCTGGGAGGACGCCTGATTGCGCGTTTCCGGCACGAACGTGCGCTGGCGCTATTTATGGTACTGGCTGCCGCGTTGCTCTCCACGTTTTTAACCAACGATGTTGCGCTGTTTATTCTGGTGCCGCTGACATTAACGCTGCGGAAGTTCTCTCATTTACCTATCTCGCGACTGATCATTTTCGAGGCGCTGGCAGTGAATGCCGGGTCGCTGCTGACGCCGGTCGGCAATCCGCAAAACATTCTGCTGTGGAGTCACGGCAAGCTCAGCGTTATTGCATTCATTGTGCAGATGCTGCCGCTGGCCGCCTGGCTGCTGCTGAGCCTGGTCGTGCTGACCTGGTTTAGCTTTTCAAAGCGGACGATTGATAAACATGACAACCCGGAGCAGCCGGAGTGGCAGAAGCCGCTGTTTATTGTCAGCGTGGTGTTATACCTGCTGTTTATCGCCGGTCTGGAGCTGGAAATCACCGGCTGGATACTGCTGGTTATCCTCGCCACCTTTATGGTAATGGCGCGTCCGGTGCTGCAACGTATCGACTGGAGCCTGCTGGCGGTGTTTATCGCCATGTTTATTGACGTCTTCCTGCTGACACGTCTGCCGGTGATGCAGGCTCACTTTGATGCGGTGGCGCATTTCGGCCAGGGGCAGCTCTATCTGCTGGCGATTGGTCTGTCACAGGTGATAAGCAATGTCCCGGCGACGATTCTGCTGCTGCAAAAAGTCCCGCCAACCGATGTGCTCGCCTGGGCGGTCAACATCGGTGGATTCGGTCTGCTGCCAGGTTCACTGGCTAACCTGATTGCTCTGCGTATGGCGAAAGATCGTGCCATATGGTGGCAATTTCATCTCTTTTCCCTTCCTTTGCTGGCCTGGTCAATGGCCAGCGGCTGGCTACTGCTGCGGTTGCTCAATTAGGCCCGATACATCCTGCTATCGCTGTCAGGTGGCAGGATGTGCGGCATTCCTCAAGTTTCGTAAAGTTGCACTGGATTTTGTCAATTTCCGATATAAGGTTAACAGGACCTTTATGCCCGGAATCAGGGCCTTAGCCAGTGATGGGAACTATGAGCGAGAACAATCAACGCGATCCACATCAGCAGGACGCAGAAAACACGACGGATCAAAACCGTCAGTCAGAGGAAAATCAGGACAACGACCAGCAGCCTGAGCGTAAACGCCCCGGTAAAAAGCCGCTGATTATTCTGGCGGTGGTGGTGGTGATTATGCTGATTGTTGGTCTCTGGTTCTGGTTATCTACCCGCAATATTGAAACCACCGACGACGCCTTTACCGAAGGCGATGCCGTTACTATTGCGCCTAAAGCATCCGGCTATGTCGTGAAGTTGCTGGTGAAAGATAACCAGCGGGTGAAGAAGGGCGATCTGCTGGTGGAGATTGATCCCAGCGACAACCGTGCCCAGCGTGAGCAGGCTAACGCGCAGCTCGGTTTAGCCGTTGCACAACTGCATCAGGCGCAGGCCCAGCTGGCGCTGTCAAAAGTACAGTATCCGGCTCAGCGCGATCAGGCTCTGGCCGATCAGGCGAAAGCAGAAGCCAATATGCTGAATGCGCAGGCGGATTATCGTCGCCAGCGTGGCGTCGATCCACGTGCGACCAGCCAGCGTAATATCGACAGCGCGTCTGCGCAGCTACGTTCGGCGCAGGCACAGTTACAGAGTGCGAAAGCCCAGGTTGAAGTCGCTTCACAGGTTGCCCTGCAGATTCGTCAGCAGGAGACCAATGTTGAAGCGCGTCAGCAACAGGTTGAGCAGGCGAAAGCACAGTTAAGCACGGCCGATCTTAACCTCTCCTATACCCAGGTTCGCGCGCCCTATGACGGGTTTATCACCAAGCGTAACGTTCAGCTGGGCACGCTGGTGCAGGCCGGTTCCTCTCTGTTCTCGCTGGTTTCGCCTGACATCTGGGTTACTGCAAATTTCAAAGAGTCTCAGCTGGAACGCATGAATCCTGGCGATAAAGTGAAAATCAGCGTTGATGCCTGGCCGGACATGAAGCTGGAAGGACATGTCGACAGCATTCAGATGGGTTCCGGCTCACGCTTCTCGACCTTCCCGTCAGAAAACGCCACCGGTAACTACGTGAAAATTGTTCAGCGTGTGCCAGTGAAAATCGTTATCGACAAGGGCCTGGATCCGAACCATCCGCTGCCGCTGGGTCTCTCCGTTGAACCCGAGGTAACAGTGGAATGAGTACGGCGCAGAGCTGGAAACCGGCCAGTAATCCGTGGTTAGTGGCAATCACGGTGACGCTGGCGGTGTTTATGGAGATCCTCGACACCACCATCGTTAACGTGGCGCTGCCGCACATCGCCGGTTCGCTCTCCTCCAGTTATGATGAGTCAACCTGGGTGCTGACGTCCTATCTGGTGGCGAACGGCATTGTGCTGCCTATCTCTGCGTTCTTCAGCCGGCTGTTTGGCCGTAAACAGTTTTTCCTGATTTGCATTGTGATGTTCACCATTTGCTCGTTCCTGTGCGGCATCGCCACTGAACTCTGGCAAATCATTCTGTTCCGCGTGCTGCAGGGCTTTTTTGGTGGCGGATTGCAGCCCGTTCAGCAGTCCGTGCTGCTGGACTACTTCAAGGCAAAAGATCGCGGCAAGGCATTTGGTCTCTCCTCCATCGCTATTATCGTCGCGCCGGTGATTGGCCCGACATTGGGTGGCTGGATCACTGACAACTACAGCTGGCGCTGGGTGTTCTTTATTAACATTCCGGTGGGCGTGCTGACTGTGCTGGCGATCTATCAGCTGCTGGAAGATCCGCCTTGGGAGCGTAAATGGGCCAAAGGTAAGCTGAAGATCGATTACATCGGGATCAGCCTGATTACCTTAGGCCTGGGGTGTCTGCAGGTGATGCTGGATCGAGGAGAAGATGAGGACTGGTTTGCTTCGCACTTTATCGTACTGTTCGCTGTTCTGGCGCTGGTTGGCATCGTTGGCGCCATTTACTGGCTGATGTATGCGCGTAAGCCGGTGGTCGATATTCTGGTAATGAAAGACCGCAACTTCTGGGTGGCCGGGCTGTTGATGGCGGGAATGGCAATGATTCTGTATGGCAGTTCTGTGGTGTTGCCACAGCTGGCGCAGCAGGATCTGGGTTATACCGCCACCTGGTCAGGGCTGGTGTTGTCGCCCGGCGCGGTGCTTATTGTGCTGACCATTCCACTGGTGCTGAAACTGATGCCGATTGTGCAGACGCGATACATCATCGCCTTTGGTTTCAGCTGTCTGGCCATGGCGTTTTTCTATTCAGCTACCCTGACGCCGAATGTCGATTTCAAAACGCTGGTGATGATGCGTAGCGCACAGTCGATCGGGCTGGGTTTCCTGTTTGTTCCGCTGACTACGATTGCTTTTGTCACCATTCCTCAGCGACTTAACGCGGACGCCTCCGCGCTCTTTACCATGTTCCGTAACGTGGCCGGATCCATTGGGATCTCGCTTTCGACCGCGGCCATTACCGAGCGCGCACAGGCGCGGTCTGCGCATATGGTGCACAACATGACGCCGCTTAACGAGCCGTTCAACATTACGCTTGAGCACTGGGCGCAGGCGATACGCGACTTCACGTCGGCGGTGGGCGATCCCATTACGCTGGCAACCGGTCAGCTCTATCAGGAGATGATTGCGCAGTCGCGTATTCTCGCATACATCGATGTCTTCTCAGGCCTGAGTATTGTCGCCCTGATTTTGATTCCATTTTGTTGGCTGCTGTCGCCGATCAAGAGCGAAGGCAGTGCAGGAGCACACTAACATGAAGGTTTTTTATACTCATCGCCTGAAACCCCTGAGCTTACTGCTGGCCCTGGGGCTGGCGGGCTGCGCTGTCGGACCTGACTATCAGGCACCGAAACCTGCCGTGCCAGGTAGCTACAACACGCTGGATTCGCAGGAGGCGTCAAAGCCACAAAACGCCGCAATTAATTCCCGCTGGTGGCGGAGCTTTAACGATCCGCAGCTCGACAGCCTGATTGAGCGGGCGATAGCGGGGAACCTGAGCCTGCAGCAGACAGTGCTGCGGATTGCGGGCGCGCGTGAACAGCTGACGCAGGCCCAGGGCAGCCTGTTCCCCAGTCTGAGCGGTTCGGCTAAAGTCACCCGTCAGCAGCTCGGCCTGAAAGGCTTGCTTGAGTCCAATGGCGCCACCGATCAACTCGACAGCAACGTGGCCAGCCAGCTCAATGGCCTGACCCAGCCGGTTAACCTCTATCAGGGCAGCTTCGATGCCAGCTGGGAGCTTGACCTGTGGGGCAAAGTTCGCCGTCAGGTTGAGGCCGCCAATGCCCAGCAGCAGGCAGCGATAGAGCAGCGTAACGATGCGCTGGTCTCACTTGAGGCTGAAGTTGCGCGAGCCTGGCTGCAGCTGCGAGGCGCGCAGAGCACCGTTCAGACTCTGCAGGAGCAGATTAATGTGGCGCAGCAGACGACCGAGCTGACGCAAAGTCAGCAGCGTAATGGTCTGGCTCCGTTAACTGATGTAGAAAATGCCCGTGCCCAGCTCAGCACGCTTCAGGCCCAGCTGCCGCAGTATCAATCGCAGGCACGGCAGGCGATGAACGGATTAGCGGTGCTGCTTGGCAAAACACCGGGTGCACTGGATGCTGAACTCAGCACACCTAAAGCCTTACCGCCGTTGCCGCAGTTTGTACCGGTTGGTATTCCCTCCACGCTGGCACGTCGTCGTCCTGATATTCGCCAGGCTGAAGCGACGCTGCATGCTCAAACCGCGGAGATCGGCGTGTCTGTTGCGCAGCTCTTCCCAAGCCTGTCGCTGACCGGACAGCTGGGCGTACGCAACACTGACGCCAGTTATCTGGATAACTGGAGCAGCCATTTCTACAGTTATGGCCCCTCGCTTTCGATCCCGATTTTCCAGGGGGGACAACTGGTATCGAGCGTCAAGTTAGCGCGGGCGCAGCAGGCCAGCGCCGCGCTGGATTACCGTCAAACTGTGCTGACGGCGTTACAGGATGTCGAGAATGCGCTGGTCAGCTACCGCGCCGACCAGCAGCGCGTGACTGCGCTGGATGAGACGACCGGCGCCCTGCAGCGGGCCTTTAACCTCGCCAGCGACAGTTACCGCCAGGGGCTTTCGACCTTCCTTGACGTGCTGGATGCGCAGCGCCAGCTGGCACAGGCTCAGGAGCAGGCGACTCAGGCGAGAATGCAGAGCGCTCTGGATTTAGTGGCGCTTTATAAAGCGCTGGGCGGCGGATGGGAAACGTATCAGAACGTTGAGATGCCGCAATATCCGGTATTTGGTCCGGCCACACAGGCGAATTAATCCTTTCGCGGTCGCTGCCTGTGCGCAGTGACCGCTTTATCTCTCCCTTTTAACCGCGTTAAGTTAAGGGTTCTCACCCACTCAATGTAAATCTCAATGGTCTAAGCCGTTGAATTAGCATACATCGCAGCCCCAACGCGTCCGGTCCGGACTGCAGAAAATAAACAGCCAGTCTTAGCCGGAATATTATCAGCGCTTTTGACCGGCAATTATTTTTACGTTACCGGCCATCCTGGATTCTGAGCCGTGTCACCTTTCTGAATTTATTTCTTTGACGATTCTTTAATGCAACTTACGACTGTTAAGGTGAGAGCACGTGATCATTCACCAGGCGGAGTCAGACCCTACAGTTATTGCACAGCCGGTCGGGCTGCGAATAATCTGACGCTGCTGGAAATCTCACCGTTAAAAAAGGGCTGGCTGCACGCTGAGGGATAATTAAAAAAAACACGCGAGCGGTAATAATTTTGCACTATTTAAGGTGGGGGAGGCGGTTTTTCAGGCATGATCTGTAAGCTGGTGTGACAGAGATCTCAATCAGGGCACGCGTTTAATCAGCTATCAACGAACCTTTAATTGCAATTAATGACGCGCTGTAGTGCGCGTTTAGCGAAAATCGTTAACGCCTGTTGCCGGTATAACAAGGCTGAAATCGTTTTCATCGGTTGAGTAAAAGGGCGATTTGTTGTTAATTCAGCGTTAATAAATTACCAGCCACTGCCGATTTAATAGTAAGATTTTAACTGAAATTAAAACTTAGGAATTATCTGTAGCGTAAAAATAATTTATTTTTTTATTTGAATTAGGTAGTCTTGGCGCTACAGTTTTATTAACCCCCCTTAATCAAGGACATTGTGATGAGTGACGCATTTAAGGTACTGAACAATATTCGCACATTACGTGCCCAGGCTCGTGAACTGCCACTGACCGATCTTGAAGAGATCCTGGAAAAATTAACGGTAGTCGTTACTGAGCGCCGCGAAGAAGCAGAAGCGGAAGAGACACAGAATCGCGAAAAAGAAGAAAAGCTGTCTAAATATCGCGAAATGCTGCTGGCTGACGGCATCGATCCTAATGAATTATTAGGTGCGCTGGAGAGCGGAAAAAAACGCACCAAGCGTGCGCCGCGTCCGGCTAAATATTCTTACACCGACGAAAATGGTGAGCAGAAATCCTGGACTGGCCAGGGCCGTACCCCGGCAGCGATTAAAAAAGCGCTGGATTCCGGTAAAAGCCTGGACAGTTTCCTGATCGATTGATCAACACAATCCTTGTAAGTGGGAGCCGGGGGGCCAATATGGCCCTCCGGCTTTTTTATTTCTGCCGGGATATCAATCACCCCGCCAGGAATCCACGCCTGACGCTGGCGTGCGCTGCGTCACATCTGGCATAATAGCCGCCGTTTTTTCATCCATTCTCTTCACAAAGGTCAATGCCGTGTTAGTTAGCAGCAATATCACCATGCAGTTTGGCAGCAAGCCACTGTTCGAAAATATCTCCGTTAAATTTGGCGGCGGTAATCGTTACGGTTTAATCGGTGCGAACGGCAGCGGAAAATCCACCTTCATGAAGATTTTGGGTGGCGATCTGGTGCCTTCAGGCGGCAACGTCTCTTACGATCCTAATGAGCGTATCGGTAAGCTGCGTCAGGATCAGTTTGCCTTTGAAGAATTCAGCGTACTGGACACCGTAATCATGGGTCACCATGAATTATGGGAAGTGAAGCAGGAGCGCGACCGTATTTATTCTTTGCCCGAGATGAGCGAAGAAGAGGGGTATAAAGTCGGCGATCTTGAAGCGCTCTACGGTGAGATGGACGGCTATAGCGCCGAGTCCCGTGCCGGTGAGTTATTGCTCGGCGTGGGTATTCCGGTTGAGCAACATTACGGCCCGATGAGCGAAATTGCGCCGGGCTTTAAATTGCGTGTGTTGCTGGCACAGGCGCTGTTTTCAAATCCCGATATTTTGTTACTCGACGAACCGACGAACAACCTGGACATCGACACTATTCGCTGGCTGGAGCAGGTGCTGAACGAGCGTGACAGCACCATGATTATCATTTCGCATGACCGTCATTTCCTTAATATGGTCTGCACTCACATGGCCGATCTGGATTATGGCGAGCTGCGGGTTTATTCCGGTAATTATGACGAATATATGACCGCTGCAACGCAGGCACGTGAACGTCTGTTATCAGATAACGCGAAGAAGAAAGCGCAGATTGCTGACTTACAATCGTTCGTCAGTCGTTTTAGTGCTAACGCCTCTAAATCGCGTCAGGCGACATCACGCGCCAAGCAGATGGATAAAATTAAACTGGATGAAGTGAAAGCTTCCAGTCGTCAGAACCCATTTATCCGCTTTGAGCAGGACAAGAAGTTGTTCCGTAATGCGCTGGAAGTGGAAGGTTTAACAAAAGGCTTTGATAACGGTCCGCTGTTTAAGAATTTAAATCTGCTGCTGGAAGTCGGTGAGAAACTGGCGGTCATCGGTGCCAACGGTATTGGTAAGTCGACGCTGTTGAAATCGCTGGTGGGTCAGCTTACGCCAGATAATGGCACTGTTAAATGGTCAGAGAACGCACGCATTGGTTATTACGCTCAGGATCACGCCGATGATTTTGCCAATGACCTGACAGTATTTGACTGGATGAGTCAGTGGAAACAGCCTGGCGATGATGAGCAGACCATTCGCGGTATTCTGGGTCGTCTGCTGTTTTCGCAGGATGATATTAAGAAGCCGGCGAAAGTGCTTTCGGGTGGTGAGAAGGGTCGTATGCTGTTCGGTAAGCTGATGATGGAAAAACCGAACATTCTGATTATGGATGAGCCGACCAACCACCTGGATATGGAGTCGATTGAATCACTCAATATGGCGCTGGAGATGTATGAAGGCACGCTGGTGTTTGTTTCACATGACCGCGAATTTGTCAGCTCGCTGGCAACCCGCGTGATTGAGCTGAAAGCAGACAAGGTGGTGGACTTCACCGGTAATTATGAAGATTACCTGCGCAGTCAGGGTATCGTCTGATAAAAACGGGGTGGCGCAGGCCACCCCGTTTTTTTGGTGCTGATGAGAGAGCTGAATGCTTATTGATTGTCAGAGGGTGTGGGTTGGGCTGAATGCCACGCTCATAGGTTATCTGACAGCAACGCAAATGCTCAAGGCGCAGGGAACACGGTCAGAGGAGGAAAGCGTCCCGCGCCAGGGACGGCGTGGGCCGAGCATCCATGGATGGTTTAAGCGACTTTCCGATCTGCCCGTGTTCCTGAAGCAGATCTCAATCTGATCGCTAAGCATTCACACTCTTATCAGCTGAGCGGGCTTCAGGGAGCATACGTGTTTCGCAAAGACATAAAAGACCCCATCCCTGGCATGCTCAGCGCGGGCGATTACGCACCTCATCCCTGAGGTGCGCTCGTAACCCGGCCAACGCATTGCGTTGTTCAAAAAACGCTCCCGGCGTTTTTATCCGGGCGGCGCGATGCTTTGCTACAGGCGTATGCTCCCTTCGCTTTAAGTTTTGAGCTGTCTGCGAACGGATATCTGCAGAAGGTTAATCTCCACCGCCACACACTTCACAGTGCGCGTCCTGCGCGACTTTCATGCTGCGGAACTCCGCGCTCATCGCATCGTACATCAGCAACCGGCTGGTGGCGGGTGTGCCAAAGGCGGTCAGTACTTTAATCGCTTCCATCGCCTGCATTGCACCAATGACGCCAACCAGCGGGGCCATGACGCCCGCTTCCACGCAACTCAGGGTCTGTTCGCCAAACAGGCGGCTGATGCAGCGATAGCAGGGCGTGCCGGGCTGCCAGTTAAATACGCTGATCTGACCTTCCATCCGAATTGCGGCGCCCGAGACCAGTGGCACCCGCTGCTGCCGACAGAGCCGGTTAAGCTGCTCACGCACCGCAACATTGTCGGTGCAGTCCAGCACCACCTGCTGCCGGGCAATCAACGCCAGCAGCGCTGCGTCCTCCAGCTGTCCATTGACCGGATGCAGCAGGCAGTGCGGATTGATAGCGGCCAGGCTTTGCGCGGCAGAGTCCACTTTGGCGCGGCCAATATCCACGTCATGGTGCAGAATCTGCCGTTGCAGATTAGAGTGCGACACGGTATCGAAGTCGAGCAGTGTCATGTTGCCGACGCCCGCAGACGCCAGATAGGGCGCGGCGGCGCAGCCGAGTCCCCCCAGCCCGACAACCAGCGCATGACTCGCTTTGAGCCGCTCCTGACCGTCGAAATCAAAGCCGCGCAGGACAATCTGCCGGTTGTAACGCAGTATCTCCTCATCGCTTAATTCAGGCACCATTTATGCCTCCAGCAAGGCGTTGAACGGTTCTACCTCAACCCATTCGCCCGGCTCAACGTTTCCGCGTTCACGTTCCAGCACGATGAAACAGTTCGCCTGGGCAAAAGAGCTGAAGACGTGTGAACCCTGCATTCCGGTCGTCTCCACCTCCAGATCACCCTGTGCGTTCTGGCGCAGGATGCCGCGCTGGAAGTCGAGGCGGCCCGGCGACTTTTTCAGTCGCGAGGCGCTGCGCACTTTCTGACGGGGCGGCAAGGCGGATTTTTGCTGGCCGGTAAGGGTGGCAAGCAGCGGCTGTACCAGCTGATAGAAGGTCACGGCGGCGGAGACCGGATTGCCGGGCAGACCGCAGAACCAGCTGCTGTTAAGACGACCAAAGGCAAATGGTTTGCCAGGCTTAATCGCCAGTTTCCAGAAACTAATCGCGCCCAGCTCTTCCAGCATATTTTTAGTGAAGTCCGCTTCGCCGACCGAGACGCCGCCGGTGCTGATCACCACATCCGCCTGCCGATCGGCTTCCTCAAATGCGGCGCGAAGGGCAGCAGGATCATCTTTGATGATGCCAAGGTCGATGACTTCACAGTTGAGCTTATGCAGCATCAGCGAGACCGCAAAACGGTTAGTGTCGTAAATCTGGCCCTCTGCCAGCGGCTCACCGACCGGCTGAAGCTCATCACCGGTGGAGAAGATAGCGACCCGCAGTTTACGTAGCACGCTCACCTGCGCGATACCCAGCGAAGCCAGCAGCGGCAGCTCGGCGGCACCCAGACGTGTTCCCGCTTCCAGCACCACATGACCTGGCTGAATGTCGTCGCCGGTCAGGCGGATGTTTTGTCCTGGACGCACGGGCGCGGTAATCACAATCGCATCGCCCTGAGATTCGGTCTGTTCCTGCATCACCACCGCTTCACAGCCTGCGGGCACTGGGGCACCGGTCATGATGCGAATCACGCTGCCTTGCGGCCACTCACCGCTGAACGGCGCGCCCGCAAAGGCTTTGCCCGCGACGGGTAACGGCTGGCCGCTGCTGACATCGGCCAGCCTGACGGCGTAGCCATCCATCGCAGAGTTATCAAAGGGCGGCACGGCGATCGGGGAGGTGACGGCTTTTGCCGTGATGCGGCCGACCGCGTCGGCCAGCGACACGCTCAGTGAGTCGGTAACGGGCGTCAGCTGTGACAGCATTTTTTGTTGCGCCTCCTCAAGGGAGATCAAACCTGCAGTAAAACTTTCCATAAACAGTCCAGCCTGGTTAACTCAGATGCTGCCTATTATGAGTCGGATTAGCCGCTGAGTCACATCGGTGTCGGTCAGACGCGCCGGTTGTTATGGCAAAAATGAATCAGGGTGGTAAGAAAAGGTTATAACCACAGGAACAGTTTCCGCTTTACAACACTTAGCAGGCTTTCTATAGTCAAAAATCACCCAAAATGGGTGAAAACCATTTTAAATCAGTGTTTTTCGTCCTGATGCAACCACAGGGTAAAGCGTTATGGTCAATGCAGTGATCGCCATTCACGGCGGCGCGGGTGCAATTTCGCGCGCAGCAATGAGCGCTGAAAAAGAACAACACTATCGTCAGGCGCTACACGATATTGTTACTCAGGGTCAGCAGATACTGGCTCAGGGTGGCAGCGCACTGGATGCGGTGACGGAGGCCGTGCGACTGCTGGAGGAGTGTCCACTTTTCAACGCCGGTAAAGGCGCGGTGTTCACCCATCAGGGCACTCATGAACTTGATGCCTGCATCATGGATGGGCGTACGCTGGATGTGGGCGCGGTCGCGGGCGTGACGCGGGTGCGTAATCCGGTGCTGGCGGCACGTGCCGTGCTGGAAAAAAGCGAGCATGTGCTGTTTATCGGCGAGGGTGCAGAGCAGTTTGCCGTAGCGAACGGGCTGGAAATGGTTGCACAAGATTACTTCTCAACGCCGGAACGCTGGGAGCAGTTGCAGCGCGCGCTGAACAGCGATACCGCGGTGCTGGACCACGATGGTGCCGCGCACAGCGACGACCCGCTCGATCCGGACCGCAAGTTCGGTACGGTAGGCGCCGTCGCGCTGGATCTGGCAGGCAACCTGGCTGCAGCTACCTCAACGGGCGGTATGACCAATAAACAGGCCGGGCGGGTCGGCGACTCACCGCTACCGGGTGCGGGCTGCTACGCCAGCAACGACAGCGTGGCCGTCTCCTGTACCGGCACCGGTGAAGTCTTTATGCGCACGCTGGCGGCCTACGATGTGGCTGCGCAGATGCGCTACGCCGGACGTTCGCTGCAGCAGGCTACGGTTAATGTCATTCATGACAGCGTGCTGGAACTGGGCGGCAGCGGCGGGCTGATTGCGGTGGATCGTGCAGGTAACGTGGCGCTGCCGTTTAACAGCGAAGGCATGTATCGGGGTGTTGGGCGCGTCGGCGAAGCGGCGGACGTCGCGATATATCGCGAAAGTTAAGGGGCAGTGATGAGCGACAGGCAAACGTTATCGCCGCTGGCCCCTGAACAGGTACTCGCGGTGCGCGATCTCAATGTGCGTTTTCAGCACGAAGACACCGTCACGGATGCGGTGCGTCATTTGTCACTCGATCTGTTTCGGGGCGAAACGCTGGCGCTGGTGGGGGAGTCAGGTTCGGGGAAATCGGTCACCTCGCTGGCGCTGATGAGACTGATTGAGCAGGCGGGCGGAATCGTCAGCGGAGAAGTGCAATTGCGCCGTCGCAACGGCGACGTGCTGGATCTGATGCGCGCCTCAAAAGGTCAGATGCGCCGGGTACGCGGCGCGGATATGGCGATGATCTTTCAGGAGCCGATGACCTCACTGAATCCGGTCTTCTCCGTGGGCGAGCAGATTGCCGAATCCATTCGTCTGCACCAGGGTCTGAGCCACGCCGGGGCGCTGGCAGAGGCGCGCCGGATGCTGGATCTGGTGCGCATTCCCGATGCGCAGAATGTCTTATCCCGCTTTCCGCATCAGTTGTCGGGTGGGATGCGCCAGCGCGTGATGATTGCGATGGCGCTCTGCTGCAAGCCGGCGTTACTGATTGCCGATGAACCGACTACCGCGCTCGACGTCACCATTCAGGCGCAGATTCTGCAGCTCATCCGCGTGCTGCAAAAAGAGATGCAGATGGGAGTGATTTTTATCACTCACGATATGGGCGTGGTCGCCGAAATGGCCGACCGGGTGCAGGTGATGTATCGCGGCGAAGTAGTGGAAAATGCTCCGGTCGCCGAGCTGTTCAGCGCACCACAGCAGCCCTATACACAGGCGCTGCTGGCGGCGGTGCCAAAACTCGGCTCGATGCAGGGGCAGCCTTTGCCCGCCAAATTCCCCTTGCTGCACAGTGATGCCGTTGATGACGTGCCGCAGGATACGGTACGCCGCCTGCAGCCGCCGATTTTGCAGGTGCGCGATCTGGTCACCCGCTTTGATATTCGCGGTGGTCTGCTGAATCGGGTTAAAAGCCGGGTTCATGCCGTCGAAAAAGTCAGTTTTGATCTCTATGCCGGTGAGACGCTTGCACTGGTGGGGGAGTCTGGCTGTGGTAAATCGACCACCGGCCGCTCGCTGCTGAAGCTGGTGGCCAGTCAGGGCGGCACGCTGACGTTTGACGGCCAGCGAATAGATCATCTCTCCGGTGCCGCGCTGGCCCATCTGCGGCGTGATATTCAGTTTATCTTCCAGGATCCCTACGCCTCGCTGGATCCCCGGCTGACGGTCGGCTTCTCCATTATGGAGCCGCTGCTGGTCCACAAGGCGATGCCGCGTCGCGAGGCGGAGCAGCGCGTTGCCTGGTTGCTGGATAAAGTGGGACTGCTGCCGGAACATGCTCAGCGTTATCCGCATGAATTTTCTGGCGGGCAGCGTCAGCGCATCTGTATAGCCCGCGCGCTGGCGCTGAACCCCAAAGTGGTGATTGCCGACGAGTCCGTCTCGGCGCTGGATGTGTCGATTCAGGCGCAGATTATTAATCTGATGCTCGACCTGCAGCGCGAGTTTGGCATCGCCTTCCTGTTTATTTCCCACGATATGGCGGTGGTGGAGCGTATCAGCCACCGCGTGGCGGTGATGTATCTCGGTCAGATTGTCGAGATGGGGCCGCGTCAGGCGGTGTTTGAACAGCCTCAGCATCCCTACACCCGAAAACTCATGGCAGCGGTGCCGGTCGCCGATCCGGCTCACCGGCGTCGTGAACGCGCCTTACTGGTCGATGAGATCCCCAGCCCGATCCATGCGTTAGGGGATGAACCTGAAGTGGCGCCGCTGATGGAGGTGGCTCCGGGCCATTTCGTCGCCCGCCACATTATCAGCGCGACCTGAACAGTGACAATGTCGCCCCGGCGACCAACCCGACAGGGATTACAGGAGAACAAGATGCAGATGACGATGCGTAAAGGGTTACTGGCAGCTGGCGTGTTAAGCAGCGCAATGACATTGCCCGCCTGGGCAGCACAGGATGCGGTGATTGCCGTCGCGTCCAACTTCACCACGCTCGATCCCTATGACGCCAATGACACACTGTCGCAGGCGGTCGCGAAATCCTTCTATCAGGGTCTGTTTGGCTTCGATAAGGATATGAAACTGACTAACGTGCTGGCAGAGAGCTATCAGGCCAGCGCCGACGGCCTGACGTATACCATCAAGCTGCGTCCTGGCGTGAAGTTCCAGGATGGCACGGATTTCAATGCGGAAGCGGTAAAGGTCAACCTCGATCGTGCCAGCAACCCGGATAACCATCTCAAGCGCTACAACCTGTTTAAACGCATCGCCAGTACGGAAGTCGTGGATCCGACGACGGTAAAAGTGACGCTGAAAGAGCCGTTCTCTGCCTTTATCAACAACCTGGCCCATCCGGCGGCGGCGATGATTTCGCCAGCCGCGCTGAAAAAATATGGCAAAGAGATCGGTTTCCATCCGGTAGGAACCGGCCCGTTTGTGTTTGAAACCTGGAACCAGACCGATTTTGTGAAAGTGAAGAAGTGGGACGGTTACTGGAAGCCGGGCTATCCGAAGCTGGACAGCATCACCTGGCGTCCGGTGGTGGACAACAACACCCGTGCGGCGATGCTGCAGACCGGCGAAGCAAACTTTGCTTTCCCGGTGCCTTATGAGCAGGTGAAACTGCTGGAAAAGAACAGCAAGCTGGATGTGGTGACCTCACCTTCCATTATGCAGCGTTATATCAGCCTCAACGTCACTCAGAAGCCGTTCGACAACCCGAAGGTACGTGAGGCGCTGGAATATGCCATCAACCGTCAGGCGCTGGCGAAAGTGGCTTTCTCCGGTTATGCCACACCCGCTACCGGCATCGTGCCGTCCGCTGTCGACTTTGCACAGACCTATCCGGCCATCAGCTACGATCCAGCCAAAGCCCGTGCGTTGCTGAAAGAGGCGGGTTATCCGAACGGGTTTGAAACTACGCTTTGGTCATCACATAACCACAGCACCGCGCAGAAAGTGTTGCAGTTCACTCAGCAGCAGCTGGCGCAGGTTGGCGTGAAGGTAAAAGTCACGGCGATGGATGCGGGCCAGCGTGCCGCAGAAGTGGAGGGCAAGGGCCAGAAAGAGAGCGGCGTGCGGATGTTCTACACCGGCTGGTCTGCTTCAACGGGCGAAGCAGACTGGGCGCTGACGCCACTGTTTGCTACCGCAGCCTGGCCACCGGCGATCTTTAACACGGCGTTTTACAGCAATCCTAAGGTGGATAAAGATCTGGCCGAAGCGCTGAAAACCACTGACCGTGCAGAGAAAGCGCGCTTGTATAAAGATGCGCAGGACACCATCTGGCAGGACCATCCGTGGATCCCGCTGGTGGTGGAGCAGCTGGTTTCTGCCAACAGCAAAAACCTCAGCGGTTTTTATGTGATGCCCGATACCTCATTCAATTTTGATGAGGCCACTCTGAAGTAACGGAGCCGGCCAGCCTGCGTGGCTGGCCGCAGCTGCAGGATGTTGCATGTTTAACTATTTTCTTAAACGACTGTTGGGGCTGATTCCAACGCTGCTGATAGTGGCGGTGCTGGTGTTCCTGTTTGTTCATATGCTGCCGGGCGATCCGGCACGCCTGATTGCCGGGCCGGAAGCTGATGCCTCCGTGGTGGCGCTGGTGCGTCAGGAACTGGGGTTGGATCAGCCGCTGCCGCAACAGTTCTGGCATTTTATGCTGAATGCGCTGCAGGGTGATTTCGGCCAGTCGATGGTCTCAAAGCGGCCGGTTGCGGATGAGATCGCCTCGCGCTTTATGCCGACCCTGTGGCTGACGCTGGCCAGCATGATCTGGGCGGTGATTTTTGGCATGACCATCGGCATTGTTTCGGCTGTCTGGCGCAACCGCTGGCCTGACAGGCTGGGGATGACGCTGGCGGTATCGGGCATCTCGTTTCCCGCCTTTGCGCTGGGCATGCTGCTGATGCAGGTCTTCTCAGTGGAGCTGGGCTGGCTGCCAACCGTCGGTGCTGACAGCTGGAAACATTACATTCTGCCCTCGATCACCTTAGGTGCGGCGGTGGCGGCGGTAATGGCACGCTTTACCCGCGCGTCGTTCGTGGAGGTGATGCAGGAAGATTACATGCGCACCGCCAGGGCTAAAGGGGTACGCGAGTCGCTGGTGGTGGTGAAACACGGCCTTCGCAACGCGATGATCCCGGTGGTGACGATGATGGGGCTGCAGTTTGGTTTTCTGCTTGGGGGATCGATCGTCGTCGAAGTGGTGTTTAACTGGCCGGGACTGGGCCGTCTGCTGGTCGACTCGGTGGCGATGCGCGACTATCCGGTTATTCAGGCAGAGGTGCTGCTGTTTTCACTGGAGTTTATTCTGATCAATCTGTTTGTCGACATGCTCTATGCGGTGATCAATCCCGCTATTCGCTTTAAGGAGTCGCGATGAAAAACTGGCGACGTGAAGCGGCCCTGAAAACAATGCCGCTGATTGCGGAGAACCGGGTTCGTACGCCATGGCGAGAGTTCTGGCGGCGCTTCCGGCAGCAGCCGGTGGCGCTGCTGGCCGGCGCGTTTGTACTGCTGCTGATTGTGCTGGCGGTTATCGCTCCGTGGATTGCGCCGTTCGACGCAGAGAACTACTTCGATTATGACCGGCTCAATGAGGGCCCGTCCCTGATTCACCTGTTTGGTGTCGATTCGCTGGGTCGTGATATTTTCAGCCGGGTGCTAGTCGGGACGCGTATTTCCCTGATTGCCGGTTTCTTTTCGGTGGTGATCGGCGCATTGATTGGCACGCTGTTTGGGCTGCTTGCCGGGTATTACGAAGGCTGGTGGGACCGCATTACCATGCGCATCTGTGACGTGCTGTTCGCGTTTCCCGGCATCCTGCTGGCAATTGCGGTGGTGGCGATCATGGGCAGCGGCATGAGCAACGTGATTGTGGCGGTGGCTATCTTCAGTATTCCCGCCTTTGCCCGCCTGGTGCGCGGCAATACGCTGGTGCTGAAGCATCAGACCTATATTGAGTCAGCACGCAGTATTGGCGCGTCTGACTGGACCATTCTGATGCGGCATATCCTGCCCGGTACGGTATCGCCGATTGTGGTCTATTTCA
The DNA here is from genome assembly GCF_000816655.1 of Pantoea sp. MBLJ3. Classification (NCBI taxonomy): domain Bacteria; kingdom Pseudomonadati; phylum Pseudomonadota; class Gammaproteobacteria; order Enterobacterales; family Erwiniaceae; genus Pantoea; species Pantoea sp. MBLJ3. The sequence goes on from NZ_JSUT01000003.1 coordinate 461,543, forward strand.
CCATGCGGGTCGGCACTTCGATCATCACCGCTGCCAGCCTGTCGTTTCTGGGGCTGGGTGCACAACCGCCCACACCGGAGTGGGGCGCGATGCTGAATGAGGCGCGTGCCGACATGGTGATTGCGCCTCATGTAGCGATTTTCCCCAGTCTGGCCATTTTCTTCACGGTTCTGGCATTTAATTTACTGGGAGACGGGCTGCGTGACGCACTTGATCCTAAACTAAAGAGATGAAACCTTTCGATTATGATCAGGACTTCAGCACGATTGATTTCCGCCAGCATCCCGAGCGTTATCAGGTCGGGCGAGGCGAGCAGGGTGTGCTGATGGTCGAGCCTTATAAGAGCGAAATTCTGCCGCACTGGCGTTTTCGCACTGTCCCCATTGCTGAAGAGTCGGCTGAGAAAATCATGGCGCTGTTTGAGGATTACCGGCGTCAGGATGATTTTGTCGGTATGGATATGGCGCGCAAATTTATCCAGATGGGGTATACCCGAGCGCGTCGCTACAGCAATCATAAAGGCGGACGCAAGTATGACGCAGACGGCAAAGAGCTGCCGCGCGGCGTCAACGAAGAGAAAGCCGCAGCGGCGGCCATTTTCAAAGCGTACTGGGATAAACTTCGGGAAGATGAGGACTATCTGAAACGTAAAAAAGCGCATCAGCAACAGTATGGCTGAGTGCTGATTCCCCCCGGCGGCCTGTCGCGCAGCATTGCGGTTCAGGCGGCCCTCCAGCGTGTGCCACATCCGCTGACGTAAAAGTGAAAGTACGTCCACCTGCTATGTCGTGCGTAAAGTAGTGAAAAAACGCGTAAAAGCGGAGCGCGATCTCAGGTAAAAAAAGCAGACGGATCAAACGTTACCTTTTCCAGTAACTTCCCGTGCTATAAAAAGAAATCAACCAGGATGCTTCTGGCTGACCGATAAGCGAAACGCTGACAGTGGCGATGGTCCAGGGCTGACTGCAAAACTCGGGTTGATATTCACTTGTTTTCATTAATAATAAACCAGCAAACCCCACTGAGGAGGCTATGCTCCTCAGGTAATGAAATGGATAATGTGAGAGCTAAATAATGAAAGAGATCATCAACGGATTTCTGAATTTCCAGCAGAATGTGTTTCCTGAAAGGAAGGATCTTTTCAAAAGCCTGGCGTCAAATCAAAATCCGAAAGCGCTGTTCATCTCCTGTTCAGACAGCCGTCTGGTGCCTGAACTGGTAACACAGCAGGAGCCAGGAGAGCTGTTCGTTATCCGCAATGCGGGCAACATCGTTCCCTCATTCGGCCCGGAGCCAGGCGGTGTCTCTGCCACTATCGAATATGCGGTTGTCGCACTGGGTGTCTCCGACATCATCATCTGTGGTCACTCTAACTGTGGTGCCATGAATGCCATCGCCTCCTGCGCCTGCATGGATACCATGCCAGCGGTTGAGCACTGGCTGCGTTATGCCGATGCGGCAAAAGCGGTGGTTGAGCAGCGTCAGTATGACTCGCCAGAGAAGAAGCTGAACGAAATGGTCAAAGAGAACGTTATCGCCCAGCTCAACAACATGAAAACCCATCCGTCGGTCTCCGTTGCCCTGCGTAATGGCAAGCTGCGTCTGCACGGCTGGGTCTACGATATCGAAAGCGGCACCATTATGGCGCTGACCCAGGGTGGCAAGCAGTTCATCACCCTGTCGGATAATCCGGATACCTGTTTCGAGTAATGCCTTTCACCCGCTGCGTCCTGCAGCGGGTTTCCTGTTTAATCTTTTGTAAATCCTCAGGTTCACCCCGCGACGGATGACTACGCTTAAGGTCAAGCCATCCTGTCAGGAGATCCCTATGTCCCGTTTTTCGACCGCTCTGCTGCTGAGTAGCGCGCTATTCTGCGCTTCGCCGCTGTTTGCCGCTGACGTGAAAGTTGAGGTATTACAGGATAAGTTACAACATCCATGGTCCGTTGCCTTTCTGCCCGACAACAAAACCCTGCTGATTACCGAACGTAGCGGACAGTTGCGCAGCTGGAGCCCGGAGAGCGGTCTGTCGCAGCCAATCAAAGGGGTGCCGACAGTCTGGGCAGAACGGCAGAGTGGTTTGCTGGACGTGGTGCTGGCACCCGATTTTGCGACCAGCCGTCGCGTCTGGCTGAGCTACACCGAGGCGAACAGCAGCGGCAAAGCGGGCGCGGTAGTGGGCGTCGGGACGCTGAGCCAGGATAACCGGCAGCTCAGCGATTTTCGTGAGGTGATTCGGCAGACGCCGATGCTCTCCAGCGGCAACAATATCGGCACCCGGCTGGCCTTTGATACCCAGGGTTATCTCTGGATTGCATTCGGCGATAATTTTGTCAGCAGTGCGGCGCAGGATCTCGATAAGCTTCAGGGCAAGCTGCTGCGGCTGAATGCTGATGGCAGCGTGCCTGACGATAACCCGTTTGTGAAAAAGGCCGGCGCACGGCCAGAAATCTGGGCCTATGGTCTGCGTAATCCGCAGGGACTGGCGCTTAACCCCTGGACCGGCATGATATGGGAAAACGAGCATGGCCCGCGAGGCGGCGATGAAGTGAATATCATGGCCCGGGGCAAGAATTACGGCTGGCCGCTGGCGACGTACGGCATTGACTACAATGGCGACAACGTGCCGGAGTCAAAAGGCACTCATGTCGCGGGCACCGAACAGCCGCTGTATCACTGGAAAGTTTCTCCGGCTATCAGCGGCATGGCGTTTTATAACAGCGCCCGTTTTCCCCAGTGGAAAAACTCGCTATTCATCGGTGCACTGAAAGAGAAAAACCTGATTCGTCTGAGTATTAACGGCGAAAAAGTGGTGGAGGAGCAGCGGCTGCTGGGGGATCAGAATGTGCGGATTCGTGATGTGCGACAGGGGCCGGATGGCTATCTCTATGTGCTGACCGATGAGGCCAATGGCAAGCTGTTGAGAGTGGGATTAGCGCAGGACGCTGGCGCATCCCGCGGCTAAAAACCTTGTCCATCAGGTGAGTTAATTTTTCAGTCTGCACCTGGCTCTGCTTGCAACCCTCGCGTACTCCATGTGCGTTCCGATTGTTCAGCGCCCGGGCTGTCTGCAAAAATTACGCCCGATGGACACGACGCTGAATCAGCGAGCCCAGTGATAAACCTGCCATCCACGGTTTAACGCTTCCTGGTGTAGCTGCGCATCCGGGTTGATGACATGGGCATGATCGGCCTGCTCCAGGAGCGGCAGGTCGTTCATTGAATCACTGTAGGCCCAGGTGCGCTCAAAGTGCTCCTGCTGCTGCAGCGCTTTCCAGTCACCCAGTCGGGTCACTTTGCCCTCTTTATAGGTCATGGTGCCGTAGGTGTTGCCGCTGTAACGCTCGTCCACGATTTCAACACCAATCGCCAGCGCGCCGCAGGCTCCGAGTTTCTCAGCAATCGGCACCACCAGATGCTCGCCGCTGGCAGAGATGATCATCACCCGGTCGCCGCGCGCCCGATGCCATTCGATCCGCTCGCGGGCGGCCGGATAGACACGAGGCAGGATGTCGCGCTGAATGAAGCGACGCACCCAGCCTTCAACGGTCAGCGTCGCCATGCCCGCCAGCGGTGAGAGCGTCTTATTCATATACTCTTCAATCGAAAGCGTACCGGCATAATACTGATTCATTAATGCCTGTTCCTGATCAATCAGTTCGCTGGGAGCAAATCCCTGTGATACCAGCCAGCGCAGCCACAGGCTGGTGCTGTCTTCACAAATGAGTGTTTCATCAAGATCAAAAAGGGCTAAGTCCATGGTCGGTCTCCTCGGCTGACTGGCGTTCAGGTTAGCTGATATTTGTGACGGGCTTAACTCTTCTGCGAAAAATCGGAATTTCACGCAGTTTTGGTGGCGACAGAATCGGAAAAAAGGGGCACGCGCGCGGCGTTTATGCCAGGGTTACTCTACTAAACTCTAAAAAACTTTACGATTCGACGGTTTTTTTCACTGCCGTCAGGGGGTAGCGTTTGAGTGAGAATTTTCTGCCCCTGGAATTTCGATTTAACAAGGACAATCCGGCCAAGCTCATGACAAACACTCGCTTCTCATCTCGCCTGCGGCACTTTGCTGCCACCTCATTACTGATTCTTGCCCCCATCAGCGTTTTTGCTGAGCAGGCTCCCGCCGCGCCCGGCATTGATGCTAAAGCGTGGATTCTGATCGACTACGCCAGCGGTAAAGTGCTGACTGAATCCAGTGCCGATCAGCGTCTCGATCCCGCCAGTCTGACTAAGATGATGACGAGCTACGTAGTGGGTCAGGCAATTAAAGCAGGCAAAATCAAACCGGATGATCTGGTCACCGTCGGACAGGATGCCTGGGCGACTGGCAATCCTAAGCTGCGCGGCTCTTCGCTGATGTTCCTCAAGCCTGGCGACCGCATTCCGGTGCATGAGCTGAATAAAGGAATTGTGATTCAGTCCGGTAATGATGCCTGTATCGCGCTGGCGGATTATGTGGCAGGCAGTCAGGATTCGTTCATCGGCCTGATGAATAACTATGTGAAGGCGCTGGGACTGCAGAACACCCACTTTATGACGGTGCATGGTCTCGATGCAGAAGGGCAGTACAGCACTGCGCGGGATATGGCGCTGATTGCTCAGGCGCTGATCCGCGATGTGCCTGAAGAGTACGCCCTGAATAAAGAGAAAGAGTTCACCTTTAACAATATTCGCCAGATCAACCGCAACCGTCTGTTGTGGAGCACTAACCTCAAAGTGGATGGTGTTAAAACCGGCCATACCTCTGGTGCCGGTAATAACCTGGTGGCTTCGGCGACCGAGGGCGATATGCGTCTGATCTCTGTAGTGCTCGGCACCGCCAGCGATGCGATTCGTTTTCGTGAAAGTGAAAAGCTGCTGACGTGGGGTTTCCGTTTCTTTGAAACAGTAACGCCGATAAAAGCGGATGCGCCGTTTGCGCAGCAGCGGGTCTGGTTTGGTGACAAGAGTCAGGTGAATCTGGGTGTGGCGAAAGATGCCGCACTGACCATCCCGAAAGGGCAGATGAAGAATCTGAAGGCGAGTTTTAAACTCAATGCGCCGCAGCTTGAAGCGCCGCTGAAGAAGAATCAGGTGGTCGGCACCATCGACTTCCAGCTGGATGGCAAAACGATTGAGCAGCGTCCGCTGGTGGTGCTGCAGGACGTGCCGGAAGGCGGCTTCTTCAGCCGGATGATTGATTTCGTGATGATGAAGTTCAACGGCTGGTTCGGGAAGTGGTTTTCATAAGTCTGAGGGACGCTGAGGCGTCCCTGCTGACTGCTGGCAAACCCAAATCAGGATGCATCTGGCAGCAATGAATTAGCTTAACGTGCAGGGAACACGGTCAAAGGAGGCAAGCGTCCCGCGCCATGGATAAAAACGCCGGGAGCGTTTTTGAACAACGCAACGCGTTGGCCCCTTTACGGGCGCCCCTCAGGGATGAGGGGCGTACTAAAAACGCCGGGAGCGTTTTTGAACAACGCAACGCGTTGGCCCCTTTACGGGCGCCCCTCA
>NZ_JSUT01000030.1:0-122234 GCF_000816655.1 Pantoea sp. MBLJ3
GACAACGCTACGTGAATTCTGGCAGGTAATCCCCCTGCTAACTTCTCAGAATTCACGTAGCGTTGTCAGGACATGTTTTGGTTGATAAGTGAGCAAAATGAATGAGTTAGAGCCTGTCACCTATTTGAGTGTGGATCCGAACAGCGACATCACAGAACGCCTCAGGCAATTCGTCCAGGATAAAGAGGCTTTCTCACCTAACACCTGGCGGCAGCTGATTAGCGTCATGCGGATCTGTAATCGCTGGTCGGAAGATAACCAGCGCAGCTTCCTGCCGATGAGCGCTGATGACCTGCGCGACTATCTCTCGTTTCTTGCTCAAAGTGGTCGGGCTTCTTCAACGATTACTTCACACGCGGCCCTCATCTCGATGTTACACCGTAACGCCGGATTGCCGGTGCCGAATGTATCTCCTTTGGTTTTTCGTACCATAAAGAAGATAAATCGCGTGGCCGTGATGAACGGTGAACGTGCTGGCCAGGCTGTTCCCTTCAGGCTTACTGACCTGCTGGTACTGGATGGAAAATGGTCAGGATCTGAAAACCTTCAGTTAGTGCGCGATTTGGCCTTTTTACACGTAGCCTATGCCACGCTACTCCGTATCAGTGAACTGTCGCGATTAAGGGTGCGTGATGTGATGCACGCCGTTGATGGCCGTATCATTCTGGATGTTGCCTGGACAAAAACGATTGTGCAGACCGGTGGATTAATCAAGGCGCTCGGCACCCGCTCAACCCAACGTCTGGAACAGTGGATAGAAGCCTCCGGACTCTCTAATCAGCCCGATGCTTATCTGTTTACCGCAGTTCATCGATCTGGCCGCGTACTGGTTGCCGAAAAGCCAATGAGTACCCGGGCTCTGGAACAGATCTTTAACCGTGCATGGCGCAGCGCTGGGAACGTTGGCGCGGTGAAAGCTAACAAAAATCGCTACAGTGGCTGGAGTGGCCACAGTGCCAGGGTGGGTGCCGCTCAGGATATGGCGGATAATGGTTATCCGATTGCCCGTATTATGCAGGAAGGCACATGGAAAAAACCGGAAACCCTGATGCGGTATATCCGTCATGTGGATGCACATAAAGGCGCAATGGTAGAGTTTATGGACCAGTATGCTGACACTGACTTATCTGACTGATAGCTTCTAAAAAGGCCATCTGAAGCTATATTCAGGCTAAAGTTATCCACAGAAAAAGTGGACAGCCTGTGTGTAAGCCTGTACTGAATAGGTCGTTATCTGGCCTTTGTTCCCATTATCTCGCTGATTTAAAGCATTTATTCACCAGGTATGCTGTTTTAGGCTCATCTGTTCTGGAAAAAGATTTCGCTTCAGAAGCCAGGGTAAGAGATGCTGCCAGCATCACACCCTTCTATAACATCAGCTTCCCACACTGGAAAATCATGTCTCCTGACAGGGGTTGTTAATAGGTCTTCTCAGGCGGTTTACATCACTCCAGATGAACTTTAATTCAGCTTACATCTGTCTGAACAATATCATCAACGTCACTTATCCGCTGTGGCGCTGAAAAGCCCGTCACCCAGCGGATAAAGTAATTGAATCTGTTGTTTCTTTTTATTGTGCGTAGCCTTTCTGTTTATCGCAGCTGCCGTGGCAGCCGTGACAACGTCCCTTTCCCTCCTGCATCATGACTGGTATTGCCTGCACCCGGCTTCCTGCTTTTCGCAGTGCAAACAGAATGACCATGTTAAGCAACAGCATGCCAATCAGGCAGGTTGCACTAAATGCAGGATGCTCGGTAAACGTGACGGTCTGATAAAACAGCGTGGCCGTGGTGTAAGCAATATTCAGTCCCCAGAAGAATGAGAACATCATCCACTTTCTGCCGGCTTCGCGCGCAATAGCGCCCATGACTGAAACACAGGGCACATAGAGCAGGACAAAGATTAAGTAACTGTATGCGGCGAAGCCACTGCCAAATTTGGCTGACATGATGCCCATAGAGCCGGATGCCATCTCACCATCACCTTTGCTGGCATCGATGGGATGAGCCAGTGCATCAATTCTCAATGCAGCTGTTAACCCCGCCCAGGTCTGTGTCAGCGCATCGGTCAGCTCAGCTTTAAGGTTAAAAGTCTGCGGATCAAACGCGTTGTTCTGGAGCGCTTCAGTGGTGTAAAGGCTGTTGAGTGTGCCGACCACGACCTCTTTAGCCATAATGCCACTCACCAGTCCAACGGTCGCCTGCCAGTTATCCTGAGTGATACCAATCGGCAACAACGCAGGTGTAATCGCTTTACTGGATGCCGCCAGTGCAGAATGGTTAATGTCTTCGACCAGCTGGCCATTAAATGCAAAGCTGCTCAGTACGCCAACCAGCATGCTCACCAAAATGATGACCTGTCCGGCCCGGACGACAAACATTTTCAGCCGCTGCCAGGTTTGCAACAGCAGACTTTTCAGATGAGGCCGGTGATAGACCGGCATTTCCATGATAAACGGGGATGCTTCCCCGCTCAGCAGGGTGTGCCTGAGTACCAACCCGGTGATGATCGCAACAACAATGCCCAGCAAATAGAGTGAGAAAACCAGGCTGGAGCTATGTGCGTCAAAAAATGCTGCAGCGAAAACCGCAAAAATCGCCAGCCGCGCCCCGCACGACATAAAAGGTGCAATCAGGACCGTAAGCAAGCGCTCACGCGGTGTGTCGAGTGTCCGGGTGCCCATGACTGACGGTACATTACAGCCAAAGCCGACGATTAGCGGCACAAAGGATTTACCCGGCAGGCCCAGCGACTGCATAAGCCGATCTATCACAAAAGCAGCGCGCGCCATGTAGCCGGAATCCTCCAGAAAAGAAAGGAACAGGAACATCAGGCCAATCTGAGGAATGATCGGCAGCACGGTATTTATGCCGGATCCGATGCCCTGGGCCAGAAAAACGGTCAGCCAGTCCGGGAAGTGGCCGACATAGCCCAGCCATTGCATGCCATGAATAAATATGGCCACAGAACCACTGTCGAAAAGTGGCTGCAGTGCGGCACCGATATTAATTGAGAGCACAAACATCACATACATCACTGCCAGGAATATCGGAATGCCCAGCCAGCGATTCAGCACGATACTATCAATCTGACGGGTCCGACCGGCTGGTAATACCTGATGAATATTACTCACGGCTTCGCAAAGTGCGTTGATGGCACGATAACGGTAATCGGCAATCTGTACGCCGGTGTCATTGCCCGCCTGTTTCATCATCTCAGGCAAATGCGGGAGCAGCTCCGGGCAAAGCTTCTGGCTGTTAATATCACCCTCCAGCAGCTGCAATGCCAGCCAGTAACGTTTTTGAGGCGCTATCGTTTCGGGCATTTGCAGACACAGCTGCTCAATTGCTGAGTTAATCGCGGCCGGGTAACGCACCCGTTCCGGAGCGCAGTAAACATGAGCCTGATCGATCAGGGTTTTGAGCTGGGCAATACCATCGCCCCGGGTTGAGGTCACGGAAACAACCGGACAGCCAAGACGTGCAGATAACGCCTGAATATCAGTAGTGATGTTCTGACTGGCGGCAACGTCCTGCATGTTAAGGGCGATAATGCAGGGCACGCCAAGCTCCAGTAGCTGCAGGGTCAGGAACAGATTACTTTCCAGACTGGATGCATCGACCACGTTAATCACCATATCGGCGTGATCCTGATAGAGATACTGGCAGGCGATGCTCTCATCAATGGCGCTTTCAGCAGACAGCGTCGTCAGCGAACGAGTTCCGGGCAGGTCGATGAGCCTGACATCTGACTGTGCAGTAAAAAATTGCCCTTCTTTACGCTCAACTGTCACACCCGCCCAGTTACCGACCTGCTGCCGGGCTCCGGTAAGCTGATTAAATAGCGTGGTTTTGCCGGTGTTAGGATTTCCAATCAGCCCGATGGTGATCTTTTTCATCAGACGATTTCCTCCAGGATCATAGAGGACAGGTCCCGCTGTCGAACTGCCAGACTGATACGGCGCGTGCGAATTTGCACAGGGTCCCCCATTGGCGCCACGCGAACCGTCTCAAAAACGGCGCTGGGAAGCATGCCCATCGTCAGTAATTTCTGACGCCAGGCGAAATTTACAGACGGCTTATAGCCAAGAATTCGATAGGTACTGCCCAGGTTAATTGCCATAACACGCTCTGCCTCAAGGTAAGAAGCACTCATTTTATAAATGATAAGCGTTTCGCTTTTTGATCTGGAATGAGCAATCGAGAGAAAACATGTCGTCAATGCGTATGTGGAAGAAAACGTATCCTTTCACAGGAGCCTGGTGACGGGTGAGATGGCCTGATACGTGTAAATAGAGACATCATGGCTTGTTGCCACTGAGTCAGACCTGCATCATAAGCGGTGACAATGTCAGGCAACTACAGAGGCTATTCGGCCATAATGAATGGCACAAAATCTTACGGTAACCTTGGGGTAGAGAGCAGCCCTGGATCAATAAGGATTATATGAAACAAATTACGTTGAGTGACCTCCAGAAACAAAGCGAACAGGCTGCACACTCTCCTCGCTTGCGAGCTAATCGTAATCTACATCCCGAATTAAGCGATCCGGTTCAACGTCTGGCCATCGCTATGGAGCCGGGCACTTATGTGCGCCCACACCGCCATCCGCATACTTTTGAATTGCTGATGCCTCTTCGAGGACGCTTCCTGGTATTAAATTTTGATGACAATGGTTATGTGACCCAGCGGGTGATGCTGGGTGAAGAGTGCAAGGTGCTCGAAACGGATGCCGGCATCTGGCATGCGGTACTCTCCATGGATAAAGGCGGGGTTATTTTTGAGGTAAAGCATGGCGGTTACCAGCCAGTTACTGAACAGGATCTTGCCCCATGGGCACCCGCCGAGAATGAGCCTGGCACCATGGAACTGATGGCATGGTACGAACAGGCGCAGGTGGGTGATGGTAGTTTCACTCGATAATTTTTAGCTTATTTGCAGCGGGCGGTATGGTGGCCGATGCCGTCCTTCAGGTGACATCTGGCAATTTTCAGGGTTGCCTGCACTCATCTTTAAATCCAGAGATTGGCTTTTACGAACCCTTGAGATGTAAAAAACGGGTATCCGAACACAGTAACTAATAAGGCTTAATCAGGTTCCGGTAGTAGCTTAGCATTTGAAACAGACCATTCGGATGATGCAGTAAATTGAGCATTAAGCCATCTATCAGGTCAGGCAGCGCCATTTCAGACGTTTCCACTGCACTATTGAGGTTAGAGAGGCAATAAACGTCATCAGCCTTACATTCGAAATAAGGCTGAGGAATTTGTCTTTTAACCACCTTTGAGCTTTATTGAAAAGTTATTTTTATAATTCATCCTCTATAACCGTAGTTTAAATGGCGGATACACCAGCGGTTCACGGTATTGATTTATGGGGAGTGCGCATTACGGATGTGTAACCACTACAATATTCCCGGACACTCTGTTAAAAATGACACTTCTCCAGCCTCACTGGACTTCGTAAAAGAATCTTACCGATTATAAAACTGTGGTTTTTGTCGATTCAGATGATATGGTTTCTGAGTAGTGAAAAAACACACTGATCTTCCCGGTCGTGAGCCTCTTTAATTTGCTGCAAGGGCATTTACGGTTGATTATCATGGCATGTAGCAAGTACCTACCCTCCCATTGATAAAACGGCTGAGCCAAAACCGAAACATGTCCTTTGAGGCTACGGCCTATGCGTTTAAGGGCTGATTATACCGCCGTTGAAGTTAGCTGGAACGTATTTATGGTTTGCTGATATGAGCCTTACGCAAGTTTTAATGTTGTAGCTGTTCAGGATTAGAGGACAGTTACGGGATCGCTGCTAAAAGTTAATACATTCATCAATTTAAAGGGAACAATCAGAACCCAATAATAGCACTTAAACAGGATCTTGCAGAAAATTAGTTACATCATACATAAGTCTATCACGTCTATGTACGCCCCTTCGGGGCGCGGGGGCAGCTAATCAAAAGGCACTCGGAATTCCAGAATAAATTGTTTTTAGTACGTCAATAAACACACAAAATCAGCAGGCCTTCTCGTGTTATTGAAACTAATTCAACAGGGTGTTGTAACTAACTTATCGCATTATTGATCTTTCATTACTTAACATAAAGTATACTGTTCATTTTCCTTTGGTGCGGCTAACGCTTATTCCAATGACATCCCGATTTTTAATCATCTGAGAAAAGTGGCGATAAATTTAAGTTCAGTTTATTTAAATAGTGCGTCGTTCATTTTATAATCAGAGGCACATTCAGGATTTTCTTTATCTGAATTGAAAGTTTCATTTATCGCAAATACATGTTTGATTTTCTGTTGCAGCTTTTTAACAAAACATGCTTAATCATCATACACCCCAACACATTACAATTGATCTGCATCAGTCTTTTGGCAGATAATTTTCCGAAGGCTGGAATTGTTATCGTGTCGTTTAACAATTTTAGCTAATAATGCCACATCTTCTTAAAAACTAATGACAGGACAGTGAAATGACATCTTTCAATTCTGGCAAAAAATTCGTCTGCGCTATTGTGATGACGGCTGCAGTAATATCCATGACCGCCTGCTCAAGCAATTATGTCATCTCTACCAATGACGGGCACATGATTACGACTCATGGTAAACCCGCCAAAGATAAACAAACTGGCATGATCTCGTATAAAGATGCAGACGGAAATATGCATCAGTTGCAGCAGCACGACGTTAAAGAAATTGTACAAAAATAAATCAATTCAGCCAGCAATCGTAATCATTAATTTTAAAATTTAAAAGCAGTGGAACTGAACAATGAAACTTTCTGTAATCAGCATGGGTATGCTGCTGTGCGTCTCTTCGTCTGCAATGGCCATTGGCTTGAATGTGGAGCAAGGTAAAAATACCACTGCGCTGGACGCAGAAATTGGCCGCTCATCCAGCGGAATTTATCTGGATAGCCAGTGGATCAAAAATACGGCGGATGGTGTTCAGATTGGTCAGGCGGGTACCGGTTATAATCTTGAACTTGGTCCGGTAATGCTGACTGCTGGCGCCAAAGCCACTTATCTTGGTGGCAAGAAAGGGGATAACGGCGTCGCATTTCCTGTCGGTGGCGGTGTGAAAATCAATCTGCCCGCTGATTTTGCGATTTATGGTGAGGGATATTCTGCTCCGGAACAACTGACTAACAGCGTTAAGAATTTTGTGGAAGCGAACGCCGGCATAAGCTGGTCACCGCTGGGGCCGCTGGTCTTGAAAGCCGGCTACCGTTATGCAGGTGTTGATGGCAAAGATGGACGCCCGGGCCATACCCTGATCGATGGGCCTTACATTGGTGGCGGCCTGACATTTTAATATCAGATAACGCTCCTCTTCTATAGGGTGAGGAAACCAGCCAGCTTGACTGATCGGTTTCTTTACCCATTTTTCGTTATGACTCTGACGGAAAGCAGTGAGAAACAGATGATGAAACCACTCATGTTGATGTTATTTACCCTTTGTCTGACAGGATGTGTCCAGTATAAATGGGTCAAGCCTGACGCATCTGAGCAGCAGGAGTTCGTGGCAGAAACAGCCTGTAAAGCTCAGGCACTCAGGGATTTACCGCCAGACAATGTCGTTAGCGGTAAATACACCTCAAAAGACAAGAAACACAAGACAACTGATACGAATTACTCAACCAGCGATGCTAATGAAAGTCAGCGAGACATATTGGTGAAAGACTGTATGTTCAAACAAGGCTGGCAACAGATTGAGATTCAGCACTAACGACATTGAACTGTCAGAGGCCAGGTAAAATCCTGGCCAGCACTGACCCGACAGGTTTTATCGATTGTGGCCGGAATTTATTCGGGCATCATCCTGCTGCTGCTGTGCAGTACGCTGCCGACGGCACCGTTCCGAGCAATACAGAACCTCTTCCCAGCACCTTTCCCATTTTTTTCGCCATGACATCGGTTTGTTACACGTTTTGCAGTAGCGCACCGGTAGTGACTTTTTATTGCCTTTGAACACGTCAATCCTCCAGAAAACCCAGGACACTGACAAAGCCTATGCCATATACAGTATAGCTAACCGTCGCACTGGATAACTGATGACAATGGGCGACAAAGTTAGCAGACTGCTTTTTTTCATACTCTCTTGTTCTATGATTATTCTTCGACGACCCCATTTGCTCTGACATTGTACTGTGAAATATCTATTACAGGTTTTTGGCATTATGCGCTGCTGACGACGAATTAATTAGCCAGGTTAATAATAGCCGCTTCCTGGCACACCGTTTTCAGTTCAGTGTCTGGCAGCATGTCCATCGATGTGTTTTGGGACAGGCTGGCGAGGTGATTGCAAAATCACATGGTTCACGGACTGAGCTGAATGAATATCGATGAAAAATGCTATCGCTTCCGTTATCAGCATCAATGACAACAGGGTAATAACGTGGGGAAATAATGCTGTCTATGATTACGTTGTAAACTACCTCCCTCTTTGAATCTTTACAGAGCTTCAAAAATCATGACTCTTGTAAATAATTGACTTTAGCCCACAACGGGTGGCTCTCGTTTTGACGAGTTTGTATCCATTTATTTGATGGCTGTAGGTGGATGCAAACGCTTAAATCAGCCATAACGCAGGCCGGCCCGCTCTTAAATAACCCTATGCGCTGCATAAGAAAAAAACAACCCATTATCATGGCGTTACAAATAACCACAGTTAATCAGTGGGCTAATTATTTAAAGCGTCACCGTGCCAGTCATTCAACAAAATTACGATTAACATCATGATCTTATCCAGTTTTAGCTGTCTGCCCTGAATCATTACCTTTAATTTTCAGAGCAATGCGTGTACAGGATTTGCGAAGCGACTTTGCTGAAAACAGCGTTAAAGCACAATTTCCCTATACCCGCTCCCAATTAACTAACTTTTCAGATGTCGTTTTTTTTGACATTTTGAGCTAAGAGCACCGCAAAGAGTAACTCTGCTTCAATTTAAGGGTGATACGGTAATTACAGTTTAAACTCTTGTAGAAAGCGATTAATATGTTAGCGTTGAACTATCGGTTCTGTATTTTGATTCTTCGAAGGCAAGCATTCTAAAAAAGCAGGTCTGACGAAAAGCATCAGCGTGAACCCGCTCTGTATTTTATTATCTGAACATGACTATGGTGACTTTGATGAGTGACACTCTCAACAGCTTGAATAATATCCGTACCCTTCGCGCAAACGCTCGCGAGCTTGACCTGGCTGCCCTGGAAGAAATGCTGGAAAAACTGTCAGTTGTAGTGAGTGAGCGTCGGGAAGAAGCTCAGGCTTCGGAAGCAGCTAATCGTGAAAAAGCCGAGAAACTGGCAAAATATCGCGAGTTACTGTTGCAGGAGGGTATCGATCCTAATGAACTGTTAAATGGTATGCCAACTGCACCCGCTGAGAAGAAAAAACGCGCACCTCGACCAGCTAAATATCAGTACACCGACGAAAATGGTGAAGTTAAGCAATGGACTGGCCAGGGCCGTACACCCTCAGCTATTAAATCAGCCGTTGATGCAGGTAAATCACTGGATGATTTCCTGATTTAACTCAGTCTGCATACATGAAAACAGCCTGCTTTAAGCAGGCTGTTTTATATCACATCGACATCCGGTAGTAGCTCTGACATTATCCGTCGGCCCTTACCCCGCCCTTCTGCAATTTGTTTCATCCGTCAATCTACAGTTCTTCCCAGGCGTTTCACTACACTTAGTTGCTGAACATCTTCCGCAACAGACACCCGGCTTCATTCTTCCCCTGAGCTGATTTATTTATTCAGCGATTACATGTTACGAGCGCTGATAATTTCCAGGCCGATCTGCTGATTATAAGAGAGTTCACGCGTATTGCCATCAGGGTCGGAAAAAACGCCCGGTTACCCATTGGTGCATCAGATTGCTGAGCATCCCTTAGGCAAAACACCGTCAAGCCGTGCGCGGGCAACGTTGACATCTATCCCTTCACGACGGGTTAAGGCCACACCAATATAACCAAAGGGACCCGGCGGCGTATCTTTACTGTTGTAAGATTGCACCCGCACCAGCGCAGCACTGCAA
Source organism: Pantoea sp. MBLJ3 (assembly GCF_000816655.1). Taxonomy (NCBI): domain Bacteria; kingdom Pseudomonadati; phylum Pseudomonadota; class Gammaproteobacteria; order Enterobacterales; family Erwiniaceae; genus Pantoea; species Pantoea sp. MBLJ3. The sequence goes on from NZ_JSUT01000030.1 coordinate 10,047, forward strand.
GATGTTGAGCAGAACATCTCAAAGGATAATGCTTCAAAACCACGACGAATTTCTGGCGATGGCCAACCACTATCATGGCAAGGCATCATGCCTGTCCTGAATAAAACCTCATTTCTGATTCACGCACAGTTAATAAAAAAGAAAATGCTAAACCCAGCGCCGCTTCTATAACGAAAACCAGGCATTAGCCAGCAGATTACGCTTAAACTGTACGATTTACTGGATTAGATACCACCATTCAAACCTGATTAACAGCGAATAAACCACATTGGCCCTTCAAATGCCGCATACGGAAATGTTACCCTTACTGGCTGAATAATTTGCACTTTATTGATTAACTTGAGTATTTGAGGATTGGTATGAGTAAGAATCTGAGCAGCCTGAATAATATCCGCACAATGCGTGCTGAGGCACGCAATATGACGCTGGATCTGCTGGCAGAGCTACACCAGAAATTAGAAACAGTGGTAAATGAGCGTCGTGAAGAGGAAAGTGCACGAGAGGCAGAAGCCCGTAAGAAAGCTGAAAAGCTGGCGTTTTATCAGGAGTTGCTGATGGAAGAAGGAATTAATCCGTTGGAACTGGTAAATAGCGCTTCTCCTTTGGTAACCGGCAAAAAGAAACGGGCAAAGCGTCCGGCTAAATATCGCTACAATGACGAAAACGGTCAGGTTCGTTACTGGACGGGTCAGGGCCGAACCCCTTCAGCCATTAAAGCTGCGATCGAAAATGGCCAGTCACTGGATGATTTCCTGATTTAATCGCGCTAATTTCTTGCCGGAATGTTGACCGCCAATGGGCGGCAATATTCCGGTCCGCAAAGTCCCATGGCACAGATATTTATCCTGGTGTCCTGGCGTCCTTCTTTTCCACGTTATCATTGGCCATCACTGGCTCAGAACCACGAAACGTTCGACGCCACTCGCTGGGTGAAACACCAAACCGCGATTTAAAACGCTGACGAAATGAAACCGGCGACTCAAAACCCACCTTTTCGGCCACACTTTCAATATTCATAGTGGTTGTTTCCAATAGCCACTGGCTGCGTTGAAGGCGCTCAGCCGTCAACCACTCACCCAGAGACATACCCGTTGCTCTTTGGAAGTGACGGGTCAGCGTTCGCCGGCTCATGCTGAGCCTGCGCGAGAGGGAATCAAGATTCTGCGGCTTATGCAGATTCTCCCGCAGTGACGCCAGCAGTGCATTAATCTTACTGTCACGCGTTGTTTCCGGAACCGGACGCTCAATAAACTGCGCCTGACCGCCTTCACGGTAGGGCGGCACCACCATTCGTCTCGCTACCCGATTGGCAATGGCACTACCATAGTGATGACGGATGATATCCAGACAGCAGTCGATCCCTGCAGCGGTACCAGCAGAGGTTATCAGACGATCGTCACGGGCATAGAGCGCGTTGCTATCGAGCTGAACGGCCGGAAAGCGGGAACTGAAGTCCTGCTCAAATTCCCAGTGTGTGGTAGCCCGGCGCTGATCAAGTAAACCTGCATAAGCCAGTACATATGTGCCCAGACACAGTCCAACGACTTCCGCACCACGCTGCCAGGCCGCTACCAGCTTATTAAGCAGCACCTGCGCCGGTTGTTCAGCCAGATTGTGCCAGTAGGGAACTATAATAATCGCCGCCTGATCAAGGAGTTCAGGGCCATGCTCTACGGTGATTGACAGTCCCATATCGGAACGAACCACGCCAGGTTTTTCTGCAAAAACATCAACCTGAAACAGCGCCTGCTGTGGCATAGCCGATCCAAATAAAATGCAGGGAACTGAAAAGTGAAATAGACTAAAACCTGCGGTTGCCAGCACTGCGACTCTGAGCCCAGCCATTATCTTCCCTCACTGTACAAGCATGGCGGTGGAAACCGATTGTAAAGCACAAGCCGTTCACAAAGCGCCTGCGCTTCAGTGAAGGGTCGATTAGAACGTCATGGAGTCACCATCTTCCGGGATCAGCACTTTGTCAGCAATACCCTGTTCTGAGGTATAGGCGCGCAGTTCAGCACGGGTCAACAGGCAGTGGTTGATGGCTTCCATATGAGAAGCAACAATTATCACGCCAGGGAGGATGTTCAGGGTACGCAGCGTATCCTCTTTGCCCATAATAATCGGACCATAGAGATCGTTGGTAGCATTGCCAATATTTAACACCACAACCTGCGGCTGGAAACGTTGCAGACTTCTGACATAAGGTTTGACCCACACTGTATCCCCAGCAACATACAGCGTTTTTTCTGCCGGATGAATAAACACCAGACCACAGGCATCACCCAGAATCTCGCCCATTGCTTTGTCAGCATACAATGCATTACTGCCATGCTGCCCATCGGTTTTATATAGAGTGAGACCATCAATGAAACGGTTTTCATCCTGCAGCACCCGCAGGTTTTCAAAACCCTGTGAACGAAGCAGCGCAGCATCACTTTCATTCTGGCTGTAAATCATCATATTCTTTGGCACCTGCTGTTGCGCAGCTTCATCCCAGTGATCGGCATGGGTGTGGGTGATGATGACCGCATCTACTGCCAGCAGTTCGTCCAGCGGGACTGGCAGATCTACCATCGGATTTCTGAGGTGAGGTCGGGCATTGCCGGCAAAGCCTGGCCAGGCCTCTTTTTCGGCCAGCATAGGATCGATAAGGAATTTTTTTCCTGCATACTCCAGTAACAGCGTAGCGTTGCGAATTTGGGTTAGCTTCATGCCAGGCTCCATAAACAGTTTCAGTAAAATCAGCCAGCTTTACTGGCGCTTATGCGATTACTTTACGTCACTGTTCATCGTGTGCATGACAGGCCCAAAGGTCAGCATTCGATGGGATCGGGCCAAAATGTGAAATTATCTTTTGGCAGGTGGGAGAACCGGTCTTAAAGAGCGGACCAATGACGGTCGGGCTGCTGCAAGGGAGTCCGCTGTGAAGTTCGGCTGAAAACCACATAGTGCGACATTATCAGCACTGAGATTGATCCGCCCGGGGCAGTCATTTAAAACAGCGGCAGAGAAAACGGGCATATCCCACGCCACATATTTCCGTCCGAAACGAAAATTAAAAGCAATTCATTCCATTGATTTAAATCAATAAAAACTCAATTGGCATTTCCGCCATAAAGGAACAGAAGGCGATAATCCCTGCTCTTTAATCACGAAACATGAGTTCACAGAATGGCTATACCTGTTTATTTATGGCTGAAGGATGATGGTGGAAATCCCGTCAAAGGCTCTGTTGATGTGCAGCAACGAGAAGGAAGTATAGAAATAACCGCACTGGCTCACGGCATATGACTCCCTACGGATAATCTGTCCGGTAAGATAACGGCCACTCGCGAGCATGCGCCCTTTATGCTGACCAAAGCGCTGGACTCTTCAAGTCCATACCTTTATCAGTTCGTCAGCGCTGGAAAGCTTTTAAAGTCTGCCGAGCTTAAATTCTATCGCATTAATTACGCCGGACAGAAAGAAGAATATTTTAACGTATTTATTGAAAATGTCCGCATTACCTGTGTCGTACCCTTTATGGAAGATGTTAAGGACCGGGATTACGAACGTCACGATCACCTTGAAGTGCTCGAAATGACGTATGAAAAAATCACCTGGAAATATCTGGACGGCAATATTATTCACTCTGATTCCTGGAAAGAGCGTAGCGCGGCATAGGAGAACAACATATGGCATGGATATATCACCAGAGTATCGGCGAACTGTGGCACCGCGGTAAGTTAATGGGTAAAGGTTATTCAGGGAGCCTGACCAACAAAAACAACCCGGATCGTCAACACGTTAAAGGTATGGGGCCAATTCCTCGCGGTACCTGGCATATTGGCGGACATACCAGTTCAAAGGGACCATTTACCATAATTTTGACACAAACCTCTGGCGAAAGTTATGGCCGCTCTTTATTTCGTATACACGGTGAAAGGAAGCCGCCGAAAGTACCTGGATTCGCTTCTGAGGGTTGCATAATCCCTGGGCCGGTTATTCGCACAAAAATCATTCAGTCAACAGATAAAACGCTGGAGGTAGTGAGATGATTTTGCGAATCATCTTGCTGATCGCCTGCACTATTCCGTCCTCCTGCATAGCATCATCAAATGAATGGAAAGCTTATATCCAACTGATTGAGCAGGCAGACAACAAAACGCTCCATGCGTTTCCGGGAAAAATTGACAGTATTGGTGATACCCTTGACGCTGCTCATACAGAGGAATTGACCACAGCTCTTAGCATGGCGTTAATTAAAGATCCAATATCTGTAATTAACGCAACCAACTCGCTGGACAAAAGTACCGACGCCTTAAAGCAGCGATTTGGCACATCAATGGTATGCGGTATACCTTTAATCACACATGCAAATCAGATGAAAATTGAGGAGTATTTCGCGAAGGCAGAACCCGTGCTGGAAAAAGCTGGAGCTGCTGCTGCAAAATGTCTGAGCAATATGCGTGACACGATTGACGAAGTCAGACAAGAAACCGCAAAAAATTCAGGACATTAATCCTCAGAACAAACCTGGCGCTTGCCGGGTTTTCTGAACGAATACTTGTTAATAAAAACAATACATTATAATCTTAGCGTGGTTTTTTAAACTGTTGACCCTTAAACCCAATCAGCGTGATTGCGGCTGGCCTGTCTGATGGACTGCTGACAAAATAAAGGCAAAAAAAATGCCGCAGCAGGCTGCGGCATATCATTTAGATTCCCATCAGAAATCGGCTTTCAGTACGACACGGTAATTGGCTTTACCGGCGCGGACGTGATCCAGCGCTTTATTGATGTCCGACATCGGGAAGAACTCAACCTGTGGGGCGATATCTGCACGGGAAGCAAGACGCAGCAGCGAGCGCAGCTGACCTGGTGAGCCGGTTGATGAACCGGTTACCGCTTTGTCGCCCAGAATCAGATCAAAAGCACTCACTTCAATCGGCTTCATCACTGCGCCCACGGTGTGGAATTTACCCTGAGGTGCCAGCGCGGCGAAATAAGGTTTCCAGTCCAGATCGACCGCCACAGTGCTCAGGATCAGGTCAAAGCGACCCGCCTGCTGCTTCAGGGCTTCAGGATCGCGGCTGTTTACCACTTCATCTGCGCCCATATCCAGGATTGACTGCTTCTTATCTGGCGTTGAGCTGAATGCCACGACTTCTGCACCCATCGCGTGCAGGATTTTGATGGCAATATGACCCAGCCCACCGATACCGATCACACCTACGCGGCTGGTCGCCGTGATGTTACTCATCAGCAGTGGTTTAAACACGGTGATACCACCACACAGCAGCGGACCGGCGCTTGCTACATCCAGTTTTTCCGGCAGCGGGATAACCCATTGCCAGTCGGCGCGCAGCTTCTCGGCAAAACCACCTTTGTTCATGATGGTCGGGATGCTGCCCTGCTGACAGTTCACCTGCTCGCCGTTAATACAGGCATCGCAGTGCTGACAGCTTTTTGCTGTCCAGCCGATTCCTACACGCTGGCCGATTGAAAGACCTTTATTTTTGGCCGCTTCGCCAAGGGCAGAAACCCGACCAATTACTTCATGTCCTGCAATCACCGGGAACTGAGAGATGCCCCACTCGTTATCGATCATCGACAGGTCTGAGTGGCAGACGCCACAATATTCGACCTGGACTTCGACTTCTTCGGCTGCCAGCTCGGCGGCATCGTACTCATAGAGTTCAAGGGCCTGGCCAGCCTGCATGGCTGCATAACTTTTAATTTTCATTCATACCTCTGCGTGATTAATCACACACAAGTGTAACAACTGAAAGCCGGCCTTGCCTGGCCGTTGCGCTTACACCGCACTTTTTTGCCTTTTATTCAGATAATTCAGCCTTTAACCTGCGCACCTGAAAGAGTTTGTAACACCTTGAGCTGCGCAACGGCTTCCTGCATCGCATCCATCCCCTGCGTCAGTTCGCGCAGGCTGCCGAGGTGCTTCGCGATGTCGGCGCGCTCATGACGCGTCTGCTGATTCATCGCCGCCAGCGTATCGGCTGCTGAAATACTGCGCTCTGCCATCTGCGCGGCGGTCTGCGCCGAATCACTGGCCACCAGCCGGATGCGTGAGATGGTGCTGACCGCCTCACCGATGTTACTGGCGGTGGCTTCAGCCTGCTCTTTCGATGAATGCGCCAGACGCCGGACTTCGCCCGCGACCACGGCAAATCCGCGGCCAGCCTCGCCCGCACGAGCTGCTTCTACTGCGGCATTCAGCGCCAGAATGTTGGTCTGGAAAGCAATATTGCTGATGCCATGCGTAATCTCATTGATGCCGTTGGAGATTTTTTCCAGATCGTCCAACCCATCGTCCAGTCGTCCCTGAGCCTGCTGACTCTCAGTGGCGATATTGCTGATGTTACGGATGCTGCTTTCTGCCAGGCTCAACGTTTCACCCTGGCTCTGGGTAGCCGTTTCCAGCACTGGCAACGCTTCCATCAGCGGCGTCAATGCCTGCTGATAGTTGATAACCCGATCAAGGACCCGTGTCTGAATACTGTTCAGCGCTTCCCAGCGACGCAGCGCACGCTGCGCGTAATGTGCGGCGTAACCGGCATACTCCACCGGGAACTGGCTCATCGCTTTGACGTCATGATTAAAGAACACCAGTGCAGAGAGCGTCTGATTGATTGGCACGCCCAGAATTTCGCCAAAGCTGGAGAAGCCGGCGGCAGCGATGCCTTTAAAAAAGTGGGCGCTGTGAAGCTTATCAGCATTACCGACACGACGCAGGATACAGTCGTTCATCAGAATCGCCGCCGGTTTGCCATGCTGCGCGGTAAAAGCCTGCCACTCCTGCTGCGTCGCTTGTTTGAAGTCTTTCTCCTCCATCAGGAAAAGCCGGTCACCAAACTCGAGGTCACAAAAAAACTGCACGCCACCCGATTCAATTCTGGCGATCGAGCGAATGAAGTATTCCCCGCCGACTTTAACGCCAAAGGTTAACCCTTTCAGCCGTTCGGTCAGCTGCGCTTCAGTGCAGTTAAGGTGTTCACACAGCGATGCGACAAACGGCTGCTGCTGACCCTGGCGATTAAACACAGAGGTGACGGTGCGCGCAACCGGATCGGCTTCGGCAATCAGCCAGCTCTGCTCGCGTGGCGTAAAGTTCTGACTTTTAAACGGAGCAAAGGATTTTCCGGGCGCCATCTGACAGAACATAATCACAGCTTTGCCCTGCAGCACCTTGCCACCAGTACCGATCCAGGTGCCATCAAAGGTAATTTTACCGCCCGCTGAACCGCCAATCGCCAGGCATGGGAAACGCCCGCAGTTGTACCAGGCCTGCATCAGAAAACCTTCGGACGCGGATAGTCCGTCGCAATAAATCATCGCGAAAGTACGGTCTGCCGAAAGTGGCATCCGCACCTGCAACCGCATCAGTTCCTGCTGGATGGCGGTAATACGCTGGCTGGCAGTCTGAGTGTCCGCGACATGCAGGTCGACAATGTGCGTCTCATGGCTGGCGATCAGCGTGTCAGGCAGCCAGAGATAACTTCCCTCCGGGCCATTGCCATCACAGTAAGTACTTTGCGATCGGCTGCTGCTCAGCGCACCGTTGGAAGAGAGTGTCAGCACGGTCAAATCGGCGGAATTAAAGCGTTGCCAGGCCTGACTGACCCGCTGAAAATCGGCTTCAGGCGGAACAAAAGTCATCAGGATCCCGCCCGCGCGCGAGCTTAACCCGATGGAAGAGAGTGATTCCGGCAGCGCACGACAATCCCAGGTGCCATTCGCTGGCTGGCTGCTACGCCTGAGACGGGCAACAGGCAGGCGACTTTTGATCGTCTTAATGATCGACATATTATTATTTTCGCTTTTATCAGAGTAGGTTGCGCTTAAACTCGCGCTTGCTGGTGTTTTTTAAAAGGAGGGCTAAATGCAGGTCCGTTCGCGTTCAGAACTCGTCGCTGAGTACCGGGTTCATCATTGATCGGCGCGCTCAACGCCATTGGGTTATCGCCACTAGCGGGAAAACCTTTAGCAATTGCTGTAGTTGGTTTAATGAATGAAGTTGTTACATTTTAGTAGCATAAAATAAGCCAGAATGAGGGCCTGGCACTATTCCTGTTTATCTGTCACTCATCTGTTGCCTCTGCTTTTCGCAGCGTTTGCGTGCTACGGCGGGCAGATCCCCGCCAATCTCCCCGCGTGTCGAGCAAGGTCGCTTTACTCATACCATTCTCCTTTTTCGTCAGGCCTTTATGCGCAGTTCATCTCTCCTTACCATGCCGACGCCAGCGCTTTATTAAAAATTAATGTCAGCATTATCAACAACTTCAGTCTGTGCATTTGCATAAACGAAGCGGACGACTATGCTTCCTGGTGTGACTAGCTAGTCCTTTTTATCTAATGGAACATTGATATGAGGTCTTCCTATGACACAACAGAAGTACAGAGGTGGTGCCGGCAATTTTGCCAACGATCCAGAACGAGCGAGTGAAGCTGGCAGTGCAGGAGGCAAGGTCAGTGGGGGCAACTTCAGAAACGATCCTGAAAAGGCCAGGGAAGCCGGTCGGAAAGGAGGCAAGATTAGTCGACGTCCTTCTAAGTAATTCTGAATAAAGCGCTTTAGGACGTATTACGCCATGGAGTGGCATCTCTTCCATCAACACTCTGAATCTATTCATCATTCCCCCTCTTTTAGCCTCAACGCCTCTCTGACCAGGTTAAAAGCCGGTGAATGCTGCTTGCGGCTGGGATAATAGAGATAATAACCGGGAAACGGTTCGCACCAGCGCTCCAGTACCCGGATCAGCGTGCCCTGCTCCAGCCCTTCTGCGACTTCCTGTTCAGGCAGAAAAGCAATTCCCAAACCGGCCACTGCCGCTTCTGCAATGTGTGCCGAAGTGTTGAACGTTAACTGTCCATTTACCCGCACATTCAACGGCCCTTCTTCTCCGTCAAAATCCCAGACATACAATCCACCCGCTGTTGCCTGTCGCATATTAATGCAGTTGTGATGCAGCAGATCGTGTGGGACCTGAGGCGCAGCATGACGACGAAAATAGTCGGGCGCCGCCACCGCCGCCATTCGTAACGGTGGGGTTATGGGCATCGCCACCATATCTTTATCAATTGTGTCACCCATTCTGACTCCGGCATCAAACCGATCGGCCACGATGTTTCGCAAGCCATGATTCGCATCGAATTCGAGTCGGATATCCGGATAAGCCTCCAGCAGTGGCGTCAGTTTTGGCAGCAGGAGTGAACTGAGAATATGCGGGCCACAGGTGATGCGTACCGTGCCGGCGGGCTTGTCACGCATCGCGGTCAGCATATCCAGCTCCGCCTCAATTTCATCGAATCGATTGCCAATCGCCAGGATTAACCGTTCACCTGCTGCGGTCGGTGAGACGTTCCGCGTCGTGCGGGTCAGCAGCCGAATTTCCATCCGGTTTTCCAGGGCAGTAATCGTCTGACTCAGCGCGGGCTGCGTAACGCCCAGCAGTGCCGCTGCACGGGTAAAGCTGCCCTCACGCGCTACGGTAATAAAAGCCTGCAGATCATTCATGTTGCGCTTCATGTTGCGCTCCCGTCGATGAATTCATAATCGCTGGTTATAACCCCATTAAGGATTCATTAGCTAGTCAATATAAAGTTAAACCGTAAAATTTCCTGAGTTCATCATGACCACCACCAATGAAACAGGATTCAGCATGACTTCTCCGGAAACAACGGCATATTCCCCTCAGCACAACGTCGCCCATTGGGGTGGCGTCTGGGCAATGACGCTTTGCGTATTCACGTTGATCGCATCTGAATTTATGCCAGTCAGCCTGTTATCGCCGTTATCACGTGATTTGGCGGTCAGTGAAGGTCAGGCCGGACAGGGCATTGCTATCTCCGGCGCATTGGCGGTGATGACAAGCCTGTTGATCACCCGTATTGCAGGCAATCTCGACCGCAAAATCCTGTTGCTGACGCTGACACTTCTAATGGCGCTATCCGGATTGATGGTCGCGATGGCACCCAACTATCTCACCTACATGACTGGCCGGGCGTTGATTGGCATGGTGATTGGCGGGTTCTGGTCGATGTCAGCTGCGGTGGCTATCCGGCTGGTCCCCACCGGGCAGGTGCCGCGTGCACTGGCTATTTTTAACGGCGGCAATGCGCTGGCGACAGTTATCGCTGCACCGCTGGGGAGCTATCTCGGTTCTGTCATCGGCTGGCGTGGCGCTTTTTTCAGCCTGGTGCCGGTGGCCTTGCTCGCCCTGCTCTGGCAAGGATTTACACTGCCGTCAATGCCCGTCGATAAAGCACGGCAGCGAAGCGCAAACCTCCTGCAGCTGCTGCGTTCACCGCTGGTAACAATAGGTCTTGCCGCCTGCGGACTGCTCTTTATGGGGCAATTCACCCTCTTTACCTATCTCCGTCCGTTTCTGGAAACCGTCACGCAGGTTGACGTTTCTACGCTATCGCTGGTGCTGCTGACCATTGGCGTTGCCGGTTTTATCGGAACACTGATCGTCGGGGTTGTTCTGCAGCGTGGATTTTATCTCACCCTGATGATTATTCCACTGATCATGGCGTCAGTCGCAGGGCTGCTCATGGTATTCGGTCATCAGCTGTGGCTGGTGGCACCGTTGCTGGGCATCTGGGGACTGGTGGCAACTGCCGCACCCACCGGATGGTGGGCCTGGGTCGCCAGAACCTTCCCGGATAACGCGGAGACGGGTGGCGGATTAATGGTTGCCATTGTCCAGCTGTCGATTGCTCTGGGATCGACGCTGGGCGGTCTGGCCTTTGACCATGCAGGCTGGCAGATCACCTTTGCCATCAGCGCCACATTACTCATCGCTGCCGCTGGACTGGCGTTGATCACTGCGCGCAAAGAAAGCGCCGCCTGATAGCAGATTCATTGTTTAACCGGGCAGCCTGTTGCCCACTTCTCGTCAACCCTGAGGATCCTTTCATGAGAGCATTAACCCTGATGTTCGGACTGTTGATCAGTTCATTTGCAGCCAGCGCTGCCGATATGTCACGCGGCGCCGACAACTTTTATCAAAGCGATAAAGTGACCCGCGAAAAAGTGACGTTTAAAAACCAGTATCAGATGGGCGTCACCGGCACCCTGTTCAGACCTAAAGAAGCGAGTAAAACAGCGCGTCTTCCGGCGATAGTGGTGGGGCATCCGATGGGCGCAGTCAAAGAGCAGAGCGCCAGTCTCTATGCGCAAAAGATGGCTGAGCAGGGCTTTGTTACCCTGGCAATCGATCTCTCATTCTGGGGCGAAAGTGAAGGCCAGCCACGTAATGCGGTTTCTCCGGATATCTATGCCGAAGACTTCAGTGCCGCAGTCGATTACCTGGGGACACGCGAATTTGTCGACCGCAATCGAATTGGTGTGCTGGGCATCTGTGGCAGTGGCAGTTTCGTCATCAGCGCGGCAAAGATCGATCCCCGCATGAAAGCGATAGCTACCGTCAGCATGTATGACATGGGATCAGCCAACCGTAATGCGCTGAATAAAAGCCAGACGCTGGCTCAGCGCAAGCAGATCATTGAAGCAGCAGCACAGCAACGTTATGCGGAATTTACCGGGGGTAAAATTGCTTACACAGGCGGTACACCACACAAAATTGATGCTGATTCACCGCCAGTTGCTAAAGAGTTTTATGATTTTTACCGGACACCTCGGGGCGAGTTCACCCCAAAAAGCTCGTCAGCTGCACTAACCACGCACCCGACGCTCACCAGCAATGTGAAGTTCATGAACTTCTATCCGTTCAATGATATTGAGACCATCTCTCCGCGCCCAATGCTCTTCATCACCGGTGATAAAGCGCACTCACGCGAGTTCAGTGCAGATGCTTTCCAGCGCGCAGCTCAGCCCAAAGAGCTGTATATCGTACCTGATGCAGGTCATGTCGACCTTTATGATCGCACTGATCTGATCCCGTTCGCCAAACTGACGGCTTTCTTTAAACAGAATCTGTAATCTTCTGCTCATCGACTCCAGCCCGTCTGCAGAAAACTGCAGACGGGCTGTCTGCGTGATTAGCCTTTGCGATGGCGGGTCAGATAATGCTTCACCAGCACAAAGAACAGCGGAACAAAGAACAACGCCAGGACCGTACCTGCCAGCGTGCCACCGATGATGCCGGTCCCGATGGCAATGCGGCTATTAGCACCCGCACCGGTTGCCACCGCCAGCGGGATCACGCCAGCAATAAAGGCGAGTGACGTCATCATAATCGGCCGCAAACGGGTTCGTGCTGCCTGCAATGCAGCTGCACTCAGCGAACTGCCCCGGCGCACTGCATCTTCTGCAAATTCGATGATTAATATCGCGTTTTTAGAGGTCAGTCCGACCGTGGTCAGCAACGCCACCTGGAAATAGATATCGTTGCTCAATCCCCGCAGCGCCACTGCCAGCACGGTACCCAACACACCAAGCGGCACCGCCAGCAGCACTGAGAACGGCACCGACCAGCTTTCATACAGCGCAGCCAGACAGAGGAAAACCACCAGAATCGAGATCGCATAAAGCGTAGTCGATTGCCCGCCCGCCTGTTTTTCCTGCAGCGAAAGCCCGCTCCACGCGCCCGTCGTGCCTGCAGGTAATTGATTAGCCAGCCGCTCAATCGCATTCATGGCATCGCCGGAGCTAAACCCTTCGGCATTCTGACCCTGAATTTCATAGGCGGCAGAGCCGTTATAACGATCAAGGCTTTCTGGTCCCATGGTCCACCGGGTCGAGGCAAAGGCCGAGAATGGCGTCATGGTGCCTTCACTGTTCCGGATGTACCACTTATTCAGATCTGATGGTGCTGAACGATACTGACTGTCGCCCTGCACATAGACCCGCTTCACCCGTCCACGATCGATGAAGTCATTGATATAAGCACCGCCCCAGGCGCTGGTCAGCGTATCGGTCACGTCATCCAAATTCAGTCCCAGCGCCACCGCTTTGCTGGTATCAATATCTACCTGCAACTGCGGCGTTTGTGGCAGGATATTTGCCCGCACGCCCGTTAACTCCGGGCTTTGCGCTGCGCGTTGTAATAGCTGATCGCGCAGGTTACCCAATTGTTCACGCGTGGTGCCACCGCTGGCCAGCAGCTCATAGGTAAAGCCGTTGTTCTGTCCCAGACCTGGCACCGATGGCGGCGTCAGTGCAAAGATCTGCGCATCCCGAATCGACGCCAGCGCATAGGTCGCGCGTCCGGCAATCGCCTCGGCGGAGTTCTCACTGCCGGGTCGCTGGTCCCAGTTTTTAAGCTTGATAAACGCCATACCGGCATTCTGCGCAGCACCGCTGAAATTAAAGCCGTTAATGGTGAAGACCACATCTATATTCTGTTTCTCTTCAGTCAGGAACCAGTTAACAATCTGCTGATTGACGGCCTCCGTGCGGCTGGCGGTTGCGCCCGCTGGCAATGTCGCCTGAAGCATAATGCTGCCCTGATCTTCGGTGGGCAGGAAGCTGCCCGGCAGGCGGGTAAACATCACAAACAGCACCACGCCCATTGCCGCATAAAGCGACACCATGACCAGCGGACGACGCAAGGTGCTGACCACTTTGTGGCGATACTGGCGCTCGGTGGCGGCATAAAAGCGGTTAAAACCGCCAAAGAAGCCTTTACGATGCGGTGTTGTTGGCCGCAGCAGCATGCCACACAGCGCGGGTGTCAGGGTCAGCGCCACCACTACGGAGAAGGTCATGGCCGCAATGATGGTGATGGAGAACTGCCGGTAAATCACGCCGGTCGATCCGGCGAAAAACGCCATCGGCAGAAATACAGCCGAGAGCACCAGCGCGATAGCCACCAGCGCGCCGGAGATCTCTTTCATCGACTTTTCCGTTGCCTCTCGTGCCGGCAAACCTTCGTCATGCATGATGCGTTCGACGTTCTCGACCACTACGATTGCATCGTCCACCAGCAACCCGATGGCCAGCACCATGGCAAAAAGCGTCAGGGTGTTGATGGTGTAGCCGCATAACGCCAGTACACCGAAGGTGCCGAGCAGCACGACCGGCACCGCCAGCGCCGGGATCAGCGTCGCGCGTATGTTCTGCAGGAACAGGTACATCACCACCACGACCAGCGCGATCGCTTCGATCAGGGTGATCACCACATCCTCAACGGAGATTTTGATGAAATCGGTGCTGTCGAGCGCATAGGCCACTTCGTAGCCTTGCGGCATTGAGTGGCGATACTCTTCAACTTTGTTTTTCACCAGCGTCGCGGTGGCCAGCGCATTCGCGCCCGGTGCCAGCATCACCCCAACCCCGGCTGCAGGATGCCCGTTGAGTCGGGTCGTCATGTCATAGGATTCGCCGCCCAGTTCCACCCGCGCCACATCACCCACCCGCACGATCGCGCCGCTTTTATCACTTTTGACGATGATATTGCGGAACTGCTCTGGCGTCTGCAGTCGCGACTGCGCTCTGACCGTGGCGGTGAGTTGCTGATTATCGGGTGATGGCAGGCCGCCGATTTTACCGGCTGAGACCTGAATGTTTTGCGAGCGTATCGCCGCCGACACGTCAGACGGCTGCAACGCATAAGCGTTTAGTTTGAAAGGATCGAGCCAGATGCGCATCGCGTACTGACCGCCGAACACCTGGATGTCGCCGACCCCTTCGGTCCTGGCCAGCGGCTCCTGCATATTACTGACCAGCCAGTCACCGATATCTGTGCTGTTGCTTTTACCCGTGGTGTCATACAGCCCCATCACCAGCAGAAAATTTGACTGCGATTTCGTCACGGTGACACCAAGCTGCTGCACCTCGCTGGGCAGACGGGAAAGCGCCTGCTGCACCTTATTCTGTACCTGCACCTGAGCGGTGTCGGGATCCGTGCCCTGGCTGAACGTTACAGTGACTGACACGTTCCCCTGCGAGCTGCTGCTGGAGGTGAAATAGAGCAGGTTATCCAGCCCGGTCAATTGCTGCTCAATCACCTGCGTGACGCTGTTCTCCAGCGTTTCCGCTGACGCCCCGGTGTAAGTTGCGCTGATATTCACTGAGGGCGGTGCAACATCGGGATACTGTTCCACCGGTAACAGGGTGATAGAGAGTGCGCCAAGCAGCATAATTAAAATGGCAACAACCCATGCAAAGACGGGACGATAAATAAAAAAACGAGAAAACATCAGCGGGATCTCTTCCTTTGGGCGGGGGCAAGACCTGCATTCCTGCGGGCCAACAAACTGCGTTGATTATAGGTTGTACCTTTCGGATAAACATCCTGACATTACCTTTTCTTACACCAGGCTGAGTGCAGCGATATTCTGCCCCTTTGCTGCTGACAAGCCAGGTTAGCGCTGGCAGGATGGTGATTCTCTGAGCTGATCTGAGCAGCCGTATAAAACCGTCGCTTTTATCCCGGACTGGAGATGATGAACTGCGGCGGGTAAGACGCTGAATGAGAGGAAAGCAAGACGCATGCAAAGGGATGATTATCAGGCTGGCGGTGGAGCTTAAGCGCATAAAGATTAAAAACAGGCCTCTTTAGCCAGGTGGCATAGTCATACCGGATTGTATCGCTTCTCTTCCCGCGGAACACGATGATTTCTCCTTCGGTTCCGTTGTGGGATATATTAGCTGCACTCTCGTGACATTTACTCTGAATAACAGGTATTCCCGGCAATGGCTCTGATCCCCAAAAACTATACGCGGCTGGAAAGCGGCTATCGTGAGAAAGCACTTAAAATCTATCCATGGGTGTGTGGACGCTGCTCACGCGAGTTTGTCTATTCAAACCTGCGCGAGCTGACGGTTCACCATATCGATCACGACCACACCAACAATCCGGAAGATGGCAGTAACTGGGAATTGCTGTGTCTCTATTGTCATGACCATGAGCACTCAAAGTACACCGAGGCTGACCAGTATGGCACCCGCGTAGTGGCAGGCGAGGATGCACAAAAAGATGTCGGTGAGGCTACCTACACCCCCTTTGCTGACCTGAAGTCGATGCTGAATAAGAAGAAGTAATGGCTTAACTGTCAGGCTGGCCGATCGGCCCGACAGTCTCGCTTCCCGAAGAGGATCACAACGTCTGGCCGCGGCCACAACGCACCGTAGTCCGTCATGCCAGATGCCACCCTCACCAGACTCAGCGCGATATGAATCCTGTACCAGCCGGTTATTTCAGATTTTGATATCCGTCATGGCCGGGTGAACCGTACATCAATCCCCCCCTCACCGACACTCTTTTTGAGGCTACCTGTCGACAGCATCTTTCCTATCGGCGTGTAACTATAGGAGGTCTGGAATGTCTCGTAAAAAAGCACCAGCGTCTTATTGCCATACAGCATCACATCGCCCTGCTGGATCGTGCCGGGTTTATGCGGATCGTTTTTAAGGGCAGCAGGCAGGTCTGCAAACTTCTCGTTGCCGTTCAGCTCCTCCATCGTCATGGTTAGCGGAAGTTGCTGTAAAAATGCTTTCGCGGTGGGGTTATCCGCCAGCGCAATCTCATACGACTGATGGTTGATCGTCATAATAATCTTCATGGGAAGCAGCTCTCCAGCCCGATCCGGGCCACTGGCTTTAACGGGCATCAGACTATAAATGGAAAGTAAAACCAGCAAAAGTAAGGCTCTTTTCATAAGGTTGCTCTCCGGATTATGGTGCATCTGTTCAGACATGGCGTGCGTTACTGCGATCGCCGTCCAGCCATAATAAACGGGCTCACTTACCCGCCGTTGCCTGATGGTAAAGATTTATACTTCCCCCCTTTCCCTGCCTCATCATCCTGTCGGCGGAACTCGTGCGCTGCTTATTCTGCAACAGCCCGGATGCGCTGCGCTTCATCTGATGTGCGGCTTACGTTTCGGGCTGTCGAAACATTTTGAGAAATAATTTCCCTGAATTACAGCCAGTTTCCACGTTGTTGCCACTGTTTCTGTACCAGGCTTATCGGATAACAATAGAGACACTGTGGAGCATTATGAAAGAGCAAAATCGCACAAATGGCATCGCCCCTTATGGGGGGGCTGCCGGTGGCTGGGGCGCACTTAAGGCAGTTGCGGATGCGATCCGCGGCCAGATGTCAGTAAAGCAGGATGTGATCGCCCTGTTTAAAGTCAACCAGCCGCAGGGCTTCGACTGTCCGGGCTGCGCCTGGCCCGACCCGCAACATGCTTCCTCCTTTGAGTTCTGCGAAAACGGCGCAAAAGCCGTCTCGTGGGAAGCGACCAGCAAGCGCACCACGCCAGAGTTCTTTGCGGCTCATACCGTGACTGAACTGTGGGAGCGCAGCGCACTCCATCTGGAGGGCGAAGGACGGCTGACCCATCCGATGAAGTACGATGCCGCTACCGACACCTATCAGCCTATTGAATGGGATACGGCATTCCGGGAAATTGGTGAGCATCTGCGCAGCTATGACGATCCGGACAGCGTGGAGTTTTATACCTCGGGTCGCGCCTCGAATGAAGCGGCGTTCCTGTGGCAGCTCTTCGCCCGCGAATATGGCACTAATAACTTCCCCGATTGCTCAAACATGTGTCACGAACCGACCAGCGTCGGGCTGCCGGAATCAATTGGTGTCGGCAAAGGCACGGTAGAACTGGAAGATTTTGATCACTGCGACCTGGTGCTTTGTATCGGCCACAACCCAGGTACCAACCATCCGCGTATGCTGGGCACGCTGCGTGAGGTCTCTAAGCGCGGTGCGACTATCGTGGCGATTAACCCACTGCGTGAACGCGGGCTGGAGCGTTTTACTTCACCGCAGAGCCCGATTGAGATGCTGTCAATGAGCTCCACTGAGCTGGCTTCGACCTACTACAAAGTGCGGGTGGGTGGCGACGCGGCAATGCTGAAAGGGGTGATGAAGATCCTGCTCACTATGCACGAGGAGGCGCTGAGCAAAGGCGAACCCGGCGTCATTGATGAAGCCTTTATCACTGAACACACCGAAGGTTTTGACGCCCTGAAAGCCGACCTGGAGAGTACCGACTGGGAGCATATTCTGAAAGTCTCTGGCATGGCGCGCGAAGAGATCCAGCATATCGCCCGGCTCTACGCTAGTGCTGAACGCACCATCATCTGTTACGGCATGGGGATTACCCAGCACCAGTATGGCACCCAGAACGTGCAGCAAATTGCCAACCTGTTGCTGATGCGCGGCAACATCGGTAAGCCTGGCGCAGGTATTTGTCCGTTACGCGGTCACTCCAATGTGCAGGGCGATCGCACGGTGGGCATCACGGAGATCCCGCCGCAGTCGCTGCTGGATGGCATAGAGAAGGTGTTTGGGTTCCACCCGCCGCAGAAGCATGGTCACGGCGCAGTTGAGGCGATTAAGGCGATGCGCGACGGCAAAGCTAAAGCGCTGCTCTGTCTGGGCGGCAATCTGGCAGAGGCGATTTCCGACCCACAGGTCACGTTCCCGGCGATGCGCAAACTGGATCTGGTGGTGCATATGGCCACCAAACTCAACCGCTCACACCTGTTACTCGGTAAGCACAACTATCTGCTACCAGTACTGGGGCGTACTGAAAGCGATGTTCAGGCTACCGGTGTTCAAAGCGTGACTGTTGAAGATTCAATGTCGATGGTGCATGCCTCACGCGGCTCGCTGGACCCGGCTTCGCCTCATCTCAAATCTGAACCGGCGCTGGTGGCCTCCCTTGCCAGGGCAACTCTGCCAGACAGCGTGGTTGACTGGTCAGCCATGGCGGCCGATTACAGCCGCATCCGTGATGCCATTGAAGCGGTGTTCCCGGCGTTTGAAAACTTCAATGAGAGGATTAAGCATCCGGGAGGATTCCGGCTTCATAACGCTGCGTCAGAACGCGTCTGGCTGACGCCATCTGGCCGTGCTCAGTTTAAGGTGATGCAGGGCATCAATGAAGATCCCCGCTCGCTGAAATGCCATGATCTGGTACTCACCACCCTGCGCAGTCACGACCAGTATAACACCACGCTGTACGGCCTGAATGACCGCTATCGGGGCGTGACGGGCCGGCGTGACGTGCTATTTATCAATGCTGAAGAGGCGGAAAAACGCCAGCTGCGGGTCGGTGACCGTGTCGATCTGATGGCGCTGGACCCGGATGGCAATCCCACTTCTCGCCAGATGAAAAACCTGACTATCGTGATTATCGATATGGCCTCAGGTTCGGTTGGCGCTTACTATCCGGAAGCGAATGTGATGGTTCCGCTCGACAGCCACGATACCAAAAGCGGTATCCCCGCTTATAAAAGCATTCCTATCTCCATGACGCGCGTCACCGACGAGACGCAGATGACCTCAGGCGTTCTACGCTAATCGGACATGTCAGAATATGAATGTTGTCAGCGTGGCCGGTGCACCGGTCACGCTTTTTTGTTTTTCCGCCCTGCAGAGATGTTTTTGCTCATCCTTTCTCTCTGCTTTATCCCCGTTAAAGCACCTGGCGTGAAGTAACCCTGACGGCAGCATCGTATACACTACAGTGCTGAAAACGGCTCTATAAACCCTTGTCTCTTTTTTGCCTGCGCGGATATTCAGCGCCCTACCGGAAAAATGCCATGTTTCACCTGATTTTCAGCTTACCCAGCTGGTATGTTATTGCGCGCGTCATTATTCCATTATCTATGCCTCTGGCCATCAAGATCCTGCTCTCCGCACTGGTGCTGCTGGCTTCACAGTATCTGCTGGTAAGCCGCTTTACCTCAGGCGGAATTTTTTCCGCCGAAATGCCCCGCATCATCATCATCCTGTTTAACTGGGCATACAGCACCGTACTGTTGCTGGCGCTGCTGCAGATGCTGATGGATGCGGTCATGCTGATTGCCCTGCTGTTACGGCATCCGCTGGAGCTGGTTCCCGGTATTCGCTATCTGGCCGTCGTGCTGGCAATGGCGCTGGCTGCCTTTGGTGTTCAGCAGGCGATACGGGTGCCCCCGGTCAAAGAGGTGACGCTGGTGCTACCCAACCTGCCTCCAGAGTTCGATGGCTATCAGCTGCTTCAGCTGACCGATCTTCACATCACCCGGTTATTTAATGCCGCCTGGACCGCCAGGATGGTTGAAAGAGCGATGTCTCTTAAAGCCGATCTGATTGTGGTGACAGGCGATGTGATCGATGGCAGCCTGGAGCATCGTCGGCATGACGTCGCGCCGCTGCGGAAGCTGGCCGCGCGCGACGGCGTATGGGCCATCACCGGCAATCACGAATATTTCTTCCATCAGGCAATCTGGACGGCGCATCTGGCCTCACTGGGGCTACAGCCTCTGCTCAACAACCATACCGTTATTGAGCGCGGAGCCGCAAAGCTGGTGATTGCTGGCCTGCCGGACGCCTCCGCGCCAGGCAGGAACGCGACCGGTCCGGATCTGGCCCGCGCACTGGAACAGGCACCTGAAAGCGCGCCGGTGATTCTGCTGGATCATCAGCCACGAAATGCCCGCCAGAACGCGGCGCAGGGGGTAGATGTGCAGCTCTCCGGCCATACGCATGGCGGACTGATTATCGGGCTGGACCGGCTGTTTGCTAAACCCAATGGCGGTTTTGTGTCCGGGCTTTATCAGGTCGACGGAATGCAGCTCTATGTGAATAACGGCACGGCACTCTGGCCAGGCATGGCGGTCAGGCTGGGTCGTCCCTCCGAACTGACCCGGATTACCCTGCGCCGCCAGCCCTAATCGCGTGACGAAATAGCCTCACGAAAGTGCGGTTTTCGCAGGTGTGCATAAGCTTGAGTGAAACAAAGGAGATCACTATGACGATGTTATGTACCGCCTGTGGAACCGCTTATCCCTCTGCTGCCCCTGATGAGCACTGTAAAATCTGTGAGGATGAACGCCAGTATGTTCCGGCTGCGGGTCAGCGCTGGATCGCATTTGATGAACTGCGCGGCAGCCACGCCAATAAGTGGACGGCCCATAGCGATGCGCTATTAAGCCTTAAAACTGTGCCTGAGTTTGCCATCAACCAGCGCGCTTTTCTGCTGCGTACGCCGCATGGCAACGTGCTATGGGACTGTATTGCCAACCTGGATGATGCAACTTATACGCTTATTGCCGCGCTGGGTGGCATTGATGCTATCGCGATTTCACATCCGCATTACTACACCACCATGCAGGAGTGGGCTGAGGTCTTTAACGCGCCTATTCATCTGCATGCCCGCGACAGGCAATGGATTGTGCGGCAGAGTCCGCATATCCAGCTCTGGCAGGGTGAGTCGCTGACGCTGATGCCCGGTGTGACGCTGTTACGGCTGGGCGGTCATTTTCCCGGCGGCTGCGTGCTGCACTGGGATGAAGGCGAAGGCGTGATGCTGGCGGGTGATATTATTCAGGTCACGCCGGGTGCGCATGGCGTGTCGTTTTTGTGGAGCTACCCGAATATGCTGCCACTGTCAGCCGCGACCGTGAGTGACATCATGCATCGGCTTTCCGGCGTGACGTTCGGACAGCTTTATGGCGCGTTCGAAGGTCAGGATATTCATCATCAGGCAAAAGAGAAAGTGATGCGGTCAGGAGAGAAGTATCTGGCCTGTCTGCAGGAACATCAGGCGTAGCGGACGATAAACACGGAGAAGAGAACAGCCGCCCACAGGTGGCGGCTATTTTAACTCACTTATGCGGTCTGGAATACCGCGACCATCGTACGCAACTGACCTGCGCGCGAAGCCAGCTCCTCTGCAGAGGAGGCAGACTCTTCGACCAGCACGGCGTTCTGCTGCGTCACCTGATCCATCTGGTTCACCGCAATATTAACCTGCGAAATACCGCTGCTCTGCTCTTCAGATGAAGCAGAGATATCGCGCATCAGCTGAGAGGTCTGTTCAATCGCGCTGACGCTCTGCTTCACTTTGTCGCCTGCGTTCTGGGCCATCGCGATCCCTTCATGCGCATGCGTCACCGACTGCTCGATCAGGCTCTTGATTTCTTTCGCTGCACTGGCTGAACGTTGTGCCAGCGCACGCACTTCCGACGCGACAACCGCAAAGCCTTTGCCCTGCTCACCCGCACGTGCCGCTTCAACGGCCGCATTCAGTGCCAGGATATTGGTCTGGAAAGCGATGCTGTCAATGACGGAGGTGATCTCTTCAATCTGTCCAGAACTGCCCCGGATTTTCTGCATCGTCTGCATCACGGAATCCATCGCCGCACCGCTTAACAGTGCCGCCTGAGTGGCTGATTCTGCGCGATCAGAGGCAAAGCGGGTGTTATCCGCATTCTGCTGAATGATTGATGCCAGTTGTTCCATACTGGCCGCTGTTTCAGCCAGAGATGCAGCCTGCTGTTCGGTGCGTGATGAAAGGTCGCCATTGCCACGAGCAATCTCTTCAGAGGAATTGGCGATAGTGGCTGCGTTACCTTTGATATCCGAAACCAGCTGGGCAAGACGCTGCTGCATCCGCATCAGCGCATTCAATAGTTCAGCCATTTCATTGCTGCCGGAAACAGTCAGCGCTGCCGTCAGATCGCCGGCCGCAACACGGCTGGCAACTTCGACCGCTTCTTTGACCGGACGGGTGACTGAACGGGTGATCATGACAGCCAGCAGAATAGCCAGCAGCGCGACGGTGAGCAGGCCTGCCAGCAGCAGGTATTGCGCCTGACGACGTTCATCAATTTGAGATTGCAGTAGTTCCTGCAGTCGACC
Organism: Pantoea sp. MBLJ3; assembly: GCF_000816655.1. Lineage (NCBI taxonomy): Bacteria > Pseudomonadati > Pseudomonadota > Gammaproteobacteria > Enterobacterales > Erwiniaceae > Pantoea > Pantoea sp. MBLJ3. Next base: position 32,612 of record NZ_JSUT01000030.1, read on the forward strand.
ACTACTCTGATTGCCCAGCATGGCGTAGCGGTTAATCGCCTCGGTTAAGACCCTCACATATTCAACCGGCGTAATACTGACCTGTCCGGTTATGATGGCACCTTCAGCCAGCTGTAATGCACTCAGGGCCTGTTGTTTTGCATTCTGCGCAAGGTCACCAAAAGTCGCCTTTAGATCAGGTTCAATCATAAACACCTTATCCATATTACTGCTGAACTGCGACAGTACCGTTTTGCCATTATCAATCTGAAATGCCAGCCGGCTGCGATCAGCATCAGAGGCTTTACCGCTGGCAATCAATGAAGCACCATTTCCGCGAATCTGACCCAGCGTTTCAGTCAGCAGCGGCAGTCGGCCAAAAATGCTAACAATCAGTTGATAGGTATTTAAGTCAGCATCCAGCGACAGCTGATAGAAATCCAGCACATCCTGATTAGTGTCCAGCAGCACCTGAATCAGATGAGTGTGCTGCACCAGGCTGCTCGCCAGCGTCAGTCGGCCACCATTGAGCTCCTCTTGCAGCTGACGCCATTCCTGATTAACCTTCTCAAGTCGCTTTAATGGCTGTGCCTGCTCATCGCTTTGACGCAAATCGTCAGCAATGCTCTCAGACAAACTGTTAATCTGGGTCACCAACGCCATACGCGGCGGATTATCCGGTTTGTTCTGACCGATTGCGATTGCGCTTTCAGCCCGATGACGCTGTAGCAGGTTCAGTAACTGAAGGACTTTTTTCTCAACCGGAATACCGGTGAGCTCAACTTTTTTTGTATTGATAAGCTGATTGCCTGTCTGAATAAACAAAAATGTAGGTAATATAAACAGGACCAGCGCAAAAGATCCCAGTAACAGGAATTTCGCTGGCAGATTAATTCGGTCGAGTATTTTTTTCATTTTTTCCGCTCTGATGTATGAGGCGTGCAGGTGAGCCCTGGACAAAATAAGGTTTGTAATTTTATTTTTACTTCTTCTTTTACATAGCCAGACGTGCTTCATGCAGCACAGTATTGGTATGAAGAGATGAGTTTTGTATGAAATTCAGAAACACATATAACAACAGAAAGGAGTATAGATTGCGTTCCGTTATTTTTCAGTGAATAAAATGACGATATTTACTGCAAGATTAACCTAACTCAAACTTAAAAATAACCATATTTATCATAAAGATAAAAAACAAACCCTTCGGCGGACACCTTAAGCCGTTAGCGTGTCTTCAGCATTATTGTTTTGAAAATAAAGAAATTAAAGTCGACTCGGAAATCGCCGATAACAAATATCCGCACCCTATCTGATTAATTATCATTACGCTATTAGCCGAATATAAAAACCACGAAAAAAACAAACCTAATCATATAACTCTAAAGAGTTACTTTTGTTTTAGTAATGAAATCGATTTCATTTTATTTAAAAGAAGTTATTTTATTGATTAATGCTAAAAAAAAGCCCCCACAGTGTGGAGGCCATTATGCTATTGGTAAACTGTTAAAAACTTTCCCAGTTCGCCTTCGTCATGTCGATGGCCTGGCGCTCAGGCTGCTTTGCCTGCAATACCGGACGACGCAGAGCTGCGGCCTGCTGCGGCTGAGCGACACGGTGATTGCTCTCCAGCGTAAAGGTCGCCACCAACCCTGCCAGTGTCTCTGCCTGCTCCTGCAGCGACTTAGAAGCAGATGATGCCTCCTCCACCAGCGAGGCGTTCTGCTGCGTCACTTCATCCATCTGGCCAATTGCCTGATGAACCTGCTCAATGCCTTTGCTCTGCTCAGAGGTTGCTGCGGCAATCTCATTGACCAGATCGGCCACCTGCTGAATCGCCTGGCGGACATTTTCACTGTTTGCACCAACGCCGCTGGCCTGCGCTAAACCGTGCTCAACCTGCGAAACAGACGTAGAAATAAGATCTTTGATTTCCCGGGCAGCAGAAGAGGAGCGCTGCGCCAGATTACGCACTTCTGAGGCGACAACGGCGAAGCCGCGGCCATGCTCACCGGCACGTGCGGCTTCAACGGCCGCATTCAGTGCCAGAATATTGGTCTGGAACGCAATGCCTTCAATCAGGCCGGTGATTTCAGAGATTTTGGCAGAGCTGCCGCGGATTTCATCCATAGTGCTGAGCATCTGCTTCACCGCTGACCCATTCTGGATTGACATGTTATTGGCATTATTCACCAGGCTGCTGGCCTGATGCGCACCTTCTGAGTTCTGACGCACCGTTTCACTCAGTGTGGCCATACTGGCAGACGTCTGCTCCAGTGAAGCAGCCTGTTCTTCCGTGCGCGCAGAGAGATCCTCATTGCCTGCGGCAATCTGCGTTGACCCGGTACTGACCGATTGTGCGGCATGACTGACCGACAGAAGCGTGCCAGAAACGCGTGCCAGCAGCTGGTTAAATGCCATTGCCGTTTTACCGATCTCATCCTTACTGCGGACTTCAGCGGTGTGGGTCAGGTCAAGCGTATGACTGACCTGGGTCATGGTATTCACCATGCCTGAGAGGCTCTTTTTGATGCCCAGAATCACCTTCGTGGAAAAAGCGGCCAGTATCAGAATAAGCAGCAAGGACCCGCCAGACATCATCCACAGCGTCTTGTTATAAACACGCTTATTCTCAGTTCTAAGCTGTTCGCCAATATCGATGTTCAGCTGAATCTGACGGGTGAAATCTGCCTCCATCTTACGCGCTGCAGCACCAATCCCATTCTCACTCTGTAATAACGGCAGTGTGACCGCATCATTGTGGGCGCGTGATGCAGCAATAAAGGCCGGCAATGCGTTACGGACTGCATCCAGATTTTTATCGGCCTGCTCAGTCATCGCTTTATCTTCATCGCTCGAGATGTCGTTCGCCATATAATAATCATTGAGTGACTTAATCTGCGAAAGCAAACTCTCAATGCGCTCTTCTGCCGCGGAGAATTTCGTCGCATCACTGGTGCTATGATGGCGATAAAGCGCAATACCTAGCTGATTGGTCACGCTGATTGATTTATTGAGATCACGAATGCTGGGTATCGCGTTGACCTGGACATATTCAAATCGCGACTGAAAACCCGAGATCACAGACAATGAGATAATAACCAGCGCAATCAGTGACATTGCCAGCAGTGAAAAAATCAGTACGAGACGCTGTGTAATAGTCATACGAGCCCTTAAAAAAGAGTAATTTGAATATATCGAAAGCTGGATCGTTCTTATCGGCTCTGGTCAGCAGTGCTTTAATTAATTGGGGTAAATATATTTTTTTAATTGTTCTGGCGAATCTCAGAGAATGCACTATCTATCAAAATGATGCTTACCATCAGGACATAAAGTTTTACATTTAGTCGTATTTACATAATTTCCTCTTTTTCAGAATGGTGTTTTTTTACATGCAGCAAGGTCATCTTTGTTACATATCAGCCATTCATTTGATCCTAATGATTAGCGAGCTAATTCAACAGCCTGACTGACAATAATCATCTGTCAGAAGGAGGGCAACCCCAGAGAAATCTTGCTACAGACCCAGTAAAAATAGGAAAGGGATTACTAAGCGAAGACTGAGAGCCAAAATCACAACCTCTGTTTATCATCAGTGGCACTGATGTATGTGTTATTGACTGTCCAGAGGCTTAAAGGAGAAGGCATAGGATTTTAGCCATTCGTGGCAGGCCCAGATTAAATCAGTGAAATGACTGGCGGAATGCTGATTCTGGTCTATGCTCACTGGCCCGACCAGGCTTTAGTCTGTCAGATAGCAATATCGCTTAAAATAAAAAAGGTAGTGATCATGGATTTAGCCACATTTGAAACCAGAACGGGTCTTTGGCCACACATGCAGTTTACGGATGTTGAATATGACTTTTGCAGCGCTGGCGTTGAAATCTACGCCATTGACGTCAGCCGTCAGACTAAAAGCAAGCTGTTTATCTGCCGTGTCGCCAACGAGCAGCAGGCTGCGTCACTGACAGCCCAGTTCAAAGAGTGGCTACCGAAGTTAAAGCTTAAAAAACGCAAAGTTGCTTTGAATCTGGCTCGCATGGCGTGCGACAAAAGTTATTCCGCCAATCCTAAGTTTCAGGATCGGTCAGATTTGCGCCACAACACGTCAAGGCTCTGATGTTTATTCAGCCTGCAAGCGTTAACGCGGGCAGGCTTAAACGCTCTCTTGTCTGTTGTGTATAACGATTCTGCGGCACGTTTTAAGTGCGCGCCGCGGGCACCTGAAACAGCCGACAATCACCATCCTCAATCGAAATATCGCTGAAAGTGGTTATATGCATTTCAATCCAGGTGTTCGCGGCGCGAAATGTGTAAGAGGCATTTCGCTGTTCAAGCTCAGCGACAAAATCTCGGGTGCTTACTGTGCACTGACCGACATCATCCTGCCTCATCGCATCCCTGAATGCTGTCCAGACCTCATCATCCTGTGACATCACATTTACCCCGCTCTGGCTCAGGCCCAAAATAACTGTATATACAAACAGTACAATTTGTTTTTGATGCGGTCAAGTCTTCGTGAAAAGCCTGATTCAGACACTGTGAGACATCACTGTTCCGGCCACTTTTAGCAGAAGCGGCAGGTTTGAGGGGGACTTTAATCCAAATCTTAGAAATCGTTTTCACATCAGATTAAGTCATTGATAAAAAAAGCAAGTACCATAAGTAGCATTTTAATTATTTGATATCTAAATAAAAAAACTGTTAAACACAGCGGCATAAAAGTTGGTTTTGCCCTATCTTTAAATGGCTCTGTAATGAAATCCACTTCTTTTACAGAGTGATTTGACTCCTACCCTTGCCCCCTTTTACAGGGGGCACTTTTTCAGATAACACAGGTGACGACATTCGCGAGTTTATGCTGACGGGTAATATGCGTGTATTTAGCGAAAATGTGGTGACTACGTTAATGCGCTGTCTGGAAAAATGGTGTATTTGTAACCTGATGATTCATCAGCCGGGCTTAAATTATCAACACTTAAAAACAGTTGTTTGAATTTAAAGGTATTTTTTATGAAATATCTAAAGAACAACTCTTATCTGCTAAAAAAGCTCGCCAAATCACCATGGTAAGGAGAACAAAAAACGCGTAATAATCAGTCACTATTGTTTTGACCGGCGCCTCACCAGGGATGTCGTAACGTTATAATAATGCGCTATATCCGATATTCGCCCCCGCTTTTGCGGGGGCTTTTTATTTTACTCATTCCTTTATCACCTTCCCGCTCCTGAGCGATGCAATACGTCAATCCTCACAATCCTGACCACGCCATAAATTGATAGCCCGATTAATGCTGTAAGCAAAAGGTTATAATGGCTACAGTTGTGCCCTTAGCCATCAATTTTTCTGTGATATGGTTAATCAGTAATGTTTGGCCATATGAGTTTGCTTATGCTCTCCACCCTTATATATCGCAGCCAGCTTGTGGCTTCTGTCTCGCCAGAGAGATTACTGGCGCTGGTGGAACGCGCCAGTATTAAAAATGCCGAGGCTGAGGTCACTGGAATCCTGCTCTATGATGGGCAGTACTTTTTTCAGGTGCTGGAAGGAAAAGTCGATAATGTCCAGACTGTCTTCCAGCGTATCTGTCAGGATGATCGACACTTTAATCTGATTGAGCTGATGCGAGATTATGCGCCCGCACGTCGCTTTGGAAATGCTGGTATGGCCCTGTTTGATTTACGTGACTATCCGCAACATACCGTGGTGGATGCCCTGCTTAAGCGAGTGACTCTGAGTGATGAGCGCATCAAACAAGACCGGGTAGTAAAGTTCCTGCGTTCTTTCGTCGAAGGACGTGATAAAGCGACGTTTATTCAGATCGATCCCGCCAGTCTATGGACGCTGACTTTACCTCTTAAACAAGACGTTCAGCCCGCCGGGCAACAGACTTCCGGGCAGCGCTGTGAATTTGCGCTCCAGCCAATTGTCGATGCAACAAATCGTCAGATTGTTTCCTGTGAAGCCCTGATACGCGGCCCACATGGCGCCCCACCCGCCGACTATTTTTCACAATTGCAGGAGAACGAGCGATACCAGGCCGATCTGCACTCTAAAGCCTACGCTTTCAAGCTGGCCAGACACCTGGGATTGCGGGAGCTGACGCTCTCCGTCAATCTCCTGCCCATGTCGCTGGTCGTGATCGATCATGCGGTAGACCATCTTATCCAGCAAATCATTCAGCAAGGATTGCGACCTGAGCAGGTCGTGATTGAGGTGACGGAAGATGAGATCATTTCGCGCTTTGACGAGTTTCAGTCTGCCGTACAGCAACTTAAAGCTGCCGGAATCAGTCTGGCGCTGGACGATTTTGGCGCCGGTTTCGCAGGCCTGTCACTGTTAGCCGATTTTCAGCCCGACAAAGTTAAAATTGATCGCAAACTCATCACCGATATTCACCGTAGCGGCCCTCGCCAGGCGATAGTATTGGCCATTCTTAAATGCTGCCAGGCGCTGGAGATCACGGTCATCGCGGAAGGAGTAGAAAAAATTGAAGAGTGGCTCTGGCTGGAAGGTGCTGGCGTTCGCTATTACCAGGGGTTTCTGTTTGCCCGCCCGGCCCTGAATGCGCTGCCTGCAGTAAGCTGGCCATCGCGCCGCCCGGACTGACTAAAGAGGAGAGCGTTCCTTTTATCTCTCCTCTTTTACTCAGAGTTTGACCCGGCTCACACCTCCTCGCTGCAAAGTGCAAAAGCTGTGCCATGCTTTATTCATCTGGCAGCCAACAGGCAAAACAGATATTCATCACGTCCCTGGATAACAACCGAAATTGGGAGAATCACCATGAACGAAGATCGCATCAGCGGTAACTGGAAGCAGTTCAAAGGTAAGGTTAAGGAAAAATGGGGTGATCTTACGGATGATGATATGACCGTTGTCGAAGGGAAGCGTGATCAACTGGTCGGTAAAATTCAGGAACGCTATGGCTACGAAAAAGATCGTGCTGAAAAAGAAGTGAAAGATTGGGAAGACTCCAATAAGTATCACTGGTAATGCGTTCTGAATCGCCGGGCGTTACAGCGCCCGGCACCTGCTTTGATTTCCCTCAATCCTTATTCACCCGACTTAATGTCAACTGCGCCTGATGCGGGCAGTGATTATGGAAATGATTATTTCTTTATTTGCCGATGAAGCGCATACTGCGACTCTCGTCCCTGAACATGGGACCTCAAAATCGTCCGGATATTACCTATGCCTCACCACACTACCGACACCGTATGTGGCCTTGTCGGTGTTCTTCCTGAAACTCTGCGTCGCTGGCGCCGTGCCGGGCTAATCACGCCACCGGGTCCTGCTGGCTACTCAGATAATCAGCTCACGCGTGCGCTATGTGTGCGTGAAATGACGTCAGGAGGTCATACGTTGTTCGATATCCATACGGCAATTAACTGGCCCAACGTGGCACTGTCAGGCGGGTGGGCTTGTCGCGAAGAGGATATTTTGCAGTTGCTGGCCAATAATCCAGATGCTGATATCGATCGCGAACTTCAAATGATGAACACCGACTACTGTGGTGACGATTACGTTAATTGCTACCTGCGACCCCTTAACCTCTGGCTGCGCGCTGACCTGAGTGATGGAGCGGATATGCGTCTGCAACGCTTTCATGCCGCGGTTGTCGCGCAATGGGAGCGCCTGTCTCTGGCAGCCCGTCGACGCAGCACGGTTCCCTTGTTCCTGGAAGCGGTCAGCGTTACAGATGAAACAGAGATCTGGATGGAGGCGATACGGCTTAATGGACAGGGTTTTCGGGTTGAAGTGGCCGCAGTCGCTTCTGGTCAACCCGCCGTGGCACAATGTCGTTTTGAACATCATCTGATGTGTTGTGGTGATGGGATTAGTGCCTCAATGAAGGCGGCATTTAATGCCAGTCTTGAAGCGGGTAAACCCATCATGCTGACTGGCACTAACATCGATTTGCAGTCGCAAAATAATCTTATCTTTGCCAGCGCCTGAGCACCGTCACCTTTTCACCAGCCGGCACTTAAAAGGCGGAAACAGCCTTTGCCGTCTCCGCCCTGTTCATATTATTGATGTTCCAGCGTACGCTGACCGCCGATTGCAATCGGGATACGTCGCGGTTTCTCACTCTCTGGTATTTCCTGGAGCAGATCGATATTGAGCAATCCTTCCGCCAGGCTGGCTTCAGTCACTTTTATATGCTCCGGAATAGAAAAGCTCAGCTGGAAATCGTGCCGGGAAATGCCGCGATGTATCCAGCGGCCACTCTCTTTGCCGGCCTCATCGGATGCGTGCTGAGATGCTTGTTCTCTGTGCCCCGCGACTGAAAGCCGATCGCCACGTAACTCAATCTCCAGTTCATGCTCTTTCCAGCCCGGTACGCTAACGGTCAACGCATAGCGGTTTTCCTCAACATGCTTAAGATCATAAGCAGGAACAGAGCTTACCGGACTGTCGCCAGTAAGCTGACTAAACAGCTTATCGATGCGATTAAAGCGGTCTGAAAAAACTGAATCAGACAGGGAGGGGAAAACAGAAACGTGTTGTACTGACATAGTGATAATCTCCTGAACAGGTTCATCCAAAAGTTCATCTGACCGGTAACACACTTCCAGTCAACTTCCTAAATAGGGTTGTTCAGTCAGTTTTCAAGCCAGAAACTGGCTTTTTTTATTGTTATCATACAGCCGGTTATTGCAGGGAATAACACTAAGGGCGATAACACAGCGTCTATTTCTTACTCTGGGGTGAAAGAACGAAATGGGGATGGCGGCCAGCCAATAATAATAGCAACTCATATTCGCCCTGACTTAATAACGTTGGATTGCCTGCAGCTTCTTTGGTTTGCCAGACTCTCAGGCTAAGGTCAAAACGCTCAGCAGCACTCTGCTGCGACAGGCCGGCGGCAAGACGAAGTTCACGCACGTTACTCTGGACAACCACAGGCGACTGGGGGGGACGGTTAACCAAACAAAGACTCCTTCAACACGATGAAACGAAAACGCACAGCGCTTCGCGATTGACTGAGCGAAGCGATCTGAAAGCGGTGAGGACGACAAGACCAGAGAATAATTGACTATTTTGAATAAATGTCAAATTTTCAGACTTAAGATTCAGACATAAATTTTTTAAGCGAAGCGGCATATTTCAACTCATCGGCGATTTTTCTATTTCGTTAGAGTGCTTTATTCCTCCCGCCAGGAATTATCCTGTTATTTGCCTTAAGGTCCATTCAGGGATTAATCCGCTACCTCATTACGCCTTTCTTCATCAGGATAGATGCTTAGCTTGAGAATTATGTTCAGGCTGCTTCATTGAAACCAGAGGAGGATAATAAATGAAAAATCCTATCCAGCGTCGCTCGCCTGATGATTTGTCACAGGTGGAAATTCGCGAACAGTGGCAAATCACTTACTGGACCCAGGAATTAGGTACAACACAGGAAAGGCTGACGCGCGCTATCCGGGAGGGGGGGCCGCAGACAGAACAGGTCCGGGACTGGCTTGAGCAAAATCCGCCGCCACGCCGTCCAACATAATCCCAGAGGGCTAAAAGTTTAATAAATCCTGACTGAAGCGCTGGTTTTCCGCCAGCCATGCGGTGGGTTGACCTGCATCAGACAGCGTTATGCTGACAGGTCACATCTGCCGTTCAAAATCACATCCTGGCTTTTGCTTAGTGTTTTTATGCGGTTACCTGTCCTTCGACCCGCAAGTTGCGATTGCTCTGCATGTAAACGTTGTGCTTCGGTGTAAAATTGCCTTTTAAATAATATTAACCATCCTGAATGCTTATTCATCTCATGATGACAGATAAACATTAGCCCTTCTTAAAATTACCTTTTTTATTTATAAAATGAAGAAGCTCAAATAGTCTCATGCCTCTTCGATTAAATTTTCAAATCGTAAACACGCTTTTAATGCGTTAAAGAAAATATTAAGAGACACCCAGTGCATAGTCCCTTATCATTAAGTTGAAAATAAAAATCACACTCTATTTCCTGCCGCCCGAATCACATTTCGTTCCGGACAGTTTTCTTTTTTTCGCACTGTAATCAGCCGGTGCGGGGGTTCTACACACATGCTTAACAATCCAGACGGCGACAACGAGCGCCGAGGACGCGCTTTACAGGCTCTGCGCGCCCCAGATGAAAGCCGCGACGAGGTTCTGCGGAAGTTTGTCCGGCTAGCCAGTCAGGCCCTGGGTATCCCGGGCAGCTTTATCTCGGTGCTGGATGATGAATTTCAAACAGTACGGGCATCACACAATTTTGATCTGCAACGCTCAACCCGCGCAGATTCACTCTGCCGCCACGTGGTTGACAGTGACAGTGCCGTTATTGTGCCTGATACGTATCATGACGCGCGTTTTGTCACCCATCCTCTGATTACCGGCTCGCCCTTTATTCGCTTTTATGCCGGTGTGCCACTGAAAACCCGCGACGGTATGATTCTGGGCACACTCTGTGTTACCGACACCCAGCCACAGGCATTTGCGAGTGAGCAAGTGACGATATTGACGTTGCTCTCCACACTGGTGATGTCATTCCTGGAAGCCTGGCACTCGGCGGGTTTTACCGATCCGGTGACCGGCCTGCCCAATCGTCAACGCCTGATACGGGATTTGCAGTATCTGGCCCTGGCCGGCGATACGACGCCACGCCGTCTGGTTCTGATTGACTGCATTGATATGTCACGCGCTTACGAACTGGCCCGGACCATGGGAATGACACCGGTCGAAAGTCTGCTAAAAGATATGGCTACCCTGTTGCCGCTGCGCCTGCGCCCGGCAGTTGGCGAGATGATCTATACCGTGGCAACGGGCCGGTTTGCTATCCTGACGCGAGCGGACAGCCGGCTCAGTGCTGCCTGGGTAGCCGGTCGTCTGGAGGGTATCAGCGCAGACATGGATGAAGGTCTGTCGGTCGCACTGACTCCCCATACTGGTGAAACGGGATTTGTTGCCGGCCATCTGCCAGCATCAGAAATATTACGTCGCGCGGTTAGTGCATTGAATGAAGCTGTTGGCCGTGGGCTGCCTTCTCAGTGCTTTAATATTGCATCGGAAACCCAGCGTTCAGAAGATTTCATGCTGATGACCGATCTTAAAACGGCGTTACGTGAAAATACCGGGCTTTACATGGTCTATCAGCCGAAAATTTGTCTGCAAAGTGGTAAACCGGTGGGTCTGGAAGCACTTATCCGCTGGCAACATCCCAGCCGGGGAGAGCTCTCACCCGCTGCATTTATCCCGCTGGCTGAACAGACCGATCTACTCTCTGTATTGACCATCTGGATTATCGATCAAGCGGTCGAACGTCTCAGCAGGCTGCGTAATAACTGTATCCAGTTGCCCTTGACCATAAACGTTAGTGTGCGCGACTTTGCGCGTGAGGGATTCGCTTCAGCGCTGGAAAGCAAGATGCTGAAATCTAAACTTCCGACTTCTCTGCTGGGCATCGAATGTCTGGAGACCGAACGTATTCTCGAAAGCCCCACCGCTCTGCGCGGGCTGGAGATGCTAAGGGAACGAGGATTCAAAATTTCACTCGACGATTTTGGCGCCGGCTACAGTAACATCAGTTATCTGCGCCGTATGCCGCTGGATGTGATTAAGCTGGATCGCTCCCTGATCAGTGAACTGTCCTCAGATACCGCTTCACGCATCATTGCCCGTAGCATTATCGCGATGCTCAAAGAGCTGGATTATACCGTGGTGGCTGAAGGGGTAGAGTGTCCGGACGCGGTGTCATCCCTGACTGAATATGGTTGCGATCAGGCTCAGGGGTATTTCTATTCAAAGCCGCTACGCGAAGAAGCTCTCGATCACTGGCTTCACTGGAAGCTACGTGGCGAGTGCCATTAAACTGGCCTGAACGCGATCTGATATCAGATCGCGTTTCGCACATCTGGTCCTCTCAAACACCCTCACATTCATTTATTCAAAATAATTGAATTACTTCAGCAAATATTAGCTATTTTAGTCCGGCATGATCTTGCCTATGATTCATTACATCGAGGCAAAACGCCTCTCCCTGAATGAAAATGCTGAGGATTCTGCCCATGAAAACAATCAAAAATTTCGTTACTGTTACCGCACTACTGATTTCTTTTAGTAGTTTTGCAGAGAGTATTACCGCTACTGCTTCGACATTGGATGCTGCTGAAGCGAAAGTCGCGTCGCTGGCCAAAGATGCTGGTGCATATTATAAAATCACCGGCGCACGCGTTGATAACCGTGCCTACGTCTCTGCTGAGCTGATTAAATAACGTTTATCAGGTTAATACGACGAGGCTGCCATTATGGCGGCCTTTTTTACTATGTAGCAGGCATGCAGTTGTCTGTTCAGTATCCGTGTCTTTAATACTGTCAGCGATTATTGAAATCGCTCCATCAATTTGCCGTTACGCTTACTGCCATCTGCTCTGGTGCAGTCTGTGCGACACTGAATAAGTAGTGATGAAACATTTATTGAACAATGTTAGCGTGTACCCAACATTCATATAAAGCTGAGCTGCACATGCTGACTACCATAATTTATCGCAGCCATATTTCTGATGATTTTCCGATCAGAACCATTCCCGCGATGGTCGACAACGCCAACAGAATAAATACGGCTCACGACGTGACCGGCATTTTATTATTTAATGGTACCCATTTTTTTCAACTGCTTGAAGGTCCGGAAGCGGGCATTCAGGCTGTCTATCAGCGAATTTGCGCCGATCGGCGACACCATAATGTAGTCGAGCTGATGCGCGATTATGCACCTTACCGCCGCTTTGGTAACGCGGGTATGGCGCTCTTTGACCTGCGTGAACACGATCGCTCATCACTGCTGCAGGCTGTGCTGGATAAAGGGACGTCAAAATATCGCCTGACCTATGATGATCGGGCACTGCAATTCCTGCGCACGTTCGTAGAGTCACGTGAAAAAGAGAATTACTACGAAGTTCTCCCGCCAGGTTACTGGGAGTTTATTTCCGAACACAATGATGTACCTGACTCCCATCCCGAGACAGAAGGCGTCAGTTTCCGTCCAGTGGTCGATCCCCTGGCTCGTCAGGTCACGGCCATTGAAGCAACAACACTGAGGCCTGCGCATGCTGATGACGCAACAGGGGACCAGCTTTATGCTAACGATCTGGAAACCGTTAAAGCGACATTTGCCCATGCAGGGCTGGTCTGCCCGGACGGTATGACGCTTTACGTCAGTCTGTTACCGATGACACTGGTGGTGATACCTCAGGCTGTTGAGCAGATTGTAACCGCCATTCATCAGGCGGGGCTGGTTCCTGAGCAGGTCGTTATCGGCGTAAGTGAAACTGCAGTTATCTCGCAGCTGGAAGATTTCTCTGAGGCAGTACGCACGCTAAAAGCGGCTGGAATTAGTCTGTCCATCGACAATTTTGGTGACGGTTCCGCAGGATTGTCATTACTGACTCATATTCAGCCCGACCGCATTCGCATAGATGCTGGTATCACTCGTGATGTCCATCGCAGTGGGCCAAAGCAGGCCGTTGTGCAGGCGATCATCAAATGCTGTTCAGCACTGGAGATCAATGTGATTGCCGCAGGGATCGTACAGGCTGAAGAGTGGATGTGGCTGGAGGCCGCAGGTGTGATTAATTTCCAGGGCACGCTGTTCGCTGCTGCAGGCCGCTACGAAGCCCAGTCTGTCGCCTGGCCCGAATATCGGGAAGCGATATAGGGCAAGCTGCCTGAACAGTATCAAGCGGTGCGCCCGGGTGCGGCCGCTTTGATAACTGTCCTTTAAAGAGTCATTCAGCGCTTTAACCTCATCCCTCTGAACATGCCCTCCCCCACTGCCCTCCGTGTTGTGATATCGGGAAACCCGGCCACTTCTTACTGCAATTGTTGATAAATCTCTGGTCTCACTATTCATTCTCGCTAAGATCTCAGAGCAACCACTGTAGTGAGAAAAGCTCACCTTTTAACATCTGCATTGAGAAATCAGCGATAGCAGATCCTTATTTCGTATCAAAATCCATCAGCTAACCACTGTAGCGAGTAGACAGGCCTCATGCAGATTTTCGGAAACCACTATAGCGAGTAAATGAAAAAAGCATTCAGGGCAACTCAACCACTCTGGCTTTAAACACACCTCAACAGCACCCGTGCACGTCAGTCATGCCCTAACCACTGTAGAGAGTAAAAGACGAATCCCCTTCACAATAATGAAAGTTGACCCTTGATTGCATCAATTGTCGCAGTCTGCGGCCTTACAGAAGAGCTTTTAAGGATGTGATAAAGCATTTTGTCAGCGAAATTCTAAAGGTGGGTATCTTTATTAACGGCTGTAACGAGTAACAATTCAGGGAGAGGTTTAATTGAAGCTGTTAACAAAAACCTTACCTGGAGAGGCATTAAATGATAGTGAGTAATCACTTTAATCAGGGATTCATTGCCAGGCATAAAAGTCCCTGACAATAACAACCACTATGGAGAGTAAGCTAAACAATTCTGCTCCCAATTAACAACCACTGTAGCGAGAACATTTCATTATTGATCGTTGTTATCTGAGCATTAACTGGCCGTTTTTACGAAAAATTAGCCTGATAACCATTATAGCGAGTAAAGCCTGAGCGCGTCGGAGAGGAAAATCAGAGGATTAAGCAGAAATCAGGAGGGACTAACCACTGTAGCGAGTAACATAAAAACTCAAATTTTATCCCGGTAGCGCATCTGGTCTCTCTAACCCAGCGATAGCCAGCCTGAAGCAGACGTAGTAACCACTGTAACGAGTGAATAACAGGCCATTGTTTGGTTATCTGGCTTTAACAGACAGGTCCCTATACACAGTGAGTAACCACTGTAGCGAGCATGAAAATCACCGGACTCAGTTCAGAAAAAGAGTAAATGACAAGTGAGCATGCTGGCAGCGACGCTATTAAGACAAGATATCTGTTGTTAATCACTGTTCACTAACCACTGTAGCGAGTAGCAGTACTCGCTACAGTGGTTACCGTTTTAAAGAAGCCTATCCCTGCAAAATGGCGAGAGCGACACAGCGAATCTGTCACAGCTTCTTCTGCTTTCTGATTTTGTTGAGTAATTCTTTTTCCTCACGAGACACCATGACCAGTTCACTGTTCTCTTCTTCGATCATCGGTTCAGGCAGGCTGACATCAATAACGCCGGGGTCAAGATCAAGATCGTCATAATCGTCGATCTCATCATCGATCAGGTCAGAGTTGCTGAGTGGCAGTTCGGCCGGACGCAGCTTAGGATGACGATAATGCACCCAAAAGTAGACTGACGAGCCCCGCCGTGTTTCGGTGTAATCAAGATAACCAATCTCTTTTAACTGCTCCATGGCCTTTCTGACAGTCGCATTCTGGGTAATCACGCGTGACGTCAGGTTTAGTCTGGCACGCAGACGCGCCATTGATATCGGGGCAGGCTTAGGAGGAAGGCTTTCAATGAAGGTGTAGAGTGCCTGAGCGGATTCTTTGCGGGCCAGCTCATTGATAGCTTTCAGCTGCAGCAAAACCTTTCTGTCGAACTGATACAACTCAAAGATTTTGGGGTCAGCCTGCAGCGTTACCGTATCTTTCTTGATGCTGTATTTAGCCGACTGCACCAGATGCGTCGTGTAGTTTTCTCCGCCTTTACTGGTAAAGGTCAGAGTATTCGATGCGATACGCGTCAAGGATGCGTCCAGGCGGCTCCTGAGCTTCGAGGAGAGTCGTACCGAAGGTATGCCACAGAGTTTTGCGAATTCAACGAAAGAGAGCGTTACAGTGTCTCCCAGACACTCATGCGTGGCGAATGCTCGAATGATCCCGACCCAGGTTTTAAAATCATTATCCATATCCAACCGGGCACCCAGAATCTTAATGTTGTCATAGCCTTCTGACCTGACCAGGGATAACTGCTTAAGATCCTGTGTCACATCCATGGCATTCATCTGGTTTTTCTGACTGCGCGCCGTAGATTTGAGCGTCGGAACAAATAAGCCGAGCCGCATCAGCGCTACCGGCTGCACGGTGTTGTTACTGTTGGGGGTAAGAGTAACAACTTCACCTGTGCGTTTGTCTGTTTCGCTAAACGCATCGGCTATGTTCAGGATATCTGGTTCTTTTCTTGGCATTAGGAAGATCCGTGATGTGAACAGGCGAAAGCCGCTGTTACTCGATACAGTGGATACTATCACTCACTACAGCGGTTAATCTACTCACCATAGTGGTTATTTCTCTCGATACAGTGGTTGTTCTACTCGCTATAGTGGTTAGTCACCTTACCCCAGCTCAGGCGTACCGTGGCCTGGAGCGCGTTGGGGATCTTTAAGGAACTTATTAGGATCTTATGATGATCTGTTATTGGATCTATTCAGTGGATAACCCGGTAAAAAGAGGTTAACAGAACGGATAATTTGCCCTGCCCTCGACATGCAGCACTCGCTCTCATCGCACAGTGTCAGTGAAGCGACAGTAATGCCCTCTCAAAAGGGTTATACACACAATAAAAAGTCATTTACTCGCTACAGTGGTTGTTAAGTACTCGCCAGCGCGGTTGCTTTCCTCGCTACAGTGGTTATTCCACTCTCTATAGTGGTTATTCTTCTCGCTATAGTGGTTACTGACACCCTTCAAAGCCTTGTGCCACAAGCCCTCAGACGTTATGGGGATCTGTTTAGGATCTCAATTTGATCTATTAAGGATCGACCAATTGGATCTGGCCTGTGAATAATGAGGATAAAACAGAGAAAACATGGCAGAAGCAGCATGTCAGATAGATCTGATGTTTAAGACAGGCATTGAATTGTGATCAGCCGTCAGGTTTGGTTTAGCAGAGGATTTAACATGAAAGCCCTTTGAACAAAGCATAAGCAGCAAGACCGTGAAAGAAACTCTGATAACCACATTTTAAATAGGGCTCTGATGTAGATTGAGCATTTGTCGTGCTCTTCATACTTTAAAGAGTTACCACCCTAAAAAATAATCTATCATTATGATAAATAAGGAGTTATTATGATTTTTTCATGATGAAAACACCATAATCAAATTCCCCTTGTAATTTTCTGATTCAATATCTTATGTTGATTAACTGAGAAAGCGAAGTCTGGTTTACAGCAGCGTTCAAAAAGGAGCTGAACAGAAATTCAGACTACTAAAAGCAACCGGAAACTCATTTTTTTAAAAGTTGAAGA
Organism: Pantoea sp. MBLJ3; assembly: GCF_000816655.1. Taxonomy (NCBI): domain Bacteria; kingdom Pseudomonadati; phylum Pseudomonadota; class Gammaproteobacteria; order Enterobacterales; family Erwiniaceae; genus Pantoea; species Pantoea sp. MBLJ3. The sequence goes on from NZ_JSUT01000030.1 coordinate 49,720, forward strand.
TTGTCAGACATGGAAGAAATGTTGTGCTGCCTCGTTTTCGAGTAAGTGAAGGTTCTCCTCAGAAAGAGAAACTGAGAGATAGGTAAATATTTGCGGAGTTGAATACAATATTGAAAGGGCGATGATACATATTCGCAATCACTTAATCGTCAAAATGTCCGGTTAAGATTTGATACCTGCTTTATAAGTATGAGCCCTGCCCCCGGTCTGAAACGGGTACGGAAAGATCAGTGAATTCACAAAATTTATCAACCGGCATAACGACTGGATATGTTGTTCAAACGCAACCTGAGTAAGTAATAGAGTGTTTGTCAGACTTAAAATACTATAAAGCTTCGATGAAGCCCGGCAATCAAGAGTATGAAAAAGTCATGACACATGATGATTTAAGGAGAGTAAAAATTTCAAGTTTAAGCGATGGAAATTGAAAGGACACCGCCATTAATCGACTTACCAGACTTGCAAGCCCTGTTGATAAAATTAATAAGCTGAAGCAATCATAAAAAGGCTAAAAATCAAAGTTAGAGCTTATCTTCAACACGTTGCAACGCATTTTTTCACCATTCAATTTCTCTTTTATGTTGATGATTAATATGAAATTTATTTAAATTTTCATGCTGAAAATACCATGGAAAACATATGAACTTTATAACTCTTTGCACAATAAACAGAATGGTATGCTGTAATATAAAGGGGTGAAACGACAGTTGAAAACGCCCTGAAGCCTCTTTAGGGAGGTAATCCTGAAACATCGAATTCATTCATTTCAGCGAGAGAAACCGTCAATTTGACCCACCCTTTTCATAACTCTCCCATCCATCTCATCGTCATCTTAATGTCATTAATAAAAAATCCAGGTTTTTGTCATTTTTCTAAAAAATTGGCAGGTTTAGCCTTTTTGTGTAGTATGCAAAAAACAGTAAAGCAGAGGGGCTTATGAAGCGCGATTATGGTGGAGTGCTGGAAATGGCGACCAGAGCCAATTCCATGTTACATGGACTGAGTAGCCACATTGAACAACAACGTCAGGAGTTCAATCAGACCGGTTTTTACCAGACTTTCTCACGTAATGCCGTCGCCAATATGCCATTACTGAGTAAGCACGCTGTTGTTGCTGCCATTGGTGATATGGAAGAAGCAGGTTATCAGTTTGGTAAGAAACAAACCGGCAGTACCTCACAATACGCACTGACCATTCAGAACGTAGTCGACATCTATGAGCACCGTAAAGTCCCAAAATATCGCGATCGCCATGATGGACCCTTCGTCGTCTTTGTTGTAAGTCTTAAGGGCGGTGTTTCTAAAACAGTCAGTACTGTCACACTGGCCCACGGTATGCGCGCTCATCCCTCTATGTTGCATAATGACCTGCGCATTCTGGTTATTGACCTGGATCCACAGGCATCAAGCACAATGTTCCTGAGTCACACTAATAGCGTAGGCTCCGTTCTTGAGACCGCAGCGCAGGCCATGCTGAACGACCTGGATGCCGACCAGCTTCGCGAACAGTTTATTAAGCCAACTGTCATGCCGGGAGTGGATGTAATTCCCGCCTCAATAGACGATGGTTTCGTTGCCAGTGACTGGGAAGAGTTGGTTGCTGAACATCTGCCTGGCGTTGCACCGTCCGAAGTATTGCGCCGCAACGTGATTGATCGTCTGGCCGGTGATTATGATTTCATCTTTCTCGATACCGGTCCTCACCTTGATTCGTTCATGTTGAATGCTATTGCGGCCAGTGATGTGCTGCTGACACCGACGCCGCCGGCACAGGTCGATTTCCATTCAACTATGAAGTATCTGACTCGCCTGCCAGAAATGCTCGAACGTATTGAGTCAGAAGGCATTGAACCGCGTCTTAAAGCAAATATTGGCTTTATGTCGAAAATGACCTCTAAACACGATCACCTGACCTCTCAAAGTTATGCTCGTGAAGTGTTTACCAAATCAATGCTGGACTGCAGCCTGCCAAGACTGGACGGGTTTGAACGCTGCGGTGAATCCTTTGATACCGTCATCAGTGCCAATCCCTCATCTTATCCAGGCAGTGCGGACGCTTTGCGCAAAGCTAAATATGAAGCCGAACAGTTCTCCAGGGCTGTGTTTGACCGCATCGAATATATCAGGAGCACCTTGTGAGCAAACCTATACAGCGCATTGGCCGCAAATTTGGTGATTCAGCTATCGCGAACATGATTGACAGTAGCAGTCAGTCACGCACCTTTACGCTGAAATCGGGTGCGAAGGCAACTTTCGTTCGCCAGCTCATCCTGCATGATGATATTGAGACCAGAACAACGGTTGATCCCCAAATCAACGGTCGTGACCAGAGCACACTGACACCGGAATCGCTGCAGGAGATCACCCGTACCATTACGTTGCAGCAGTTTTTCCCGGCAATTGGTCGCATCAACGGTGATCAGATTGAGATCATGGATGGTTCACGCCGCCGCGCTGCATGTATTCTTTCGGGGGCAAGCCTGGAGGTACTGGTCACCGCTGATGAACTGAGCATCAGTGATGCGCGTCAACTGGCCGCTGATATACAGACCGCTAAAGAGCATAACCTGCGCGAATTAGGGTTACGCTTTATGCTGATGAACGAAAATGGCATGAGCAAATCCGAGATTGCCAAAGCAGAAGGTATCTCTAATGCCAAGGTCACTCGTGCGTTCCAGGCAGCAGCTGTGCCTGCTGAGTTCATTGAACTCTTCCCGGTTGTCTCTGAGCTGACGCTTCAGGATTACCAGTTGCTGCTTGATGTCTGGGAGGAGGCTAAAGCGGAAGCGGTTGAGGTCTCTGCGCTGGTCAGCGAGATTCAGCAAAAGCTGAATGAAGATGATCTCCTGCGAATCACCAACCCGGATGATAAGAAGAGCGCTATCCTGAATGGCTTCAAAAGCGCGCGTCGTCAGTTAAAGAAACCGACACCCGTCAGCAAAACTGTGACGGAGAAACTGGCAACATTTACCACGGCTAATACCTATGCACGACGCAAAACCAATGATGAGAAGCGGACCGTGCAATATGAATTCAGTCGTCTGCCAAAAGAGATCGCTGAGCAGATTGACGCATCAATAAGACAGATTCTTTCTACAATGAATTAATCGTCACCCTGTATCGCCTTCGAAACCGGCCACTGGCCGGTTTTTTTATCTGCTATCCACCCAGAGGCATACCTGCCTTATCCGCATTTTCTTCTTCGCCTGAAGAGATGTTCTGTACGACGCGCCTCATTTCAGCAGTATTACGCTTGATCCTGGTACAGTTTAACGCTATAGCTAAAACGGTTTAGCTTTTAAATTCAATCACAGGAGTTGTCTATGTCTGTTCGCGTATGGTGTCTCGGGGATGCCGTGGTCGATTTGCTACCCGAAAAGCCGGGCCACCTGATGCAGTGTCCGGGCGGAGCACCGGCTAATGTCGCCGTTGGCATTGCACGTCTGCAGGGAAACAGTGCTTTTATTGGCCGGATAGGCGCTGATCCTTTTGGTGAATTTATGCGGCAGACGCTCAGAGAGGAGAACGTTGATACTCGCTACATGATCGCTGATTCACAGCACCGCACGTCAACGGTGGTGGTCGGGCTGGATGTGCAGGGCGAACGCTCCTTTACCTTTATGGTGCGCCCAAGCGCCGATCTGTTTCTTGAACCGTCGGATCTGCCTGAGTTCCAGCGCGGTGAATGGTTGCACTGCTGTTCGATCGCCTTAGCAGCTGAGCCATCACGCACCGCCACGCTTACCGCCATGAAGCAGATTCGTGCTGCAGGCGGCCATGTCAGCTTTGATTTAAATCTGCGTGAAGACCTCTGGTCCGATCCGGCACTGCTGCATTTGGTGGTGAACGAGGCGCTGAGTCATACCGACGTGGTTAAATTCTCAGACGAGGAACTGGATTTCCTCTGTCCGGGACAGGAACCAGCTGTCAGCTTGCCGCAGCTGGCCAAACGATTTGGTATTCGCTTATTACTGGTGACGCGGGGCAGGGAAGGGGTAATCGCCTGCTATCAGGGCGAGATCACTCACCATGCGACGACGCCCGTGGACAGCGTCGACACCACAGGTGCAGGTGATGCCTTCGTGGCCGGATTACTCTGGGTTCTGGCGACGTCAGGTCTGCCTGCCGATGAATCAAAGCTGTCCATTTGTCTTGCCACAGCACAACGCTGTGGCGCCCTGGCAACCACCGCGAAAGGTGCCATGACAGCACTTCCCTGGCTCCATCAGCTGGGCAATCTGGCCGGCTAATCATCCCTGACGCCCCTGTTTTGGGAGCTATCTCACAATCACTAAACCGGTTTAGCTATTTTCATTGCAGAGGGAAATTACCCGTGGCTATGATTTGCGCCTAAACCGGTTTAGCAAAAAAGCCGGTGATGATAGCCTCTCCTCAGGGAATAAAAAATGAAAAAAAGCACGTTAGCAGTCGCCCTCTCTTTAATATTCTTTTCTACATCAGTCTGGGCCGATTCCAGCATGAGCAGCATTGAGGCACGCCTTGCGGCGATGGAGCGACGACTTCAGGCAGCCGAGCAGCGAGCAAATGTTGCTGAAACCCGCGCTCAGGTCGCCGAAAAGCAGGCACAGGTGGCTGAGAAGCAGGCTCAACAGTTGGCAGCCGTACAGCAGCAGACCCAGACTTCCACCGCCGAGGTTGCTCAGCGCACCGCGAAGCTGGAACAAAAATCTGCCGATGAAGGTGGCTTTGAGTTCCACGGTTACGCCCGTTCCGGATTGCTGATGAACAGCTCAGCCACTAAAACGCAGGGTGGTCCGACACTCACTCCTGCTGGCGAAACCGGCGGTCACGTTGGACGTCTCGGTAATGAGCCGGATACGTATGTTGAGCTCAACCTCGAACATAAGCAGACGCTGGATAATGGTGCTACCACCCGTTTCAAAGCCATGCTGGCTGACGGGCAGCGCACCTATAACGACTGGACCGCATCCAGCAGCGATCTCAACCTGCGTCAGGCATTTGTCGAGCTTGGGCAACTTCCCACTTTCAGCGGTGCATTTGATAACTCTACCGTGTGGGCCGGTAAGCGTTTTGACCGTGATAACTTTGATATCCATTGGATCGATTCTGATGTTGTGTTTCTTGCAGGTACCGGTGCCGGCATTTACGACATGAAGTGGAGCGATCAGACGCGTAGCAACATTTCGCTGTACGGTCGTACCTTTGGCGACATCGAAAACAATGAAAATACGGCGCAGAACTACATCCTGACGCTGAATAACTTTGTCGGCCCGGTGCAGATGATGCTCAGTGGTATGCGGGCGAAAGATAACGACGATCGCCGGGATATCGACGGACTCAGAGTCAAAGGCGATGCGGCCGAAACCGGCGTACATGCTTTGCTGGGCCTGCATAACGACAGCTTCTATGGGCTGACAGAGGGCACTTCCAAAACGGCACTGCTCTATGGCCATGGCCTGGGCGCAGAGGTGAAGTCAATTGGGTCTGACGGCGCACTGTTGCCAGAAGCGAACACCTGGCGGCTGGCGAGTTACGGCATCACCCCGCTGGGCGGTGGCTGGCACATTGCGCCTGCCGTACTGGCACAGCGCAGTGACGATCGGTACGTCAAAGGTGACAGCTATGACTGGGCGACAGTTAACCTGCGTCTGATTCAGGAAATCACCCAGAATTTTGAGATGCAGTATGAAGGCTCTTATCAGTACATGGATCTGCGTCCGGAAGGTTACAACAACCGTAACGCGGTCAGCGGCAGCTTTACCAAACTCACTATTGCGCCAACCCTGAAAGCCGGTGATGTCGGTGACTTCCTTAAGCGTCCGGAAATTCGTCTGTTTGCAACCTGGATGAACTGGGATCATCGGCTCAATAACTATGCCAGTGACGACGCGTTCGGCAGCAAGGGCTTTGATGCCGGTGGCGAATGGAACTTCGGTGTACAGATGGAAACCTGGTTCTGACCGGATGGCCCCGGAGACCGGGGCCTCAACGCCACACGAATAAAAACAAAACAAGACTGAGGTGTATATGGACTATGTAAAAATATCGCGGGCCTTACTGCCGCTGCTGGGTGGTAAAGAGAACATCGCCAGCGCAGCACACTGTGCGACCCGGCTGCGTCTGGTGCTGGCGGATGATGAAAAGGCGGACACTACCGCGATCGGCCGGATTGAAGGGGTTAAAGGCTGCTTCCGTAATGCGGGACAGCTTCAGGTTATCTTTGGGACTGGCGTGGTAAACAAGGTTTACGCTGCCTTTATCGCCGAGGCGGGTATTAGCGAATCGAGCAAGTCTGAGGCTGCTGATATTGCCGCACGCAAGCTTAACCCTTTCCAGCGCATCGCCCGACTGCTGTCGAACATCTTTGTGCCGATCATTCCGGCGATTGTGGCGTCAGGTCTGCTGATGGGCCTGCTGGGGATGGTCAAAACCTACGGCTGGGTCAATCCGGAAAATGCACTCTACATCATGCTGGATATGTGCAGCTCGGCGGCCTTTATTATTCTGCCGATACTGATTGGCTTTACGGCAGCGCGTGAGTTTGGCGGTAACCCATTTCTGGGCGCAACGCTGGGTGGCATTCTGACCCACCCGGCGCTGACCAACGCCTGGGGCGTGGCAGCCGGTTTCCACACGATGAACTTCTTCGGCATTGAAGTCGCGATGATTGGCTATCAGGGCACGGTATTCCCGGTACTGCTGGCGGTGTGGTTCATGAGCATGCTCGAAAAACAGCTACGTCGGGTAATACCGGATGCGCTGGATTTGATCCTGACCCCGTTTCTGACGGTGATTATCTCCGGATTCATTGCGCTACTGATTATTGGTCCTGCGGGCCGTATGCTGGGTGATGGCATCTCCTTTGTCCTCAGCACGCTGATTGCGCACGCCGGATGGCTGGCCGGGCTGGTATTTGGTGGGCTTTACTCGGTGATTGTCATCACCGGCGTCCATCATAGCTTCCACGCCATTGAAGCGGGACTACTGGGCAATCCTTCAATCGGCGTGAATTTCCTGCTGCCCATCTGGGCGATGGCGAACGTGGCTCAGGGCGGTGCCTGTCTGGCAGTGTGGTTCAAAACCCGTGATGCGAAGATCAAGGCGATTTCGTTGCCCTCCGCGTTTTCTGCATTACTGGGGATCACCGAAGCGGCCATTTTTGGTATCAACCTGCGGTTTATGAAGCCCTTTATCGCCGGACTGGTGGGCGGTGCGCTGGGCGGTGCCTGGGTCGTGTCGGTTCACGTTTATATGACAGCGGTCGGGCTGACCGGACTACCGGGCATGGCGATTGTCCAGGCTGGATCTCTGCTGAATTATGTCATCGGCATCGCAATCGCCTTTACCACCGCGTTTGTGATTTCATATCTTCTCAAATACAAAACGGATTCTGAATAATGGCCTCATCAACACGTCTTGCCACCATTCTGCAGGCGGTGATGCAGGGTATGCCAAAGGCGCTGGGCGACAGCCATTATCCAGGCTGGCATCTGGCTCCGGTCACCGGGTTACTGAACGATCCTAATGGATTTATCCATTTCAACGGTGACTACCATCTTTTCTACCAGTGGAACGCGCTCGGCTGTGCGCATCAGCACAAATGCTGGGGACACTGGCGTTCAGCCGATCTGCTGCATTGGGAGCATCAGCCCATTGCCCTGATGCCGGATGAGGAGTATGACCGCAGCGGCTGCTACTCCGGCAGCGCGGTAGACGATAACGGTCAGCTGACGCTGATCTATACCGGCAACGTCAAGTTTGATGATGGTTCGCGTACGGCGTGGCAGTGTCTGGCGCAGCAGAACAGTGCGGGGGGTTTTGACAAGCTCGGCCCGGTTATTGCTGTACCGGAAGGGTATACCGGTCACGTTCGCGATCCCAAAGTATGGCGCCATGAAGATTACTGGTACATGGTGCTGGCCGCGCAGACGACGCAGTTACAGGGCAGGGTATTGCTGTTGCGTTCTGACAATCTGCGGGAGTGGCAGAATCTCGGCGAGATTGCGGGAAGCGAACGGGGGGGTCTGGACGCGGCAGGCTATATGTGGGAGTGCCCGGATATGTTCACGCTCGGCGACAGCACCTATCTGATTTGCTGTCCTCAGGGCGTAGTACCCGAAGAGAAGCGCTATCTGAACAGTCACGCCTGCGCCTGGCTGAGTGGTTCGCTTGATTATCAGCAACCTCTATATCAACACGGTCCGCTTAACGAAATGGATGCAGGGTTTGAATTTTATGCCCCGCAAACTACGTTGACCGCTGACGGGAGACGTCTGCTGGTGGGCTGGATGGGGACGCCGGACGGTGAAGAGATGGCTCAGCCAACCGTGGCACAGGGCTGGATCCACCAGATGACCTGTGTGCGCGAACTGAGCTCACGCAATGGGCGGCTCTGTCAGCAGCCGGTGGTGGAACTGCAGGCGTTGCGGGAGAAAGAGCAGCACTATAAGGGGCGTGCAGATGATGCGCCACCTATGGACGCAGAGCGGCTGGAGCTTGAGCTGGAGAGTCGGGGCGACGTTGAACTCAATTTTGCGAATACGCTGATCCTGACATGGCAACAGAATGAACTGCGGCTTGCCCGTCGCAGCCTGGTAACGGGTGAGTGGACATATCGCTACTGGACCGGAGTCGCTAGTCGGTTACAGATCCTGTGTGATCACTCCAGTGTTGAGATTTTCATTAACGATGGGGAAGGGGTGATGAGTAGCCGCTATTTTCCAGACCATCCTGCGTTGCTAACCCTGCACGGGCACGCAGAACTGCAGGTCCGCTACTGGTCGTTACGCCGCTGCATGGTAGAATAAGTACTTGTTTCACTAAACGATGCCTTGCCGTGAGAAAAACAAAACGCGTTACTATCAGTGACATTGCCGGGCTTGCCGGGGTTTCAAAAGCCACGGCCAGCCTGGTGCTTAACGGCCGTGGCGAAGAGTTACGGGTCGCGAAGGAGACGCGTGAGCGGGTTCTTACGCTTGCCCGCGAACACCATTATCAGCCCAGCATCCACGCCCGGATGCTGCATGATGCCCGCAGTCATACACTGGGGCTGGTGGTGCCAGAAATCACTAACCACGGCTTCGCTGCCTTTTCTCATGCACTGGAGAATCTTTGCCGCGCGTCCGGGCTGCAGCTGCTGATTTCCTGCACCGACGAAAATGCCGGTCAGGAGATGGTGGTGGTCAACAACCTGGTCGCGCGGCAGGTCGACGGACTCATTGTTGCCTCCAGTATGCTGACCGACAGTGACTATGTCAGTCTCAGCGAACAGTTGCCGGTACTGCTGTTTGACAGGACCATGAACAATACTAAGCTGCCCTGGGTCATCACCGACTCGATAACGCCTACAGCTGAACTGGTTGAAAAGCTGGCACGCGCCTGCCCGGAGGAGATCTACTTTATGGGTGGACAGTCTGATCTCTCCCCGACCCAGAATCGTCTGGCGGGATTCAGGGAGGGGCTGGCTCGGGCGGGTGTAACGCTGCAGCCTGAGTGGATTATTCAGGGTAACTACCACCCTGGCAGTGGCTATGAAATGTTTGCAGCGCTCTGTAACCGGCTGGGCCGACCGCCCAAAGCGATGTTTACCGCCGCCTGCGGTCTGCTGGAGGGGGTTCTGCGTTACATGAGCGAGCATAGTCTGCTGACCAGCGACATCCGTATCGCCAGTTTCGATGATCACTATCTCTATGATTCACTTTCCATTCCGATCGATACGGTAGAGCAGAACGTTCCGGCACTCGCGCAGGCCTGCTTCACTATGCTGACGACCATGATTGCCGGAGAGGATCCCGTTAACAGCCAGCTTATCCTGCCAGCTACTCTGCGGCTGCGTGTCTGATCGTCGGTTCTTCTGGCCCGACAATACAATACCTCACCATTCGACCGGCAGAGCGTTGACGCCGCGTAAATTGGCCCTGTGATTGCGGCGAACGCCAGCGGTTATGGGGCGCAACTCTGGTAACCGGGTCAGTAATACATGAAGGGCTACTTCCATTTCTGCAAGGGCCAGCCGGTAGCCCATGCAGTGATGAATTCCGCCACCAAATGCCAGACAGCGTCCTTCATGCCGTCGGATATTCACTCGTTCTGGCGAGGTAAATACCCGCGGATCGTGATTAGCTGCGCCCAGACTCAAAAAGAAGCGGGTTCCGGTCGGGATCAACTGACCTGCCAGCTCTATCTCTTCCAGAGTCGTCCGGTAGAGCATCTGAACCGAACTATCGTAACGCAGACACTCCTCTATGGCATTGGGTATCAGCGCAGGGTTCCGTTTCAGGCATGCCAGTTCCTGTGGATGGTCATGCAGGGCCAGAATGGTGTTGCAGATCATATTTGATGTGGTCTCATGGCCGGCAAGAAACAGAAGTACTACATTGGCGATGATCTCATCGTGACTTAGTCGGTCGTCTTCACTGCCACTGCGCAGAAACAGCGACACCAGATCATTCGCCGTGCTGTCACGGCGGGAGACGATCAATGCGCTGAAGTATCTTTCCAGCACAGCAAAAGCGTCAGCGGCTTCGAGCAGGTCTGCCTGACTGATTTGAGGATCGAAAACTTTCACCAGCACAGAGGTAAGGCGCCCAAGTTCCGGCGCGTCGGACTCTGAGATATCCAGCATCCTGCAGATGATGCGCACCGGCAGTGGAAAAGCGAATGCCTGAGCCAGATCGCAGGCGCGACGGTCTGCCAGCGCATCAACCAATTCATTCGCTACAGTCAGTGCCATCTCCCTGAGAGGTTTGATCTCCCGGGCGCTAAACGACTTCATCACCAGTCCTTTCAGCCGGGAATGCTCTGGTGGATTAAGCACCAGAAACATTCTGCTGATCCCCTGAAACAGCGGCATGTCGGCGGCATCATCACCAAATCTCAGCCTGACACTTTCCATATAATTTTTACCAACCCGACGATCGTTCAGCAGCGCTTCTACGACTGCATGACTGCCGCTGATGATGATCTTATCTCCGGCAGGAATGAGCGGTCCCTGCTGATGCAGTTTGCGGTAAAGCGGAAAAGGATTGTCTGAGTAGTCGGGATTCATGAGTTCCTGTAGTTGCATAGCTCACTCCGCTGCCTGAGGATTAACGCAAACGCTTAATGCGGCCGAGGGAAGCGAAAAGGCTGTTTTTATCCTGCTGACTGAGGTGGGGTGCCGTCAGTTGTGACATCAGGAACGCTTTATCTTCTTGTGAGAAGATACCGGTCATCAGACGCTGGCTGATTGCGGTAAGGAGCTGAGTATCCAGCTTCTCTATTTGCTGCCTGGTCTCGGCCAGATCCGGAATGGGGCGATCACTGTCCGGGACTGAGAGCCAGTCTGCGCGATAGCGATACTGAACTGCTTTGCTGGCATTCATTAGCGCGTGAACAAACGGCTCCACGGAGTGGGGTTCAAGCCCGGCCTGCTCAGCGTTCTGCAGCATGTGATCCAGCACCACCTGCTCACGTGGCAGATCCTCAATAGGTAAATGATGCTGTGCTTTATAACCTGCCACCACTTTCATTACCTGCATACGTTCATTCAATGCGCCAGAAAGAGCGCTCATAGAAACAGAGGAAACCGAACCTGCAAAAACGTTACTGCACATAAAGAGGGAAGAGAAAAAAATAGCCACAAAGTGAGTCATTTGCCTGCTCCGTTGATAAAAGCTGGCACTAATTTAGGCACGAAAAGATAACTCCGTGTGATTATTTTATTGTCAAAATGTGAATGGTGTGAAATGTCAGCTAAATACAAGCAGGTTATTAATTTTAATGTATTTTTTTAAATTTTTAGTCATGAAAGCTTCACATTCATTTGGCACGCTGACAGGTTGTTCGATTGAGCGGGTGTTGAGGGTGAGATCAAATAATGACCCGGTCGGGACCTAAATCGGCAGGGGCAAAAAACTGATATTTCAGCACGCAGCGTCGTCCGGCACTTTGTGCGCTTCGAACAGAAGGAAAATTGCCTGGAAGGATGGTGCCAGTCAGCAGCTCCTGCACACCAGGGTGATGACAAAGTTGTTGCAGTAAACGCTGCTGTGCACATGCGGCGAGTCCGCGTCCTTGATAAGCGGGTATAATCACTTCATCCATAATCTGAACGCCCTCAATAAAGGCCAGTCGCCGGCGTTCGCAAATCATCAGCCCTGCCAGCATGCCCTGCCAGACAATCATAAGTACATGACCCGCGGCAATATCCTCACGTAATTCCTGTTTGCTCGAAGCCATCAGCTGATCACGCAGATGCGGCAGCGTGTGCCAGCTGGCACGATAGGCGTTGTTAATCATCTGAAGACAGGCGGGATAATCTCTCCGGGCAGCCTTCACCAGTGAAATGTTTTTATCGGGAGGCTTCGTAACGGCAGCCGGATCGCTGAGGAATATCAGTTGATCGGTAAACCCAATGTCGGGATGGGTCGCAGGCAACAGGACACGCAACTTTAGCGGTTTCAGCGGCTGCCACGCCTTTATGATAGCGTCAGCCACCGCGTAATCAATGACGCTGTCACGGGCCACAATTTCAATAAAAGGCTGAGCAGGATCACCACCCAGATAGCGCGGCCCGGTGAGATAACGCTGGCCATTAATCCTCAGTTCACGCTGCAAAAAAGTGTGCTGGGGCAACCCGGTTTCTCGCCAGGGAAAGGCGGCGGAAAAATGATGGTCGTGGCATCGGGTCTGCTGTTGTGCCAGCCAGCGGGCAAGCCAGTCGCTGAGACAGTCCGATGAAACAGGAACAGCACGGTAGAGCGACATCATATAATCCAGCATAAGATTCCTTATTGCCCGCCGTGAGTGATCTCCTGCCTCTTCAGCGATCTGTCTAAACCGTTGCCGGGTTAAAATGAGACTGCTGAGAGTGTAAACGATGTGCTCTGTTTATGACCATCTCAACCTGTCAGCACGAAGCATTCCTTTTCTGCAGTATGGCTGCCCTGCACTGGCGGACGGCGGAGTGCTGAAAAGCGACGCGATAAACGTCCTGTTCTGCGAACAGCTATTTCGCCGTTGTCTGAATGGAAGGAAAGCCTTAGATATAAATCTAATCAGGTCTGACTCACCTATGCTGACATGGTCAAATTAATTGACTGAATATGGCTGAGTTGCCCAAAAAAATAATGAAAAATTATAAACGAAATTTTTACGTAAATATGACGAAATCAGATAATCGGCAGCTAATAAATGGATTATGCTAAACAGGCAGTTCAATAATTATAAAGTTCCGATTTTTTAAACACCCGGGGGTTATATGGTTCATATTGATTTATGTACCAAAGATGGCGTGATGAAAGCTTATGCGTTTCAGACGCCTATGCAGGCAATGACCTTGTTAGAAAAAATTAAAAATGATGAATTTCAATGGTTTAATCTTGAGTGGGATGGGGTTCGCTTTAACTGTCCGCATCATTTTATTAAAAGACTCAGCAGCCGTTCTTATATTAAAGCGTTCTGGCGTTAAATTCTATTAAATGATTAAATTCGTGCAAATCTGTCTGTTTTTGATACTGGTCTGATTTAACTGTTTTCAGCTTATTTTATTCATGATCATAACCGGGGCAACCTCTGCCCCGTTATTCAATGCTATTGAAGGGCTTTATCATCGTGATCAGCGATAATTTTAAACATCAGGTGCATCGTGCCAGGCTTAACAGATATCATTATTACGGCTTAATCATTCGCTGCTGTTGCTTATCATAACCCTCTACACGCTAAACAATGCGTGAGTAATACAGAGCCATTTCGTGCTCAACCCCGCAATAGGTCGTGATCCCGTCTTAATCTTCTTCTGTTCTTCCCTTGACCTGTAGTGACAACTGTTACACTCAGATGACGTTTATCCTGGATCCTGACTGTAATGCGCCGTAAAAAAATGCGCCTGCGTTCGCTACTGACTTTGCTTTCCATTGGGGGCGTCATTCTGACTTCCGGTCTTCTGCTGAGCGCGTTACTGCTGTTTCAGAAAGCCAATATCGAAAACAGCCTGCTGGAAGGGAACATTGCTTATGCGCGTAAACTGGCCGATACCACCGATCGTTACCTGGCGATAGCGCAGCGTGAACTGGCCTGGAGTGCAACACAGATCAAGACGCTCGGTGATGTTCAACAACTGGAAGAAGAGACCGAGCGCTTAAGAATGCAGTCGGGCTTTTTCAATTCAGTCGTGGTCGTTAATCATGACGCCATCATTGCGGCCACCTCACCGGATAGTCTGAATCTGATTGGCGTTAAGCTGCACTCTGCGGCCAGCCTGAAGGCTATTTCGACACAGAAGCCTTTTATTTCCCCTCCCTTTACCTCTGCTGCGGGTAACTATGTGGTTTTTTTATCACAGCCTCTGTTCAGCGAGGAGGGCCATTATCTGGGATACATAGGTGGCACCATCTATCTCAAAAAACAGAGCATGCTGAGCGAAATCCTGAGCCAGCATTTTTACACCAAAGGGTCGATGGTCAGCGTGGTCAGCAATGAAGGGCTGATTATTTTCAGTCACGATCCGGCGCGTGTCGGAACAAAGATGCTGCTTAGCCTGGCATTGCAGAAGCAACTTGCCACCTCAGAAAGTGGGCACTTCACGCTGGAGAGTGATGGACAGAACTACCTCACCGGTTACGGCACGCTGCACAAAACCGGCTGGAATGTATTTATTACCGGCACGTCTGAAACGGTCAGGCATATTCTGATGCGCACGGCGGAGAGCGCAGTCTGGTTTGTTCTGGGCATTATCATCGTGACCGCGGGCGTTATTGCGTTTATGGCAGGTCGCATTGCTTCTCCACTGGAAAAACTGGCGGACAGAGTGCGTGATGGCGGCAGCGAAGCGCAGGCCGAATCACTCGCCACGGTTAAAACCTGGTATTACGAGGCTGATCGACTTAAAGAAGCGGTACAGGCTCATCGTCACGCCGTGGCGGGTCATCTGGCCGCGCTGAACGATGAAGTGATGACCGATCCCCTGACCAGTCTTTGTAACCGGCGTGGATTCTCTGTACTGGCAGCGCGGTCAGACAGTGAGCATGAACAGAGTGTCATCGCCATTGATATCGACCATTTTAAGAAGATAAACGACTGGTATGGGCATGACGCAGGTGATGCGGTGCTGGTGAATCTGGCGGCGTTGCTGCGTCAGCTCAGTCGGATCGGCGATATCGTTAGCCGGTTTGGCGGAGAGGAGTTTATCCTGCTGCTGCCCCACACTACGCTGGAGGATGCGGCCCGCACCGCAGAACGAATTCGTGAGGTCGTCAGCATCACCACCTTCCCGTTTGCCGGAACAGTGACAATATCAGCAGGCGTGGCTTCAGGCGCTGAACTGGCTGGCAATCGCGAGGCTGTGCTACGGCGTGCTGATGAAGCGCTCTACGAGGCAAAAGCCGCCGGGCGTAACACTGTCAGGATTGCCGGGCCAGGCGGCTTCAGCGCATTTGGGTCGGAAAAATAAGAGGGTGGGGCGGGTGAGTCAGGCTTAGCACTGACTGCGTAATCGCCAGCCCAGCCACTCATCCAGTGCCGCTTCCGGCAGTGGTCTGGAGTAGAAAAATCCCTGAGCCTGATCACAACCAAATTCGGTCAGCGCCGTAACAGTTTCCGCATTCTCCACACCTTCAGCCAGCACCCTGTAATCGAGATCCTTAAGCATGGCAATAATACTGCGAGCGATGACACGCGATGCGGTATCAGACGCAATTTCGCTGATCAGTGAACGGTCAAGTTTGATTACGTCCAGAGGCATGCGTCGGAGATAGCTGATGTTGCTGTAGCCGGTGCCAAAGTCATCCAGTGAAATATCAAATCCACGAAGTTTAAGCATCTCCAGACCCTGTATTGCGGCCGGGCTTTCCAGAATCCGTTCTGTTTCCAGACACTCAACGCCCAGCAGCGAAACCGGCAGCTTTGCGCTGATCATCCGTTCTTCCAGCTCGTCTGCAAATCCTTCACGGGAAAAATCGCTACTGCTGACATTAATTGTGATCGGCAACTGTATATAGCTGTTACGAAGCCGGGATAGCCGGGCGATCACGTGCTCTGTGACCCACGTCGTTAACTCGCTGAGCAGCTCGGTTTGCCCGGCAAAAGGTAAAAACTGTGCAGGCGACAGTTCGCCGCGCTGCGGATGCTGCCAGCGGATCAGGGCTTCCAGTCCAATCGGTTTGCCGCTGTGCAGACAGATTTTAGGCTGATAAGCGAGCCATAATCCTTTGTCCTGGCGTATTGCCGTAGCCAGATCATGCATCAGGGTGAAATCCTGCGTGTGGCGCGTATCGGTGGCCTCACTAAAAGGCATCGAAGCAATGTCTCGGGTAATGGCTTCGTGCAGCGCACTGAGTGCGCGCCGCAGGATCTCCTTAGCGGGCAACTCTCCGGTTTTGAAACTCGCTTCCCCGGTGTGGGTCATTAATGCAACCGATAGCCCATCACCGATATCGGCACTGATCCCAGCCAGCTTCGTTGCCACCCAGTTAGCTGTGAGCCTGCTCTCCTGACGAGTCAGCAGGGCAAAGCGCCCGGTTGCTATGGTATAGAGCATTTCACAAGGTGCAGGACGCAGGCGCAGCGGCAATAGCGTGGCCACATCCTTCAGCAGGCTTTCAACTGGTCCCATTCCCATTGAACGCGCAAGTTCATAAGCGCGTGGCATATCGATACAGTCAATCAGTACCAGCCGCCGTGGGGTGGTGTCTCCAGAAGCAGCCAGGAATTGCAGATCACGAATCAAACGCTGACGGTTGGGCAATCCTGTGACGGGGTCGGAAAAGCCAGCCGAGTACCAGGCATCAAGAAAAGAGATCACCAGTGCTGCCAGCATTTTAAGCATCGCCGCCTGATCGCGACTAAAGGGGTGAGGTGCGGTATCGGTCACACACATCGTGCCCAGTATCAGACCGGTGCTGCTTTTCAGTGGCACACCTGCATAGAAACGAATAAAAGGCGCACCGGTAATCAGTGGATGTTCAGCAAAGCGGACATCAAGCAGCGTATCGGGCACCACGACAATACTGTCATTATCCACTACGTGTCTGCAGAGTGAGTCCTGTCTGGAGGATTGTGTAAGGGTGAAATTATGCGCTGCTTTAACATACTGCATCTCATCATCCAGCACCGAGATAAAGCTGCCGGGAATACCGAGTGCCTGGCTCGACAGCCGAACGAATTGTCGCAGCACATCGTCACGGCTTTCATCGTTACTGCGCAACGCGTGCAGGGTCTGCGTACGGCATTCATCGCCGCCGCTTAGGCTCATAAGCATGGATTCCTCTGCATCGGCTGGTTACGGAGTGGAATTAAACAGAAAAACTAAAGGGTTTGACGACATGAATATAGGCTATTTCTGTAAAAAAAGAAGAAGTTTAATGATTTATTTTTTATCGCACCGCACGCCATCACTGGCCAGGTAAGCAAATATTTTTTCTTTAACGAAATATTTTCGTATTGCTGATTCTATTATTTCGTCGTCAAAAACTATTAATTTCTTAAATATCCTGCCAGTATACCTACTATAAACATAGCGCGCTATATAATAACGCGATAAATCAAATGGCATAATTTACTTTTACTTTCTTTACCTACACCAATGACAACATCGGGGAAAACTCATGAATTCACTCAGGCATTTCACTATTCGCCGCGTGGTACTGTGGATGATGATCGTCTCACTGGGCGTGGTGGCATTAGCTGGCGGCTTCAGCAGCCATTTCGTGCGCGACATCTATCGACAAACTGATCGTTCTGAGGCGCTGACGCAACAACTACGTTTTCTGACGAACAGCGCTATTATTATGCAAAGCGGTACGGCAGCCGAGAAGAGTGCTCTCGTCGCTTTAACCCCAGCCGATGCTGGCTGGGATAACTTCCGTAATGCACTCACAGCCACACCTTCTGAATTCGCATCTGTTGCCCGCGCCCAGCTGGATAAAATCACGCAACAGTTAGCCCGGAATCAGGCCCCACTGAAAACTGATCGACATCGGCTGGAGAGCGTATTACTGGCAGCGCTGGTGGCTGTTCTGGCCTTGCTGTTGTTTTGTGACCGTTATCTGGTTGTTCATCTGGTACGTCCTGTCGGTAAAATTCGCGCTCATTTAAACATCATTGCTGGCGGTGATCTTACGCGTGAGCCGGACGATCTGGGGCGTAACTGTGTCGGGCAACTGGTGCCGCTGATCAAAGAGATGCAATACAGTCTGTTGCAGACGGTCAGTGCTATCCGCGACAACGCCGCCATTCTTCATCGTGAAGCGGGTGACATTGCCGCGGGTAACGCCGACCTTTCCGATCGGACATCGACACAGGCCGCTGCACTGGAGCAGACCGCAGCCAGCATGGAGGAGATCACGGTCACCGTGCGTCATAATGCACAAAATGCGCGTGAAGCACGTGAACTGGCTGCCACGACCACGAATACCACTCATCAGGGCGTGGAACTGGTTCAGTTAGTATCGGCAGCCATCACCAGCATCGCGCAGGGGTCTGAAAAAATCCGGCAGTTCACTACAACCATTAATGGCATTGCGTTTCAGACCAACATTCTGGCGCTCAATGCCGCCGTAGAGGCCGCCCGTGCGGGCGAGCAGGGCCGGGGTTTTGCGGTGGTCGCTAGTGAAGTTCGTTCACTGGCACAGCGAAGCGCAGCTGCCTCAAAAGAGATTGAAGAACTGATTGCCGATACCGTGACGCGCGTTGAGGATGGCCGCCGGGCAGCCGAGAGTGCGGGAACCACCATGGGAGCCGTGCTGCGTGGCGTCGATGGGGTCAATGAACTGATTGGACAGATTGCGCTGGCATCGGATGAGCAGAGCAAAGGTATTGCCCAGGTCACCGTGGCCGTTGCTGAACTTGACCGCGTTACTCAGCAGAATGCGACACTGGTTCAGCAGGTTTCCGTGACGGCAGGCAGTCTCAGTGGACAGACCCAGACGCTGGGCAGTGTGATTACGCGTTTCACTTTGCCGAATCAAGCTGTTGCCACGGTTAATTAGTATGTTACGGCCGTTGAAAAGCTGGCTGGGCGAGTGCCGATCAGGTATCGCCCGGCCAGATAACAATCAGACCGGTAAACAATGGCTTTAGGTGTCGAAATAAAAATTCACGATGATTTTTATTTAATAATTGAATGAATGCCTCACTTTACGGAGCGCGTGATCGACGTTAATCATCACCTGGTCAACATCACCCTTAGTAATGGCGATTGTTATTCTCAGTCGCGTAATCTTTATGCGGCAGGAAAATAAGATAAAACTTCAGTTAATTTATTCAGTTTTATGCATGTCTGACGCTTTCTGACAGCTGCGGATTGCCTGGCACTCTAAACTTAACTCAAATTCATATTTCCGCTGCCACCCTTTCATCCCCAGTGGTTTCGTCACCGGGGCACTGAACAGGGAGTCACTCATCCGGGAAATCAGCGTTTAAGACCGCCTGTTTCCGTACAGCGTAATGGGTATGAACTGCGCGAGGCTGCTGATTTTTTCTCAGGAAAGGGTAACAGAACAATTTTGACGTTAGTCAGCGCATCTGGCAGGGCATGAAAGCATCACCAAGCCGGCGCAGGTTTGCCAGGAAAAGTATGAAGTGCTGATGTTGCTGGCTGAAGGACATCTGCATTATGAGCACCTGTCAAAGCTGGCAAAGTCAGGTTTTCAGCCTGTATTAACACTTAAGTAAAGCTATTCCAGGCCGATATAGTGAGTCAAGCGAAGCGCTTTTTGCGCTCGTCTGATAAGCCCTGGCCAGAGTTTCCTGGCGTGATCCGCCATAAGCTGCTGATCCGCTGCAATTCCTCTGCCAGGCATAACGTATTAACTGGCGTCCCTTTATCTGCGGTGCCAGCTTCATCGGGCTCATCGCGGCGATCTTTTGTTGCAGAGTTCACTGGTGGGCCTTTCTTCTGGCAACGGGTCGATAGCAAATTCTGCGTGTCCTGTCTGATTGAACGAGTCCTCTTTACGCTGTGTCGTGCCGACTGCAGCAGATAACATCAGAGGAGAGTTACGCTGAAACGTCCAGTTTATCATGATGCCGAGGCGGCTCGCCTCAACGCACTTAAGCAGTACAACCTGATGGATTCACCGCCGACCGATGCGCTGGATCGTCTGACCACGCTTGCTGCCAGGCTGTTCCGGGTGCCGGTCGCTTTTGTGTCGCTTATCGATGAAAAGCGGCAGTTTTTTGCCTCCCGCTACGGTTTAAATATCTCAGGTACATCGCGAAACGTTGCTTTCTGCCATCATACCCTGGCGCAGGGCGAGATTCTCTGCGTGCCCGATACGTTGAAAGATCCGCGCTTTCGCGACAGTCCGCTGGTTCACGGTTACCCCTTTATCCGCTTTTATGCGGGGATTCCGCTCTCGACTCCGGATGGTCACCACATTGGTACGGTCTGCCTGACCGACACTCATCCTCGTGAGCCGCTGACTGCAGAGGATCGAAAGCATCTGGCTGACATTGCCGCGCTGGTCATGGATCGCATGGAAATGCATCGTCTGGAATTATTGCGCTATACCAGTCAGCAGCGGCTTCAGGCGATCTCTTCCACCTCTCCCGACGCCATTGTCTGTACAGACCTGCGTCGCGGCATTACCTTCTGGAATCCGGCTGCTACCGCGCTGTTCGGTTACAGCGCAGAGGAGATGCGTGGTCAGTACGTCAGCGAGTTGATTCCGGCCCGCTGCCAGACTGACTACCGAAACGAACTGGCCAGGATTACCTCTGACGAAGCCGCTATTTCGCATCCTCGTTCGTTGCAGATATGGGGTGTGACGCGCGACGGTCGTGAATTCCCGGCAGAGGTCTCTTTTTCTGGCTGGCGTGAAGAAGGCGATCGGCTGGTAGGCATGATTATCCGTGATGTGACGGCTCGCTATGAGAGTGAAGCGCGGCTTTGTGAGCTGGCCTCAATAGATATGCTAACGCGTCTCGCCAGCCGTAGCGCGTTTATGGACCAGGTCGGGCAACTGACTAAAGCAGCCGTGCCTTATACATTACTGATGACCGATCTTGATGGTTTCAAAGAAGTTAACGATACGCTGGGGCATGCTGCCGGGGATGCGTTGCTGTGCCATGTGGCGGAACAGATTCGTGCGGTCTGCGCCAGTGCGGTGACGGCTGCCCGGCTGGGCGGTGACGAATTTGTGATCCTGCTAGCTGGCGGCAGCGCAGAAGCGGCAATCACGGCGGAAAGGCTGATTGCAGCCGTACAGACGCCGTTCCGCTATCACGACTCGCCGGTAGTCGTGGGTGCCAGCACCGGCATCGCCTCTTATCCGGAGCATGGGCGTGATCCCTCATCTGTCATGTCCGCGGCTGACCTTGCACTTTATCGCGCCAAAGCATCTGGGAAAGGCTGCAGTATGCTATTTATGCCCGCGTTTCGCGAAGCGGAACAGCAACGCCGCCGCTTTGAGCGCGAGCTGGAAACGGCGGTGCGGCAGCAGCAGTTTACGCTTTATTACCAGCCCCGCTACGACGTTGAAAGCGGAAAGCTTGTTGGCTGCGAGACACTGGTACGCTGGCAGCATCCGACTCGCGGGCTGCTGTTGCCCGCCGAATTTATCGGCATGCTGGTAAAGAGTCCGCTTTCCGTGACACTGGGAGAGTGGATCATTCGCAGTGCGCTGGCACAGGTCCGGCAGTGGCAGGTTCGCGCGCCTCAGCTTCGTGTCAGTATCAACCTTTTTCCGCGTCAGTTAGCCGGTAATAGCCTGGAGGCGGTGATACGCGAGAGTGCGGGCGGTGATGCCGGTTTTGTTGAGCTGGAGGTGGATGAGCCATTGCTTGCTGTACTGGTGCAGGATTTGCCTGTTCAGGTTGAGGCGGTACGCCGGACAGGCGCTTCATTCATTATCGATCATTACGGACGTACGCTAGGGGCGATTAACCTGCTTCGTTATAGCTTTGTAGCAGGCTTTAAAATTGATAAGTCGCTGACGCACGAGCTGAGTTCAAGCATGCGGGTGCGGATGATGTTCCGATCAATTACCGCGCTCGGCAAAAGCCTGGGGATTCGTGTGGCGGCAGAAGGCGTGGAAGACAAAGAGCAGGTCGCTTTTGTGACTACTGCCGGATGCGACATTATGCAGGGCAATGGCCTTTGCCGGCCAATGACGCCAGCGGACTTTGAGACGATGCTGTGCGGTGAAGAACACTATCCGCCAGCTGTCGCCAGCGGACACGACGTCATGCCCCATTAGTTGATGCGCCCGTGACAGGCAAAGTGCAGGATGAGCGACGCCAGTCCGTTACCGTGTCAGGTCAGCCTGCTGGCCGGTATTCCTGTTTCAGCAGGCCAAATAGCCAGTCATCCTGCCACTTGCCGTCGAGAAAGAAATTCTGCCGTATTGTCCCTTCCTGAACAAAGCCCGCAGAAAGCAAAGTCCGGCATGAGGCCTCATTGCCTGCGGTCACCGTGGCGGTCAGCTTGCGATAGTCCAGTTGCTCAAAGCAAAAGGCGATAGTGGCATGCAGTGACTCGCTGCCATAGCCTTTGCCCTGCGCGTTGGCCGCAAGAATAAATCCAAACTCGGCAATGCCTTCTCCGCGATCGATGAACCCGCAGAAGCCAGCCATTGAACCGGTTGTTTTTTCCTCAATTACCAGACACAGCCAGTGATTACAGCCCGGATACCAGGCGGGCAGGCGGACATCAAAAGAGAGACTTCTGATCGCGTCTGCGCTGCGCGGATCGCTAATGTACTTCATTACCGTTCGATCCTGACTGACCGCCAGATAGAATGGCCAGTCTTCCTCGCGCAGCGGGCGATAGGTCAGGCGTGGCGACGTGATTTGCGGTGGCATTTCTGACGTGAATTCACCAGACATGATACAACTCCCTGCATGTCGAATCTGCAATCAATGGTGCAAAATAGCACAGCATCGCTGACCGATGGCATTCACTTTTTGCTGCTCTTCACGCGTTCTCGTCATTCTGAATTTAGTTCATTCTCTGCACAATCCTGAGTGTTGACCGCCTGTCTTCGCTGGGCGCATTTGCCGATATCGCTGCGATGAACGTTCATCTGCCCACTTCGTTGCTACGCTTTTAGCCAGATGGCTGAAAGCCGACACTGATGAGAATAATATCCAATGGATCTGAAAACGTTTGAAGCAACCGCCTGGGCGGAACTGGTGGCTGGCGCAGCCGATCCACAGAGCGGGTTTCGTTATCTGACGCTCTGTACCGTAGATAGTGCGCAGCAACCACAGGCGCGCATCGTGGTGCTGCGCCAGTGTGATGACAGCCACCGGATGCTGACATTTCATACCGATGTCCGCAGCCCGAAGTGGCAGGAGATGGCGGCTAACCCGCAGGTTAGCGTGCTGGGATATTGTCATCAGCGGCGCCTGCAGTTGCGGATGGTGGGTCGGGTTGAGTGCTATGCGGCAGGGAGTGATGTTGCCCGGTCAGCGTGGCGTGAGTTACCGCAGCATACGCAGCAGACTTACACCGGTGGACCACCGGGTGAAGTACGGGTAGCCGCTGATGAGAGACGCGAAGCGACAGCCGTGGAGTCGGGAGCGTCTCGCTTTGGCGTGGTGATCGTGCGGGTCAGCGTACTGGACGCTTATCAGCTTCA
Source organism: Pantoea sp. MBLJ3 (assembly GCF_000816655.1). Classification (NCBI taxonomy): domain Bacteria; kingdom Pseudomonadati; phylum Pseudomonadota; class Gammaproteobacteria; order Enterobacterales; family Erwiniaceae; genus Pantoea; species Pantoea sp. MBLJ3. Next base: position 73,260 of record NZ_JSUT01000030.1, read on the forward strand.
GCGAAATGATAATCAGCGTGCCCTGTTTCATTACTCTCCTCATGGAAGCTTGCAGGAAAGTGAATGGCTCAACCCGTGATGTGAGGTAGCTGATTTACGTCATACCCGGTTAATCCCTGATCCTATCTCTTTATTCTCCCCGGGAAGCAGCAAAACAGATTTGACTGTTTCCCGCTGCGATTAGTGATTTGATCTGCCGCATCGCTTAGCGTCTTTTAGCGACACTTTTACTTAAATTGACTGCATTTTTCTGTATTTTTCTATCTTTTGTAGTTCTTTGTGCCAGGCTTTAATCAGCCGGAAAGCAGTCACTTATGCTCAAGGTCAGGAAAAGTACAAATGATCGCTCTGTATCACAGGCAGGTTAACCATGAACAATCAACCTCCTGAAGAACCAGGGTCAGAGGGTAACGACCAGGTAATAAGACTGGCGGAAGAAGTCATTGAGATTTCCAGACAGCGGGTCACTGATGGCCATGTCAGAGTTACCCGACAGGTCACCGAGCATCAGCAAAAAATTGCGCTGATGCTCCGGCATCAGACAGCGGAGATTGACCGCATTCCCAAGTCGGAGCGGCTGACGGCGATGCCGGAGATCCGTGAAGAGAATGGTGTGCTGATCATTCCAATCGTCGAAGAGGAAATCGAGATTGTTCGTCATCTGGTGCTGAAAGAGGAGTGGCATATCCGCAAGGTTGTCAGCATGGAAGAGACAGAAGAGATCGTCACCCTGCGTAAACAGCACGCTTATCTGACCCGAACATTCCACTCAGAGCCGTCCAAATCCATCATCGAGGAACACAACATGGCACGTGAAACAATCGTCACAATGTTCAGCAGTCTCTCACTGGCTGAGGGTGCAAAGCGTAACCTGATTAAGGCCGGTTTCCTGGATGATGACATTGACATCATTTCCGGCGATCGCTTGCGTACTGAAGGACACGAAGCCCGTCACCCTGGTTTCTGGCAGCGCCTGTTTGGCAATACGCTGGAAGAAGATCAGGCCGAAGTCTATGAAGACGCGATGCGTACTGGCGGTGTAGTGCTGTCGCTTCGGGCGGATGAAGATGAGCTACCTCGAGCGTTAGGTATCCTTGATGCGCATGAAGAACTGACAGAACGTCGTGCTGCGTTACCTGACGACGACGTAACAAATGATGGCCTGACTGCACCCGCTAGCGGAACGTTTCAGGATAGCGCAGCAGTCGAACCACTTCATACTGAACCGGCTCATCGTGTCGCGGGTCGTACTCCATTAACCGGTGATGAAAGTAACGAAGACGTGCTGCGGCTGGCAGAAGAACGTCTGGAAGTAGGCAAACGTCTGGTCAGTGAAGGCTCAACCCGCGTTCGTCGCTACACTGTCACGGAACCCGTATCAGAAAATATTTCGCTGCGTGAGCAACATGCCGAAATCTTCCGTCGTCCGGTCAGCGGAACAGGCTCACCGGGCAATGTCGATTGGTCTGAAAAAACGGTTGAAGTGGAAGAGTCGCATGAGCAGCCTGTCATTAATAAGACTGCGGAAATTATTGAAGAAGTGGTGCTGCGTAAAGAGGCCAGCGATCGTGTCGAAACCATTAATGATTCTGTACGCCGTCAGGAAGTAGATATTGACCATGCCAGCAGAGATCCGTTAAGTGCAGACCCGGTGACCGGCAATCACACTGCGACCGATCCGCTGGTTGAGAGCACGGGTCAGGCTCGCGCTGACCATGGCTACAACACCCGTCTGGTAACACCAGGAAGTGGGCCAGCTCATAAAGACAGCTTTACAGAAAAAACTGGGGATAAAATCGCGGAAGCGAAAGAGAAGGTTGAAGACAAATTCAAAAAACCGTAATGCCATGACGGTGGATGCAACATTTTGAGTAAATACGATTACAGCGGTTTATCGGGTCGGGCATTGCCAGCCCGGTTTGCCGCAGCTGAAGCGTAAAAGATAGGTGATGTCATGGTTTTAAGAATTCCTCTTTAAAAGACGCACCCTCTCAAGACACGAATACAGTGATTCATATTGCAGTTTGATCTTGTTATTAACTGCCATCCCCTAAGCCTGGATTAAAGGTTTTTTTCTACATGATAATCACGACACAATTTTTTCTTTTAAAGGTTGTGGATATGAAAAATAGATTAGTGCTGTATTGTTATTCACATAAGTAGCATACGAGCCAGCAAGTTAAAATCTTGTGAAGTTTACGAAATCAGGGCGTGACTAAAAACAAATCAGTCATATATACAAGCGTATGCATTTGAGACTATTTTTATTTCCAGCTTATACATAAGCTGAATTATTTTTAAATACTATCTTCATTCGTTAAGGAGCAATCAAAAGGAAGTTTTTTATGTCCAGGCATGTTGCGGAAAGTCATCTTAATATCATCCATAATATGGAGCCTTACATTAAACCGGCAAGATTCGATCGACTTTCACGGGGGAAGCAGTTCTTCGATTTTTTCACTGGTCAGGAGAGAAAGGTATACCTGATTAAGGAAGGGGATTTTATTATCCGTTCAAAAAATGGAAATAAAATCATCAATATCATTACGGGGCCGTTTGTCATCGGCGCCATGCCGGCACTGGAAGCACCGCCGATATTCATTGAGAAAGTCGACTACGGAAAAATTTACAGCATTGAATATAACCAGTTCTGGAGCCTCGTAAACCATAAAGGGCTGTTTCCGGACGTTATGAAAATCATGTCAGGTTATCACACCGATCTGCTGAACTGCCTTCAGTCACATTATGCCAATTCGGAAGTGCAGGTCACTAATGCAATCAGCCGGTGGAGTGCGTTTCCGTGTCATATAAAAAAGCGATTTTCAGTGCTTTACTTTCTGACCAATAGCACTTTTTTATCCAAAAGCACGGCATCACGGGTATTGAAGAAGCTCCGGGAAACGGGCGCGGTTCAACTGGACAAAGGCAAACTGATTGATTAGTAAAGCGCACTTTCGTTTCGCAAAAGGCTGACCAGTGCGCTGAGCATCACCTTTTATCCTCGTCAGTCACTAAGACATTCCCTGCGTCACTTGCCCGGTGCCTTTACCTGAATGAGAAAGGGCACCGGGCAGGGTCACTGAACATCCAGCCTGACTGGCTGTAATAAGAAGCCATTACCGCTTTAGTTATCTCTCAGGCCGGCCTGAGCATCAGCAAAGATTCAGCCTTCCGGCATTGCGGAGGAGTGATGCGACGAGATTTTCCACGCTTTCCCATCCCAGACATAGGTAAAGGTGTAGCGCGCTTTTACTGAAGACTTATCTGCAAAGGTAAAGGTATAGACCCCGCTGTCGGTTGCCTTGTTGCAACCGGTGCGAATGGTCCGGCTCTCAATTTTACCGACAGGTTTTTTCTCCAGAAAATGCTCAAAATAATCCACACGCTCCGCATCACTCTTTCTTACTTTGTTTGAGAGGGTGGGCAGAAGAACCGCATCGCTCAGATAGTTTTCAGCGACTTTGTGGGCATCGCCGGTCTGCAGAGAGTTGTTCCAGCGGTCAAATAATCCTGCAATCTCTTGTTGATCCGTTTTTACACAATCCTGCGTAGTCTGTGCAAAAGCATTGACTGAGAAAGCAGTCAGTAAAAGCAACATACTTTTTTTCATAATCTATCCTTTTATGAAGTGTGTTAAGAAACAGGCACTGAAATATCACTTTTATATACTTCACAGCCGGTAAGTCGTTTTAGCTATTAACCATTACTGAAAATTACGGCTCCGTTTTGGCAATCAGATACACATAATTACCATAGTGTGCGCCGATTATTTTATAGTTAACCCCTTTTGCTTCCGCTTTTTTCGCGAGGGATTTTTCCGCTTCATGAATGCTCAGTCCGGTGGCTGAGCATTCATGAAGCCATCGCACCGGCTGATACGTTAAATAAAACTAAAAACGTTGATAATAAAAGAATGTTTTTACGCATAGTGAACACCTCACTTTTTGAGTTTAGATAAGCTCAGAGATATAGTCTCTGTTTAATGAAAATTAAAAAATCTGACAATGACGCTATCTATTACCTGGTATATATAATTAAAATTTCATTCTGATTTTGATAAGTGCGTTTTTATTCAATTTCTGGCTATTTTGCTGCTGAGGCTCATAGGTGTAAGCGATAATTTTAATCAGCATGAACTGGTGCTCAAATTTTTTGCAGAATTTAAATTTGGTCATTGGCAATAAGCGTTACTGAAGGAGCCAGTAATATAGTAAGCGCCACCGCTGTCGGTGAATTTTTCAGCGATAATTAAGCGCTGTTATGTAATTGAATATTCATAATATAACATCTGCTGATTAATAGTTTAATATTCCTGTATCATCAAGGAATGCACCTTCAACATCGGTCATCAGGCGCTCAGATCCGTAAAAGTAACCATTTTCATTTCCATTATCATTTGATCCGATGCGCTGATTAACTTTCCCATACATCCAGATAAGATCGATTTCATCAGGATATTCATCGCAGACATTATCAGAAATGATAAGGTCTGTCCGCATTAAATGAATCCTTAATGCTGAATAATACTGACGAGATAAACTTTTCTTAATTTAATATTGATATCCGTCTTGCCCGATGTGAAACATCTTTATATTTCGGGGAGTGATAGTCAACGGAGGTCGGCTAACGCGATTGATAGGTAAAGTGATTTTAAATCAAATCATCCATAGTTATCACCAATGGAAAATCAGATGATTACCTTTTAACTAATTGAATATATTGATCTCTTTAATTTTTGGCATTTGATTGAATGATTATTTTGGTTTGCGGGAAATAATGAGTTCTGAATAGGTAAAATAAACCAGTGGTGCTCAGCTAAAGTCTGCCGTTAAATTATCGAGGGAAATGCTAACAAGATGTATGGGGTTCATATTTAAATAACGATTGTTTTTTAAATCACGGTTTCATTAAAGACCTGCATCAGCACCTGATCAGCAAAATTATGTTTACTTCTCTTTACTTCTATTTACCAAAGTCATGCACTATTTCGCCTCTGGTTCAGACTATTAGGTTCAGGTAGTAAATGGTCGGGATGTACTGATTCAGGAGTGCGGAGCAGAATTTATCAGGAGTCATTCAACGACCTGTTGCGTTGTGAAGATAGAAATCCGTGACTACCCTTGCTGTTGCTTCAATTCTCAAACGGGCCGGATAGCCTGAAGACCCGATGAGCATCTGAAATGTTTCAATCATTAATGGCAGGCGAATGTCAGGCTGCCATGCATTTTTAAACAGGGAAATCATGACAGACCAACGCAACGCTGAATGTAACCGCGCTGATGAGCATATCGACCCTTATGTTTCGGTACAGGGTGCAAGAACGCATAATCTTAAAGATGTCTCGTTTCGGTTTCCCCGCAACGCCATGGTGGTGTTTACCGGCGTGTCAGGTTCCGGTAAATCGTCACTTGCCTTTGATACGCTTTACGCAGAAGCCCAGCGCCGGTTTATTGAGTCGGTTTCGCCCCATGCCCGCAGACTGATCGATCAGGCCGCGGCACCGGATGTAGATAATATTGATGGACTTCCGCCTGCGGTGGCTCTGCAACAGAGCCGGGCGGGTGCTCAGGAGCGCTCAACGGTGGGCAGCCTCACCCGAATTTCCGTTACGCTGCGTCTGCTGTTTTCCCGGGCAGGTGCACGACCCGACGGTGTACCTTTTATGACCGCCGATTATTTCTCGCCTAACAATCCAGAAGGAGCCTGTCCGCATTGCCAGGGACTGGGAAGCGTACACACCGTCAAAACCGACTCAATGGTGCCGGATGACTCACTGAGTATCCGCCAGGGCGCCATCGCGTCATGGCCCCGAGGCTGGCATAACAAAAATCTGCGAAGCATCCTTGAGACACTCGGTTACGATGTCGATGCGCCCTGGCATACGCTTTCATCCCGTGACCAGCAGTGGATATTGCTGACGGACGAACAGCCTTCGGTGCCGATTTTTATCGGTCTGAATGCTGAACAACGTGAAGAAGCGTTGGCTGCGGGTGAAGAGCCCGCTTATACCGGGACCTACACTAGTGCCGCAAAAATCGTACTACAGAGTTATTCCGGTGGCAGTGAGACGACGAAGAAACGGCTTGCCCGTTATGTCACGGTCACGCCCTGTTCAGCGTGCCACGGTAAAAGACTGAATCGGGATGCCTTATCCGTCACCTTTGCGGGTTATGACATTGCCAGCCTGAGTGAGCTTTCTGTCTCGGCGCTCGCAGAACTGCTGAAGCCTTATGCTGATGGCACCTCATCCAACCTGCCTGTAGAGGCTGCCCTGCGGGAGGCGGTTATCCGGATGACGTCTGATATCAGTATGCGGCTTCAGCAACTGGACACGCTGGGGCTGGGCCATCTGGCACCGGGCCGCCGGACCACCCAGCTCTCATCCGGCGAGTTGCAGCGCGTGCGTCTGGCAACCCAGTTGATATCACGATTGTTTGGCGTGCTTTACGTACTGGATGAGCCTTCTGCCGGCCTGCATCCCGATGATGTTAAAGCGCTGCTCACTTCCCTGAAAAACCTGGTGCGCGCCGGTAATTCGCTGGTGGTTGTCGAACATAATATGGACCTCATCGCCGAGGCTGACTGGCTCATTGAGGTTGGCCCGGGTCCGGGAACGCATGGCGGTGAGATCGTTTATAACGGCGAACCCGCAGGACTTAAAAACATCGCTTCACCCACGTCTGACTATCTCTTCTCGCGGAGCTATACCGGACTGCGCCAGCGCCGGCCTGCAGAGAGCTGGCTCAGGTTTGAGCAGGTCCATTGCAACAATATTTCCGCAATGGATATCGCTATTCCGCTGGCAAGAATGACAGCTGTCACCGGGGTTTCTGGTTCCGGTAAATCAACACTGTTGAATCGCGTGCTCCCGGAAATGCTCGGACGTTTTGATAAAATCGCTGACAGCGACGAGGGCGAGGAAGAGGATCTGGTGGCAGACGTCAGAGGACAGGTGGTGAGCGGAAGTGACGCCATCGGCCGACTGGTGAGAATCGATCAGCGTCCTATTGGCAGAACGCCTCGATCAAATCTGGCCACTTACACCGGATTTTTCGACATTATCCGCAGGTTGTTTGCAGAAACCCCTGCAGCGAAAGCCAAAGGCTTCAGCGCCAGCCGTTTCTCATTCAATTTACCCGCCGGACGCTGTCCTGCATGTGAAGGGCAGGGGCAGATTTCAATTGAGCTGCTGTTTATGCCCAGCGCCACCGCAACCTGCTCAGTCTGTGCGGGAGGCCGTTATAATCCCGACACGCTGGAAGTGAAGTGGAACAACCTGACGATTGCGGATGTGCTTGCTCTGACCGTGGACGACGCCACTGCGCTCTTTCACGCGTATGACGGTATTCAGCGTTCGTTAAAAGCTTTGACGTCACTGGGACTGGGATATCTGACGCTGGGTCAACCCGCCACTGAGTTGTCTGGCGGCGAGTGCCAGCGCATCAAACTCGCCTGGGAACTGCAGCGTTTACAGCGTACGCCTACACTCTATCTGCTTGATGAACCCTCAACTGGTTTGCACCCGTCTGATATGGATAAGCTGCTGATTGTGCTCGATGAACTGGTTAAGCGCGGCCACACGGTGATTATGGCGGAACATACTATGCGCATTGTGGCTGAAGCGGACTGGGTGATTGATCTGGGGCCCGGCTCGGGGCTCAGGGGAGGAAAGATTGTTTCATCCGGCTTACCGGAAGAGGTGAGTCTCTCTGCAGAAAGTCTGACAGCTCCCTGGCTTTCGGCGCAGCTGAAAAAGAGGGCAGGCGATCCGGATTAATCGGGTGGCATAGCGATCTGTTGCGGGATGGGGGCCGTGTCTGGGTGCAGGAACCGTGTGATGCTTCCTGTACCGAATCACTCGGTTGATCGTCAATGTCAGGAAGGCGACTTCTGGTCAGTAGTGATAACGGCATGAGGCGATTAATAATGCCTCCTCAGTGACGGCGTAGACCAGTCGATGTTCCGCCGTAATCCTGCGGGACCAGAATCCCGCAAGATTATGCTTCAGGGGCTCGGGTTTTCCCTTGCCTTCAAAAGGCGTCCTGCTGGCATCTTTAAGGAGTTCGTTAATCTTTTTGACGGTTTTTTTATCAGTATCCTGCCAGTACAGATAATCTTCCCAGGCTTCTGCGGACCAGGTCAGTTTCACTCAATAATATCCCTGTCAGTCCCTTTACCGCTTTGCAGGCTTTCGATAGCATCCATCAATCTGCGAGCATTCTTAGGCGAACGCAGCAGATAGGCCGTCTCTTCCAGTGAGTTATATTCATCAAGCGACATCAGCACGCAGGATTCGCCGTTCTGGCGAGTGATTAACACCGGTGCCTTATCTTCAACTGTCTGAACCATCGTGGCAGAAAGATTCTGTCTGGCTTCGCTGTAACTGATTGCTCTCATAAAACCTCCGTAATGAACAATACAAGTCATTGTACAATGACTGTTGTAGTTCGGGAAGCGAATAACCGGGAACATTGCCGGCTATCCACCCGAAAGCAGAGGATTAACGGTGGAACAACGGGAAAGCACCGGTCAGCAGACCGCCAGCCATCAATACCAGACTCACCAGAATTCCCCACTTGATTGCAAAGCGCTGATGGTCACCGATGTCGACCTTCGCCAGACCCACCAGCAGGTAGACTGACGGTACCAGCGGGCTCAGCAGGTGGAATGGCTGGCCGACAATGGAAGCGCGAGCAATCTCTTCAGCGGTAATGCCATAGCTGGCCGCTGTCTGAGCAATAACGGGCAGAATGCCAAAGTAAAACGCATCATTCGACATAAAGAAGGTGAACGGCAGGCTGACAAGCGCGGTAAATACTGCCAGGTAAGGGCCAAAGCTGTGCGGGATGACCGCCAGCAAACTTTTCGCCATTGCATCAACCATACCGGTGCCGGAAAGGATACCGGTGAAAATACCGGCGGCAAAAATCAGCGCGGTTACCGCCAGAACGTTACCGGCATGGGAGCTGATGCGCGCTTTCTGCTCTTCCAGCGTGGGATAGTTGAGCATCACCGCTATCGCAAATGCCAGCATAAACAGGATCTGAATCGGCATTAACCCAACCACCAGCAGCACCAGTAGCACAGTGGTCAGGATGAAGTTAGGCCAGAACATTTTTGGCCGGCGATTGGCGGCGCACTCTTCGGCATCCCCCAGACCCAGTTCAATATTGTCGAGATGGTGATCTTTCATGGTCATCACGCCTAAACGCTTACGTTCACGAAGACCAAACAGCACTGCCATGGCCACAAGGCTAACGCAGGCCAGCAACATGGCCGGAAGCATCGGAATAAAGATGTCGAGGGCATCAATGCGCAGTGCCGCTGCGGCACGGGCTGTCGGGCCACCCCATGGCGAGAGGTTCATGATACCGCTGGCGAGGTTGACCAGACAGGTCATCATCAGCACATTCATACCCAGCCGGTGATAGAGCGGCAGGAACGCGGCGATAGCGATCATATACGTCGTGGAGCTGTCACCATCCAGTGAAACCAGCAGGGTCAGCACCGCCGTGCCGACCAGCACTTTCAGGGGATCGCCGCGCACCATCCGGAGAATAAAGCGCACCAGCGGATCAAACAGTCCGGCATCAATCATCAGACCAAAATAGAGAATGGAGAAAGTCAGCATGACGCCGGTAGGAGCCAGCTTCTTGACGCCGTCCAGCATCATGTCACCCAGGCCCGCGTAAAAACCGCCAATCAGCGCAAATACGGTTGGTATCAGAATCAGCGCAATCAAGGCTGACATGCGTTTGGTCATGATCAGATACATGAAGCAAACAACCATGGTAAAACCCAGTATTGTCAGCAAAATAACAGCCCTCGCAATGGCGTAAAAGTAATGAAAAGTGCTTATGACCGCAGGAAAATTCAGGTAATTACTTAGTCTGGTAACGATTAACCTGTTGTTTTAGTTAATCCTGCGCAGGATGGTGATATTAAATTGTTATCAGCATTTAGCATTTATTTAACAAAAAAAGGTGATGACGACCATTCTTAAACGAATCTTAAACGAGTTTGTGTGACTGGGATCAAAGCGTGACGAGGGGTAACCGGGGATTTCGGGCCAGCAGAGGGCCGAATCAGGCGATGTTAATGGAGAAGAAACAGGGAAAACGGCTGAGGCAGGACGCCCTGCCGGTTAAAAGTATTAGCTGCCTAACAGCTGAATAATCATTTCAGGTGTTTTGTTCGCCATTTTACTGACGGCAGTCTGGCCCTGCTGAATAATCTGGTTACGAGCCAGCTGACTGGCTTCTTCTGCATAGTCCGCATCCTGTATGCGGCTGCGAGCTGCTGAGGTATCCACGCCCTGCTGCGCCAGCACATTACGGTTTGATTCGTAACGGTTAATCTTCGCGCCATAAGTCGACTGATAGCCGCTGATCTTCGCCAGCGCGCGCTCCAGCGCTTTCATGGTGCTGGAGATGTCCTGACTGTTCAGCAGTGTTGTGTTGTTCAGCCCCAGGGTTTTGGTATCTGACGGTGTAGCCGGGATGGTATCCGATTGCACTGGCTGACCATAATCTGCGCTGGTGACCACTTCCAGAGGACGACTCTCATGTGGCGGCGTTTCAGGCACGCCTTTAGGTTCGGGCAGTTTTCCCCAGGTCAGATTACCCGTGAAAGAGCCATTGCCCACCACCACCACAATCAAATCTTCGTTTACAGTATCCAGCGTGATGCGCTCAAGCCGGTTACTGGTGATGGTCCCGTTATTGAAATCGCCGCTGGCGACATCTTCATAACGATCGCCATCACCGCTATACGTGATGTTCATGCCGTTATAAGTGCTGCTGTTGCTGCCCGCCAGCGCCCAGCTTGTACCGCCCTCGAGCAGTTGCGAACTGTCATATGCCGCACCGCTGCCAAAACCGTTTTTGCTGGTCAGCAGGCGGGTATCTGCGGTAGCCGCATTGGTGATGCCTTTGCTGGCCCAGGTGTAATCGGGCGCACTGCCATCCAGCGGTGTACCGACCAGATGCTTACCGTCGCGGGTAAAGAGCTGGAGATCGTCATCCATACCCAGCGAGTCGATGGTGATGCTTATCGCTGTCGAGCCTGCCGGAATATAGGCCAGCGGGATCACGCCGGAGGTAAAAGAGTAATTCTTGCCTGGAACCGGGAACTTCGTGTTGATAGGGTCAACGTTACCCAGTTTCGCAGGAGGCAGATCGGGATTATTGGTCGCCAGCGGATAACGCCCGAAAATCTCGGTGTGATCCGCGATGTCATTGATGCCTGCCAGAATCTGCTGATATGCACCGTTGACGCTCTGCCTGTCCGCATCCGATAGCGTGCCGTTGGCTGCCTGAACCGAAAGCGTGCGGGCCTGGATCAGCAGATCGACAATGCTACCCAGGCCGCCGCTGGCGGTCTGGGAATAGCTGATAGCGTCATTGAGGCCGCGCGCTACCACCGCATCGGCGTTGATATTGGCCGTCATGCGGTTGGCAATCGCCTGACCTGCCGCATCGTCTTTCGCACTGTTAATCCGCATCCCTGATGATAACCTTTCAACCGTTCGTCCCAGAACAGAGTCAGTGCTGTACCGCATTTTGTTCGTGATGACGGCGGGCTCGTTATGGTTGATCGTTAACATGGTCGCTTTGAACAGGGAGAGGAGTCTCTGTTTTATCGGCAGGATAATAAGCAGCTTTAATCTCTCAGGCGACAAAAACGCAGGTCTGGCGCGATTAAACGGTCAACAGGCTGATGGCTAACCGTTTTTGAGATAAAAGAAACTAATGTTTTAATGGGTGCAGAAGCAGAGCCTGCTGCGCCGGAACGAAGCAGGCGAGGGCAGATCAGTTAAACACCATGCCGCCATCAATCAAAAGTGACTGGCCAGTCATGTAATCGGAGTCGGGACTGGCGAGGTAGGCGACGCAGGCGGCAACATCTTCCGGTTCAGAAAGACGTCCCAGCGTAATACGTTTCGCAAATTCCTCCGTGCCGTAACCGGCGGGCTTTCCAGCTGCTTCGGAAATCTGTCTGTCGATCTCTTGCCACATTGGCGTTCTGACAATACCCGGGCAAAAGGCATTTACCGTGATCCCGGCAGGCGCCAGATCACGCGCGGCGGTCTGTGTCAGGCCGCGCACGGCGAACTTGCTTGAGCTGTAAACCGCCAGCTCCGGATTACCAACGTGACCCGCCTGGGAGCAGGCGTTGATGATTTTGCCACCGTGACCTTCTGCAGCAAACGCTTTAATCGCGGCCTGCATACCCCAGATCACCCCTTTGACATTGACGTTGTAGACCTTGTCGACCACCGCTTCGGTAATCTCCGCAATTGGCGTGGAGGGCGCAATACCTGCGTTGTTAACGATGACGTCAAAACCACCCAGTGCGAGACGAGCCTCTTCGACTGCGGTCAACACCTGATCGCGCTGCGAGACATCGACCTTCAGGGCTATCGCTTTTCCGCCCAACTGGTTGATCTTGTCTGCGACCTGGCGGGCGGTCTCCTGATTGAAATCGGCCACCGCGACCGCCAGTCCATCTTTCGCCAGACGCAGGGCGATCGCTTCACCAATGCCCTGGCCTGCGCCAGTCACAAATGCCACTCTGTTTTTCATCATGATTTCCTTTTTACATGAACTTAAAGAAGCTGACTCAGATGCAGCTGGCCCATCAGTAACGGGTTGTCAGCGTAATCAACAGGCACAGCCACAACTGCAGGTCCCTGAACATCCATCGCTTTTCGCAGCGTAGGCTCCAGTTCTGCTGCACTGGTCACCGCAAAGCCCGCAGCCCCAAATGCTTCTGCGTAGGCTTTAAAATCAATCGGGCCAAAATGAACACCAGAGACGCGGTGATATTTCTTCTCTTCCTGCATCGCCACCATGTTGTAGGCGTTATCAACCCAGACGATGTGCAGAATATTTGCTTTTAACCGGACGGCGGTTTCCAGCTCCATGCTGGACTGCAGGAAGCCGCCATCACCTGAAACCGACACCACTTTGCGTTGCGGATCGACCAGCCAGGCGCCAATCGCCCACGGCAGGGCCACGCCCATGGTCTGCTGACCATTGGAGATCATGATCTGGCGGGCGCGGAAGCTGTAGAGATAGCGGGCGATCCAGATGTGGAAGCTACCCATATCAACGGTGAGGCTGACATCGCTGTTAATAATGTCCTGCATGGCGCGCACGATGCGCAGCGGATGCAGGGCAAACTGATTGAGGCTGGCACCCTGCATTGCCAGTAATTTTCGTTGCTGCTGGCGATCGTCAAGAATAGAGGCAGTTTCTGCAGTCAGTTGCCGTGGCGCAGTAATACGCGCAGCCAGTTTACGCACCGTGGCCGCGATATCCCCCACCAGCTCCGCATCGGGCAGATAGCGGTTGTCGGTCTCTGCGGGTATCACGTCGATATGAATCAACGTGGCATTGCCGCTGTTCCACATCGCAGGTTCATATTCTACCGGGCTGTAGCCGATGGTAATGATCAGGTCAGCCTGTTGCAGCAGCCGGTCGCCTGCCTGGTTATTAAACAGCCCGACACGCCCGGCAAAACGTGAGAAGTGATCCTGTCTGACGGCCCCGGCTGCCTGATAGGTGCTGGTGACCGGAATATGACTACGGGTCAGTAGCTCGTCGATGGCTTCGCTGTTCTCCGTCTGGCTCGCCATCAATCCCAGCAGGATAACCGGATTTTTAGCCCCGGCAATCGCCCTGCTGACTGCCTCAATCATCGCGTCTGGCGCGGCACCTAACACCGGACGGCCTTTACTGCTCAGCGCTTTGCCGGTCACCGGCTGATCGACAATATCCTGTGGCAGGCTGATAAAGGCACCGCCGCCGCGGCCATGTTCCGCATGGCGAAACGCATTTGACAGGCATTCAGAAAGCGCAGAGGGATCGGTCACTTCAACCGCATATTTGGTGATCGGGCGAAACATCGAAACGGTGTCCATGCTCTGATGAACCTGCTTTGCACTGTCGGAACGTTTCACCTGGCCGCCGATAGCGACCACCGGATCACCTTCGCTGGTGGCGGTAGCCATACCGGTGATCAGGTTAGAGCAGCCCGGCCCTGAGGTAACCAGCGCCACACCCGCGTTGCCGGTGAGACGGCCAACTGCGGCGGCCATAAACGCGGCGTTAGCTTCGTGGCGAACCGGTATGGTCTGAATGGATGAGTCCAGCAGCGAGTCAAAAACCTTATCGATCTTTGCGCCAGGGATGCCAAAGACATGCTGGACACCCTGTGCCTCAAGTTGCGCGACCACCAGGTCAGCGCCACAGGTCCAGAGCGTGGTATCGGTTGAAGTTTTCATCGTCATTCCTCTGATTAGCTTTCTACCGCTCGGATCGCGGCGTCAAGATTGGCGGGGTTCAGGTCGGCATTGAGAAAGTCACTGTCCTGCGGCAGATCCACGACCAGCTTGCTGATGGCACCAAAGGTCAGGGTGCCCTGTTCCAGCGCGTAATCGAGAATGTGGCCGCCGCCTTCGCGGTCGTCGGTAATAAAATGTTCGTGATAGCCCGCAACGTTAATGCCCTGCATATATTGCGGCGTGCGGAATCCAATCAGTTCCCCCGCACGCTGGCTAAAGGAAAAGGTAGGCTGATCGTCCAGCACTTCCGGCATGGATCGATACGGGCGGCACTGGCACGGCACGGTGCGGGTATCGACGCGGCTGAAACGACCGCTGATGCGTAGCGCACAGAACTGGTTATCGGAGGTGATTTCGCTGTCGATCACCCGATGGATGTCCTCGCGTGACATCGGCCGGTCAAACTCAAACAGGTGCTGCGGCTTGAAAAAGGTCATGACCGCAAACGGAGTTTTCTGCGCCGGATCGGCTGGATGCGCGCTGCCGTCGGCGTGCAACTGATAGACTTTGCTGTCAAACGCGATCATCTCGCCATCCAGCCGGTTGAAGGTGCCCAGGCCGAAATCCCCTTTGCGCAGCAGGTCGGCAATGCGGACATTACCGTCATAGACGCCGCTCAGCAGCGCACTCATTAAAGAGGTCTGATAGATTACACTTTCTGGCGCATCCTGGGAAAGCGTTAAGACAGTATGTTTTAGTTGATCCTCGCAGGAACAATCAGTTACACAATTGCTCATTTGATGCCTCGTCGATTAACCGTTAAGCCGTGTTAACCTAATGGTGAACCGATTCAGTCGGTGGGTCCAATAGCGAAACCTGTTAACTTTGAGACGTTTTTGATATGGAACTTCGCCATCTGCGTTATTTTGTTGCCGTAGCCGAGACGCTTCACTTTACCCGAGCCGCTGAATTGCTGGGGATATCGCAGCCGCCACTGAGTCAGCAGATATTGCGGCTGGAGCAGGAGATCGGCACGCCATTGTTGAAGCGGCTGACGCGCGGGGTTGAACTCACTGAAGCGGGAGAAGCGTTTCTGGCGGATGCCCGACAGATTGTGCAGCTGGCCGATCAGGCGCTGGAAAACGCGCGTGGCATTGCGCGCGGGATCAGCGGTCAGTTGTCGCTGGGATTTGCCAGTTCGGTGGCGTTTAATTCGCGCATCTTCACGCTAATCCATAAGTTTAAGGAACGTTATCCCGCGATGACGTTGCTGACGCGTGAAGAGAATATGGCGTTGCTGATGCAGGATTTACAGGAGGGATTACTGGATGCGGCCTTTATCCGGCTGCCGTGCGAAAGCAGCAAAGCGTTTAATCTGCGTGTCATTTCCACCGAAAAAATGCTGATTGCGCTGCCGCGTTCTCATCCCTTAAGCGGTACACCCACTGTGCCGCTCTCCGCGCTGGCGGATGAAACCCTGATCATTTTCCCGCGTGACGTCTCGCCGAGCCTGTATGAGCTGATTGTCACTGCCTGTCTGCGGGCGGGCTTTTCGCGCCACACCTTCCAGCAGGCGCCGCAAATCACCACGTCGTTGGGTATGGTTGCGGCCGGCTGCGGGATTGCGCTGGTGCCGGAGTCGATGCGCTGCGTCGATAACCCCGACGTGAGTTTCTGCGATATCGAAAACAACACGCTGTTTACCGACGTGGCCTTTGCCTGGCGTCGGCTTCATCCGTCAAAAGCGGTGCTGCATCTGCTGGCAATGCTGGCAGAACTGCCTGCTCCACACTAAGAGATGGGTTGATAAGCGCCAGCTATTGTAATGAAAACAATAACCAACTGGCGGCACGAAGCCGGGATGCCAATAATCGGTGCATGACTATATATCGCGTAAGAGTCGGGTTTCATAACCCGTCAGCCCTGACATTCAGGCAACTGGATGAAATTCTGGAGCCGCAGCGATTCTGGAGAACAGATTCGGCAGGCGGCCAGTTCCGCTATTTCATGGAGTATGAGTACCAGTCTGACGTGCGTGACCTTTGTTCGGTCTGCTCGCTGGCCTACAGTCAGGCCTGCAAAGTCAGAAAGTGCCCACTGATTCTGGTCGAGGTGATGAACTGAGGACGTCCGGCGATTCTGCTGTTCCTGGTACAGAATCGCCGGACTTTTTTTGAACGGATTTAACGTGAACGGCGTTCCATCATCAGACTTAACGCAGCGGGCAATACCGTAAGTGTCACCAGCGTACCGCTCACCAGACCACCAATAATCGCCAGTGCCATCGGCCCCCAGAAAACCTGATGAGAAATAGGGATCATGCCCAGGATTGCGGCACACGCGGTCAGCACGATTGGACGCGCCCGGTGATGGGCGGCCTGCCGGATAGCTTCACCAGCGGCAAGTCCGGCGCGGCTGTTCGTATCCACTTCACTGATCATAATCACGGCGTTGCGGATGATGATTCCCGCCAGTGCAATAATCCCCAGCAGCGCCACAAACCCCAGCGGAGTACCCGCCGGCAGCATTGCGGATATGATGCCTGGCAAACCAAACGGTGCCATGCTTAGCGCCAGCAGCATGCCTGAGAAACGTTGCAGCTGAATCATCAGCAGGATCAGCATGGCGCAGATCGTCACCGGCAACAGAGCAAACACAGAACCGTTGCCTTTGTCTGATTCTGCCGCCACGCCACCTTCTTCAATACCATATCCGGCAGGCAGTGAAGCACGCAGAGCGGCAACACCTGGCGCGAGCTGTTGCGAAACCTGTTCAGCCCGCTGACCGGGTGCGATATCGGTCTGTACGGTGATGTAAGCCAGCCGCTGACGGCGCCAGATCACCGGGTCGTCCACCCCCCAGTTCAGCGTCGCGACCTGCCGCAGCGGAATTTTTTGTCCGCTGGCATTGGTAATCATCAATCCTGCCAGCAAGTCAGTGTCCTGGCGCGCCTTGTCATCGCCGCGCAGCACCACATCGATCAGGCGGTTGCGATCGCGCAGCGTGGTCACCACGCTGCCGGACATCAGCGTGTTCAGCGCGGTGGCTATCGTGTCTGATGAGAGTCCAGCCGCGCGGGCCGCTGTCTGGTTTACTGCCAGCCTGATAACGCGTTCTGGCTCTCCGGCGGTGAGATTGACACCCCGGGTCAGCGGTGAGCGAGCAAGCTGTGCCGCCAGCCGATCGGCGACCTGCCGAACCTGTGCATTGTCCGGACCGGTGATGCGATATTTCAGTGGCCAGCCAACCGGCGGCCCCAGCTCAAGCGGTGAGACGCGAGTACTGATATCGTTAAAATCTGCTGCCAGTTTTCGTTCCAGCCGGCTGCGCAGCCGATCGCGCACGGTGAGATCTTTTGCCACCACCACCAGCTGCGCGATGTTTTCATTATCCAGCAGCACATCCATCGGTAGATAGAAGCGGATTGCACCTGAGCCAACGTAGCTGGTGAAGTTCGCCACATCCCGGTCATTCTGGAGCATTTTTTCAAGTTGTACGGTACGACGCAGGGTTTCGGCCTGCGCGGCATTGGCGGGCAGCGTCAGGCTGACCAGCAATTCGGGGCGGTCTGACGCCGGGAAAAACTCACCCTGCATAAAGGTGGTGGCATAAAGGCTGACTAACAGCACTGCCATTGCCACGCCCATTGTCACCAGTCGGTTACGCAGAATCACGTCCAGAAGTCGGTGATAAGTGCGTGCAAGCACGCCCGGCGACGGGTGGGCTGTTATGTGCTTTGCAGACAGCAGCCAGCAGCCGGTGAGTGGAGAAAAGATTACTGCGACCACCCACGAGCAAAGCAATGCAAGCGCAATCACCACAAACAGCGAATAGCAGTACTCTCCGGCACTGGAGGCAGCGAACCCGACCGGAATAAAACCCGCAATCATCACCAGCGTGCCGGTCAGCATTGGGAATGCGGTGGTTTTGAACGCATACGTCGCGGCCTGCCACTTACTGTCGCCTGCTTCCAGCCGCGCCACCATCGCTTCGACAGTGATCATCGCGTCATCCACCAGCAGCCCCAGCGCAATGATCAGCGCACCCAGTGAAATTCGTTGCAGGCCGATGCCCGCCAGCAACATGCCGGTAAAGGTCATGGCCAGCACCAGCGGAATGGCCGCTGCCACCACCAGACCAGCACGTAGTCCCAGCGAGACGAAAGAGACGGCTAACACGATGACGACCGCTTCGCCCAGTATCCGGACAAAGCCGCTGACCGCATTTTTCACCACGGATGACTGGTCAGCCACGCGGGTCAGGGTGATGCCGTGCGGTAACTGACTGGCCAGTGTCTGCATGCGCTGGTTAAGCTGCTTGCCGAAATCGAGCATGTTGCCGCCTGGGGCCATGGAAATCGCCAGCCCGATAGCCGGAACGCCGTTAACCCGAAACGTGGGTGCCGGGGGATCGGCAGGTTGAAGAGTGATGGTAGCCAGTTCAGTCAGCGGGATGAAACGCTCTCCGATATGCAGGGTAATTGCCCGCAGATTTTCGACCGAGGTCAGGGTGCCACTGACCCGCAGCGCAATGTTCTCGCGGTCGGTTCGCAGGCTGCCCGCGGGTACCACGTCGTTCTGCGCTTTGATGGCGTCGCTGACCTGCTGTAAATCGAGTCCCATGCCGTTTAGCTTGCGCGGGGAAAAGGCGATAACCACCTGCTGCTCCTGCACACCCAGCAGGGTGGTTTTTCCGATGTCGGGCAGACTCGTCAGACTTCGCCGCAGGTTATCGACCCGATCGCGCAACTCTCTGGCGGTAAAACCATCAGCCGTAAACCCATAAATTGTGCCGAAGGTGTCATCAAACTCATCGTTCACTGCCGGACCCTGCACGCCCTGAGGCAGTGAAGCGGCAACGTCTTTCATCTTTTTACGTAACTGATACCAGGTGCCAGCCACCTGAGAGGGTGGTGTGTCATCACGCAGGTTGACATATATCACCGTTTGCCCGGCGCGGGTTTCGCTCTCAACGGCGTCCAGCGACGGGATCTCCTGTACCTTCTGTTCCAGTACGTCAGTGACCAGTTGCACCATATTGTCCACGTCCGCGCCCGGCCATTGGGCCGAGATGACGGCAGTTTTGATGGTAAACGCCGGATCTTCATTGCGGGAGAGACGTTCATAGCTCAGTACACCTGCCGCCATCACCAGCAGCATGAAAAAGATGACCAGTTGCTGATGCGCCAGCGCCCAGCCAGAGAGGTTAAAGCCAGCCGGTTTTTTCATGGCGCCTCCTGCATCAGCGAGAC
Source organism: Pantoea sp. MBLJ3 (assembly GCF_000816655.1). NCBI lineage: Bacteria > Pseudomonadati > Pseudomonadota > Gammaproteobacteria > Enterobacterales > Erwiniaceae > Pantoea > Pantoea sp. MBLJ3. Next base: position 92,798 of record NZ_JSUT01000030.1, read on the forward strand.
CTTTTCGCCGGGCTGCAGGGTATTAACGCCGGCCGTCACAACGCGCTCGCCCGGCTGGATCCCGGCAGTTACAAAGATTTGCTGCGCGTTAAAGCGGGCCAGGACTACCGGACGAAGCTGCAAGCGTGACGCTGCATCAACAACCAGCAGCGCGGGTTTGTCTGAGAAACGGGTCAGAGCGCTGGCGGGCAGGGCGATCACTGGCGGTTGTGCATCGGGCAGGCTGACGGTGACCGTGGCACCGGGTGCCATCGCCTCAGGTGGATTTATCAACGAGATGCGCAGTCGCCACGTGCGGGTCTGCGGATCGGCTTGTGGGCTGATGTCACGCACCGTGCCGCTGGCCTGCACGGTGGGATCGGCGAGCAGCGTCACCTTTAGTGGTATTTGGTCGTCAGGACGCAAAAGCGCTGGTGTGGTCAGGTCAAACACCGCATCGCGTGCATCTCCCGCTGCCAGCGTCATCACATTTTGTCCAGCGCTGACCACCTGGCCAGGCTGAACCGTGATGGCGGTGATCCGGCCTGCGGTGGGTGCAGTGAGTTGAGTCCAGCTGAGAGTGTCCTGGGCATTTTTTAGCGCTGCTTCGCTGCTGAGACGGCGTGACTGCGCGCTTTGCCAGTCTGCCTGGGCGCTGTCAAGCTGGCTGCGGGCGATGGCGCCACCGGGCATCAACAGCCGCATTCGATGAAGATTAAGTGCGGCGACCCGTTCGGCGGCGCGAGCGCTGTCGAGATCGGCCTGTGCGCTACTGAGCTGATTACGTGACTGATCATTTTCCAGCGCTGCAAGCGGTTGTCCGGCGCTGACGCGATCGCCCAGTTCAGCCGCACGACTCACGACCCGGCCATCCAGCCTGAAAGCAAGCGCGACCTCTTCATGGGCGCGGATTTCTCCGGTCAGCACCAGTGAAGCATCACTTCCGAGCGGCGGAACAATCACCGTTTTAACTGGTCGCGGCGGGGCAGCGGGCGGGGCAGAATTATTGTCCCGGCAGCCAGTCATGATGAGCACGCCAAGCAGCACAAACATGGCTGGTGCAAAGATCTGAACACTAAAAAGGTGACGCCACACCTGGCGGGCAGCATCCGGGATTAAATCAGTCATAGCCGGGTTCCTTTAATGAGTTGTGCTCATTGAACCCGGCTTGTGTCCAGAAACGTTGCATGAACCATCAAGAAATGGTCAAGCCAGAACAATTTATCTCCCCGGCAGCGTTATCCCGATTAACAGGCCGCCGTCAGCGGGTAACGTGGCGCGAAGTGATCCGCCGTGCGCCTCGATGATAGCTTTGGCGATCGACAATCCCAGCCCGCTGCCGCCAGAGTGGCGAGCACGAGAGGAGTCAGCCCGGGTAAAGCGATCAAACAGCTGCGGCAGAAAGTCCGGCTCTACACCCTGACCATAATCGCGAAAAGTCAGGGTAACCGCCCGATCGTTCTGGCTGGCGGAGATCAGCAACGCACCCCCGTCCGCCGCGTAGCGCAGCGCATTCTCACAAAGGATCGTCATCACCTGGCCCAGGCGGAATGCATCGGCATCGAGCATCAGAGCCTCTGGTGCGATGACGCTGATGGTCACACCTGCCTGTTCTGCCTGCGGCAGCAGCCAGCCCGTACGCTCGCGCAGTAACTCACTGAGATTAAACCGTTCCCGGTTCAGGACCAGCTGACCGGCATCCGCCAGTGACAACAAATGCAGTTCATCGATCAGTCGGCTGAGCTGCGTCAGTTGCTTCATGATCATTGCCAGTTGCTGCGGCTCCGCTGGAAAGACGCCATCCAGAATACCCTGCAACCGGCCCATCGCCGCCGTCAGGGGTGAGCGAAGTTCATGTGCCATCGCCACATGCGAGGTGCGCAGCTCGCGCTCGTAACGCGCCAGTTGCTGCGTCATCTGATTAAAATCTTCGGTAAAGCGCACCAGCTCCTGCGGAGCTTCTTTTACCACTGCGGCTGTTCGGCCAAATTCCCCTTTTGATACCGCGCGCGCCGCGGTCGCCAGCTGACTGAACTGCGTGGAGAGTGGGCGCGCGAAACGCAGTGCCATAAACACCATAAACGGGATGGTGACGACCACCAGCGCAATCACAGTAAACCAGTCCGACGAGGCCAGCGACGGATCAGAAAAAGTGAGCCCCCACCATTGATCCACGATCTGGTGAAAGCGTGCCGGGTCGCTGGCAGGATGGCGCCGTAGCTGTGAAAACTCCTCCAGCAGTGCGGGTGGCATACGGTAATAGACCCAGTACGCCTGCACCGCGAAGCGCAACCACATACAGAAGGCGATCAGAATGACACTGCCAATCGCCAGAAACATGACCCTGACGCAGATCCAGCGCCACAGAGAGTTGTAGATGTTTTTATTCATGGCTGTCTGAACCGGTAACCCACGCTACGCACCGCAGGTAACACGTCAGAGATGCCTGCAGCTTCCAGTTTACGGCGCAGGTTGTAGACGTGTGTATCCACCACCCGCTCCAGCGCATCGCTTTCCGGCAGACAGTGCTCCAGCAGAAACAGACGGGTAAACGGACGCGTTGGTGCGCGCATCAGGGTGACCAGCAGGGAAAATTCAGTGGGTGTCAGATCGAGACGGCGCGATGTGCCACTGTCGCATTCAATTACGGCTGTGAGGGCGATCGGATCAACGACCAGACCGGCCCAGCGCAGGATTTCGGTGACCGGCGCGCTATTCTGACTGCGGCGCAACACCGCCTGCACGCGCGCCACGACTTCGCCTGGATGATAGGGCTTGACCACATAGTCATCAGCGCCATAGCGGAGTGCACCGATGCGGTCCGGCGCATCGCTCATCGCCGTCACCATGATCACCGGCGTATCGTCGCGACGTCGCAGTGCGGCCAGCACTTCGGTGCCGTTCATGCCAGGCAACATGATATCCAGCAGGATCAGATCGGGCTGCCAGCGTCTGGCGGCATCCAGCCCGCCAGGTCCGTCACCGACAATCATAACCTCATAATTTTCACGTTTCAGATAGGCCTCAAGGACGCCGGCCGCGTCAGCATCATCTTCAATAATCAGGATACGTTTTAGCTGCATTTCAGATCACCTTGACTGTTTCTTCATAAATCCCTGGTCGTTCATTGACACTCGCCCCGCATACTCCGGCCAGTGACGCGGCCCTGAATCCCTCAGCTCCGCACCTGATGTGATAATGAGGAAACGAGATGATAACCGGAAAAATAACGCTTCACATGGTCTGTTTTTCACTGGCATTAAGCGCGGCTGCCGCAAGAGCGGATGACAGTGCCACACCTTCGTCCAGTGTGACGGTGGGCATTGCAGGCATCAATGCACCGCGTTACAGCGGCGCAGATAAGCAGCACTGGCAGCTGACGCCGATTATTCAGGCGCGCGACGGGGCTTTCTTTCTCGATTCGCAAAAAGGGATTGGCTACGATCTACAGGCAGATAATGGGTTGTATCTGGAACATACCCTGGGCTATGGGTTAGGCCGATCTGACCGCAATTCCTCATGGCGTGACGGTGATGACCGGCTCAGGGGCATGGGAAAGATCGATGCCACGGTGAACACCGCGCTTGCGGTGGGATGGTCAGTCACACCATGGTTTGTGCTGGAGGGCAAAGCGACGCTGCCACTAAGTGACAGTCAGGGCGTGCAGTATCGGACATCCGTAACGTTGATTCCCTGGCAGACCAGCGATGATACGGTGGCACTGCAGGTGGCAGGTCTGTTTGGCGACGGACGTTACATGAACACCTGGTACGGTGTTAACCGCGAGCAAAGCGCGCGTAGCGGTTATGAACGTTATGACGCGGCGGGTGGATTTTATGGCACCGACGCCAGCCTGACCTGGAGCCATCAATTTACGCCCGCCTGGGCTGCCAGTGTCATCGGTGATTACACATGGCTGGATAAACATGCCTCAGATAGCCCGATTGTCGCGCGGCACAATGGCGCATCGGCAACCCTGGCATTGAGTTATACCTTCTGAATGGCACCATGAAGAAAAACGGGATGCGCAGCCACCGTCGTTTGCTTGCTGCGCTGATTCTGTTGTATCTGCTGGTTTATGCAGTGATTGTTGTGGCGTTGAGTCTGTTCGATGCGCCGGTACAGGGATAGGGCACTGCAGCGGCTATGAGTTGGTGTGAAGCGCAGCGAGGATTATCATCATTCAGCCGCAGGTGGGTGAAAATGCTGCAACGACCTGATGATTTTTCCTGCCTTCCTGTTCCGGCATCGCCATCGGCATATTGAAGTGAAACAGCGTAATAAAGGGAGTCATACCCTGTGCCAGCAGTTCATCAATGCGCTGGTTACAGAAGACAACGGCCTCCTGATTGACGTCGCCGGTGCCATTGTTGAAAGAAAAGGAGAGGGTCGGGAAGTCAGGAAGGATACAGGTTTATGACGCTATTGCTGACGGGGAGCCTCTGGAATTATCCAGCAAAGCGTGATCTTCTGGAGATTTAAACCCTGCGCAACCAGGATGTCTGGTGGCGCAGGTTGAGTCTTCACGATGACGTCAATGCCACTTACGAAGCAGGAGGCTGGCGTTGACGCCGCCAAAGCCGAAACCGTTCGACATGGCATAAGTCAACTCCGCCGGGCGTGCAGTGAGCGCCACCAGGTCAAGATTGCCTGCTGCGTCATCGGGATGATGAAGGTTCAGTGTCGGCGGGATAAGCTGCTGACGCAGCGCCATCAGGGTGAATATCGCCTCAACGCCGCCCGCTGCACCCAGCAGATGGCCGGTGGCAGATTTGGTTGAAGAGATCGCGACCTGTGAATTATCGCCAAATACAGCTCGAATAGCGGCCAGCTCGCCGTGATCGCCTACCTGTGTTGAGGTTGCATGAGCATTGATGTGATGAACGTCATCCGCGCTGATACACGCCTGGCGCAGAGCGGTTCTCATTGCCCGCGCAGCGCCACTGCCATCTTCCGGACCTGCGGTAAGATGGTAAGCATCGGCGCTGGTGCCATAACCGATAATTTCCGCCAGTGGCGTCGCACCCCGAGCCTGGGCATGGGCAAGCGACTCGATCACCAGCAAACCAGCACCTTCGGCCATCACAAAGCCGTTTCTGTCGCGATCAAACGGACGTGATGCGTGATGCGGATGCTCCTCATAGCCCGTGCATAGGGCACGCGCTGCCGCGAAACAGCCCAGCGTTACGCGATCCAGCGCCGCTTCGGTCCCGCCACAAATCGCAATGTCCGCTTCGCCGCTTCTGATTAATCTTGCTGCATCACCAATAGCCTGCACGCCTGCGGCACAGGCTGTAACCGGTGCGCCCAGCGGGCCGGTAAAACCGTATTTAATAGAGACATGACCCGCGGCCATATTGGCCAGAAACGAGGGGGCAGTGAAGGGCGAAAGTCTGCGCGGACCGCGCCCATCCGTGGTGCGCACGGCGTCAGCAATTGCGCCAAAACCGCCGACGCCGGAGGCAATAATGGTCGCGGTGCGTTCACGCGCGGCCTCATCTTCAGGATGCCAGCCCGCCTGAGCCAGCGCTTCTTCTGCCGCAAGCAGCGCAAATTCAATAAATCGCGACATTTTCTTACGCTCTTTCGGCGCAATGAATGACTCCGGGTCATATCCCGCCAGCGGATCTTCATCAATGCCTGGCACAAGGCCACCTACTGAAATCCCGGTGCCGGCAGTGAGTGTGTCGTGCAGCGTGCGGATACCGGACTCACCCGCCGTTAATCGCTGCCAGACGTTGTTAACGCCACAACCTAATGGCGAAACGACGCCCGCGCCGGTAATGACGATGCGTTGTGATGAGGATGAGTGACTCATGAGGTTGCTCCCGTAAGCTGTCCGGGCAGCGATTGACATGCTGACGCGGAGAGGTGAAACGCGCCTGAAGCGCAAATAGCGAGGCCCAGCACAGGATAGTGCGATGGACGCGCGCAGAGATGGAACATCACAGGCTGAGATAAGCGGAGTAGCATCAGAATCCAGAGCGATGACAAAACAAGTCGCTATATTTGATCTTGTGACCAATTAAGTCAATAGTCACACTGTGCGCAATGCTCAGGGCGCCAGGCTGCGTAATACCAGCGCTGCCAGCTGCGCAGAGGCTTCCTCGGCGTCGTCAAGACTGTACTGGAGCAATACCGGACTGGCATAAGGTTTAAGAACCCGATAGATCGCTTCTGCTGCTTCATCAGCCGGTGTTTTACGCTCAAACTCACCCGTTTCGCGCCCCAGGCGCAGTATTTGCAGAATCAGGTTAAGCAGTCGCTCTTCATGAGCTGAGGCTGATGGCCAGCGATCGCGAGATGCCACAGCGGCAATATCGTAGAGTTTGCGTTCATGAAAAAACAATTCAGTGCCGGTGGCAGAAAGCGTGCGAAACAGCCGTCGCAGTTGTTCTGATGCCCCTGGTGCATCAACCATCGCTTCTTCGACACGCTGCATAATCATCGCCAGCCGATTGGCACATATTACTTCTCCAATCGCCTGTTTAGATTCAAAAAATTTATAGATATACGCTTTCGAAAAACCAATAGCTCTTGCGAGATCAGAAACCGTCGTTTTTTCATAGCCATAATGTGCAAAGTGTTGCATGGCAGCATCAACAATCTGGTCACGAACGTTGTGCCCGGCCGGACCACGTGTCGCATTTTCTGTTACAGACTGGATCATTGTTAAAACCTGACAGAGTAAAGGTGGATGAAAACTCAGTGACCACTGTTATTAATGGTCACATGTTAGGCTGAGCTGCGGTGAAAATCTACAGTCCGGATAAGATGGAGAGAGTCGGGCACTGTTTATGTGACTCAGTACCTTATCGGTGAGAAGGATCAAACAATCGAATCTCCTCTGGATACGCCATAGTAGTGCCAGCTAAACATCATCTTAGTGAAATGTCAGATTCAGGTTTCTTGAGTGCTTCTTTAATTGAGCTGAATTATACTGTCGGGAATGAAGGAAAATTCAGTGGTTTTTTAATGATTTACATTATTGATGGCCAGATCACCTACAATTCTGACGACTGTACCCTCACGCACATGCCTACCCAGGAAACGCTGGGTCTGAGTATTTCTTCTGGTCGTCTTTTTGAGCAGCTACTGAATTCTCAGGGAGAAGTCCTGGCACGCGAAATCCTGCTGACTGAAGTCTGGGATAAATATGGCCTGCGCGGCTCAAACAGTAATCTGAATCAGTATCTAAGTATGCTGCGCAGAGCGCTCGCCGCTTATGGCTGTGAAAATTTAATTATCACCATTCCGAAAATTGGCATCAGACTCAACACTGACATCAGCATTGAACGTGAAAGCCCACAGGCTACGGATGTGACAGATGCCCAAACGGATGAGGTGAACGCGAAGATTCTGGTTCAGTGGAGAAAAGCCACACTCTATTAACTGAGTCTGTTAATCAGGATGTCAATGTCAAAAAACCGCTCCTCAACTTCAGTAAGATGATTTTTTTCATTATTATATTGGTGTTACTGGGCAGTTCTCTCTGGTATTACGCGGGGCCTGGCTTTGATGAAAAGAGTTACTCTATGAGTACCATCAAACTGGAAGGCGGCTGCGAAGCGGTGATATTGCAAGGGCTCAATGTTTTTGAAAAAAAATCACTCAATAAAGAAATTACAGAAATCCTGAAAGAAAATAATCAATCCTGTATACCAGGACGCCGTATCTATTTTGATAAAAAAACCTCATTAACGACGACTAATTATGGCAGAACGATGCTCTCTGCATGCAATCTTAACAGTCGTGGTCATATCGTTTCCTGTGACAACTTCTATTATCTGGACTGGAGAACGTCTTGAAACGAAATGCCACGCTGACAATATCCCTGGCTGCACTTTTACTGGTGATTTTTACAGGATTTAACTTTTTCAAATCCCGGGCTAACGATCTGCCTTTCCGCTGCTCAGCATTCAGTCGCTACGAGCTAAGCCGTCATGATGCTAGTAGAATTGAGTTTGCTGTAACACAGGATCTGCGTTTTATCGATTCTGATACAGGATATCTGTTATTAAATGGTCAGGTTACAGTTGATGATAAGATTACAGGACTTAATCGGCGTATTGCGTTAAGTCAGGGCCGGAAAATAGACAGTGATACATACCGTTATAAAATCACAAAGATGATCACTTCTACGAATGATTCAACACCAGACGATGTCTTTAATATTTTGCTGGCTGAGATTACACTCGACCCCAATTATTTACAGCTGGACTTCACCCGGCTAAATGGGAATACTTATCTTATAAGTGGTCCCCTTTCAAGTTTATTTACCTGCCAGCGGTATTAAACCCGTCAGTTTTTAGTGGGAATTATACCCGTAAGATAGAATGCTCTTACGGGTATTTTTCTGATGCCATTTTTCAGGCGCAACGTAAATCCCCGATTGGTAATAAATATAGGCGTTCAGATGAGCGTTTTTTTTGGTTTTTAAAATCCCGTTTGCCAGAGTATTGATAATACGGATGGTATGCATTCTGCCATCAAGATTTCAATGCGAGGACAAAAGCGGATCTTACCAAAATAGAGAGTGCAGAACTTACACTATGTACACCTGCAGGTAAGATAGGGTGCTGGGTGCAAAATCTCCTTTTGGAGCTTTAACCTATATTGAGGCATTAAAATAGAATAAAAACCTAATTATTAGATTGTTGTGGATTTAAATGTCCATTTTGGGAGCGGTGTGTCCTAATTAAGCCTGACGGATGTTTTGTTATTTTATCAATACAGGACTTCACAATGATGGCTGAATATTTTTATTCTCAACTTTGGCTATATCTCAACACTGTAAGGCTTTTTTGTATGCCTGATATGACGAATCGATAACCTGTATGCTCAGGTGATTATGATTTCCTGAGAAAACGACAACGCTATCATTTACTTCGTTAAAATTCTGACGTGTGCTTTTGTCTGCTAATTTACAAGCATTTAAGTGGTGTAATGATATTTACTGATTTTTCTACTAATCACTAACCTTGTGTTAGTCAGATTGAGTTAATTATTATGTTTAGAGTAACCGAAAATCATGAGCGGGTCATTGATGCATTAGCCGGATATACCCAGGCTGCAAATCCAGATGAGATTTCGCGTGGGAAGCGTCGCTATCATCTTACTAAAGATAATCTACGCCGAATTATGTTCATTCTTGATGGTGATTTCTTACTCAAGTTAAAGGGCGATCATAAGGTGTTGAATGTCTTATCGGCTCCCTTTGTTGTCGGAGTTACGCCAGCACTCGATGAACCTCCCGTTTATCTGGAAAGGATTGATTATGGAAAAGTCAGTTTTATTGATTACGATCTATTCTGGCAACTGATCTTCGAGAAAGACCTTTTCAATGACGCTATGTCTATTTTATCTGGCCAATATTCTGACCTGATGAACTATATACAGTTATCTAAAAATAATTCCTATGATGAAGTGGTTTCCTTAATCCGGCATTGGGAAAAGCTACCACCGCATCTTAAAAAACGATTTTCAGCACTTTGTCTGATTCAAAGTAGTTCACATCTTTCAAAAAGCTCAATTTGCAGAGTGCTGAAAGAATTGAAAGAGAAAGGTGAGCTCACCCTGGTTAATGGCAAGTTTACCTGATTATTTTAACTTTTGAGATGCTTAAGGAAAAAATGGATTTTAAAGTTGTTTGTACAAATGAAAACTACTTCTTTCGGTTGGGCATCTCAAAAATAATTGAGGAGGCATTACTATCTGATTCATCTGTGGAGTTTTTACGAACTGACAGTTCACAAAGTCTGGGCCGGGCCGATTTTATACTCATTAATGCTGCTCAGTGGCGTCTTTATATGTGTCAGCCGGCCTACCGTGCTCGGAAGCCCGGTAGTATTATAATAGTGTTCACTGACGATGTTGAAGACATCACACTTGAGCAACTTCCTGTATGCTATCGCTCTATTATTATTATTTCGCGCAATGATTCCATTCGGGATATTCACGACAAAATCATTCGCTTCTGGGTCGGTCATCAGGGAAACAGACAAGGTTTTCTACCGTCAGATTGCGCAGGCTGTGTTTTTGCACGTGTGACGATAGTCCAGTTGCAGGTGCTGAGTTTTTTAAAAAAAGGGTATAATGTCGGGCAAATAGCTAAGCATCTTAATCTTTCAGTTAAAACTGTTTACACACATAAGTATAATGTAATGAAAAAGTTTTCACTCAACGGTGACAGGCAATTTAACGCATTTATCAATGATCTTTCTCTGTTTGAGCTTTATAAAGGAATTATTGATAACCCAGAGCCTTAATCGACAATGTCTCTTTTTGATGTGGTTCGGTTGTTCTTTTTTTGTCGGGTGAGAGGAGTGACAAACTTATGACATCGTTATGAAAGAGTTTAATGAGAAGATGCTATCGTTATAAACATTCATACACGTTTCAGAATGCTGAAAATACCTAAACAACTTCATTTTTCGAATAATCAAAAGTATGTGAGAATTAGCCTGTTAATTAAGATTTTTCCTGAAACTAATGTTGAGAGAGTTAAATGGAAGTCGCCAATAAAATAGCAATCTGTTCTCTGATGCTGGCTACCGTGCAAATGAGTGGCTGCACGTCTCACAATGCTGAACCACAGCGCCTGATAATGCGTAATCCCGCCAGCGAGTGGTGTCTTCAGCGCGGTGGAAAGCTGGTGCAGGCGGCATCATCCAGCGGCAGTGCGCTCTATTGCGTTTTGCCATCAGGAGAAAAGATTGAGCAGTGGGCGTTATTTCATCGTGATCAATCGAAATAGTTCCTGGATTATTCGATAGTCAGCATGATGATGCTTAACTGTATTGTATTATAAATAGTTTTGCCTGGTTTTATCATGAATATTTATTAATTACCGTTCCGTTATTCAATGAGTTTTCTTTTCAACTGAACTGATTAACGTTTCTGGCCTCATTCCTGTAACAGGAAATGAGGCTGAATTTTTTTATTAAGTGCAGTCGCTGAAAATAATTTCTTTTATGAGTTGTTTTGCCGGGTGTGCAATTAAAAAATCTTAAAAAATTAAAGCTATGTTTATAATTTATTTCTGCATATCTAAGTTTCGGGATGCTAAAAATTTCGAAAGAAGAAAGTTTGTTTAATTTGTTCAGATGAAAGGATTTATTCATTGTGCTATCTGAAATTAATTTAACTGTTCTTTTTACGAGCAGCACTAACGTAATCCCAAATCAGATTAAACAGGTAAGCATAGACCAGAAAAAACAGCACCAGCCCGCATTCCAGTTTCAGCGCTGCGAGTAGCGTAATATTCAGCCACCATGCTGCAAAAGGTATCAGCACCACTAACAGTCCAGCCTCAAACAAAACGGCATGGAGGCATCTCATTCGCCAGTCTTTTTTAAATCCTGTTCGGAGCTGGATGCTGTCAAACATCAGATTGAACAGGTAGTTCCATCCCATTGCCAGCGTTGATGAGACGATCGTCAACAGTGCCGATTGTGCGGGGGCAGCTGAGGCCCAAATCATCAGGATAATGAATACCAGCACATTGGCAGCAACTTCGAAAACAACCGCGTGCAGCACTCTCTCTTTGGTGGTGCGCACCGGGGATAAATAGTGTTCCAAAGCAAACTCTCATTGATTAGTCAGGCACCGTAATGGGTGCAGGAAAAATGCAGGACTATCCTGCCATCAGTATCTGAATGCTAAAACGTTCTGCAGGGTGCCCCGTTGTCGGTTTCAGAGCAACTATGTTGCTTCGGCTTTTGTTTCGGCATGACTGCGTTCCATATTCGCTGTGATGATAACAACTCTTGAGCGGGGTAAACTATTAAAATGCCAAATGAATCCTAAATAGATTTATATTTTAATTTTTATAAAAATGTCAGTTTTGAGGTCTGTTTAACAGGGGTGCCAATCTTTCTGAAACATTCATTGAGCACCCGAACCACGGTTGCCAGCCCAACCCCTGCGCTTAGGGCAACGTCTTTCAGCGACATGTCTGCTCCTTTGAGGTAAACACCTCAAAACACCATGCGATGAGTTTAAGACGCCGCGTTATCCTGCTGGTTCAGCTTTCTGCTGGACTATGACGGAGTTCAAAATGAATAAAAAGCAACGTGTTGCCCTGTTGGGATGTGGCTTTATTGGCGAAGTTCATGCCACGAATCTTCAGGCGCATCCTGAGGTTGAACTGGTTTGGGTGGCCGATGCAGAACCTGCACGCGCTGACGCGTTCGCGACGCGCTTTTCGACCCGTGCAGCATCCGTGAGTGAGGCGATCAATGATGCAGAGATCGATATGGTGTTAATCGCCAGCGCAACGCCGACTCATGCCGATTTGCTGGAAACCGCCGCCCGTGCCGGTAAAGCAATCTACTGTGAAAAACCGATCGATCTCTCTCTTGAGCGTGCACGCTCAGCTGTGGCTAATGTCCTCCCTTACAACGTACCAGTCACTGTGGGGTTTAATCGCCGTTTCGATGTCAGTCATCAGCAGCTTAAACAGCAACTCCGCCTGGGGCGGATTGGGCCGGCAGAACTGATACAAATGGTCTGCCGCTCTTCGGCCATGCCGCCGCTGAGTTATCTGAAAGCTTCCGGTGGCCAGATGCGCGATCAGGCTATCCACTTTTTTGACCTGCTGCGCTGGCTGACTGAAGATGAGGTCACGGAGGTTGCTGCTATGGGGGCAGCGCTGGCGTTACCCGCGATCAGCGAATTTGACGATGTGGATACCAGCACGTTGCTATTGCGGCTGCACGGCGGGGCGCTGGCACAGCTGGACAATGCTCGCCGCACTGGTTATGGCTACGATGAACGTATCAGTGTGATGGGACCGCTCGGGATGCTCGAATCGGCTTCTCAGCCACAGCGGGGAGTCAGCTGCTATCAGAGTGCGCAGATTCTGCAGCCGGGGCTGCTACCCGACTGGTTTAGCCGGGTGCAGCCCACTTACTATGCCCATCTGGATGCGTTTATCCGCTCGCTGAATGGTGAGCAGATTGACGATCTGCCGAACCTTGAGGATGGTCTGAAAGCACAGGCAATTGCGGAAGCCGCCGTAATTTCGCTGGCAGAAGGGCGCTTTTGCCAGGTGGAAAAACTGCTGATTTGATCAGGCATGGCAGGCTGATAAAAAATAATTTTATTTTTATCGAATAGAAACCGGCGCTGAGGTGTTTACCGTACAGCGCCGCGATAGCGGACTGCATCCGGCGGACTTTATTGCCTGCCTCACAGACCCGATAAGGATAAATTATGACAACGCGTTCTGGTATTTCTCTGCTTGCTGTTCCGGCTCTATTGCTGATGCTGCACTCTCCGCTGAGTATGGCGATGGGTGATAATGACAGTGATAAAAAAACGCCCGACTGTCCAAAAGGTCAGGTCTATGACAGTCATACGAAAAGCTGTGTGCCCGAAAAAACCAGCAAGTTGAGTGACGATGATAAAACGCGCTATGCCTATCATCTGGCAAAAAAGGGCGAATATCAGGCGGCGCTGAACCTGCTGGATACACTGAAAAATCAGGATACGCGCGAAGCCTGGAACTACCGTGGTTATGCCACCCGCAAGCTGGGGCGTACCGACGAGGGTATTGGCTATTATCAGCGCGCCATTGCGCTTGATCCTCGTTACGCTAAAGTGCGTGAATATCTGGGCGAAGCCTGGATGATTAAAGGGCGTCCCGATTTGGCTCGCGAACAGTTAAAAACCATTGCCGGGATTTGTGGTACAGATTGCGAGGAGTACCGCGATCTGCAAGCCGCGATCAATGGCCATCCTGAGGTCTGATGCGGCAGGGAGGAGCGAAAAATCACTCACAGTGACATCCGTCAGCACCTTGCGGAACATCTGACGCGGCTCTGGCGTTATGGCTATGTGTTGTCACACAACCGTGACATGGCAGAAGAGCTGGTACAGTCAACCTGCGTGCGCGCGCTGGAACGCAGCGCGCAGTTCATGCCGGGCACGCGTATTGATCGATGGCTGTTTTCCATCCTCCATTCCATCTGGGTTAGCGATTTACGCGCACGAAAAGTGCGGCAGGGGCAGGGATTTGTGGATCCCGATGCGCTGCTGGCCGCGGATAATCACGCCACCAGCGACGACAATCGCCATTTCCAGCGCATTATGCAACACGTTAACGCCTTACCCGAGGCACAGCGAAATGCGCTGTTTCTGGTTTACGTGGAAGGACTCACCTATCAGGAGGCAGCAGAGACGCTGGCTGTCCCGGTTGGCACCATTATGAGCCGTCTGGCCGCCGCACGCGCCACGCTAGCCAGACAGCCGGCGACCACGCCCTCACCGAAGGAGAAACGGAGATGAACAGGGAAACTTTTACGCCGCCGTGGCGCGATGAGGCGATTGTCGCCTGGCTGGATGGTGAGATGACGCCGCGAGAAGCTGCGCAGTTTGAACAGGCGATGGATGAGGATGCTGAACTGGTCGAGCGGGTTGCGCATTTTCAGCACACCAGTCTCGATTTTGAACAGGCTTTTTCGCCGCTACTCGAACAGGCACCACAGGCCAGAATGGCCCAGCGCCTGGCGACCATTCCGGCACCCGAGGTGGCCACCGGGTATAGTCGTCGCGCGCTTATTGCCGCATCGGTCAGCTTTTTACTGGTGGGCAGCGGCATTGGTTTTCTGGCAAGACCCTCAGATGATGGGAAGGATGAAAGTCAGAATATCCGCGATCTGGAGGCGCGCTATATGTCGCTTTACAGTGCTGAAACGCTGGCCGATACCCCCAATGACGCCGCAATGCTGCAGAGAGGTCTCGACCGTACACGGCTGGATTTAGGACTGGAGCTGCACCCGCAGCAACTTCGCCTGCCAGGCGCTGAACTGAAAATGGTGCGGATCCTGCGTTACGAACGAACGTCGATTGCACAGATCGCCTGGCTGCATGCTGATTATGGTCCGATGGCGCTCTGTATCTCGCCTGCACCACAGGATTCGAACCCGATTACTCAGGAACAGCGCCACGGCATGCAGCTGGCCTGGTGGAAGCGCGGTGGCTATCAGTATGTGTTGATAGGGCGTAATCCCTCTGCTCAGTTGGCTGCCATCGCTGAAACATTGGTGACCACGCTCAGTTAAAAAAGTCTGTCCCTGAGCGCTTGCTTCAACAGCGATTATCTGGCCTGTGCGGCAATAATCAGCGCAATGTTTACCCGATCATCAACCACTCCAACCAATCGATCCATTCCAAAGGCAGAGCGGGATATCGCGGTGGAGGCATGCAGCGCCAGAGAGCGTGACGCCGGATCAATTGTTTTACCACTGTCCAGTGAGGCCTGCATCACCACTGACCGGCTGACATTTTTAACCGTTAGCACGCCAAAAATACGGTAGTTACCCTCACCCAGTGAGGCAACACGACTGCTCACAAAGTGAATCTGCGGGTAACGCTCCGCATCAAAAAAGAGATCGCTTTTCAATTGCCAGGTCAACAGACTGTTCGATGCCACCAGTGTGCCCACTGGAATATTCACTTCGATACGATCGTCATGGTCTTCATCCGGATTAAGTGTCACCGTGCCAGACACACCCTGTAGTCTGGCTTGCGAAAAATCGTGACCAAAGGCACGCCATGAGAGGCCAATCGATGTTTTATCAGGTGTTATGGTATAGGTTACTGGCGCGGCGTAAAGTACCGGACTGAGCAGGGCGAACAGGGTGCATAAACAGGCGACACGCATCATCACAATTTTCTCTTTTTTAGGCAGACCAGACGTTAACGCCTCAAACCACGATCTTATTCGATTTTTTTAGCACTGTTTTCACCCTTCAGGCACAGGTAATCTGACAAATATTAACTGACTGTCACCTTAGTTTCACCAAAGTGTAATAATTATTGTTAGGGCTGAACATTAATAACGAACAATATTAAGAATACATTAAGACGCTTTTATCGGCGGATGTTTTCGGTGAAATTAACAGGATACTGATTTGATCAGGAGTTGCCTGGTGTGTCTGGATTTATTTTCAGTAAAATCATTTAGTTGTATTGAATCTCAGATATTGCTTCTCTGGTGGGTGGGTTTATGATCTGAGAAGTGGCAGCCCTTGCGATCTTAAACAAAACATCAATAAATCAAAAATTGAGAGCGGAGTCATTATTATTAACTTAAATGTGAACTTTTTCGTAAAACCTTAACTCACTCTTCATTCATTTTATTGCAATGAACACTATTCATTTAATGTTCAGTTAAGTTTCATACGTTAGTTTGTATTAGCAGTCCGGTAACCTCAATTCCAGAATGGGAAAATAAGGTGTCGATAACGCCATAACCGGATGTTGATAATTCGCTATTTCAATTCTTTTGCCGGCGTTGTGTCTGATTAACAACGCGCGACAGCTAATGAGTTTGATCTGCAGGAGTTTTAGCATGGATTTTTTGCCATTTTCCCGCCCTTCATTTGGTGATGAAGAGCTGGCTGCTGTTAAAGCGGTATTTGACTCTGGGTGGATAACAACAGGCGCTAAATGCGCGGAACTGGAGCAGGCTTTTGTACAACTGACTGGCAACCAGCACGCCATTGCGGTGAGTTCTGCCACAGCGGGGATGCATGTAACGCTGATGGCGATGGGAATCGGGCCTGGCGATGAGGTCATTACGCCGTCCATGACCTGGGTCTCCACTCTGAACCTGATCACGCTGCTGGGCGCCACGCCGGTGATGATTGATGTCGATCCTGACAACCTGATGGTGACGCCGGAACTCATAGCTCAGGCGATTACCTCACGTACCCGCGCGATTATTCCGGTGCATTACGCTGGTGCTCCCGCCGATCTCACGCCAATCTATCAGCTTGCTGAGCAGCATGGCATCGCCATTATTGAAGATGCGGCTCACGCGGTGGGCACGACTTATCACGAGAAGCCAATCGGGCATCGCGGCACGGCTATTTTCTCTTTCCACGCCATCAAGAATATCACCTGTGCGGAAGGCGGCCTGGTGGTGACCGATGACGCTGCTCTCGCCGATCGTATTCGCAGCCTCAAGTTTCATGGCCTGGCGGTTGATGCTTTTGATCGCCAGACCAAGGGGCGTCTGCCACAGGCAGAAGTGATGATGCCGGGCTTTAAATATAATCTGCCTGATATCAGCGCAGCCATTGCGCTGGTGCAGTTACAGAAGCTACCCGGTTTTATTGCTCGCCGCCGTGAGATAGCTGAGCGCTATCTGGAAGCGCTGCACACGCTGCCGTTTACGCCATTGTCACTGCCTGCCTGGCCACATCAGCACGCGTGGCACCTGTTCATTATTCGCATTGATGAGCAGCGCTGCGGTCTGACGCGTGATGCCTTTATGCAGGCACTTAAGTCGCGGGATATAGGCAGCGGATTGCATTTCCGTGCGGCGCATACCCACAAATATTATCGCGAACACTATCCCGATTTACGTTTACCTGCCAGTGAACTGAATAGCCAGCAGATGTGTTCGATTCCGCTGTTTCCGTCAATGACGGATCAGGATATCGAGCGTGTGATTCAGGCTTTACATGACATTGCCGGAGCCTGAAATGCGCGATATCAAACCGATCAATATGCTCTCCGTGGTCATCCCGGTCTATAACGAACAGGAAAGCCTGCCGGAGTTGCTGCAGCGGACCAGCGCGGCATGTGACGCCATTGAAATTGAGTATGAAATTCTGCTGGTTGATGACGGCAGCAGTGACCGTTCAGCCGAACTGATTGAACAGGCTGCCATCATTCCCGGCAGCCGCATAACGGGCGTACTGCTCAATCGCAACTACGGTCAGCACTCCGCCATTATGGCCGGATTCAGCCAGGTCCGTGGCGATCTGATTGTGACACTGGATGCCGATCTGCAGAACCCTCCGGAAGAGATCCCGCGACTGGTTGAAGCTGCGCGTCAGGGTTATGACGTGGTGGGTACAGTCCGCCAGCAGCGTCAGGATACCTGGTTCCGTCGCAAGGCCTCGCGCACGCTCAACCACCTGATTCAGCGGGTCACCGGCAAAGCGATGGGCGATTACGGCTGTATGTTGCGTGCCTATCGGCGCCATATCGTCGAGGCGATGCTCAATTGTCACGAACGCAGTACGTTCATTCCGATTCTGGCCAACACCTTTGCCCGAAACACCATTGAACTGCCGGTGCTCCACGCTGAGCGGGCCTTTGGCGATTCGAAATACAGCTTTATGCGCCTGATCAACCTGATGTACGACCTGGTGACCTGCCTGACCACCACGCCGCTGCGATTGCTCAGCGTAGTAGGCAGCCTGATTGCACTCTCCGGCTTCGCTTTCTCGCTGGTGCTTATCGTATTGCGACTCTTTTTCGGTGCGGCATGGGCGGGAGATGGTGTTTTCGTCCTGTTCGCCGTGCTG
This sequence comes from Pantoea sp. MBLJ3, assembly GCF_000816655.1. NCBI lineage: Bacteria > Pseudomonadati > Pseudomonadota > Gammaproteobacteria > Enterobacterales > Erwiniaceae > Pantoea > Pantoea sp. MBLJ3. The sequence continues at coordinate 111,103 of NZ_JSUT01000030.1, forward strand.
TTCATGTTTATCGGTGCCCAGTTTGTGGGTATGGGACTGCTCGGGGAGTATATCGGGCGAATTTATAACGACGTTCGGGCGCGTCCGCGCTATTTCGTTCAACGCATTGTTCAGGCTCCTGAAGAGCCTTCAGTACAGGATACTCAATCATGAAGACCGTTGTTTTCGCCTATCACGATCTGGGCTGTGTCGGCATCAATGCACTGCTTAGCGCAGGCTATGAGATCACCGCCATTTTTACGCACAACGATGTGGCTACCGAAAATCACTTTTTCGGCTCAGTCGCGCGTCTGGCGGCAGAGCACGGCATTCCGGTCTATGCACCGGACGAGGCGAATCACCCAATCTGGCTTGACCGCATCCGCACCATGGCGCCAGAAATGATCTTCTCCTTCTACTATCGCCATCTGCTGAGCGATGAGATCCTGCAATGCGCTGAAAAGGGGGCTTTTAACCTGCACGGTTCACTGCTGCCAAAATACCGCGGTCGGGCGCCACTCAACTGGGCGCTGGTCAACGGTGAGACGGAAACCGGCGTTACGTTACATCGCATGGTGAAGCGTGCGGATGCCGGTAATATTCTGGCGCAGCAGAAGGTGGCCATTGAGGATGCAGACAACGCGCTGACGCTGCATCGTAAACTGACCCAGGCTGCAGAGCAGTTACTTAACGACGTCTTACCTCGCCTGCGCACGGGTGAGGTCAGTGAGACGCCACAGGATGAGAGTCAGGCGACCTGTGTTGGCCGTCGCACGGCCGAAGATGGCCGCATCGACTGGAATCAACCCGCAGAGAAGATTCACAATCTGGTCAGAGCGGTTACCGATCCGTGGCCAGGCGCCTTCGCCTTCGCCGGTTCGGTTAAATTTATCGTCTGGAAGAGCCGGGTTCATACGCACCCGCATCAGGCGAAGCCAGGTACGGTGATTTCTAAGCAGCCATTCCTGATCGCCTGTGGTGAGGGTGCACTGGAAATTCTCACCGGACAGTCCGAGCATGGCGTTTACATGAATGGCAGCCAGCTGGCGCAGAGCCTGGGCATGGTGCCTGGCGCACTGCTCTATTCAAAACCGCAGTCGGCGCTGCAACGTCGTACACGCGTGCTCATCCTCGGGGTTAACGGCTTTATTGGTAATCATCTCACCGAGCGTTTATTGCAGGATGAGCATTTTGAAGTCTATGGCCTGGATATAAGTTCAGACGCCATCAGCCGCTTCCTGGAACATCCGCGCTTCCATTTTGTTGAAGGGGATATCGCTATTCACTCCGAATGGATTGAGTATCACATCAAAAAATGTGATGTCATCCTGCCGCTGGTGGCGATCGCTACGCCGATTGAATACACCCGTAATCCGCTGCGCGTCTTTGAGCTCGATTTCGAAGAGAACCTGAAAATCATCCGTGACTGCGTGAAGTATCAGAAGCGCATTATTTTCCCATCCACCTCTGAAGTCTACGGCATGTGTACTGATGCCAGCTTCGATGAGGATAGCTCGAATCTGGTGGTCGGGCCGATCAACAAACAGCGCTGGATTTATTCGGTATCGAAACAGCTGCTTGACCGTGTGATCTGGGCTTATGGCGAAAAAGAGGGGCTGCGTTTTACCCTGTTCCGTCCGTTCAACTGGATGGGACCGCGTCTGGATAACCTCAACGCAGCACGCATCGGCAGTTCTCGCGCGATCACGCAACTTATCCTCAATCTGGTTGAAGGTTCACCGATTAAGTTGATCGACGGCGGCAAACAAAAGCGCTGTTTTACCGATATTCAGGATGGTGTGGAAGCATTGTTCCGCATTATCGAAAACAAGCAGCAGAATTGTGATGGTCAGATCATCAACATCGGTAATCCGGACAATGAAGCCAGTATCAAAGAACTCGCGGAGCAGTTGCTGGCCAGCTTCGAGCGTCACCCGCTGCGCAGCCAGTTCCCGCCGTTTGCCGGTTTCCGCGAAGTGGAAAGCAGCAGTTACTACGGTAAAGGCTATCAGGATGTGGAGCACCGCAAACCGGCTATCCGCAATGCGCGTCGCCTACTTGGCTGGACGCCAACCGTCACGATGGATGTCACTATCGACAACACGCTCGATTTCTTCCTGCGTACCGTTGAGCAACAGGCTGATAAGTGATGAAGAAGATCGGTCTGCGGATTGACGTAGATACCTGGCGCGGCACGAAGCAGGGTGTGCCGGCGCTGCTTGAGCTCTTCCAGCGTCACGCAGTGCGGGCCAGCTTTTTCTTCAGCGTGGGACCGGACAACATGGGCCGCCATCTCTGGCGGCTGGTGAAACCGGCGTTTCTCATGAAGATGCTGCGCTCCCGCGCCGCATCACTTTATGGCTGGGACATTCTGCTCGCCGGAACGGCCTGGCCGGGAAAGCAGATGGGACGTGGCCTGCGGAACATTATGCAGGATGCCACACGCCAGCATGAAGTCGGTCTGCATGCCTGGGACCACTTTGCCTGGCAGACCTGGGCGGGGGTCTGGCCGCAGGATAAACTGGTTGAGCAGATAGCACGCGGCACTGAAACGCTCAGTGAGATCCTTGGTCATCCTGTCAGCTGTTCGGCCGTTGCAGGCTGGCGTGCTGATGGTCGGGTCGTTGCCGCCAAACAGGATTTTGGCTTTCACTACAACAGTGACTGCCGCGGCAGCGGGCCATTCAGGCCCATACTGCCAGATGGTCAGATCGGCACTGTACAGATTCCGGTGACGTTACCCACATGGGATGAAGTGGTTGGCCGTGAGGTCAGCGCAGAAGGCTATAACGATTACATTCTGGCGAAAATGCTCGCTTCTGATGATGGCGCTGTCTATACCGTGCATGCCGAAGTGGAGGGGATTATTGGCTTACCAGACTTCGACAAATTGCTGAATGCAGCAACCCGTAATGGCATTCAGTTCTGTCCGTTAAGCGAGCTATTGCCCGACGACCTGACCACCTTACCCGTGGGAAGGATCGTCAGAGGTGAAATTCCCGGACGGGAAGGGTGGCTGGGCTGCCAGAAACTGACTAAAGAGGCGAACTAGTGCGGATACATAAGAACACGAAGTGGCTCATTTTTTTTAGCTTTTTCATTCTCTATTACCTTCTGCCGCCGATGTTCCGCGACCTCTGGCAACCGGATGAGACACGTTACGCAGAGATCAGCCGGGAGATGCTGGCAACCGGTAACTGGGTGACGCCACACTTCTTCGGTCTTCGCTATTTTGAAAAACCGATTGCGGGTTACTGGATAAACTCACTGGGCCAATGGCTGTTCGGCCATAACAATTTTGGTGTACGGGCAGGATCAATATTCTCAACAGCGATAACCGCCGCGTTGATCTTCTGGCTCGGCAGGCGGATGTTTGGTTCGGTCCGCACCGCTGCTGTGGGTTCTCTGATTTTCCTGAGTTCACTGCTGGTTTATGGTGTTGGCACTTATGCCGTGCTCGATCCGATGCTGATGCTCTGGCTGGCGGCCGCAATGTGCAGCTTCTGGCTGGCGACGGAGGCCAGCGGACGCGCCGGGCGCGCGGGCGGCTATCTGCTGCTGGGTCTCGCCTGCGGCATGGGATTCATGACCAAAGGATTTCTGGCGCTGGCGCTACCGGTGCTGGCGATTCTGCCATGGGTGATCTGGCGAAAGAGAATACCTGAGCTGCTTTGCTTCGGGCCGCTGGCGATTCTCTCTGCCGCAGCAATCAGCGCACCCTGGGCGCTGGCGATCTATCATCAGGCCCCTGATTTCTGGCACTACTTCTTCTGGGTTGAGCATATTCAGCGCTTTGCAGAAGAGAATGCACAGCACAAAGCCCCTTTCTGGTACTACCTGCCGGTTCTGCTGCTGGGAACACTACCGTGGCTGGCGCTGTTACCGGGTGCACTGATGACCGGCTGGCGCGAGCGTCAGCAGAATCCCGGCGCACTGTATCTGCTGAGCTGGACGGTGATGCCGCTGCTGTTTTTCAGTCTGGCAAAAGGCAAACTGCCAACCTATATCCTGCCCTGTTTTGTGCCGCTGTCGCTGTTGATGGCCCATTATGGGCTGAACGCGGCGCAGCGGGCAGGGCGCGCATTAACCGTTAATGGCTGGATCAACCTGATTTTCGGCATCCTCACGCTGGCAACCGTGCTATTGGTACTTGCGCCCTGGAGCGTAACGCATCACCCCCTGTTTGCCACTCATGAGATGCTGAAGCTGGGACTGGGAGCGCTGGCGTTTCTCATCTGGGGACTGGCGGGCGCATACAGCTGCCGATTTTCACAACGCCGCTGGCTGGTGGCCGCGCTTTGCCCGCTGGGGGTCGCTCTGTTTATTGGCTCAGCTATCCCGGATAAAATCCGTGATGCCAAACAGCCGCAACACTTTGTCTCTGTGATCAGCGAGCGTCTGGCATCCAGTCATTTTATTCTGGCGGACAATCCGGGCGTGGCATCTGCCGCAGCCTGGCACCTGCAACGCAGTGATATCGGCTTCTATGATAATAAAGGTGAGCTGCAATATGGGCTGAGCTACCCGGATGCGCAATCCCGCTTTGTCTCTCAGGCGGATTTTGGCGGCTGGCTTGCCGATCATCGCCGTATGGGAAGCGTGTCCCTGCTGTTACTGGTTGATTCCCCACACAGTGATATCGGCGAGGATGTGCCGGTTCCGGATGCGGTCTATCGCCAGGGCAGGCTTGTCTGCCTTTATTACGGTCAGATGAAGTAAATGCTGCTGCTGATTGTGCTGGTGAGTCTGCTCAGCTGCAGCGCGCAGCTGTGTCAGAAACAGGCGACCCACGCGGTATCAGGCCGCATCCGCTTAAGCTGGATTGGCGTAAGCGTGCTGCTGTTGGGTATCGCGATGCTCCTCTGGCTGCTGGTGCTGCAGCGGGTGCCCGTCAGCCAGGCGTATCCCATGCTGAGCCTTAATTTCATCTTCGTTGCGCTGGCCGGACGCATTTTGTGGCGCGAACGGCTAACGCTTCGTCAGATTGCAGGCACGCTGCTGGTGGTGACGGGCGTCGCGCTAATGGCGAGCCAGCTATGAAAGGATATGGATGGGTTACGTGCAGCGTGCTGCTGGTCTCAGCGGCACAGCTGATGATGCGCTGGGCGATGCCGCGCCTGCCCGATGTCAGTAGCCTGACGTCGCTGCCAACAGTTGCCATACTGCCTGCCTTGTTGCTGCTGGCCGGGTTGGGAGCTTATGCTGTTTCCATGCTCTGCTGGATTCGGGCGCTGCACTATTTTCCGCTTAATCGGGTCTATCCACTGCTCAGCCTGAGTTACGTGCTGGTCTGGCTGGTGGCGGTTTGCTTACCGGTATTTCACGAAGCATTTAGCTGGCGCAGCTTAGCCGGTGTGGTGATTATTGTAATCGGGCTACTGTGCATTGTTGTTAAGCCCTGAACATTTCTTCTTTTACCATTTCCGCAATGAACACCGTTTTTATTAACGTTTCCGGGCGGTAGTTAATGCCGTCATGATGGATTGTTTAGCGTTTTCATGATAAAGATCCATTTTGTTATCGTTTTCGGGCGACGGATAAAGGATTCGACATGCTGGTTGGCTTTAGCGCACTGTGCGAACGTTATGCTATCAAACTGGCGCAGCCCTTACGCGTAAAGTCAGCTATCGGAACCGTACGCTCACATCATGAGGGCCAGGGACAGGTAGAAAATCATTATCCACCAGGCTATCAGCCGGAAGATGATTTTGCGGGTCACTTTGCCTTTGGTCTCAAGTACGAAGAGATCCATCTGGAGTTTTTCGCACGCCTGTTTACGACCATCGGACCACAACCTTTGGAAGCGTGGTGTCGGCAGGAACCGTTCGGACAGTATGCGCGACGGGCCGGCTTTCTCTATGAATGGCTGACTGGTAATACCTTACAGGTACCGGACGTCACCAACGGAGGCTATGTTGAGGCGATTTCATCCAAAGCGTATCTGACCCGAACGACCGTGAACCGTAACAGGCGCTGGCGCATCAATAATAATCTGCCAGGATCCGCTGATTTCTGCCCACTGGTACGCAGAACCGCAGCCATTGAGCAGGCGCTCACGTTCGATCTCAACGATGCTTTGCATGATCTGGATAACACCTTTGGCGCGGATATTCTGATGCGCACCGCCAGCTGGCTGACATTTAAAGAGTCACGTGCCAGTTTCCTGATTGAGAAAGAGGCGGACCAGGGCGATCGTATTCAACGATTTGCCCACGTTATCGCGCAGTATTGCGGCCAGCTTGAGGATCCACTCAGCGATGCCAGCCTGCATACCATACAGCAGGGCATTCTCGGGCAGGATGCGCTGGGATTGGGGCTGCGACGTTCGCCCGTGTTTGTCGGACAGTCGACCATGCGTGAAGATATCGTCCACTATATTGCACCACACTATGATGACGTTCCGCGCTTTATGAATGGGCTTAAAGCCTTTGAGCAGGCTACGCGGGGTGCCGCACCACTGGCTCGTGCGGGGGTTATCGCGTTTGGCTTTGTCTATATCCATCCGATGCGCGACGGCAATGGCCGCATCCACCGTTTTTTAATCAATGACACACTGATTCGTGATGGAGCGATACCGGATGGCGTGATCCTGCCTGTTTCAGCCACCATTACCAGTTCGATGGATTTTCGGGTCGGTTACGATCGCACGCTGGACGTATTTTCTAAACGGCTAATGCGGCGCTATGCAGGCTGCTATCGGTTTGGCGAGTTGAAAACCTATGAAGATGGCACGCGGAGTAATTTCACTTTCGCCGAGTATGAGGATGCCCGTTTCGCCTGGCGTTATCCCGACTTAACCGAGCATGTGCTCTATACCTGCAGAGTCATCGAGCACACGGTCCGGACTGAAATGGCTGATGAAGCGCGCGTATTGGTGATATTTCAGCGCGCTCAACAGCAGCTGAAGGAGGTCGTTGAGATGCCTGATCAGGACGCCAGTCGTATTATCCGTTCGCTGAAAGAAAATGGCTGGCAGATTTCTGGCAAGCTCAAAAAAACGTTCCCGCTGCTGGACGATACAACTACTGCACAACGGATTGTGGAAGCGGTCAGGTCAGCGTTTGAGACCCACACAGACTAAGTATTCAGGTGTCATGTGAGGTCGCTGAGCACTGCATTTAGCAGAGCGGTTTAAGTTTTGTGGCCAGCGCACCTATATCGCTGACAATCAAATCCGGTGCAGGTGCCAGCGGGTAAAGTGCCTGTCCTTTGCGGGTAACAAATGCGGTTTTCATTCCTGCGCGTTTTGCTTCACCCACATCCCAGCCATGAGCGGCCACCATCATGCACTGTGATGCAGGCTGATCCATTTCCTGCATTGCCCACTGATACACTTTCAGATCGGGTTTATAAACCTGCACCTGTTCCACACTGAGAATGCGCGTGAACAGCCGAGCCAGTCCGGCAGAACTGAGCTGCTTTTCGGCCAGTGCCGCAGAAGAGTTGGTCAGCGCGACCAGTGTAAATCCCTGTTGCTGCAGAGCACTCAGTCCTGCGGCGACATCAGGATGGGCTGGCATGGCTGCGATAATGTCAGCCAGCGGTGTTGCGTCTGCAGGCAGAGTAATACCATAGCGTGTGGCGGTCATCTGCAGCACTGCTTCGGCGATATCACCAAAGTTATGCCAGCTGCCGGTCACCGACTCCACGAGTGAATGATGTAACAACGAGGTAAACCAGGCCTCAGCACGTTCCGGTCGGTCACCGAGTCGCTGCGCGACAACCCGGTTCAGCTCAGTGGTATCCAGCAGGGTCTCATTGACATCAAAAAACAGGGTGCCGCTGTAGGGTGCGGGGTTGTGACTGTCGGTCATCGTGCCTCCGGTTGGTTTAATGGATGTGACAGGTGAGGCGTTAAAGACGCTCTCTGAAGGTAGAATACTGATGAGGATTGCTCAATATCGGGTGCTGCGATAGTTAGAAATCAAACTGGAAAACCTGATGCGATTCAGGAAATTAGTTATGCGCATAATACTAATTATGTTAAACAGGATGCCCGGCTGGGCGATTCTTAATCGAAATGCACTTTACCTTCTTTAGCCGGATCGATTGCTCTTCCGGGTTTCTGAGGAACAACAAACGCCTGCCGTACCAATACCGCCCGTGGTTTTAGTTGATGCGACAAGGCTATTCAACGTGATGGCGTTATCCTCGTGGCTATGTTTGTCTGTAAGCATAACGTCGTCTTCCTCCTTTTCTGATGCATCCGGCGGCAATACCAGACAGGTAAAATCAGCAAAGGGAACGCGATGTCACTCCGCCAGTCCCCCACTCATTCGCTCATCGCCGCAAAGCCATAGGCGGCACCAGCCGAACCCGGATTTGCCGTCAGACCCTAACCGGTTAATCCTTTCTCGTAATTTTCGCAGAATCCGCCGCCGGCATATAAAGGGCAAGCAGACATAATCACCGACTTCAATTCGCTCAACCCAAACTACGCCCGGCCCTTACTTACTTCTTATCCAGCGACCAGGTCGCGCTGCGGATATCCACCTTCACCGGCAACAGACCAATCCGGGTAAAGGTATCCGCCAGTGCCTGCTGCTGCGTAAAGACTTCAGGCGTCATCCGCTCTGCACCAAACGGCATCCTTGCCAGCGCCTGCTGCCAGATCGGCTGGGGCAGACCGGTTGAGGAGGACATGATTTTAGCCGCCTCTTCATGATGCTGATTGGCCCACGAGCTCAGCGTGTCCAGCTCATCCACCACCTGAGCGGCGATTTGAGGATAAGTATCTGCGAACTTGCGACTGGCAAGATAGAAGGTGTAGTGCGGCACCAGTCCCTCGGCATTTTTAATCAGCCGGGCTTCAGCGGTGGTTTCCACTTCGGCGTAGTAAGGATCCCAGATGACCCAGGCATCCACCGCGCCACGCTGGAAGGCCGCGCGCGCATCGGCAGGCGGCAGATAGACGGGTGTAATGTCCTTGTAGCTCAGCCCTGCCTTCTCCAGCGCCGTGACCAACAAATAGTTAACGTCAGAGCCTTTATTCAGCGCCACCCGCTTGCCTTTAAGATCCGCCACGCTTTTAATCGGGGAGTCTGCAGGCACCACAATCGCTTCGGTTTTAGGGTTAGCTGGCGAGTGTCCCAGATAAACCAGATCGGCCTGTGCGGCCTGGGCAAATGTCGGTGGCGCATCGCCGGTGGCGGCCAGATCGATACTGCCGATGTTTAAGCCCTCCAGCATCTGCGGCCCGGCCGGGAACTCAATCCAGTGCACCGCAATCCCCTGCTTCTTAAATTCCTGATCCAGCGTGCCGCGATACTTCAGCAGCGCGAAGATATTGGCTTTTTGAAAACCGATATTCACTGTATCGGGTTTCTCTGCAGCTGCCCGGGCGTTAAATGCAAAACCCGCCTGGGCGGCAATAATCATTGCGCTGAATAAAACTTTTTTCATCTCTCATTCCTGAGTTTGTTTGTTGTCAGCGCAACATAACAAACGCAGATTGAAGCGCTTAGCGAGGAAATGTTCGATGCTTAGCTAAAAAAACGCTATGGATGCCAGACTGACTCGCGTACGCGAATGGCCCGACTGAATAACCCCAGCGCATAAAAGCGGTCAGCGATGGTTTGCTGTTCCCGGATGATGGCCAGGTTCATTCGCTGAGTCTGATGGCTGCGCCGGGCTAAGGCGTGCATTAGTGAGGTCGCAGAAATGCCGAGTTCGCTGGAGAGCAACGCGGCGGCTTCAGTATGGTGTGCATCAATGTAGCGGCCCGTCTGTTCCAGGGCGGTGAGCAGGATCTGCAACAGATCGCCCGACTGCGCAGCAAATCCGCGTTCGGCAAGGTAAAACTGATGATTATTGACCCGGCCAGTGCCATCCGCAATTACCCTGAACTGTCCGCTGTTCTCAGCATCACTGAGGAGCGGATCCCACATCATCCAGGCATCTACCGCGCTGAGGTCGCTGGGCGTTAGTGGATATTTGGGGGGTGCATAGACAATGCGCACCTCATCCAGCGCTAATCCCGCCTCATCCAGGATTTGCAACAGCAGATAGTGGACATTAGAACCACGATTCACGGCGATGCGTTTGCCTCTGAGATCGCCAATCTGCTGAACCGGGCTACTGGTGGGTACCAGCAGCGCCACGCTCTGCGGAGCGGCAGGTTCCCAGGCGACGTAGACCATCGGGCTGTTGCTGGCTTGCGCAAACAAGGGAGGAACTTCGCCGGTGGTCCCGAAATCGACCTCCTTATTGCTCAGCGCATGGAGGAGCTGTGGACCCGCTGGAAACTCGCTCCACAGCACGCTGACGCCCTGATCGCTCAGCTGCTGCTCCAGCGACTGACGCGCTTTCAGAATGCCAAGGTTGCCAAACTTCTGATAACCGATACGCAGTTCACGCTCCTGCTGAGGCTGATGATGAGGAGAGGCCTCGCGCTGACGCAATGAGGTACGGCGGGGTTTAATCACACCCAGATGCCCCAGCTGGGTACGCAGTGTATGACGGCTGATGCCCAGCAGCGCGGCCGCCTGTAACTGATTACCCTGCGTGAGTTCCAGCGCATTTTTTACCAGCGCGGCGATCACTCGTGGATAGAGTGGCGTCTCACTCTGCTGCATCTGCTGACGTAAAAACTGGTCGAGCGCCTCCTCTCCGGAGGGTAAATCGCTGCCAGCAATGGCGTTCAGCCGCAGCTGTTGCGGCGTGACCAGCGAGGTCCTGCTGAGTAGCACCGCATTGTGCAGCGTGTTCTCCAGCTCACGGATGTTACCCGGCCAGCTGTAGTCCATTAGCGTGGCGACAGCATCTTCACTCAGCCGTAACTGAGGACGTCCCAGACGTCGCGCATAGAGTTGCAGAAAATGACTGGCCAGCACCGGAATATCTTCGCAGCGCTGGCGCAGCGGCGGCAATGTGACGCTGGCGACATTGAGACGGTAGTAGAGGTCTTCCCGGAACCGCCGTTCACGAATCGCCACAGCCAGATCCCGGTTGGTGGCCGCAATTACCCGCACATTGACCTTTATCGCTTTAGACGAGCCCACGCGAGTGATCTCGCGCTCCTGTAGTACGCGCAGGAGCTTCACCTGCAGCGACGGACTGAGTTCACCGACTTCATCCAGCAGCAGCGTGCCGCCTTCTGCTGCTTCAAACCAGCCACGATGGCGATCCTGCGCGCCGGTAAAGGCCCCTTTCTC
>NZ_JSUT01000031.1:0-3283 GCF_000816655.1 Pantoea sp. MBLJ3
GTGGGCAGCTAATCAGGGCGATCTGAGCGGTGCCGTGCGTATTCTGCGTGACTCCTACGGCATTGTTGCGCATGAGGAGCAGCCCGCTAAAGCCGAAACTATTAAAGCGACACCGAAAGTGCGTATCCGCGTACTGTTTCAGAAGCCTTACCTGGAACGTACCGTCGTCAGCGCAGTGATGAACGTCTGTATCTCGTTTGAGTACACTGCCATTGCTTTCTTCCTGCCCTCCATTCTGGCGCAGTTCCTTGGGGCGGGCGTCTTTGAGACGATTTCCGCTTCGCTGGGTCTGAATGCGTTGTTTGCTTTTACCGGCGGTTTGCTTGGCATGCGGCTGGCCTGGAAATTCCCTTCACGGCATGTAGCGATTGCCGGCTTTGCGCTGCAGTTTATCGCGTTGATTTCGCTGGCACTGATCGGTCATCCGCAGGCCACCCTCGGTGTGGTGTTTGCTGTATTGTTGCTGGGACTCTGGCTGTTTGCCGAAGGATTTGGACCTGGCGCGCAGTTAATGATCTATCCGGCGCTCTCCTATCCGACCCACATTCGTGCAACCGGTGTTGGTTTTAGTCGCTCGCTCTCTGGCATCGGAAGTGCGCTGGCGTTGTTTATCCTGCCCGTTTTGCAGGCTCGTTATGGCACTAATATGTTCTGGATCGTATCTCTCGCCGCCCTTATTCCCATTATTTTCCTGTTGATTATCCGGTTTGAACCGACCCGACAGGACATTGATGAACACCCCGAATCAGGAGAAAATCATGTCTGAATTAAGTCGCACTGAATTTGCCGCACTGACCGAACAGTTCAGGCCACTGTTTATCCGCATTGCTGAGGGTGCCGCCGCACGTGAAGCCGATCGCACTCTGCTGCATGAGCCGATTCGCTGGCTGAAAGCGGCGCGATTCGGCACCCTGCGTATCCCAAAAGAGGAAGGTGGTTTTGGTGTTTCATTGCCGCAGCTCTTTTCCCTGCTGACTGGCCTGGCCGAGGCTGATTCGAATCTGCCGCAGGCCCTGCGCGCGCACTTTGCCTTTATCGAAGATCGTCTGAACCAGCCAGAAAGTGAAGATCGGCGGCGCTGGTTTCGACGTTTCGTGGATGGTGAGTTGGTGGGTAGCGGCTGGAGCGAGATCGGGGCGGTTAAGCTGGGTGAGGTCAACACTCAGGTCTCACCCACAGAGGGAGGATGGCGGATCAGTGGCGAAAAGTTTTACAGCACCGGCACACTTTATGCGGACTGGATTGATGTCTATGCAAAGCATACTGACAACGGTCGTGACGTGATTGCTCTGGTAAACACCCATCAGAGTGAGGTGGAATGTGATGACGACTGGGATGGCTTCGGGCAGCGTCTGACCGGTAGCGGCACAACACGCTTTAATCATGCCTATGTGGAGCAGCCGCACGTTTATGATTTCAGTGAGCGCTTTCGTTACCAGACCGCATTTTATCAGCATGTATTATTAGCCACGCTGGCGGGTATAGGTCGGGCCATAGTTCGTGATGTGTCTCAGGGTGTTGCGCACCGTAAGAGGATTTACAGCCACGGCAACGCGTCTCAGGTCAAACAGGATGTGCAGGTTTTACAGGTGGTCGGTCAGATCAGCAGCTGGACCTGGGCTGCTGAAGCCGCCGTGGATCGGGCGACCCACTCATTACAGCGGGCATTTGAACTGCAACAAAGCGGTGTTGAAGAAGCAGAGCTTCACGCGGCTAACGTACAGGCAGAGGTGGAGTCCGCCCGGGCGCAGGTGGTCGCGGTTGAGTTAGTGACGCGTGCCGCCACGGAATTCTTCAATGCCCTTGGCGCTTCCGACACCCGTGTCAGCAAGGTGCTGGACCGGCACTGGCGCAATGCCCGGACGGTCTCATCACATAATCCAGTGATCTACAAAATACGTAACGTGGGTGACTGGGAGGTAAACGGTAACGATCCGACGTTTATCTGGCAGATTGGTAACGGCGATTAAATATATTGTCGATAGAAAATGGGGTGCGGCAGTAACGTTCAGTCTGATAATTAATTCGAACGCTATCTGGCGTTTATTTTCGCTTTACAGATGCAATCCGCAAAAAAAGATTCGCACCAGGATTTTAAGCTCCAATGGTTTTTATAAGTTTCAGGTGTTAAATTAATTTAATTGGATTGTGTCATTAATTAACTGCCTGCCGGGAACGGGGGCACTTATATGATAATCCTGCAGTGCCGGAGTTAAAAAACCAGCTTCGCAATGCGAAGCTGGTTATCATCCTGCCGAACGTGCTGTTAAGGCAGGCTCACAGGCTCTGGCATTGCTGAGGAGTGGTAAGTTGAAATCTTCCAGCCCTGACCATCCCAGACATAAGTAAACGTATAACGTGCTGTGACGTGCATATGGTCCTTGAAGGTGAAAGTATAAACGCCGGTATCAATAGCCTTATTACAACCCATTCTGATGGTGCGCGAATCGATTTTGCCGCTTGGACCTTTTTTCAGGAAGTCTTTGAAATAATCAATACGTTCCTGATCGGTTAATCGTACTTTATTTGAAATGGTTGGCAGTAAAACGGCATCGCTGACATATAACTCAGAGACTTTTGTCGCGTCGCCGGTTGCCAGAGAATCGTTCCATTTATCAAACAGGCTGGCGACATCCTGTTCAGACACTTTTATACAGGTAACCGGTTGCTGTGCTAACGTAATCGCTGGTGCAGTGATAAAGCCCAGCAGGCACAGTGCGAGTATACTTTTTTTCATTATTTTGACACCTCATTTTTTTCCAGCGTAATCGCTGTACCACGCCATTGGCTGGAGTCACCGCCTGTGCTAAGTGAGGTAATAAAGAAATATCCAAGTCCATGTGAAAAACGCATAATTATTTTGCACATTAGCGCGACAATAGAATAATTAAATAAATTCAATCAAGAGCGTAATTGTAATCTGTTTTCATCCTTAATTTTATCAACTATTTTTTTATGATGGCTCATAGGGTTATTAATTAAATATTCAGTATTACAGAATGTTTATTAGCGTTAATGACTTACAGTCATCAATTTTTCGCCGCATAGCTGATGCACCTACAAATGCTTCAGTGAGTATGAGATTTACTGCTCTATGAGGCGATGCAGATCTCCTCGTCCCATGATCCCACCCTCGGCAGGGCTAACAATACGTTGAACGGTATCAGACATTCTTACTTCGTATAATTATTCTTATACGAAGTTATGACAGGCTGATGCTGCCGGGTTATGATGGAAACTATAACAATGCCACACCGATAGATGACAACGCTACGTGAATTCT
>NZ_JSUT01000032.1:0-1906 GCF_000816655.1 Pantoea sp. MBLJ3
TGCCGATGAGTATCTGCAGGTCATCTATAAGCTGCTTGAAGGTAGCTGGGAGGACGGTGCTGTCCTGTGCGATCGTGAACGTCAAATTTTCAGCGACCCTAAAAAAATCCACCCGATTAATCATCAGGGCACGTTTTTCCAGGTGCCGGGCATTCATCTTTGCGAGCCGTCACCGCAGCGCACGCCGGTGCTTTATCAGGCCGGCGCCTCCAGCCGCGGTAAAGCCTTTGCAGCGGAGCATGCTGAATGTGTATTTGTCGCGGCACCGTCAAAAGTGCTGCTAAAGAAAACCGTAGCGGATATTCGACAAAGGGCAGCAGAGGCAGGACGCGATCCGCGTTCAATACTGATCTTCAATCTGCAGACGGTTATTGTGGGTGAAACCGACCTGGCGGCGCAGGCGAAATGGCAGGAGTACAAAAGCTATGTCAGTTACGAAGGCGCGCTGGCGCTGATCTCGGGCTGGACAGGTATCGATTTCGGGCAGTATCAGCCGGATCAGGTACTGAGGCATCTCCATACCAATGCCATTCAGTCGGCGGTTGAGACATTCTCTACTGCCGATCCTCATCGGCAGTGGACGGTGCAGGGTCTGGCAGACTGGGTGGGCATTGGCGGCTTTGGTCCGCTGCTGGCAGGCAGCGCCGAAACCGTGGCTGATGAATTGCAGAGCTGGATTGAAGAAACCGACGTTGACGGGTTTAACCTCGCCTACGCCGTGACCCATGAAACCTTCACCGATGTGGTGGAATTGCTGGTGCCGGAACTGCAAAAGCGTGGCGTCTACAAACAGGACTATCAGCACGGCACGCTGCGTGAAAAGTTGTTTGGACAGGGGCCACGACTGGCCTTGCCGCATCCCGGAGCCGGTTATCGTCGGACCGCGGACACAGAACAGCAGATAAACAGCGCCGAAATGTCGGGATGAGACGGGACGTTCACTGCCTGGTGTCACGCCTGAACCCACGCTTTATGGGCTGGCAGTAAACCGTGATTTTCAGGTTTTAAAAACACAAATGCTTTGCTTCTTACCGGATGAATCCAGCTATTCATCCGGCTTTTTTCGTGATTAGTTTGCGTGAATAACTTATTGAATATATTGAAATAGTTATCTTTATTTGTTGCTTGTTAGCTGGGCCGCAAATGCCTATAAAACCCTCGTTACCTGCTGAATATAATAACGAGGATACGATGAGTACATTAAATATTGACGACACCCTGACCGCCCCGCCGCCTCACTCCTCACCGGTTGGTTCGGTGAGTGATGTGGCCCGGCTTATCAACAGTCATACAGAGAAAAATAGCTATGCCCGCTGGATCGTTTTCCTGGCACTGGGGGGCGTGTTTCTCGACGCTTACGATCTCACCACGCTCTCCTATGGTATTGACGATGTAGTGAAAGAGTTTGGCTTAACCCCAGTCCTGACCGGACTGGTGACCTCTTCGATTATGATTGGCACCATCGTCGGTAATCTGGTCGGCGGCTGGCTGACTGATAAATATGGCCGCTACTCAGTGTTTATGGCGGACATGCTGTTCTTTGTGGTTTCGGCTATAGCTGCGGGCCTGGCACCCAATGTCTGGGTGTTGATCGGAGCGCGCTTTCTGATGGGAGTCGGAGTAGGAATCGATCTGCCGGTGGCCATGGCTTATCTGGCGGAGTTCTCTAAATTCTCCGGCAAGGGAAACAAAGCGTCGCGGCTCGCGGCGTGGTGTCCGATGTGGTATGCCGCCTCATCAGTCTGCTTCTTTATTATTTTTGCACTCTATTTCCTGCTGCCCGCTGAACACATCGACTGGCTGTGGCGTGCCTCGCTGCTGTTTGGCGCCGTACCGGCGCTGCTGATTATCGCGGTGCGCAGTAAGTTTATGAATGAGTCACCACTGTGGGCAGCTAATCAGGGCG
>NZ_JSUT01000033.1:0-2030 GCF_000816655.1 Pantoea sp. MBLJ3
GCCAGCGCCAGTTAGCCAGTTAAAAGAAGAGAAGGCTTGTGTATGTTACAACAGCAGATTGTCATTATCGGCGGTGGGTTCACCGGTACCGCGCTGGCGATCCATCTGGCCCGGCTGGGTGAGTCGGGATTGCAGGTAACGGTCATTGAACCGCGCGCGCAGCTTGCGCAGGGCGTGGCATATGGCACTACCGATCCAGCTCACCGCATTAATGTGCCAGCCGCCAAAATGCAGCTGGCAGGTGATGACGAGGGCGCATTCGACCGCGACTATCGCGCATCACCGGCTTTTAGCGCCGATCCGCAGGCACTGTGGCATGACGATAACGTCTATCCGCAACGTGGTGAGTTTGGTCGCTGGGTCAATGCGCAGTTTGAGTCTCAACAGCAGCGCTCACCAGTAAAACTTAACCATCTTCGTGACAGTGCGGTCGCTTTTAAGAATGGGGTGGTGACCACGGCTTCAGGGCAGCAGATCCGGGCCGATCAGGTCGTGCTGGCGATCAGCCATCCACCGCCGGACCTTCCTGTTCTGCTGAAGTCGCTTCAGGACCATCCGGGATTGATTGCTAATCCGTGGCAGAGCGATGCGCTGGCACAAGTCGCCCCTTACGATCGGGTCGCAATCATCGGGTCAGGTCTGACGATGTCAGATGTGGTGGCGTCGCTACATCGTCAGAAGCATCGTGGAGCGATCACCGCTTTCTCCCGCCGTGGACAGCTTCCGCGTGCAAACCTCAGTGGCAGTTCAGAGAACTACACGCTGGATTACAGTCAGCCGCAGACTGCTACCGCGCGCAGTTGGTTACATCGGGTGCGTCAGGAAGTCAGAAATGCGGCGGCGATGAATCTGCCCTGGCAGCTGGTACTGGATGACATCCGCCGTAACGGTCAGCGCATCTGGCAGAGTCTGTCGCTGCACGAGCAGCAACGCTTTCTGCATCATCTTCGCCCCTGGTGGGACGTCCATCGCTACCGGATTGCACCGCAGGTGAGCCAGGTTCTCAGCCAGCAGCAGGCCAGCGGTCAGCTGTCGTTGCTGGCGGCGCGCCTGATCGCAGCCGAATCGGGTGGCGAAACGCTCCGGCTTACGCTGCGCCTGCGTGGCGCGCAATCGCATATGCTCGAGGTGGAGAAAGTGATTGTCACCACCGGCCCCGCGCACAACGCTTTGCTTAACAGCAACGCGCTGTTGAGACAGCTGCAGAGTGACGGCGTGATTCAGCCCGATCCGCTGGCGCTGGGAATCCATGTTAATGCGCTGTCACAGACGCTGAATGTTAACGGTGAAGCGAATTCCAGTCTTTACGTCGCCGGGCCTGCCGCTCGGGGTCGTTTTGGCGAGCTGATGGGATTACCGCAGGTGGCGGAACATGCTGAATCTGTCGCACGGCAACTGCTTAGCACCCCGCCACTGTCGCTCAGCGAGCGATGTCCTGGCTCACTGACGTACTAAATCCCCGACCTTAAACCACATTATTAATAGTGGGCGGCAAGCGATTGCCGCATCCGCTCAGGAGTCGCTATGTCATCGCAACGTGAAATTCGCCTGAATGCTTTCGATATGAACTGTGTCGGTCATCAGTCACCCGGCTTGTGGGCGCATCCCCGTGACCGCTCATGGCAGTACAAAGACCTGGAGTACTGGACCGATTTAGCGCGGCTGCTGGAGCGCGGTAAGTTTGATGGGTTGTTTATTGCTGACGTGCTGGGTGTCTATGACGTGCTCAACGGTAATAACCATGCCGCTATCCGTCAGGCTACGCAGGTGCCGGTAAATGATCCGCTGGCGTTAATCACGCCGATGGCCATGGTGACAGAACATCTGGGCTTTGGCCTGACTGCCTCGCTGTCCTTTGAACACCCCTACCCGTTTGCGAGGCGGATCTCGACCCTGGATCATCTGACCAAGGGCCGTATTGGCTGGAATATTGTGACCTCCTATCTGGAAAGTGGTGCGCGCAATATCGGGCATCAGGCTCAGACCGACCACGATGCGCGCTACGACTATGCCGATGAGTATCTGCAGGT
>NZ_JSUT01000034.1:0-585 GCF_000816655.1 Pantoea sp. MBLJ3
CAAATGATTTGAATCCCAGCATGGGCCGTATCCGGCGCTTGATATTTCGGTGATCCTGTTCCACCAGTTGTTCAGGTGCTTACTCTGTCTGACCCTGATGCTTCCATCTGCTGATTTACCGGCGTTGAGTATGGTCAACGCTGCCGTATTGGCGCCACTTTTATCAATGGTCACAACCTCCGGTTCACCGTGGTGGCGCATGGCCTTGCGGAAAAAACGTAGTGCTGCCGCTGCATCCCGTTTAGCCGTCAGCAGAAAGTCGATGGTCTGACCATCAGTGTCAACTGCCCGGTACAGGTATTTCCACTCACCTTTAACTTTTATGGAGGTTTCATCCATCCGCCATCGACGACCCACTGTGCGTTTACATCTGCGAAACGCCCTGTCCAGCCGGGGTACCATGCGGATGACCCAGCGGTGAAGTGTGGAGTGATCAACAATAATACCCCGCTCAGCCATCATCTCTTCGAGGTTGCGCAGGCTGAGTGAGTACGCCAGATACCAGCTGACACACTGCGCGATAATATCAACGGGATAATGGAGGCGTCGGAAAGATTTTTGGATCAAGGACATATTCGGCAACAT
>NZ_JSUT01000035.1:0-449 GCF_000816655.1 Pantoea sp. MBLJ3
AACATACACAAGCCTTCTCTTCTTTTAACTGGCTAACTGGCGCTGGCCTGTTTGTCAGGACGACGGTCACCGCCAATGGTTTCACCAAACGGACCTGTGTTCACGCTGCGCTGTTTCTTTTCGGTGTTGGCGGCCAGCGGCAATAGCGGCATCACCAGTTCAGCAAAGCGGTGTGCCTCTTCGAGATGCGGATAGCCCGAGAAAATAAAGTTCCCGATGCCCAGCGCCTGATACTCCCGGATGCGATCGGCAACCTGCTGCGGATTGCCCACCAGCGCGGTTCCGGCACCGCCGCGCACAAGACCGACGCCTGCCCAGAGATTAGGGGCGATGCGCAGGCTCTCTCGCGAGCCCTGATGTAATGCACTCATCCGTGCCTGTCCGGCTGAATCCATACGCGCAAAGATTTTCTGCGCGGCGGCGATAGTCTCTTCATCCAGATGAGAGAT
>NZ_JSUT01000036.1:0-777 GCF_000816655.1 Pantoea sp. MBLJ3
TGACCGAACAGCTCTGACTCCGCCAGGCTCTCGGTGAGTGCCCCGCAATTGACCGCCAGAAATGGCTGCCGGCTGCGGGCGCTATGATGATGCAGATAGCGCGCCATCACCTCTTTGCCGGTGCCGGTTTCACCGATGATCAGTACCGTTGCATCGGTAGGCGCGAGCTGATCCAGTACGCTTTTAAAGGCGCGCGATGCGGGATCAATTAACTCAGGGCTGGATATCTGCATCTTGTTTACCGGATTAACAGGAAAGCCATGACCATACCGCGTGGCAGTGGCGGAAACGAGGGGGCGAAACGAGCCGGGTTGTTGCCATTGCAGCAGTCTGCAGCTTTATCTGCCGCAAATGCAGCAGGATAGCGCAATTCCTGTTTGCTATAAGCAATTGAATTTTAATGATAAAAAAACAAAATACACACTGGCACACATTCTGCAAATAGCGATATAACCAAAGCGTTAGTCCCTATGTAATAAATTAAAATATCGTTATAAAGGAATCTGCTAATGAGCCATGCGACAAAGGAAAATCTTAACCTTTTCTGGTTTCTGCCCACCCACGGTGATGGGCGCTATCTGGGCACCACAGAAGGCGGCAGAGCGGTTGATTTACCCTATTTACAGCAGATTGCGCTGGCGGCAGATAATCTGGGCTACTACGGTGTATTAATCCCGACCGGTAAAAGCTGCGAGGATTCATGGCTGGTTGCCTCGGCCCTGGCGCCGGTCACCAAAACGCTGCGCTATTTAGTGGCGGTTCGCCCTGGTCTGCAAC
>NZ_JSUT01000037.1:0-529 GCF_000816655.1 Pantoea sp. MBLJ3
GGTTCGCCCTGGTCTGCAACCGCCGAGCCTGGCGGCGCGGATGGCGGCCACGCTGGATCGTCTATCCGGCGGACGTCTGCTGATTAACGTGGTTACAGGTGGCGATCCGGTGGAGAACAAAGGTGACGGTATCTTTCTGAGCCATGAAGAGCGTTATACAGTGACCCGGGAGTTTCTTGAGGTTTACTCCCGCCTGATGAAAGGCGAGAAGGTCGACTTTGCGGGCGAGCATATCCGCGTAGAAGGCGCAGAAATTCTCTTCCCGCCGGTGCAGGAAAAGGGGCCGCCGCTCTATTTTGGTGGATCGTCGGATGCGGCAATCGATGTTGCAGCGAATCAGATCGACACCTATCTGACATGGGGCGAGCCGGTTGAACAGGTGGCGGAAAAGCTGGCGGTGGTGCGTCAACGGGCGCAGGAGAGCGGCCGTACTCTCTCTTATGGCATCCGGTTGCATGTCATTGTCCGTGAAACCGAAGAGGAGGCCTGGGCGGCTGCGGATCGGCTGATCTCTCATCTGGATGAAGAG
>NZ_JSUT01000004.1:0-249186 GCF_000816655.1 Pantoea sp. MBLJ3
CCCGTTCGCGCAGCGAACAACTTCAGCTTTAGCGCTGCACCACACGAACAAAAAGGCCCGACGGGCCGCTACCCGCCGCTGTCCCTGCTCAGATCAGCATCCCACTATCATATTCGCCACCAGGTACTTCTGTCCCTGGTCATCCTCTTCGGTGTAAACGCCCTGCAGCTCTGGCGAGAAACCGGGCAGCAGATTAAGCCCCTCTTCCAGTGCCAGGAAGTAACGCTGCACCGCACCGCCCCAGACTTCTCCTGGCACGACGCACAGCACGCCTGGTGGATAAGGCAGCGCGCCTTCCGCAGCGACACGGCCTGCCGCCTCGGCGATGGGCACCAGCTCCACTTCGCCGCGAATATAAGCCTGATGCGCATCCTGCGGATTCACCCTGACCGGCGGGAACTCGGCTGCGCGGAACATCAGTCGCTGCAGATCTTTAACGTTGTGACTGACGTAAAGATCGTGCATCTCCTGGCAGAGGCGTCGCAGGGTATAGCCGGCATAGCGTTGCGCGTTTTTGCGATAAATCGTCGGCAGCACTTCGGCCAGCGGCGCATCCTCTTTAACGTGCTGCTCAAACTGCGCAAGCATCGCCACCAGATTCGCCATCTTCTCTGTGCTTTCAGCCGGGGTCAGCAGGAACAGGATCGAGTTGAGATCGCATTTTTCCGGCACGATGCCGTTCTCACGCAGGTAGTTCGCCAGAATGGTCGCCGGGATCCCGAAATCACTGTATTCCCCGCTGGCCGCATCAATCCCCGGCGTAGTCAGCAGCAGCTTGCAGGGATCGACCCGATACTGATCGCGCGCGTAACCCGCAAAGCCATGCCACTTCGCCTGCGGTTCAAAGCTGAAATAGCGCAGATCGCGGGCTATCGTCTCCGTGGGTGCATCCTGCCAGCGCTGACCCTCTACCGTCTCTGGAACAAACGGCAGGATCATTTCACAGCGGTCCAGGATCGCTTTACGTGCATCAATGCCCACCATGACGCACTCATCCCACATGCGACGCCCCGCTTCGCCCTGATGCATTCTGGCGTTGATATCCAGCGCGGCAAACAGTGGATAAAACGGGCTGGTTGAAGCGTGCAGCATAAAGGCGTTATTCAGTCGCTTGTGCGGGCAGAAGCGCTGCTGTCCACGAATGTGGTTATCTTTTTTATGGATCTGCGAGGTTTGTGAAAAACCGGCCAGCTGCTTATGCACGGACTGCGTGACAAAGATACCGGGATCGTTCTCGTTCAGATCCAGCGTCAGCGGCGAACAGCCTTCCATCAGCGGAATGAACTGCTCATAGCCTAGCCACGCGGAATCAAACAGGATGTAATCGCAAAGATGACCGATGCGATCCACCACCTGACGTGCGTTGTAGACCGTACCGTCGTAAGTGCCCAGCTGGATGATCGCCAGGCGGAAAGGTCGCGCCTCTTGCGCCCGCTGCGGATCCACTGCCGCGATCTGCCCGCGCAGATAAGCCTCATCAAAGCAGTGCGCGTCAATACCGCCAATAAAGCCGAAGGGGTTACGTGCCGCTTCAAGATAAACCGGGGTCGCGCCCGCCTGAATCAATGCGCCGTGATGGTTTGACTTGTGATTGTTGCGGTCAAACAGCACCAGATCGCCGCGGGTCAGCAGCGCATTGGTCACCACTTTGTTGGCACTTGAGGTTCCGTTAAGCACAAAGTAGGTTTTATTGGCGTTAAACACCTTTGCTGCATATTTCTGCGCATCTTTGGCTGAGCCTTCGTGGATCAGCAGATCGCCCAGTTTGACGTCGGCGTTACACATATCAGAGCGGAAAACATTCTCGCCGTAGAAATCATAAAACTGTTTGCCCGCCGGATGCTTTTTAAAGAACGCGCCGCCCTGATGTCCGGGACAGGCAAAGGTGCTGTTCTGCATATCGACATAGCGGGTCAGCGTCTCGAAGAACGGTGGCAGCAGCTCAGCTTCATATGCCTGCGCAGCCGCTTCCAGCGCAATCCACTCCTGCGGCTCACCATTCAGCTCACCGCTGACGCCAGGCAGGTGCATCACCTCTTCTTCAAACGCATTCGCGACAAACACCGGCAGATTAAAGCCGGTGTGACGCAGCAGCGCCAGCACACCGCTGCGGGTATCCGCCAGCGAGACGACAACCGCCGCCACATCAGTAAAGTCGGTGTTATCCAGCGTCACTACGTCACGCGCGGTGTTCAGGGTCAGACTGGGCGCGACAGCGGCGCTGGCAGCAATTTTCAGTGGAGTCATAACAGAATCCCTAACGTCAGGGAGGAAGTGCCTGAGGCACAATCATGGGGACAGCGCCCCGGCGAATTATTAACAGGAAGGCATTATGCAGCTCGTGAAGAAAAGCCCCGCAGCCGCGGCCTGGCTGGCCTCACCGCATGAGGAATAACGCAGAGTGCGTAAATGAGGAAAACCCGGTGAGCGCCGGAAAAAGCGAACGGTAATCCGGGCGACTGCGCGGTGAACCGGACATAGCGACGTCCTCTATGGTGAAGCAGCAGGGTCAAAAAGTGGCGGTCATAATGTCATCTTTTTTAGGCATGAACAACCCGAGCCACGCAATTATTCAGTCATCATGCGTAAGTGTAACAACATGATTTTTATAGTCTATTTATCATATAAAATTCACAATTCGACTAATTATCTGAATTATATGCAAATTTATGCATCAGCCTCTACACTCCTGTCAGCACGCTTTTCTGCGCCAGCCACCCGCTTCACCTGGCGAGGCGGCCATTGCCCTACCGCATTACTGCTGTCAGGCGTAAACTGATCCCTCTTTCCCACTCTGCCGGAGGCTGCATGTTCAAGGCACTGGTCATTGAAAATGACGAACAAGGTTACCGTTCCCTGCTGAAAGATCTCCCCGAATCTCAACTGCCCGACCACGATGTCACACTCGACGTCAGCTACTCATCCCTGAACTACAAAGATGCCCTGGCTATCTGCAACAAAGGCCCGATAGTGCGCCAGTTCCCGATGGTGCCAGGTATCGACTTTGTGGGGCGTGTGACCGCCAGCCGCCATCCCGACTGGAAAGAGGATGATGTGGCGCTGCTGACGGGCTGGGGCGTGGGCGAAAAACAGTGGGGTGGCCTGGCGCAGAAAGCCAGCGTCAGCGGCGACTGGCTGGTCCGTGTGCCCGCAGCGCTGAGTCCGCTGCAAACCATGGCCATCGGTACAGCGGGGCTGACCGCGATGCTCTGTGTGATGGCGCTCGAAAAACAGGGCATCACACCGGAACGCGGACCGGTGCTGGTGACCGGGGCCAGTGGCGGCGTCGGCAGCTACAGCGTCAGCCTGCTGGCGCGTCTGGGCTATGAAGTAGTTGCGTCGAGCGGACGCACCAGCGACCCTGCATATCTGATCGAGACGCTGGGCGCGGCATCGGTCATTGACCGTGAAGCGCTTTCCCAGCCTGGCAAACCGCTGGCAAAAGAGCGCTGGGCCGCCGCGATAGACAGCGTCGGCAGTCATACTCTGGCCAATGTGCTGGCCGCTACGCAGCGTGACGGCGCGGTTGCCGCCTGCGGTATGGCGCAGGGACTCGATCTGCCAGCCAGCGTTGCACCCTTTATTCTTCGTGGTGTTACGCTGGCCGGGGTCGATAGCGTGATGTGTCCGAAGCCACTTCGTGAGCAGGCGTGGCAGCGACTCGGCGAGCTGATGGATAGTGAACGGCTCAATAAGCTGAGCCGGGTCATTCCGCTGAGTGAAGCCAGAGAAGGTGCGCAGGCATTGCTGGAGGGCAATGTGCAGGGCCGCCTTATTGTCGACTGCCGCTAACGCTTTTAAAGGCGCGTGAATCGCGCCTTTATCGATCGGCTCGCTGCAGCCGTTTGATCAGCCCTTCCAGCGCGAACTGCGTGCCCTGCTCCATCACCGATTTTGGATCGCCGCTAAACTGGTGGCACTCCGCCTCATCCCTTCCGTCGGGCAAGACCCAGCCAAACCAGATAGTGCCTGCCGGTGTGCCATCCTCGCCGCCGTCCGGTCCGGCATAGCCGGTGATTGAAAGTCCTACCGGTTCACCAGAGCGGGCGCAGGCTCCCTGCACCATCTCCCTCGCTGTTTTCTCGCTCACCGCCGTGTGCTGTTTCAGCGTGTCTGGATGTACCCCCAGCAGACGCGTTTTGGCATTTTCACTGTAGGTTACGAAGCCGCTGGTATAGAAGTCACCGCTGTTTTCCACAGCGGCCAGCGTCATGCTGATCAGTCCGGCGGTACAGGATTCGGCGGTCGCCAGATGAAGTCCGGAGGAGAGTAAAATATTACCCAGTTGCTCAGCGGTTTGATCTAATGATTTTGCCATTATGGTCTCCTTAAGGCTGCCCGGAACTCCAGGTATAGCGCAAAATCAGCGATTCAAAGCGCGCAACACAATGTTTTTAAAGCGAAACGGTCTAGATACGCAGCTGGATATGCGGCTGTCCACTTTCGGCATGTGCCACTACCTGAAGATCGGCCTGGTACCAGCGCGTCAGCGTCGCTTCCGTCATTACCGCCTGCGGCGAGCCTTGTGCCACCAGTTGGCCTGCGTGCAGCAGCAGTATGCGATCGGCCCACAATGAAGCCTGATTAAGGTCATGTAACACGGTACAGACGGTGAGATCTCCGGCGCGCGTCAGCTGGCGTAGTAAACGCAAGGTTTGCTGCTGCCAGAAGAGATCCAGCGCCGAGGTCGGCTCATCCAGAAACAGCCAGCCGCGTGGTCTTCCCTCCAGCCAGAGCTGTGCCAGCACCCGCGCCAGCTGCACCCGTTGTTGTTCACCGCCGGAGAGCTGGCGGTAATCGCGCTGCGCCAGCCCTTCACAACCGGTCAGCCGCATGACCTCAGCCACAATTTGCGTCGTCTGCGCTTCCGGCCAGGGCGCACGGCCCATCGCCACGACCGACTGCGCTGACTGTGCAAAGGTCAGGTTGTTCTGCTGGCGCATCACTGCCCGACGTCGTGCCAGCTGCTCACGCGGCCATGTCGTCAGCCGTCGGTCGCCCAGCCAGCACTCGCCCCGATCGGGCGACAGAAATCCCGTCAGCATCCGCAGTAGCGTCGATTTACCTGCGCCGTTGGGACCAATCAGCGCCACCAGCTCTCCACCTGACAGCGTGACGTCGAGATTATCGATAACGGTTTTGTCGCCGTGCGCGAGACACAATCCCCTGGCCTGTAAAATTTCCATCACTCCAGCCCTCGCTGTTGACGCAGAATCAGCCAGAGAAACCACGGACCGCCAATCAGGCTGGTCAGTAGCCCGACTGGCATCTCGGCCGGAACCACCAGAGTGCGCGCCAGCGTATCGGCCAGCAGCAGCAGAATAGCCCCCGCCAGTGCTGAGCCGGGCAGCAGCCAGCGATGATCGCCGCCAAGGCAAAAACGCATCACGTGTGGCACCACCAGTCCGACGAAGCCGATCACGCCGCTGACCGAGACCGCTGTACCGACAAGCAGCGCGCTGAGGATCAGCAGCTGATGCTGAGTACGCTTCACATCAATCCCCATGTAGTGCGCATCCTCTTCGCCCGCCTGCAGCAGGTTAAGGTGGCGGGCGCGAGTCTGTAGCAGCAGCAAGGCTGGCAGAATCAGCAGCAGGCAAATCAGCAGTGCGGGCCACTGTGTCTGGCTAAGGCTTCCCATGCCCCACAGCGACAGCTGGCGCAGCTGCTGATCGTTGCTCAGCCATGACAGCACGCCTACCGCCGCACCGCACAACGCATTAATCGCAATACCGACCAGCAACAACCGCGAAAGATTGCCGCGCGCCAGCCGACTGAAACTGAAGAGCAGCAGTGTCACCAGCAGACTGCCGATAAACGCAGCGATCATCGGTAGCCACAATGCCAGTGGTGCCGGCAACGCCAACGGAATAATGATTGCCAGTGCCACCGCCAGTCCCGCCCCGCTGCTGATCCCCAGCAGACCGGGATCGGCCAGTGGGTTACGAAAAACACCCTGCATCACCGCGCCAGAGACTGCCAGCGCCATGCCCATCACCACCGCCAGTAGCACGCGCGGCAGGCGGATATCCAGCCAGATCTGCCAGATAAGATCGCTAAGCGGTGCCTGCCATAGCGCCCGCACTGAAAGCGACATCGCCCCCAGATTTGCCGCCAGCACCATCGCCGCCAGCAGGAAGATCAGCATCAGCAACAGGCCACGCAGCGCATTATCCTTAATCATGGTTCAGCGATTCCGCCGCCTGACGCAATTTCACGATTGCCCGCGGTGTATCAAGGCCAAACCCCAGCAGTGCCATGGTGTCGATCACCAGCAGACGGTGCTGCTGCCCGGCAGGTGTCAGCGTCAGACCCGGTAACTGCCACAGCTGCGCTTCGCCGCCCAGCGTTTTCAAGCCATCCTCGCCGATTACCACCAGATCCGGCGCGGCGGCGATCACCCCTTCCTGCGACAGTGCCTGATAGTGCGGCACCGAGCCCATAGCATTCTCCAGCCCGGCGCTGCGAATGGCGCCATCGGCCGCAGTCTGATTTCCAGCCGCCATCGATTTCATGCCGCTGTTCGCCATGATGTAGAGCACTTTTACCGGCAGCGGTTGCTGCGGCAACTGGCGAATCTGCTGCGTCATTTGCCGTGCCAGAGCCTGAGCTTCGCTTTCACGCTGCAGCGCCTGACCCACAGTGATAATTTTCTGCGGGATCGCCTGCAGGCTGCTGTCGCCGCTGACCGTGACCACCCTGACGCCCGCGCGGGCAATCTGTTGCAGTACCAGCGACGGCTGCGCCTGCTCGCTGGCGATCACCAGCGTTGGTTTCAGTGCCAGAATGCCTTCGGCGTTGAGCTGGCGCATATAACCCACGTCCGGCAGTCGGGTGGCCTGCGCCGGGCGCAGACTGGTGCTGTCGCGCGCCACTAGCTGTGACTGGGCATCCAGCGCATAGATAATCTGGGTGACGTCTCCGCCAATCGACACCACCCGGTCCGCCGCCAGTGATGGCAGCGTCATGAGCAGCCATAACAACATCACTCTTTTCATGCCGCCGCTCCCGGCGTGTGGAGTGCGCCAATCTGCTCGCGCCAGCTTGACTGCTCTGGCGTACCCTCCGTGCGCTGACCGTAGAGCTGGGCGATCTGTGTGCCGTCGGCGGCGAACAGTTCCAGGCTGGTAACAAAGCCATCGCCCGTTGGCTTGCGTGTTACCCAGCTTTCGCTGATCTGATCAGCCATCAGATGCAGTGTGAACTGCGGATTGAAGATGTTGAGCCAGTTTTCCACTGGCTGCAGCTTCTCTACCCTGCCGGTGAAAATCTGAGTACAGCCACGGTTGCCGACAAAAATCATAATTTCATTGCCCGCCTGCTGTGCCATCTGTAGCAGGCGCTCAAGCGCATCGTTACCGGTCTGCCTGGCGAGATCGTCACCCACCGCGCGAAATGCCTGCGGTCGTGACACCTGATGGCGCTTAAGCAACGCGAAAAATTGATGAACATCGGTCATGGCGCGCCATTCACGGTCGATGGCGGTGGCATCAACCGCCTCAGTCAGGGGAGCTGCAGCAGCCGGCTCGACCACAAGCGGCGTCGCCGCGGCGTCGGTAAAGTCGGCAATCAGCGTCTGCCACGCTGCCATGTTGGTCTGCTCCGTGACGTAAACTTTCAGCACCGCATCGCCATGACGATCAAAGATCTGAATACTGTGACGAACGCCCTGCCCGGTTGGCTCCTGCAGAGCAAAGGCGCTGCACCACTGACCGACGAACAGGCGCAGATCGAGTGCACGGGGATTAAGCACCAGGCCACCATGTGCGCCAATCTGCACATTGTGGTATTCACCCAGATGTTCATGTACCGCATAAGCGTTACGCGTAATGTTTTTGGTTTCGCCGACTGCGCCAAGTGCCTTCAGCAACGCCGGAAAATCGCGTTTCAGCGCCACGGCATCAACGCCGATGCGCGCTTCACACAATTCCGCTTCGCTGATGCCGATCAGCGCAGCCAGGTCGCGGGCATATTTCTTCGGTTGTTCACCTTTAAGGGCAAGATAGTGCTGATAAATCGGGTTCATGACTCAGGCTCTCTTAGTAATGCCCTGCATCAGCGCAGGGCGACGGCTATCAAAAATCGACGTTAACACCTAACTGGAAAGTACGGCCCGGCATCACGGCCAGTGCCTGATCGTTGCGCTCCTGCTGAGTGGCGCTGGTCAGTTCACGACTGCTGAGGTAATCCCAGTATTTGCGATCGGTTATGTTGTAAAGCCCGCCACTCAGCCTGACGTTATGTGCGACGCGCCAGTAAGCGGTCATATCCACCATGCCATAACCTGGTACCCGCATGTAATCGGTGCTGGAGTCGGCCAGGCTGCTGCCGTTGTTAGCGAAGCTTTCGCGGTTAGTCGCGCTGGCTTGCTTACCTTTGACAAAGGTAGCGGTAACGGCGGCCCCGTAGCCACGCGCCTCATCATCCCAGGCGAGTCCGACAATCGCTTTCATCGGAGCAACACTCTCCAGATCGATGTAGCGGTCACCAAGGTAGCGTGACTTTGCCGCGCCCTGCGTGTAACCCAACGCCAGATTGGCGCTCAGACCCTCGACCTCATTGAACCAGCTACCGAAGTTCACTTTACTGCTGATTTCAGCCCCGTAGATGTAGGCTTTATCGCGGTTCTCCGCCTGATAGGTGGTGTAAATGTTGGCGGGCACATTAACGAACTGACCCGGATTAGCCGCCCGGCTGTAACGTGTAAAGGCAATAAAGTTTTTATAGTCGTTATAAAAAGCGGCAGCGTTAAGCGTGACGCCTTTTGCCACCTCTCCTTTTACACCCCACTCGTAGTTGTTGCTGGTTTCGGTTTTCAGGTCTGCATTACCAATCAGCGCATACTGTGCGGTGCCGGCATAGCTGGAGCCAAGGTTCCATGAGCCATAGAGCTGGGTATCGTTGGGGAACTGCGCGCCACGGGTATATTGCAGATAAGTCATCAGCTTCGGTGTCAGATCGAACTGGAAGGCGATCGACGGCAATATCTGGGTGTCGCTGTTTGGCGATCCGTAGAGCGCTGAAACTTCGCTGGCGTCAAGCACGCTACTGTTCGTGGTCAGCGTCGCCACATCACGTGGTCGGGTGTTCTGATAGGCCACGCGCGCGCCCGGCACGATAGCCGCCCGATGTCCGTCAGCATCGAAGCTGATAGTATCCTGCAGATAACCGCCCACGCTGTAGCTGCGGCTGTTAGCCTGCGGCTGCATAATCGCAGTAAAAGCACTGGCTGGCGGTGACTGACGGAAAGGTCGCTCAGTATCCATCAGACGCGCATTCAGCCCGGCACTCAGTTCATGTCGCCCGACGCTTTTAAGCGCTCGGGTGTCAAAACCGTAGCTGTCGCTGTTGTAATCGGAATAGACGGTTTGCCTGGCGGTGGCACTCGACGGCATTAGGGTGTTGTCATGCGCCTGGGTCTGCTGCCAGTAAACGCGGGTCGTCAGGCTGTCGATCAGGTCATTGTAAGGGGTGTACTCATCCGCCAGGCTGATGCCCCAGCGGCGGGTATCACTCTGCTGCTGTGCCGTTCCCCAGACGGTATTGCCGGAAGTGCTCCAGCTGTCGTAATGGCTGTGGTGAGTTTTGTGATAGTAATCGACCGTCGCGCTGAGCTTGTGAGCATCATTGGGCTGCCAGATGCCGGAAGTCATAAAGGCATCGGAGTGCCAGTTGGCCGGATAAGCATCGAGCGTATCGCTGTTGTTACGGGTCTGCTGTCCGTCACGACGGCTGTAAACAAAAATGCCACTCAGCGTGTCATCGCCTGCTGCTGCAGTCATGCCGTTGTGCCAGCTGCGGCTGGCGGAGTCGTAGTCACTTTGATAGCCGAAAAAGGTCGGCTTGCCGGAGTACAGATAGTCGTCCGGGGATTTGTTACGGAACGAGACGTTGCCGCCAATTGAGGTGTTCGACTGATCCACTGCTGTGGCGCCCTTCTCAATCTCAATACGCCCAAACATATAAGGATCGATGTAATCGCGGCCAATGCCAAAGCTGTCGAGACCAGCGCGTCCTACATAGCTGCGGCCAGTGGCCTGCGGCAACGGAATGCCGTCCACATCCAGACCGACGCGGTTGCTCTCGAGGCCTCGAATGTTGTAGCCGGTATAACCAGCCCGATCAAAACCGCTCTTACCGGCTGATGAACCGCCACTAGTACCGGTGGCACTGATCAGCGGTTCATAGCGCATAATCGATCCAAAGTCAGTGGCACCACGCTGTTGCAGATCGCTGGCAGAGAGCGAGGTTTTACTGCCTGCCGTTTTTTTAATTTCCGGCGCCGTCACCGTCATTACCTGTTCGGTATTGCTGTCAGAGCGGTCAGAAAGGGCTAGCGTAGCAGATTCACTGCCCGCAGCATAAGTGCAGGTGGTATTGATGAAGGTGGCGAGCAACGCCAGTTGAGTCAGACGCGGTTGCGTCAATCTCCGAAAACGTGGTGACATAGGCGCGAATTACCTGATTAATTGTTAGTATTCGCTCACTTGTTTGCTGGCAAAAGTAAAACGGCTCCGCATAAAAGCCGTGAAAAGTCAGAACATCATGCTGGTGTAGTAATTATCGACTGAAATTTAATGCAACTGATAATCATTATCAATCTTATTTACATTTGGATATAAACCACAGCGCACAAATTGTTCACCCGAATGCATTAGCATTTATCAACACGTAAAGGAATAGAGTTATGGCACAAAAACCTGTGGTTGTTATTCACTACTGTATGCAATGCAACTGGCTGATGCGGTCAGCGTGGATGGCACAGGAACTTCTGCATACTTTCGCTGAGGATCTGGCGGAGGTTACGCTGAAACCAGGTACCGGTGGTATCTTTGAAATTACGCTGGATGAGCACCTGCTGTGGGAACGCAAGCGTGATGGTGGCTTCCCGGATGCGACCACGCTAAAACAGCGCGTACGCGACATCTGTTTCCCGGATCGTACCCTGGGCCACATCGACAAAAACAAAGCCGAAATCAGCTGATTAACTGTGAGTGATTTTTTCAGCCGCGTCGTGCAGCGCCTTAATCAGCGTCTGCAGCGCGGTTTCTGAGATATCTTCCTGCGCCAGCCGCTGGTTCAGCGCGACCTTCAGCCCATAAATCGCCTGCTCTACAGCAGGAATGCTGCGGTTATTGACCAGAATCGCCAGCGTAGAGAGCCGCGTGATCAGGCTGGAGACCGTTTCCAGGTTCTCTGCCAGTTGCGCCTCTCCCGTTGCGGTCAGACGATAGGCTTTGCGCGCTGTCTGCGCATCCACCACCTCAATCGCCTCCATCTCTTCAAGCAGCGTCAGATTGGGGTAAATGATCCCCGGACTAGGCGAATACTCTCCCTTCGACAGCACCTCAACCGACTTGATCAGTTCATAGCCGTGCGCCGCATTCTGCGCCAGGAAATGGAGCATCAGCAGGCGGATCTCACTTGCTTCCAGCATCTTTTCGCGTCGTTTGCGTCGTCCGCCGCAGCCGCCTGCGCGCGTACTCTGATCGTCAGATGAGGTGGAATTCGGATGCTGTTTCATGGCCTGCCCTGCGGGAAAAAGTCGGATTGATGGTAGTCCGCCGTCTGGCAAAACTCAATTGGCAGAGCCGCTTACTTCTGGTGCCAGTAGGCCACCGCCCGCACAAAATCACTGCTGAGGCCGCGCTGCACCGTGAAGTAGTCAGCCAGCGCTTTCACAAACTCACCTTCGCCAGTCAGCCAGATAAAGTAATCTTCCGCCGGGAGTGTGAGCTGATCCAGCCGGGCAATCAGCTGGCTGAGCTGTGCTTTCTGCATCTGACCGCTGCCCAACCAGTTTGTCGTTACTCCAGTCGTATCCGATAAATAGCCGTGGCCCGTCGCGTCATCGGTAAAGGCATAGAGATGCAAAGACTGGGCACTTGCGTCACGCTGACGACGCGCAAACGCTGGCAGCCCGGTTTCATCACAGACGTAAAGCTGAAATGCATAATCGGTCGGCACCACCAGCGAACCGCGTGGCCCACCGATAATTAATTTATCGCCCACCTGTGCCTGCGTTGCCCAGTCACTCGCCACGCCCTGCTGGTGAATATAGAAATCCAGGGTCAGAGAAGAGGCACCATCGAATTCAAGCGGCGTGTAGTCGCGCGCCTGCGGACGCAAACCTTCGGGCCAGACAATGCCCGCGTCGGTCATCTGCGGCAGAGCCAGTGTTTCACCTTCAGCGGAAGGGAAAAATACCTTGATGTGGTCATCAAAGCCTGGCGATGTAAAGCCCGCCAGATCGCTGCCGCTGAACCGTATGCGCCAGAATTTACCGGCAATGTTAGTTTTACTGGTGACCTGAATATGACGGAAACGCAGTTCATTACGGACGCGCTGGGGTAAACGCTGATTAGCTGATGCAGTCAAAATATCTCTCCTCAAGCTATACCCGTGATTCAGGGGCATGCGCACTGTCATGAAAATCTCATGGAATAACAATCATTCTCATCTCAAGCATGGAGATTAGCTAT
This sequence comes from Pantoea sp. MBLJ3, assembly GCF_000816655.1. NCBI lineage: Bacteria > Pseudomonadati > Pseudomonadota > Gammaproteobacteria > Enterobacterales > Erwiniaceae > Pantoea > Pantoea sp. MBLJ3. The sequence continues at coordinate 12,483 of NZ_JSUT01000004.1, forward strand.
GATATATCTTAAGCACAAGAACGAAAAATGCGATCGGACTTGTTAAGATATATTTTACAGATATGCAGGTGTGCGTATCGCAGGCGTGAAGCGACCCTGACAAGCGTTCAGAGAGAGGTATTTGCGGGTTTTTTAAGGCAGGCAGAGAAGGTTAAATCTGACCGGCTCCTGACGAGCCGGTCATGTTGCGCCGCCGGGTCTGGCAGCGTATCAGCATTTACAGCGTGTCGTTAAATCCGGAGAGGGAAGCGTTACTGCTGGTGTGTTCCGGCAGCTCACCGTCACCCAGAATTTCATGCTGGGAGGCCTGAGAGTGCGGATGCAGTCCGGCAGGCGGTGAGAAAGGCTCAGCCTGCTGCGCCATTGCCATAACAGGCAATGCCAGAATCAGTGAAATCATTAAGCGTCGCATAATAGTTGTCTTTATTTGTCTTTTGGCCAGAAAAGGCCTGAAATGCAGATGAATGTTCCAGCCCCATCACGGATGCACGATGATTCCGGTATGACAGGGTTTCGGAAAAGGATTTTACGCCAGAACGGCGAGTTAGTTTATAGAATCGTGCGGTTTGTCACAGTTTACCGCACAAAATATGCATTAACGGGGCCGGGAATCACTCGCCCTGCCCTGCTGGCTACGCCTGCATCACCGGAATTGAAAATACGCCGCTCAGCCAGTCGGGCTTACACTGTGCAAAGTCGAGACGCAGCAGGTCTTTGCCAGGACGGCGCGCTACACCCAGCGCTGGCAGATGTTGATAGTAAATATCCTCAATAAAACGCGTCAGTTGTTCAGGTTTGCCGCTCCAGCGAATTGACGCATAAAGCCCCCGCACTTCACGCCAGTTATCGGTATTGTCACCCAGCAGCCTGGCATATTGCGGCTCCAGCGCCTGAAACAGGCTGATATTCTGCTGGTCAGCCGAACTCTGGCCGGGGCCATACTGAAAGCCTAACCAGCCCTGCGCAACATGGCTGCCAGCAAGCGCGACCAGTTGCCGCGCCTGATCAGCCACCCGGTGATCGCGATCGGCAATGTAATCACCGAACTTACACTCCCACTCCTGCGTCTCTCCTCGCAGATGCAGCTCTTCCTCGCGTTCCACCAGCGTTGCGCGCTCTGCCAGCGACCGCACCAGAATGCGGCCATGGAAATTTTTCACCGGCAAATGGGGAATACGCCGAAACGCGCCCGGCGTCAGCGCAAAGTGGCCTTTGAATACCCGGGTAAAGTTTTGCTGGTTATCAAAACCAAAACGCACGGCGATATCGATCAGCGTCATGCGTGTCAGACGTAGCGCCATAGCCGCCATCGTCAGACGCCGTTTGCGGGTATACGCCGCCAGCGTCTGTCCGGTCATCTCCTTGAACATGCGCTGCATGTGCCATTTCGAATAACCTGATTTCAGCGTAATTTGATCGATATTGATATCGTCGGTGAGATGGGCTTCAATCCACTCGACCAGATCGTTGATGTGCTTTTTTTTAATGGCCTGACTGAGCATGATGGCGATTTACGACGCGGGTTAAGACTGAGGTTTTAATGAAAAAAGGATAACAAATATGGCGAATCAGTGTAAGGAAAGGGTAAGCCGTGCACGTCCGTTCGGGGCAATTCCGCATTAATTGCTTAGGTTACTAACTAAAAAAGGCTGACTGCCGTCAGCCTTTTGATTCCTGATAAAAACTGCGCCTGATAACGGTGAGGCGGAGTCTGCGACAATTAATGACTACGCATACCCGCTGCCGTCATCATCATGCGGAACAGCGAGGCGACCACGCCCAGCGCCAGTACGCTGGCGGCATAGATAAACACCAGCCACATTACCCGTTTCCACCACGGCGCTTTCGTCTCTTCACTGTGATTGTGGTCTTTCATGCTGCTGAGGCTTTTCATATCAATGATATCCTTCATCTGCTTTGATTTTTCCACGGAACACGTAGTAGCTCCAGAAGGTGTAACCCAGAATCATCGGGATAATCAGCAGGCTACCCACCAGCATAAAGGCCTGGCTCTGCGGTGGCGATGCGGCATCCCAGATGGTTACGGATGGCGGAATAATGTTGGGCCACACACTGATACCCAGACCGGAGAAGCCCAGGAAGACCAGCGCCAGCGTCAGCAGGAACGGTGAATAGTGCGCCTCACGCTTAATGGCGCGCACAATGCCCCATGAACAGAGCAGCACCAGCACCGGAACCGGCAGGAACAGGAACAGGTTTGGCTTGCTGAACCAGCGATGTGCGATGTCCTGATGCGTAAACGGCGTCCACAGGCTGACAATACCAATAATCACTAACAGCGCGATGACCAGTGGCGTCGCCAGCGCGGACATCTTACGGTGCAGCTCATTCTCGGTCTTCATAATAAGCCAGGTGCAGCCCAGCAGCGCATAGGCCACCACCAGACCCACGCCGCAGAACAGCGGGAACGGTGCCAGCCAGTCCAGTGCGGAACCGGCGAAACGGCGTCCCTCAACCGGAATGCCATCCAGAAACGCGCCGACTGCGACGCCCTGACTGAAGGTCGCTAAAACAGACCCGGCAATAAAGGATTTGTCCCAGAATGCCCGATGACCTTCAACCGCCTTGAAGCGGAATTCAAAGGCGACACCCCGAAAAATCAGGCCAATCAGCATGGCGGTCAGCGGAATCGACAGCGCATCGGTAATCACCGCGTAAGCCAGCGGGAATGCCCCGAACAGGCCTGCGCCTCCCAGAACCAGCCAGGTTTCATTACCATCCCAGACGGGTGCGACGGTGTTAACCATCATGTCGCGCTCGCCGGCATCTTTATTGAACGGGAACAGCAGACCAATACCCAGGTCAAAACCATCCATCACGATATACATCAGGGTTGCGAAGACGATAATCACAAACCAGATAACGGAATAATCGATCATCTTAGTGGTCTCCATCCTTAAAGGTGGCAGCGGAAAGCGGACGCGCTGGCGTTTTCTTCTGACCCGGTCCACCTTCTTCGGTGATATGACCTTCGCCGACAACCGGTCCCTGCTTAATCAGGCGCATCATGTAGTGGTATCCCACACCGAACACCGAGCTGTAGACCAGAATAAAGGCCAGCAGGCTGATGCTCATATGCATATCGCCATGTGCCGAGACCGCATCAATGGTGCGCTGCACGCCATACACCACCCACGGCTGACGACCGATTTCAGTGGTAAACCAGCCCGCCAGAATCGCAATCAGACCCGATGGCCCCATTAACAGAGCAAACCACAGGAAAGGACGCGACTCGTAAAGACGGCCTTTGAAACGCAGCCACAGGCTGACCACGCCCAGCGTAATCATCAGCAGCCCCAGCGCCACCATCACGCGGAATGACCAGAAGATCACCGTAGAATTAGGGCGGTCCTCTTTCGGGAACGACTTCAGCGCCGGAACCTGTTTATCCAGACTGTGCGTCAGAATCAGGCTGCCAAGGTAAGGCACTTCCAGCGCATATTTGGTACGCTCCTGTTCCATATCGGGAATACCAAACAGGATCAGCGGCGTGGCCTCACCCGGTGGGTTTTCCCAGTGTCCTTCAATCGCCGCGATTTTGGCTGGCTGATGCTCAAGGGTGTTCAGACCGTGTGCATCCCCAATCATCGCCTGAATCGGCGCAACGATCAGCGCCATCCACAACGCCATGGAGAACATCTTACGGATAGCAGGATTGTTATTCCCTTTCAGCAAATGCCAGGCCGCTGACGATCCCACAAAAAAGGCACTCGCCAGGAACGCCGCCACTGACATATGGAAAAGGCGATAAGGGAAAGAGGGATTGAAGACGATTTTCAACCAGTCCTGCGGCACCACAATGCCATTCTCGATGATGAAGCCCTGAGGCGTCTGCATCCAGCTGTTGGAGGCAAGAATCCAGAAGGTCGAAATCAGTGTTCCCAGAGCAACCATGCAGGTGGCGAAGAAGTGCAGACCCGGCCCCACGCGATTCCAGCCAAACAGCATCACGCCCAGGAAGCCTGCTTCCAGGAAGAACGCCGTCAGCACTTCATAAGTCAGCAGCGGGCCGGTGATACTCCCGGCAAACGCAGAGAAGCCGCTCCAGTTCGTCCCGAACTGGTAAGCCATGACCAGCCCTGATACCACACCCATACCGAAGTTAACGGCAAAGATTTTCGACCAGAAGTGGTAGAGATCGCGATAGGTTTGATCGCGTGTTTTAAGCCACATACCTTCAAGTACTGCCAGGAAGCTGGCGAGACCGATGGTGATGGCGGGAAAGATAATATGGAAGGATACAGTAAATGCGAACTGAATCCTGGCCAGATGAAAGGCATCTAATCCGAACATTGCTTACCTCTTTGCCACATAGAACACCATGTATTTACTTATAATTAACAACTTAAGCCTGATGCGCTGACTTCTCTGCGCTTATTGAAATTCCCGCCGCAAATTTAGAGCTATTTGCGACGAGGAAAAAGAAACAGTGGGGTTAATGAAAACTATAACAGTCTTTATTGATTTTGGTCATTGTTTTTGGCGGGAAATTTTTATTTAAAAATAAGGCCGAAAGGTTAATCAGAGGGTGCTTATGTGTCGTTAATGTTACGTATTTTCTCACTTTAAAAGTCGAACGCGCGAAAGCAATGCCTGCACGTAAAGTATCGTCAACGGCCTGTTTTCAGGCACTTTTTTGCTATAAAAATCGGAGTTATTTAAGGTTATAAGTGAGAAGCAAAGATCTAAATACCATTATATTTTAAGAGGTTAAACCCTTAAACCCACATCTCTGCCGTTTTGTTTTCTTTTTTGTTTAATGCTTACTAATCCTGAGGTGAGTATGGATAAAATAAAGTAGAAAACACGAAGTTAAACACACATTAAGATGTTAAATAAATGAGTCAAAAAACGCCTCACTATTAACAGCGCTCAACACACTCTCCTATATTGCGACCCGAAGATTGATAAAACGACTTAATAATCAGCAACAGGACGAAAAGCCTGAAGGATCTATTTCCATTGCTATCGCATGGCTGCGGCATCAGAGAGGCAGTAAACAAAAGTGGGCTCAGAAATTTTCAGGTAAAAATATCGATGCCGTCACATTCTGACGGCTGAGACGGGGTAGCTTTACTCTGCTGCAGATTTTTCGCGCTGCGCCAGAATCCGGCCCAGGTTTAGTTCCAGCCAGTCTGCCAGGCCCACAACCTGCTCACCGACTTCACGTCCAAGCGGGGTCAGGCGATATTCCACGTGCGGAGGCACCACATCGTAAGCAATTCGCTGCACGAAGCCATCTTCTTCCAGGTAACGCAGATTCTGAGCCAGCATTCGCTCACTGACGCCCCCGACCGTGCGGCGCAATTCACTGAAGCGCAGCGTTTGATCCTGAAGGGCCAGCAGAATCAATACACTCCAGCGACTGGTCACGCGTTTCAGCACATCACGCGACGGACAATTAACGTTAAGTAATTCACCGCGACTAAATTTTTCACTCAATTTATCAGACATTTAATCAGCACACCTTAACTAACATTTCTGTAAGTACTTACTAAAAATTAGTTTATATCTTAGTCTGGATTTCAACAACAGCCACAGGAGTCATAGCATGATTGCAATAACAGGTGCCACCGGCCAGCTGGGCCGTTTCGTTATCGAAGCTTTACTGAAAAAAGTGCCGGCAGAAGAGATCGTCGCTGCTGTCCGTACACCCGCCAAAGCGGCCGATCTTGCGGCGCAGGGCATCACGGTCCGACAGGCCGACTACAGTCAGCCAGAAACGCTCAGGGCCGCTTTTGCAGGCGTCGATAAACTGCTACTCATCTCCGGCAGTGAGGTGGGTCAGCGTGAAGCGCAGCATAAAGCCGTTATTGAAGCGGCACAGGCGGCGGGCGTAGGCTTCATCGCCTATACCAGCCTGCTGCATGCGGACACCTCACCACTGGGCTTAGGCGTTGAACATCGCGCCACAGAAGCGCTGCTGAAAGCCTCCGGCATCCCATTCGCCCTGCTGCGTAATGGCTGGTACACCGAAAACTATGCCGCCAGCATTACACCTGCGCTGGCACATCATGCATTTATCGGCGCGGCGGGTGAAGGTCGCATCGCGTCTGCAGCCCGTCAGGATTACGCTGAAGCGGCGGCTGAAGTCATGTCCCGTGAGGATCAGGCGGGCAAAGTGTATGAACTGGCAGGCGACGACAGCTACACGCTGGCGCAGTTTGCTGCAGAGATTGCCGCGCAGAGTGGTGAGAAGGTTGATTACGTCAATCTGTCTCAGGCTGATTTTGCCGCCGCGCTTAAGGGTGCTGGCCTGCCAGACGGTCTGGCGGAGATGCTGGCAGACTCGGATGCCGGTGCAGAGAAAGGCGGTTTGTACAATGACTCCCGCCAGCTGAGCAAACTGATTGGTCGCCCGACCACGCCCTGGCAGACAGTCGTTCGCGCGGCGCTGGCGAACACCTGATTCTGCTGTCAACGAGCGGGCAACCAGGCCCGCTTAGTTCCCTGCTCCTTTCTGCGCGGCGTTCCGTTACGTATGCCATTTTCTGCACCCTTTTCGGCCCGGCTATCTTTTACAAAATGTGAATAAACGCCAGTTTTCTTCAGTTTGAATTTTTTTATCCATTCCGTTAAGAGATTCATCTGAAATGTATTTTTTGTGAACACTGCTATATTTGGTTGAATTGTCTGGGATTTATCAAAAAACCTCGATTAATAGACAATTTTTATTACGTTCATAGATATTCTGCATTGTTGTTCCGCTGAATGAGAGGTCTATAATTTGTCTTTTGTGCAACCACGACCGCTCAGGAGGCCGTTATTAATACCCATCGCCAGCAACAAAATGCACTTGAAGAGGTTCGTGCCGGGGCGGAAGTTGAGTATCAATACGATCCCCATGAACTGAAACTGGAACGCATGCAGGATTCTGAGCCCGAGCCGGAGTTGATTGAAGGCTTACCGGCTCCGGATGCACTCACCCCTGCCGATCGTTATCTGGAACTGTTTGAACATGTCCAGATGTCGCGGATTTTCGAGGATAGCAAAACCTTCCCCGACTGTTCGCCTAAGTACGATCCGCTGGATGTGCTGATGCGCTATCGTCGACAGAAACGCAGCAGTGATTTCGACCTGTCGCGTTTTGTCGCCGATCATTTTTATCTGCCTGGCGTAAACGAAAGCTTTTATGTCTCTAACCCGGATAAAACCCTCAACGAGCATATTGATGACCTGTGGCCGGTTCTGACCAAAATGCCGCAACAGCATATGCCGCACTCATCACTGCTGCCGTTGCCGAAACCTTATGTCGTGCCAGGGGGACGCTTTGGCGAAACCTATTACTGGGACTCCTACTTCACCATGCTCGGCCTGGCAGAATCAGGCCGCGATGATCTGCTCCGTCACATGGCGGACAACTTTGCCTGGCTGATCGATAACTACGGTCATGTGCCAAACGGCAATCGTACCTACTATCTCAGCCGTTCTCAGCCGCCCGTGTTTGCACTGATGGTAGAGCTGTTCGAAGAAGATGGCGTGCGCGGTGCGAAACGCTATCAGGAACAGCTGATGAAGGAGTATCAGTTCTGGATGGATGGCGCGGGCTCACTGATGCCGAACCAGGCTTATCGTCACGTGGTGCGGATGCCAAACGGCTCCCTGCTTAACCGCTACTGGGATGATCGCGATACGCCGCGTGATGAGTCGTGGATGGAAGATGTCGAAACTGCCCGCGAATCTAAACGTCCGGCCAGCGAAGTCTATCGTGATCTGCGTGCTGGCGCGGAGTCAGGGTGGGATTACTCATCTCGCTGGCTGCGAAATCCTAAACGCCTGTCGAGCATCCGAACGACTCAGTTTATCCCCATCGATCTGAACGCATTCCTGTACAAGCTGGAGCTGATGATCGCGACCCTGTCGCACGCCAAAGGTGAAGAGCTGACGGCGCTGGCGTGGCAGAAAAAGGCGGAAGCGCGTAAACGTGCGATTACCCGTTATCTGTGGGACAGCACCGCCGGTGTGTTCCGCGACTATGACTGGCGTCGTGAGCGTTTCGGTGCCTTTACCGTAGCTTCAGTGGTTCCGCTGTTTGTGGGCCTGGCGACGCCGCATCAGGCGCATCTGCAGGCGATCTCGTTGCGTCATCTGCTGCTGAGCAACGGCGGTCTGCTGACCTCAATGGTCGAAAGCGGGGAGCAGTGGGATCGGCCTAACGGCTGGGCACCCATGCAGTGGATGGCAATTGTTGGCCTGAATAACTATGGCGAAGAGACGCTGGCAACAGAAGTGGCTGTGAACTGGCTGAATACGGTCAATAACTTCTATCAGTTGCATCACAAGCTGGTAGAGAAATATGACATCAGCGGTGAGCGTGCGCGTCCTGGCGGCGGCGGTGAATATCCGTTACAGGATGGCTTTGGCTGGACTAACGGCGTGACGCGTAAGCTGATGACGATGTATGGACATTTAATGGCTGACTGAATATCACCAGCCTGAAAAGCACTAACGCAAAAAGCCGGGAATCCCCGGCTTTTTCATGCGCGCTATTCAGCACTACTTCTTCGCTTCCACGCCCGGCTGTGACGCACGCTGCAGAAACTGCTGAGTGATCTCTGGCAGGTTCTGCAGCAGCCACTCAGCCATCGCCACTTCCTGGTCACGGATCTCGTTAAGTATGCGTACGCCCTGCGTATCACCTACCTGCTCTGCCGCGGCAATCAGGCTGGTGTAGCTGGCGATCTCAGCATTCTCGAAGACATAACCACTGATAGCGCCCTTCACGACTTCATCCGAATTGAACATACCGCCAACAGCCTGACCGGCCGCCGCCATTTTGCCCATCGCATCTTTCATCACAGAGTGATCGATACCGTGAGTGTCGAGCAGCTGCTCCAGCAGTGTCAGCTGATGTTTAGTCTCTTCCAGATGCTGCGCCAGACGCTGTTCCAGCGCCGGATAGTGCTCAAGACGGCCAGCCATCTTGCTCAGCATACTTTCAGCCTGCTTTTCCATGGCATGCGCATCGCGCAGCCAGTCATGATAATGTTCTATCGCAGTCATGTATTACTCCTTAAGAGACGGTAATAGACTCGGCTACCTGGGTGAGTTTCTCATCCGTTTGCTTCTCTTCGTTCAGAGTAGCTTCCAGTAGCTCTGCCGCTTTGGTGTAACCCAGCTTCAGTGCCAGCGCATGCAGAGTGCCGTAGGTCGCGATCTCATAGTGCTCAACTTTCTGTGCAGCACCAATCAGCCCCTGATCGCGAATCTCACCTTTTTCAACCGAGTCGATAATTTCCTGTGCTTCTTCAACCAGACCTTCAAGCGCATGACATTTCATTCTTTTAATTTTGACTTCAGGTGTCACTTCCACCAGCTCGTCGAGTCGTTCAATCTGCGCACGGGTCTCTTCCAGATGCTGATTAAACGCAGCGATAAGATTTTCGTCACTGGCTGCACGCGCCATTTTAGGTAATGCACGGGTTATCTGTTTCTCAGCGCTGTAAACATCGGATAGGTCATGGATGAACAGGTCGTTTAACGTTTTCACTGTCATAAGATAGCCTCATTGTTTAAAACGCTGCGTCGGTAATAACGCAACGCCAGTCATATCGTTGACACCTGAAAAGTCTAGTGGAGATTTTTAATATCGCACGCTGCGTCAGTATGAATTTAAGACAAAAGTGGCATGTAAAATGCATTTTCCTTTTTACAGCAGACATTTAGCAGGGGAATGTTTTTATGTTTGCGGCTTCGCTAGCTGCATCGTAATTTGTACAAAGTAATAAAACACTGTATACATTTTTTCAGATTAACTGCATAAAAAAAGAACCAGTCAAAACTTAGTTGTACACGGTTTTATTAAATCGTATAGCTTTAACCTATCGGAAATAAAAAACCGGAAGAGTAAACTCTTCCGGTTCAATTAACAGCTCCCGCTATTGCCAATGATGGAGCAATGACATAATTCAGGGAGTAATTATCTTCGCGAGGAACTAAACAGATTCAAAATGCCCGGCTAACAGAGTAACCCTGCCGTCACAGCAGTGTTAAAGACTTTCAGCTCCGGCGGCTAACCTTACCTCCTTTGCGCCCCGCTTCAATGGCACGTTCAGGATCGTTCTTAAAGTTACCGCCGCTTTTCTGGCCTCCTTTGCGTCCTGCTTCAGCAGCACGCTCTTTGTCGGCCGCAAAATTCCCGGCCCCACCGCGATATTGAGTCATATGCGTCCTCTTTGAATATTAAAAATTGGAATTTGCACAGTTAACACTTCATCAGGCCGATTCAGCAACATAAATGTAGTCAGAAAAACGGACCAATCAAGTGAGATAAATAAAAAACCCGTCACAGTTCTGGTTTATTGCTCGTACTACCCTCAACCGGATTGATAGCGGATTTCAACCAATGCTCCTTTCTATTCATAAAAGAGCCGCGGCATGAAAAAGCTTTATAACTAAAATCGCCGCGCCCTATTAATCGATCATTTTCAAAAAATGTCCAATTGAAAAAAATATAAGCGAAGCGGTAAGTGGATAGTTTAATCAATATCATGTAGTGAATATGATCAACAAACGATCAATTTCACTAAGCGAAGCGATAAATAGGATTTTGACTTCCCCTTCTTATCGTTGTAAATAAGCGAAGCGTAAACCTTGATCACGATAGCTGAAAACAGCCGAAATTGATCATTAAATGATCAATTATCCTGATTTGAATAAATTTTTTAATTTGAAAGAGACTCGGATTTAAGTCGGATATTGCACTTTAACCGAAGCGGTAAGACTTACATATTCTGGCAGTGAAATTGAATTTTCAGAATAGTACTAAAAGTGATTTTTGCAGCGATACGCGGAAATTGCACACGCAGGCGCAAAACAAAGTACAAAATGTTGTGGGTGAGAGTAGGCAGTAACTGAAGATAAAGTCTTTCAACAGGAGCTGGCAAAGCCTATGCCGGGTTAATCGGAGTCAGAGTGGATCCGGGAAAGCGTGATCAAACGCCACGCCGCGCTTACCGTTTTTCTTAATGCGGTACATCGCTTCATCAGCGCGCGCAAGGGCAGTATCAAAATCATCTCTTCCCTGTACCTGTGACACCCCGACAGAAGCCCCTATCAGGGCGTGACCATTTGCCATATCAAATGGGGCAAGCACGGCGTCAAGGCAGGCATGGGCCAGTTGTCTGACCTGCGGATGGTCAATCGCAAACGGCACTAACAGCACGAACTCATCACCGCCGAGCCGGCCAATCATCACTTCTGCCGGCGCGAGTTCTGTAAACCGATGGCTTAGCTGGATCAGCACTTCATCACCGCTGCGATGACCCAGGGTGTCGTTGACGTGTTTGAAGTTATCCAGATCGATAAAGACAACACAGAGTGGCCCCTGCGCTTTCAGCTCACAGAAATAGTTCTGCAAAGCATGGCGATTGTTAAGCATCGTCAGGGGATCGTGAAGCGCCAGCAGGGCAAGCTGCTCTTCATATTGCTTCTCTTTGGTCATATCGATGTGCGTGCCAATGACTTTGACAGGCTCGCCATGGGCATTCCACTCGCTGACCCGCCCCCGATCCAGCACCCACGTAATACTGCCGTTTTTGGCAATCATGCGGTGAAGTGCTTCGTAGTAAGGCGCTTTCCCGGCGATGTGATCGTTAAAAGCCTGCAAAACCTCATCGGCATCCTCGGGATGCAGACTCTCCTTCCAGGATTCGAAATTGGCGTCGGTCTCTTTCGGCTGGAACCCGAGCATCGCTCCCCAGCGCCGGTTGAAGATCACCAGCTTGCCACTGGGAATATCAAGCTGCCACAGGAACAGTCCGGTACCATCGAGCGCCGCGTTAAGCTTTGTACGGGCGTCATGCGCTATACGCTTCAGACGCGCATTATGCTTTTTCAGGTTCTGTATCTGCAGACGCAGCGCTTCTTCTGACATGACCGTGACGGAGCTGGAAAAAGGGCTATTGTGCCTGTCAGGTTGATTCTGTAAAGGGTGCCTTATAAAACACGATTAGCCCCGGTCAATTGCAGGCTGGACAGGATTTCAGGCGGCAACGCTCTTGCAATGCAGCACAGAGCCGGGACAGCAAAGTGATTTCGACGTGAAATCTATTTGTATTGCTACTGAATTAAGAGCCGGAATGGGCGGTTAGAGACCAAATTCGGATTGTTCGGGAAGGTATGGAGTCAGGTGGACCGCATTAGCGCTACAAACGCAAAAACCCGCCAGAGGCGGGTTATTTAAAGATGGTGCCCGAACCCGGACAAAAATGCCGGGAGCATTTTTGCATCGCGTGCCAGCGCGACCCGGAGGGCGAGCCACAGGAACGTGGCGAGTGAATCGAACCTTCGATAACGCGGTTCGCTCTATAAACGCAAAAACCCGCCAGAGGCGGGTTCTTTAAAGATGGTGCCCGAACCCGGAATCGAACCAGGGACACGGGGATTTTCAATCCCCTGCTCTACCGACTGAGCTATTCGGGCAACGGGCCGCATTAAACCAAAGCGGCCCGGCAGCGTCAAACGCTTTTCGCCGAAACTCACTCGATTGACCGCTTTTCCATCAACTCAATGACTGGTTTTGAGCCGCCGCAAAAACCTCACGGCAAGCCGTATAAATTTCACTCAGCGGAGTTAAGGCTGCATTGTGCCGCGATTTTGCCGATATAGGATGCGAGACCAACACTAATAATAAGGATCGCTATGTTTTCCACCATTACATCAGGCATCGCTTCGCGCCATAGCTGGCAGAAGCGCTCACACTCAGTTGCCACGCTGAGCTCTCTCAACGGCTCCATCGCCATGATTGAGTTCTCTCCCGATGGCACCATTCTCAGCGCCAACGCGCTGTTTCTGGCGCGCATGGGCTACACGCTGGCTGAGATTGAAGGCCAGCACCACAGCCTGTTTTGCACTCCGGAACAGCTGCAGTCGCGGGAGTATCAGGATTTCTGGCTGCGACTGAACCGGGGCGAAAGCTTCAGCAATAAGTTTCTGCGTATGGCAAAAAACAGCCGCCCAATCTGGCTGGAAGCCAATTATGTGCCGGTACAGAACCGTCATGGCCGGGTGATCAAAATCGTCAAACTGGCGACCGACATCACCGGTCATATTAACGATGCGCATGAGCAGCGCGCCATCACCACCGCCATTGAACGGTCAATGGCAGTCATCGCCTTTAACCTTAAAGGTGAAGTGCTGAAAGCCAATGACAACTTCCTGAAAACCATGGGATACCGTCGTGAAGAGGTGGAAGGCATTCATCACAGTCGCTTCTGTTCGCAGGCCCTGCGTGAGAGCCGCGAATACAGTGAATTCTGGCAGCAGCTGAACCGGGGAGAATTTGTCTCGGGTCAGTTTCCCCGCGTGAATAAACGCGGTGAAACGGTCTGGTTGCGTGCCACCTACAATCCGGTATTTGACGAACAGGGCAGGCTCTACAAGATCGTTAAATTCGCCACCGATGTCACCGCGCAGGTGGAAAAAAACCAGCAGGAGCATGACGCGGCACAGCGGGCTTATCACACTGCGCTGCAAACCGATCACAGCACAAAGCTGGGGGCTGATGTTATCGCCAGCAGTGTGCAGACCATGAACGCCCTGGCCGGTGAACTGCAGGGGATCTCGGGTGATATCACTGGCCTGAGTGAATCCTCCGATCGTATCGGCGCGATTGTGGAAGGTATCCGCCGGATAGCCGATCAGACTAACCTGCTGGCGCTGAATGCCGCAATCGAAGCCGCGCGTGCCGGAGCTCATGGCCGCAGCTTTGCGGTGGTCGCTAACGAAGTCCGCACGCTGGCGGCGAACATCAACCGCGCCACCAGCGACATTGAAAATCGGGTACAGCAAAACCACCTGCTGGCGAACCGTGCACTGAAAGGGATTGAATCAAACCTGAAGCGCGCCGATCAGGGCGTGCAGCTGGCCCAGGAGGCGGGCGGCGTGATTGCGGAAATCCGTGAAGGCGCAACCGACGTCGTGCGCGCCATCAGTCAGGTGACTAAAACACTTAAACCCTGACACGTTGAGGGGGCAATCGCCCCCTTTTTACGGTGCAGGCTGAGCAGGTGCTTCGGGTGCTGAAGGAATAAAGATATGATCCAGAATCGCCCGCATTACGGGTGCCGCAACAATCCCTTCGTTACCGCCATTCTCCAGAATCAACGCCACCGCCACTTTCGGGTCATTAAACGGCGCAAAAGCAGTGTAGAAGATATGGTCACGCAACCGCACCGGGATCATCTTCGCGTTATAAGTCTGGTTCTGGCGCAGGCTGAACACCTGCGATGTTCCACTCTTCGCGGCGATGCCATAAGGTGCCGTGTGGAAATATTTATAACCTGTGCCATTTGGCGCGTTAGCCATGCCAAACATCGCGTGTCGAACCAGCGACCAGTAGGGTGAATGCGGATCGCCAATCTGCGCCTCGCGCTGCGCGGGATGGTAGTTCTCAACCAGCGTGCCGCGCTGGGTTTTTTCCAGCAGATGCGGTGCAATGACCCGACCATTATTAATCAGCGCCACCATCGCCTTCACCATCTGAATCGGCGTCGCAACCCAGTAGCCCTGCCCGATACCCACAGACACCGTATCGCCCTGATACCAGGTCTTTTTATGGACCTTCTGCTTCCATTCACGGCTCGGCAGTAAGCCGCTGTACTCTTCATTGAGGTCGATGCCGGTCGACTTGCCATAGCCAAACTGGCTCAGCATGGTGTGAATCCGGTCGATGCCCATCATGAATGCCACCTGATAGAAGAAGGTATCGGCAGACTCTTCAATCGCCCGGGTAACATCCAGCATGCCGTGCCCGCTCTTTTTCCAGTCGCGATAGTGCCGGTCGGTGCCTGGCAGCGTCCAGGTCGGCGCGCCAAAGAACTGCGTTTGTGGCGTAATAACATGGGTCAGCAGCGCCGACATCGCCATATAGGGTTTCACCGTGGAGGCAGGCGGATAAAGGCCCTGCGTGACGCGGTTAATCAGCGGCAGGTCTTTATCCTGCAGCAGCTTTTTGTAGGCCTGATAGCTGATGCCTTTTACAAAGGGGTTGGGGTCGTAACTGGGGCTGGAAACCATCGCCAGCACTGAGCCGTCGTGCGGATCTTCAACCAGCAGCGCCGCACGCTGTCCCGCCAGCAGACTCTCTATATATTGTTGCAGATGCAGGTCCAGCGTCAGCGTCAGGTTTTTACCCGCCACTGGCGGCACCTCTTTCAGCACCCGCACAATGCGGCCGTGGTTATCCACCTCCACTTCCTGATAACCCGGCTTGCCGTGCAGCAGCGATTCGTAATAGCCCTCAATCCCCTGCTTACCAATATTGTGGTCAGCGGCATAGTTTTCGGCGATGCCTTCTGCGTTCAGCCGTTTGTAGTCGCTGTCGTTGATTTTCGACACATAACCGAGCACGTGTGCCAGATCGGCGCCATAGGGATACTGGCGATCCTGATAGGTTTCCAGACTGGCACCGGTAAAGCGAAACTGATTAACTGCAAAGCGCGCGACCTGCTCTTCATTCAGCTCCTCTTTCAGCACCACCGGCTTGTAACGACTGGTCTGTTTCAGGGCACGGCGGAACGTATCAATCTCATCGGGCGTCAGATTAATTAAAGGTGTCAGCGCCCGCAGTGTGGCGTCCATATCGGTGATTTTGTATGGGGTCAGCGTAATGGCGTACCAGCTGACGTTGCGCACCAGCGGAATACCGTTGCGGTCATAAATCAGCCCACGTGTCGGGGCGATGGGGATCATCTTGATGTCGTTCTGGTTGGATCGCGTCTGGTAGTAGCTATGATCGCGCACCTGCAGGCGATAAAGGTTTACGCCAAGAATGGTGAAACAGATACAGACCAGAGCAAAGGCTATTGCGGCACGACGGGCAAACAGCTTCTCTTCAGCATCAAAGTTACGAAAGTTCATCAGGAGGCATATCAGGCGATTAATTTTTATCTGTTATTGCGCACTATGATAAGGCCCGGATGCAGAGGTGCCAGCGCGAAGATGCACAAGCCTCAGCAAAAGTGTGTCATTTGATGTGAATGTTACCGGGACGGCGAGGCGGGAAAATCAGATCCTCCCGCAAAGGAGGATCTGAACAGGGGATCGGATAGCGGGCGGGAACGATTACCCGCCGCGCGGATTAATCACCCAGCAGGACAGACTCCAGCGCAATCTTAATCATGTCGTTGAAGGTGGTCTGACGCTCAGCAGCAGTGGTCTGCTCGCCGGAACGGATGTGGTCGGATACAGTACAGATGGTCAGCGCTTTTGCACCGAACTCAGCGGCCACACCATAGATACCTGCAGCTTCCATCTCTACGCCGAGGATGCCATATTTTTCCATCACGTCGAACATCTGCGGATCCGGGGTGTAGAAGAGATCGGCAGAGAAGATGTTACCCACGCGCGCTTCAACGCCCAGGTTTTTCGCCGCATCAACCGCGTTACGCACCATGTCGAAGTCAGCAATCGCAGCGAAGTCGTGATCTTTAAAACGCATACGGTTTACTTTGGAATCGGTGCAGGCACCCATACCAATCACGATATCACGCAGTTTTACGTCGGCACGTACGGCACCACAGGAGCCCACACGGATGATCTTTTTAACGCCGAAGTCCGTGATCAGCTCTTTGGTGTAGATGGAACAGGAAGGGATACCCATTCCGTGACCCATTACAGAGACTTTGCGGCCTTTGTAGGTGCCGGTGTAGCCCAGCATGCCGCGCACGTTGTTCACTTCAACCGCGTTTTCCAGGAAGGTCTCTGCGATGTGTTTTGCACGCAGCGGATCGCCAGGCATCAGTACGACGTCAGCGAAATCGCCCATTTCAGCATTAATATGTGGGGTTGCCATTGTTTAATCCTTATTAAAGTGCTGATTTACAGCATGTTCTTGCCATAGTCCATCTCGGACAGGCCAAAGTAGTGTGCAATTGTCTGACCAATATCGGCGAACGTTTCACGGTATCCCAGTGAACCCGGCTCCACTTTCGGTCCGTAGATCAGAATCGGAATGTGCTCACGCGTGTGTTCGGTGCCATGCCAGGTCGGGTCACAGCCATGGTCAGCCGTCAGTATCAGAATGTCATCTTCGCCAACCAGCGCCATCAGCTCAGGCAGACGGCGGTCAAACAGCTCCAGACCACCCGCATAACCGGCTACATCGCGACGATGTCCCCAGGTTGAGTCGAAATCAACGAAGTTGGTGAAGACTATCGACTGATCCGGCGCGATTTTCATCTCCTGAATCGTCGCATCAAACAGCGCATCCAGACCGGTCGCTTTGACCTTTTTGGTGATGCCCTGCTCAGCATAGATATCCGCGATTTTACCCACGGAGATCACATGACCGCCCTTCTCGTCCACCAGCTTTTTCAGCATAGTGGCAGATGGCGGCTCAACGGCCAGGTCGTGACGGTTGCCGGTACGTTCGAACTGACCTGCTTTGTCACCCACAAACGGACGGGCGATAACGCGGCCAATGTTGTAGCCACCTTCAGTCAGCTCTTCACGGGCAATTTCGCACAGCGCATAGAGACGATCCAGACCAAAGGTCTCTTCGTGACAGGCGATCTGGAACACCGAGTCGGCAGAAGTATAGAAAATCGGCTTGCCGGTTTTCATGTGCTCTTCGCCCAGTTGGTCGAGAATCACTGTACCGGAAGAGTGGCAGTTACCGAGATAGCCCGGCAGGTCTGCACGCTCAACCAGCTTGTCCAGCAGGTCCTGCGGGAAGCTGTTCTCTTTGTCGCTGAAGTAGCCCCAGTCAAACAGCACCGGCACGCCAGCGATCTCCCAGTGGCCTGACGGTGTATCTTTACCTGACGAAAGCTCGCTGGCGTACGCGTACGCGCCAGTGATCTTCGCTTCAGGATCCAGGCCTGGCGGGAAGCGGCCGGTAGACAGCTCTGCGGCTTTGCCCAGACCCAGCGCGGTGAGATTAGGCAGATGCAATGGACCTTTACGCCCCTTGTCTGCTTCACCGTTAAAACAGGCTTCGGCGATATGACCTAAGGTATCTGAACCCACGTCACCGAATTTATCGGCATCTTTACTGGAGCCAATTCCAAAGGAATCGAGCACCATAATAAAAGCACGTTTCATGCAAGTCTCCTGCGCTATGGCGCGTGACAAGTCAAAAAAAAGCGATCAGATCAGTATACCCGAATGCATCACGGCTGGCACCGGTTACTGGTCAGTTAGCTGATATTGCTCACACGGCGATAGACAACCGGCGTCTCAGCTGGCGCGGAATCCCCGAGTACCAGTGCGGCTTTAACCGCAGCGGCAGCCTGCTGCCATTTGTCTTCGCTGCTGGCGTGAATCATCGCCAGCGGACGCTGCGCATCGGCACGCTCGCCCAGGGTGATCATCTCACTGAAGCCAACGCTGTAATCGATGCTGTCGCTGGCACGCTGACGTCCGCCGCCCATCGCCACAACCGCCAGGCCCAGCGCACGAGTATCCATGCTGCTGACGATGCCTGGCTGGTCGGCGTAGACCGGTTTACTCAGCATCGCCTGGGGCAGATAAGTGTCATAGCGTTCAATGAAATCAGCCGGTCCCTGCTGGGCAGCCACCATGCGACCAAACACCTCGGCGGCTTTGCCGTTATCCAGCACCGTCATCAGCTTCTGACGTGCTTCGGCATCGCTGGCAGCCAGTTTGCCGGAGATCAGCATTTCACTGCAGAGCGCCAGCGTCACTTCCAGCAGGCGCGGATTGCGCTGCTCGCCGGTGAGGAAACGAACCGCTTCACGCACTTCAAGTGCGTTACCGGCTGAGGAGGCAAGAACCTGATTCATGTCTGTCAGCAGCGCGGTGGTCTGGCAGCCGGCACCATTGGCGACGCCCACAATCGACTGCGCCAGACCCTCTGATGCTTCATAGGTGGGCATAAACGCGCCGGAACCCACTTTGACATCCATCACCAGCGCATCCAGCCCTTCTGCCAGCTTCTTCGCCAGAATCGAAGCGGTGATCAGCGGAATGGAATCAACGGTGGCGGTTATGTCACGCGTGGCGTAGAAGCGCTTATCCGCCGGTGCCAGCGAGCTGGTCTGGCCGATAATCGCCACACCAACCTGCTTAATAATTTCGCGGAAGCGGTCATCGCTGGGGAAGATATCGAAGCCCGGAATCGCTTCCAGTTTATCCAGCGTGCCGCCAGTATGGCCGAGGCCGCGACCGGAGATCATCGGCACATATCCGCCGCAGGCGGCGACCATCGGACCTAACATCAGCGACGTTACATCGCCGACGCCGCCGGTCGAGTGCTTATCCACCACTGGCCCGTTAAGGTTGAGTGATTTCCAGTTAAGCACCGTACCGGAATCACGCATTGCCATCGTCAGCGCGACCCGTTCTGGCAGCGTCATATCGTGGAAGTAGATGGTCATCGCCAGCGCGGCGATCTGACCTTCCGAGACGGTGTTATCACGCACGCCATTAATGAAGAAGCGAATCTCCTCTTCAGTCAGCGCATGGCCGTCACGTTTTTTGCGAATAATTTCTTGTGGCAGGAACAAGGTAGCCCCCTGGTCAGGGAAAACAGGATGGGGAACAGGCGGTCACCGACCGCCTGAGGGATCAGTAACCCGCTTTGCTGGTGTCGCTGTCGTGACCCAGCGTGTTAAGCAGGCTCGCCAGCAGGCTTGATGCACCAAAGCGGAAATGGCGCGCATCGGCCCAGTCGGCACCCAGCGTATCTTCTGCCATTTGCAGATAGATCGCGGCATCTTCAGCGGTACGTACGCCGCCCGCAGGTTTAAAGCCAACCTGCTTACTGACGCCTTTGTCACGGATCACATTCATCATGATCTGCGCCACTTCTGGCGTAGCGTTAACCGGCACTTTACCGGTGGAGGTTTTGATGAAATCAGCGCCGGCATCAATGGCAATTTCGGAGGCCTGACGGATCAGCGATTCCTGCTTCAGCTCACCGGTTTCGATGATCACTTTCAGCAGCACGTCCGCTTCAGCACAAGCGGTTTTACAGGCTTTCACCAGATCGAAACCGACCTGACTGTTACCGGCGATCAGTGCGCGGTACGGGAACACCACGTCCACTTCATCGGCACCGTAAGCGATAGCGGCGCGGGTTTCGGCCAGTGCAATGTCGATGTCGTCATTGCCGTGTGGGAAGTTGGTCACCGTGGCGATGCGGATCTCCGGGGTGCCCTGCTCGCGCAGCGTTTTACGCGCGATCGGAATAAAGCGCGGATAGATACAGATTGCCGCAGTGTTGCCTGCCGGGGATTTAGCCTGATGACACAGGGCGATCACTTTTGCATCGGTGTCGTCGTC
Organism: Pantoea sp. MBLJ3; assembly: GCF_000816655.1. Taxonomy (NCBI): domain Bacteria; kingdom Pseudomonadati; phylum Pseudomonadota; class Gammaproteobacteria; order Enterobacterales; family Erwiniaceae; genus Pantoea; species Pantoea sp. MBLJ3. Next base: position 32,751 of record NZ_JSUT01000004.1, read on the forward strand.
ATTCAGGGTGGTCAAATCCATCAGTTTCAGGGCGCGCAGGGCAAGGTGTTTGATATCGGTCATGAGGCTCTCCAAAGGATTGGGGTGCAACCCACCGGCTTGCCGGCGGAATGTTATAATAATAACACTCTGAAGCGGCCTGATATGTGCCAGCAGTCACATTGGAATAAGAAAATGGTGCAATCCTGCCACATGAAACGTGACTGAAATCGTAAATTACACTACCTGAGGACGATTATACGCCAGCAGGTACAATGTTACTATTATCACATTTTAGCGCAAGGGGTCGCGTTCAGGCGAAAGGCGGACAGTCAGTTACGCAGCGCCGGGAAAGCGGGATCGAGCTGAAACAGCTGCTGGCTGTTGTGCCACAGCGCATCGGCAATCTCTTCAGGTGACTCATTCCGCAGGCTGCAGAGCACTTGCCACACCTGACGCGCCCGTTCCGGACGGTTTGGCTGGCCCTGGAAACCCTGCAGCGGCATATCGGGTGCATCGGTTTCCAGCAAAAGCGAAGAGAGCGGCAGTTGCGCCACGGTCTGACGGGTCTTGCTGGCGCGTTCATAGGTAATGGTTCCGCCAACGCCAATCGCATAACCCAGCTTAATAAAGGCCTGCGCCTGTTGCAGGCTGCCAGCGAAACCGTGCACCACGCCACGGCGTGGCAGATCGTGACGACGCAGAATCTGTGCCAGCTTGTCATGGGTCCGGCGCGAATGCAGGATCACCGGCAACGCATAACGCTTTGCCAGCTTAAGCTGTGATTCAAGAAAGCGCTGCTGCTTATCAAACTGCGGATCGTCGCGATAGAGATCCAGCCCGATCTCACCGATCGCCACCAGTTTACGCGGCCGCTGTTGCAGTAAGGTTTCCAGCTGATCGAGATGGGCGTTCTGATGATGTTCGATGACAATCGGATGCAGGCCCAGCGCCGCGTACAGCGGCGGATGTGCTGCGGCCAGCGCACAGACCCGTTCAAAACGGCTGGCATCAATCGCCGGGATGATGATCTTCTCCACGCCCGCCTCAGCGGCGCGCGCCAGACTGGCGGCGATATCCCCTTCGAACGGTGGAAAGTCGAAGTGACAGTGCGTGTCGATAAACCTCATGCCAGCGATCCTTTGTCGTAATCCGCATCATTGTCCGCCAGCGGAGGTGTGATGATCAACCGGGTATCGGGCGCATTGGCGACCGGCGCAGGCGGCGTAACGACCCGCGCTGAGACCATCGGTTCTGCATCACTCAGCCACTGGCCCAGCGTAGCGAGGAAATAGCGACCACAGCGCCGTCCCAGATGGTAATCCTGATTCAGTGCCGCGATGCTGCTGCCCAGCGCACTGCTGGCCAGTACGTGGGGCGGGAAAATTTCAATGATGCGTAAATCATCGGGGGGATTCTCAATAAACTGCTGAATTTCCCCATAGCTCTGCTCATGCTTATTCAGGACGTTAATCATCGGCTGCAGCGCGCCGGTGCTGAGCCAGCGCTCCATGCGCTTAAACCATTTCGGGGTATAGAACATCTGCGACGGCACGGTGCGGATCACCACAATCGTATCGGCCCCGCGTCGGGCGGCTTCACGCACCGGAATGGCATCGCTGATGCCGCCATCGTGATAACTGATCCCTTCCAGATTGACGCCCAGCCGGTAAAAACCGGGAATGGCACTGGAGGCTTTAATCAGATCCAGCCAGTTATCCGCCGTGGGATTAAAATAACCGGGCGTATAGTCATCGCTGCGGCAGGCGCACATATAGAACTCACGGCCGCTGGAGAACAACGGTTCCGCACTGCTCATCGCCAGCGGGAATTCACTGCGGGTGATATCGATCAGCCAGTCGAGATCGATCAGATTGCCCCCACGCACAAAGCGCAGCGGATCAAAAAAGAGTTTACTGGTTGTGTATCGGGTAATGACACGACGGGCATAGCCATGCTGGCCACAGACAAACGCTGAGAGATTTTGCGCACCGGCAGAGGTGCCAAGCATCAGATGAAAGGGATTAAATCGGGCGCGCTGGAATTCGTCTAAAACGCCTGCGGTGAAAATGCCGCGCTGACCGCCGCCTTCACACACCAACGCAATTTTCTGAGATTTAAAGGGTGTCAGGGCCAGAGGTTCAATGGTGCCGAGTGTAACAGGAATGCGTATACCCACTGTGCGAACCTCAAAAAGGGTTCCGGGTATGCTGGAGGATCGATCCGTTTATGACGGCAGCATGCCGGAGAACCAGTCAACTATTCCTTTAACCGGCAGGCCAGCGGTGCTGGCTTACCTTGCAGCGATGTGAAAGTGTCCCTCTCTTCACGTCAGTCGCTACAGATGACTGGTCTCCGCTCTATGCTTTGCGTTGCATTAGACTGCAGAACTCATCGGCTAAAGCTTTTTACGGCCGGTAAACAGGCTGATGAGGAACAGGATAATACCAACGACGAAGACAACTTTAGCTGCCCATGCTGCTGTGCCCGCTAAACCGCCAAAACCTAATGCTGCAGCGATCAGTGCGATCACCAGAAAAATAATGCCCCAACGAAACATAAGCCTCTCCTTACCCTATTTAAAAATCGAACTGCTTAGTTTATCCCCGGATGGGTATCTTTTATTCGTGTGGCCACCTGAGCGGCCACACGTTAGCTATTAAGATTTAACCGTCAGGTCATTCTTAACGCTTTTCACGCCTTCAATGGCTTTAGCGATGCTTTCTGCACGATCTGACTGTGCCTGATTAGCAACATGCCCTGAAAGCTGAACAACACCGTCGGTAGTCTCAACTTTTACGTTGCGCGACGGAACAATGTCATCTGCTAATAGCTTAGCTTTAATTTCGCTGGTCGTTGCGGCATCACCGGCATAACCTTTCACTGAAGATGATTTGCTGTCTCTGACGTGTAGTTTGTCGCTGACGGATTTAACACCTTCGATTTTCTGCACCACAGCGACCGCTTTTTCAGCCTGGTCCTGTGAGGTGACGAAACCGCTTAAGGTCACGACGCCGCTATGCGTTTTTACCGAGATATCCGTGCTTTTAATTGCGTCGTCATCTACCAGCGCTGCTTTAGCTTTGGCAGTGATGCCGCTGTCATCCATATAACCATCGACTTTTTTCATAGAACTATCGATTTTCGAACCCGCGTTGTCGGCTGTCTGTGACGCTTTCTGCGACATTGATTCGTCAGCCAGTGCGCTGCCGCTGATCAGTGCTGAGCCAATCATGGCGGCCATCAGGGTTTTAGCAATCTTAGTCTTGTTCATCGATATCTTCCTTCTATCAGTTAACTCACCCAAAACTGTGGGCGAAACAGAGGCAACAAAGGCCGCTGCGTAACAGGACGTAAGGACAAGAGAAGTCTCTTCCGCCGTCCGATAGAGTAATCATAGACGGCATTTTGCAATTTGCCTGGCTAACTGGTTGATCACACGTCAAAACAGAAGAAAAACAGGGTTTTTAGGAGGAGTCTGGAAGGGGGAAAACAGGGCCATTCCCAGCTGGAATGGCCCGGAAACAGGCGATTAGTGCTCGCGCGTTTTGCGGAAACGGACGTCAGGATAACGTTCCTGAGTAATATTAAGATTAACCATGGTTGGTGCGATATAAGTCAAATTATCACCGCCATCAAGCGCCAGGTTAACTTCATTCTTACGCTGGAAGTCATCAAACTTTTTAGCATCGTCGCATTCAACCCAGCGCGCCGTTGAGACGTTAATCGCTTCGTAAATGGCTTCAACGTTATATTCGCTTTTCAGACGTGCCACTACCACATCGAACTGCAGTACCCCGACCGCGCCAACAATCAGATCGTTGTTATGCACCGGACGGAACACCTGCACGGCACCCTCTTCCGACAGCTGAACCAGCCCTTTCAGCAGCTGTTTCTGCTTCAGTGGATCGCGCAGACGAATACGACGGAACAGTTCTGGCGCGAAGTTCGGAATACCGGTGAACTTCATGTTCTCACCCTGCGTGAAGGTGTCGCCAATCTGAATCGTGCCGTGGTTGTGCAGACCAATGATATCGCCGGGATAGGCTTCCTCAACGTGTGAACGGTCGCCCGCCATAAAGGTCAGGGCGTCTGAGATCACCACATCTTTGCCGGTACGCACCTGACGCAGCTTCATCCCTTTTTCATATTTACCGGAGACCACACGCATAAAGGCCACACGGTCGCGGTGTTTCGGGTCCATATTGGCCTGGATCTTAAACACGAAGCCGCTGAACTTCTCTTCTTTCGCTTCTACCGTGCGGGTGTCGGTGTCACGCGGCATAGGACGTGGCGCCCACTCAACCAGTCCGTCCAGCATATGGTCAACGCCAAAGTTACCCAGCGCGGTGCCGAAGAAGACAGGTGAGAGTTTGCCGCTCAGGAAAGCTTCCTGCTCAAATTCGTGCGAGGCGCCCTGCACCAGCTCCAGCTCTTCACGCAGCTGTGCGGCCAGCTCTTCACCGACGGCAGTGTCGAGATCCGGATTATCCAGCCCCTTCACGATGCGGACATCCTGAATGGTGTGGCCTTTACCGGTCTGGTAGAGATAGGTCTCATCTTTGTAGAGGTGATAAACCCCTTTGAACAGCTTGCCGCAGCCGATAGGCCAGGTGATCGGTGCGCAGGCAATTTTCAGCTCGCTTTCCACCTCATCCAGCACTTCCATTGGATCGCGGATATCACGGTCAAGTTTGTTCATAAAGGTCAGGATCGGCGTATCGCGCAGACGGGTGACTTCCATCAGCTTACGGGTACGATCCTCGACGCCTTTCGCGGCATCAATCACCATCAGACAGCAGTCAACGGCGGTCAGCGTACGATAGGTATCTTCCGAGAAGTCTTCGTGACCTGGGGTATCCAGCAGGTTTACCAGGCTATCACGGTAAGGGAACTGCATCACCGAGGTGGTAATGGAGATACCACGCTGTTTCTCCATCTCCATCCAGTCCGACTTGGCGTGCTGGTTAGAGCCACGGCCTTTTACGGTACCGGCGGTCTGGATAGCCTGTCCGAACAGCAACACTTTTTCGGTAATGGTGGTTTTACCGGCATCCGGGTGCGAAATGATCGCGAAGGTGCGGCGGCGTGCCACCTCTTCTAAAAAGGGATTAGACATGGAATTCTTCTCAATAGGCAGCGCAACGTACTGGCGCTGCTGATAAATCACGGTGGCCGGCAGAACCTTACCGGCGGGTAAACGGTGCCAAAAACGATCTTTTATCGTTGGCGGGTCAGCGCGACGTTACATTGGCGTGAAGTCCGGTTACCTGGTCAGCTTTAAGGCGGCATAGCATACAATATTTTGCGCGCGGCGGCGAACAGCGGCGGAGGAAATTGTTGCCTGCCTGTGTGCAAAGGTCAAAACAGATGACAACCCGGCACACACTGTGCAGGATAAGGTTTTTCATTTTCAGGGAATCCCCCATGAGCGCCAAACCGGTCCCCCTCGAGGGCCGTATTCGACAATACTGGGATGAGCTTTCCCTTCACGAACAACGGCTGGCGGAGGTGCTGCTCGCGGCTCCCGGCCAGCTGGCGATGAATACTGCCACAGAACTGGCGCAGAGCGCAGGCGTCTCCAAAGCCACCGCTACCCGTTTTTTTCGTCATCTCGGCTATGAAAGCTACGAGGCGGCGCGTCGTCAGGCGCGCGAGATGCAGAACAGCGGATCGCCACTTTATCTGCACTCCGGCGTCAGCGCTTCCCCACTCGACAGCCTGATGCAGCAGCATCTTGAAAAAGAGATTGCCAATCTGGTCAATACCTTCCGCTCGCTGGATGGGGAAACACTACAGGCGTGCGTTGAGGCGATAGCCCAGGCGCGCCGCGTCGTGGTGCTAGGCTGGCGTCACAGTCAGACTATTGCTGCCCTGATTTATCGCAATCTGCTGCACGTTCATCCCGGCGTTACGCTACTACCACGCGCGGGCGATTCTCTGGCCGAACAGCTTGCGACGCTCGGCCCGCAGGATATGGCAATCTGCGTCGGTCTCCGCCGCCGTATGCCCGCGCTGGATACGGCAATGGCAGCACTCAGCGTGCAGCAGGTTCCCATGCTCTATCTCTCCGATGCGCTGGCGGGAAAACCTGCACGCCACGCGCGCTGGACACTGCGCTGCCATACCGATAGCACTCTGATTTTCGACAGCACGGTGGCGCTCTCCGGCGTCTGTAATCTGCTTTGCTCGCTGGTAGCACGCCATTCAGGTAAGGCCGGTAGCGAACGCCTTGCCGCAATTGAGGTGCTGCACCAGCAACTCGACGAGCTGGAATAGTGCGCTACGCTGACGCATTTTTGTTCATCTGACGCCCTGTAAAGGTGCGCCGCTGTCCGGCGTGCCAGCCCTCTTAACCTCCTCACAGAAACAAAAGAAAAATAAATATCATTATATGAAACGCACGTTTCTCACTGATTCTGTTTACAAAAGCAGGTAGCGCATCAGCCTTCTGCTTCATCACTGTTACAACGTGGCACAAAAACTGCTCAGGTACAGGTGACCTTCACCCATACCAGGGACCACCATAATGAAAAAAATCGCACTGCTTATCGCCGCACTGCTTGCCGTCAGTGCGGCGCAGGCTGATACGCTAACGGACATTAAAAGTGCCGGCAAAATCACGGTCGGCATCGACCCGACCTTCCCGCCCTATGAATACACCAGTGATAATGGCGAGGTCACCGGTTACAGCGTGGCCATCATGCGATCGTTTGCCGACGATCTCGGCGTGAAACTGGTGTTTCAGAAAACCGCCTTCAGCGGCATTCTTCCCGGTCTGATCTCAGGATCTTTTAACGCGGAAGGATCATCACTCAACGTCACCGCAGAGCGCGCGAAGAAAGTGCTGTTTACCGTGCCCTACAGCAAAACCGTTAACGGTGTCCTGATGCGTAAAAGCGACGCCGAAAAGATCAGCAAATCCGGACTCTCTCCTGAGCGCCTGTCAGGACTGCGTGGCGCAGTGAAGAGCGCCAGCGTGCCGGAGCAGTTGCTGAAAAGCTTCAATGAGGCGCTGAAGAAAGCGGGTAAACCGCCCATTACCATCATCAGTGTCGATACCCTGGATCAAACCGTCAGTACGCTGATGACAAAACGCGCTGACTTTGTGCTGGATGATATTGCGGTGCTGGCACCGATCGTGAAGAAGTATCCCGACAAATTAGTACAGGCCGGAGAAGTAGGCCCTTCGCAGTGGATGGCCTGGGCCACGCGTAAAGAGGATCTCAGCCTGAACAAGGCAATCAGTGATCATATTCTGGCCATGCAGCAGAGCGGTAAACTTGCTGCACTGCAGAAGCACTATCTCGGCACCACTTTTACCGTGCCCGCCACCAACTTCATTCCCGCGGAGTAAGCGATGAGCCCTCTCTCTTTCACCATACCCGCCGGGCACGGCCGCACTTTTCTGGTTCGTAAAGGCCAGCTGATTACCATCATCGACAGCGAGGGCCAGCAGGCTGCCGATTTCGTTGCGGTGAATGCAGCGAATCATGATGAGAAACTCTCGCCGGTGCATACCCGCCAGCATCTTCGCTCGCTTTTCTTCAGACCGGGGGATTCACTCTGGTCCAGCGAAAATCGGCCGCTGCTGCGCATCGTCTCCGACACCATTGGTATTCACGATGCCAACGTCCCGGCCTGCGATCGCACCCGTTTTAGTGTCGATTTCGGTGTGGAAGGCCATCGCAACTGCGTCGATAACCTGCTGGAAGGGATGAAGGCGCACGGCATCACCTATTACGCATTGCCGGAACCCTTCAACCTGTTTCAGAACGGCCCGGTGACGGCCGATGGCCGCATGGAAGTTACCGATCCCCACAGTCAGGCCGGTGACAGGATCGTCTTCGAGGCGCTGTGCGATCTCATCTGCGCCGTCTCATCCTGTCCTCAGGACATCATTCCCGGTAATGGCCTGCAGGTCACGCCGATCGCCATTGAGATCCATGACAGCGAACCTGCGGAGGTCACCCATGCTGCTTATGCGTGAAGGTTTTACAGAAGATGCACCGCGTTCGGTTGCCGCCCCGCTCACCGTCGCGGCGGGCAGTGTGGGTTCGATTCAGGTTCTGCGGGGCCAGCTGCTGCGCATCAGCGCGCTGGCACCGGGTGCTGTGGCATCGCTGTTCGGGTTCAGCCTTGTGGATCCGACGGTATGGCTCTCTGTTCATCACACCCGCGTATTCAGCAACAGTTATCTGCTCGGCTCCGGCATGCGCCTGGTAAACAATCGCCGCCGCCCGATGATGGTGCTGGGCAAAGATAGCGTAAAGCGCCATGACCTGCTGCTGCCCGCCTCAACGCGCGACTTCCTGGCCTCGCGGGGGTATCAGGATGAGGGGTGTGTGGAGGCAGTCAGTCGCGAGCTGTCGCGTCTCGGCATCCGGGCACCGAAGCTGCCAGACCCCATCAATCTCTTCATGCACGTCAGACTAACGCAGGCGGGAGAGATACTGCCCGAACCCAACCTGACCCGGGCTGGCGACGCGATTACCTGCCGCGTCACCATGGATATGCAGTTTGTCGTTTCTGCCTGCAATACCGGTATTGAGGGTAATGACCAGCCTGCGCCGCTTCGCCTTGCCGTTGCGGAAAATCTTTTCGATTTTAACGAGGATTAGTGGGTGATGGGGCTGAATGAACAGGTGGTCAGCGCTCTGCCCGAACTGGGACATGGTCTGCTGATGACGCTCTCACTCACGCTGCTGGCGGCGCTGCTTAGCCTTGTGATGGGCCAGCTTGGCTGTTTTCTTCAGCTGCGCCGCTTCTGGTTGTGGCGCTGCGCAGGCCGCCTCTATATCAGCCTGATGCGCGGCACTCCCGCCATCGTGCAGCTGTTTGTGGTCTTTTTCACCCTGCCACGTCTTGGTCTTGGTGGACATCCCATGCTGGCGGCGGTGATCCCCATTGGATTCAATAGTGGCGCTTACGTGGCAGAGATTCTGCGCGTGAATCAGAGCCTGGTGACGCGCGGTCAGCGCGAAGCGGCACGCACACTGGGACTGAGCCGGTGGCTAACCTGGTGGTATGTAATCAACCCGCAGGTCGTGCGATCGAGCCTGCCGATGCTGGTGAGCGAATTTACTATTCTGCTCAAGACCACGCCACTGGCGTCGGTGGTGGCGCTTACCGAACTGACCTACGCCGGACAGATTGTGATCGCACGTACCTATGAGGCAACCCAGGTATTACTGCTGGTCGCGGCGGGCTATCTGTTAATCGCGCTGCCGCTGATGCGCATTGCCCGCCGGCTGGAACTCAGAGGGAAACGCCTATGATGGACTGGCAGGCGATTCTTACAGCACTGCCCTCACTGGGCGAGGGGATGGCGGTGACGCTGCAACTCTGCGCCGTCGCTGCATTATGCTCGTTATTGTGGGGCATCATTATGGCGATCGGTATGCTGCGCGCTCCCCATTTCTGGCGAAAGCTGTTGCGTTTATACAGTGCGCTAACCCAGGCGCTGCCGTTGCTGGTGGTGATCTATCTGCTCTATTTCGTGTTGCCAGACTATAACATCACCCTCAGCTCGCCGCAGGCAGGCGTGCTGGCGCTGACGCTCTACTACGCCCCTTACGTTGCCCAGGTTATACGCAGTGCGATTGAGACGCTGCCGCGCGGTCAGTGGGAGGCGTGTCGCGTGCTCGGGCTGAGCCGGATGGAGCAACTGCGTGATGTGGCACTTCCGCAGACGCTGCCACAGATGCTCTCCCCGCTGGTCGGGTTGCTCATCGGTCTGATCAAGGATTCCGCGCTGCTCTCCATCGTCTCAGTACAGGAGTTTATGTACGCAGCTAAGGAAGCGATCTCCGAGACCTATGCTCCGCTGGAGATCTACCTCACCGTAGCGCTCAGCTACTGGGCACTCAACAGCCTGCTCGACGGGCTGACCCGCCGCATTGAATTTCGCATGACGCGCTACCGGCGCACCTTGCCACATTAGTCAGGAGAATCTTATGTCAGCTGAATATCCGCAGCGCGATACGCTGCTTATCCCCGCGCGTCACGGTAAAGCCGTTTTACTGCGCAAAGGCGAAGCGGTGCAGGTCATTAATCTGCACGGCACACAGGTCGTGGATTGCTGGGCGTATAACGCAAACGACCTGACTGAATATATGTCGATGGAGGCGACACGCGTCTGGAACCAACGCCTCAATCCTCACGTTGGTGATAGTTTTATCACCAGCCAGCGCCATCCTATCCTGACGCTGGTTGCGGATACCTCGCCGGGCGTACACGACACCTTTATGGCAGCATGCGATGCACGCCGTTATGAGCTTCTGGGGTGTACCGAACCGCACCGAAACTGCCATGACAATCTGTTTGAGAGTATGGCGGCGCTGGGCGTAAAGCTGCCGCACGGCAATCTGGCGTCGTTTAATATCTTCATGAATATTCAGGTGCAGCCAGACGGCATGACGCTAAAAACGCTGCCGGTTGTGACGCGTCCGGGAGACTACATCATCCTTCGCGCCGAGATGGATTGCTATGTCGCCTTTTCCGCCTGCCCGCAGGATATCGTCAGCATTCAGGGGGCGGGCGACAATACCCCACGTGATGCGGAACTGCGTATTCTCACAGGAGGATTTCCGCAACCCCAACTGGCCGGACCGTGGGTGCCAGCCTGACAGAATGATGTTGCCCGCCGCAAGGAGACGGGCAACGTTAATCTCTATCCCAGCACCTTTCTGACACAGGCTTTAAAGATCTGCACGCCAATTTCCAGTGAGCTGAGATCAAAACGCATATCAGGATGATGCAGTCCTGGCGTCAGGTTGGTACCCAGCCCCCAGAAGCCCGCTTTCACACCCGGACGCTTCACCGGATAGTAGAAAAAGTCCTCGCTGCCCGGCGTGGTGCGGGTCGACAATGCGCCCTCTTCGCCCAGCACCTCGACGATGGCGGCGCGGATCACCGCCGTCGCCTCATCATCAATTTCGGCAGCGGGCATCTCTTTCAGCACGCGGACCTCAGCAGTGGCACCCAGTGCCGCCACGCTGTGAGTGATGGCACGCGTAACCTGCTCTTTCAGCAGCGTCATCGGCCCGTTCTCCTGCGAACGCAGATCCCAGACTACGCGCGCTTCATCCGGCACCGAGTTGGTGACACCCGCATCGCACAGGAAGCGAGTCGCTTTGACGCTCCAGGTCAGGCCGGGCGAAAGATGGATAGCGTTAACCGCCTGCACTGCCTGTACGGCCGCATCCAGCGCATTCACACCCAGATGCGGACGCGCCGCATGGGCGGGCTGGCCTTTGATGGTGGCTTCGAGCGTGCTGCAGGCGGAGTACAGTACCGCAGGCACCGCCTGGCCGACGACACACTCCTCCAGCGGACGCAGGTGGAAGCCAAGAATCATCTCCACATCATCCAGAGCGCCACCTTCGATCATTGCCAGCGCCCCGGCACCCAGCTCCTCGGCGGGCTGGAACAGGATCTTCAGCCGGCCACGTTTCACCGTGCCCTCCTGCAGCAGCGCCGTCGCCGCCGTCAGCACGACCGATGAGTGACCGTCGTGACCGCAGGTGTGACGCGCGCACGGCACGCCATCAATGATGTGACCCAGTGCATCCATATCCGCGCGCAGTGCCAGCACCGGACCCGGAACACCGCTGTCGATCTCCGCCACAATACCGGTGGTGTTATTGATGTTACGCGTTACCTTCAGGCCCGCTTTCTCCAGCTGGTCCGCGATATAAGCCGAGGTTTTCACCTCCTGAAAACCCAGCTCCGGAATTTCATGCAAATAGTGGTAATGCTCTAAAACCTCAGACACAGCGTTACTCCTGAATAAACAGACGCATAACAGACATTGCGATCAGCGCGTTAATGATGCTCACCAGCATCAGCAGCGGCCAGTATTTTTTGGGCACATCAGCCACGCCCAGCAGCCGCCCCATATATTGCAGCTGCGATCCCATCAGGAAAATTGCCGGGGCCAGAATCGTAATATCCGCACCGGTCAGCAGCCCTTTGGTCAGCAGGCTGACCGCGACACCCGTGCCTGCCGACGATGAGAGCCACGCGGTGAGCAGCACAGTAATCGCCTCACCCGGCAGACCAAACAGCCCCATCACCGGCGCAAAAACATGCCCGAGAAACTGCATGATGCCGAGCAGATTCAGCACCTCAGCCAGCACATACGCCATCACCACATTCGGCATGAGATTATGAATGGCGATGTGAAAGCCTTTACGCGCGCCGGTTACAAACACATCAAAGGGATTACTGCTGGTTGCGATTTTATTTTCCATCAGCGAAATCCTTTTTATAAACACTGTTTAACACAGCGCGCGTTATCGCCGCACCGACAAATTTAAGAACAAACATTAATAACAGCGGAATAATAATCGGCAGTGTCATGGAGGCGAACAGCGCTGAACCGATGGCGAAGTAATTATTGATTAACCCGGCACCGGAATATTGCCAGGCACTCATGACGACCACCTCTTTTTTGCTGATCTGCTTTTGATCAGCCATCTCTTTGGTTAATGCCGCGCCCGCATCAGTGCTTTGCAGGTCGGTGATTAACGCCAGAGCGCAATGGCCAGGTAATCCCATCAGCGGTTTAAGCAAAGGTGTCAGCAACCGGTGCGCTGCGCGAATCGCGCCATAGTGGGTGAAGATTTCCAGCACGCCCAGCGCCAGCATCACCGTGGGCGTCAGCGACAGCGCAAACAGGAAACCCGCTTTGGCGCTGAGTCCGCCTGCGCCCAGAAAGGTGTTACTGGCGGGATCTTTCATGGTACCAAAGCTGCCGCCCAGAGTGGTGAAGTCGAACGCACCTAACCATGAAAGGCCCTCGACGTGATAAAACAGCCCTGAAAAAAACAGAATGGCAAAAATTAACGACACATAACTGCCTTTGGTCGCCGTCAGTTTCACCGGATTAACCACACTCTCGTCTGACATTTCTTTCTCCTGATAACTGCCTTGCCGCAAATTCCCTGGCATTGCAAATTTCAACGTTGGGAAGTGAGTTTCAAGCAGGATTTATGCCAGAGCAGTTGTAAACATGATTATTACTGTCTCGTCTGTCGCGATGGGACGTTTTATTCATGCCGGCTATATACTTTTCTCCGGAATAACGTTGCCATACCGCAACGTTATATTTTCGGGTCGTCATCAGAATGCGGTTATTTGACCTGTCGCTGCAGCGCCTGCACCAGCATGAACACCCCCGGTCGCACTATCATGGTGCTGATTACCCTGAATTAATTGGCCGGCAAAGTATGATGCAGGATGAGAATTGGTCGCATTCAATTTCCGAAATAATTCTATTTAAATCAATCAGATAAAATAGCTTATTTTGCCGAAAAGGCTTCACATTACGCACATGTTTGATGCATAATTCACCGACTTTACATCTGTATTTAACATCTTCTTAAAAGGACTCGGCCATGCTGACTGCTGAAATGACTGGGCGTTTAAACGACCAGCTGAACCTGGAATTTTTCTCTGCCAATCTTTATCTGCAAATGAGCGCCTGGTGCAGCGACAAAGGCTTTGAGGGTGCCGCTTCCTTCCTGAAGATGCATTCACGCGAAGAGATGCAGCACATGCAGCGTCTGTTTGACTACCTGAGCGATACTGGCGGCATGCCGGTGCTGGGCACCATTGCCGCACCACCCGTCGCCTTTACCTCGCTGAATGAAATTCTGCAGCAGGCGCTGGAGCATGAGCAGCTGATCACCAGCAAAATCAATGAGCTGGCCCACGCTGCTATGACTTCACAGGACTACTCTACTTTCAATTTCCTGCAGTGGTATGTGGCTGAGCAGCACGAAGAAGAGAAGCTGTTCAAAACTGTGCTGGATAAACTGGCGCTGGTCAGCAACAGCGGCAACGGTCTGTTCCTGGTCGATAAAGATCTGGGCCGCATGAGCACCGAGAATCACGCAGAATAATATTTATCGGCCCCTTTTCGGGGCCGATCTTATTTCCGTCTTGCTGACACTACTGCACCGCTATTCCAGCCGGTAACTTGCCGCTTTATCGCCATTCACCCACAGCTCACGATGTTCGCCTTCAGGCAATAACAGCGCGATCTCGCGCCAGGCGGGCTGGTAATCGCCACGTTTTTCCACCGTCAGGTCGATTCGGCTAGCGCTGCTGCACAATGTCCAGCTCAGCCACAGTGCATTGCCCTGCTGCCAGCCATGGCTCTCGCCATCATCATCAAACATTTCGCCCTGAGTCGTTATGCCTTCTGGTGCTGGCCACAGTTGCCACTGCCGTACCGTGTCGCGGCGGGCATCCGTCGTGGTTTCACATTCGCCCAGTGGGATGATCGCACCAGCCCGCACCAGCAATGGCAGCCGATCCAGCGGTGCATCCAGCGTGATGGTTTCGCCGCCCGCAAACGCTTTACCGCTGTGCCAGTCATACCAGCCCCCACGGTTACGCGGCAAATAGACATCGCGGCTGCGCGCGCCCTGCTCTACGACGCTGGCAACCAGCAGATCGCGACCCAGCATAAAGTCATCACACTCCTGATAAGTCTGCGGGTCCTGTTCATGATCGAGGAAGGTCGGACGCAGCATTGGCTCATCTTCTTCGCTCGCCTGCCACGCCAGGTTGTAAAGGTAAGGCATCAGGCGATAACGCAGGCGGATCGCCTCGCGGATCATCGGTGTCACTTCCGGATACATCCACGGCTCGTTCACCGTGTGATCGTCATTCCATGAATGGATGGTAAAACGCGGATGCATCACGCCATTCTGAACCCAGCGCACAAACAGCTCGGCATCAGGCTTATCGCCAGAGAAGCCGCCGACATCGTGTCCGACGTTAAACAGCCCGGACAGGCTCATGCCCAGCCCCATGCGGATGTTGTAGCGCAAAGTCTGCCAGCTGGTGCGATTATCGCCGCTCCAGGTCTGCACATAGCGTTGCATTCCGGCACAGCCGGAACGGGAGATCAGATAAGGGCGTTTGTCTGGCGCAAACTGCTGCTGGGCTTCCATCGAGGCGCGCATCATCAGCAGCGGCATTACCGGACGGATATGCTTGATAGCAATCGGCTGACCGAAACCGTGACAACGCGCTTCGCCATCCCACACCTCATATTCGTTGTTGTCGTTCCAGGTGGAATCGATGCCCTTTTCCAGCAGCTGTTGAGTCACATTCTCCTGCCACCAGCGCACCGCCTGCGGATGGGTGAAATCAAGGTGCGATCCCTCGTCATCCCAGAACACCGATCGCTCCGGGCGATCCTGCTCAGAGTCACGAATAAACAGCCCCTGTGATGCGACTTCCTGATAGCGAGGATGATCCTGCAGCAGACAGGGCTTGATGTTGGCCGCCAGCTTCATGCCGGCACGATGAAACGCGTCGCTCAGCGCATTGGGATTCGGGACTTTGTCGTAGTTCCAGTTGAAGACGTAGCGCTTGTTATTAATCGAGGTATAACCGGATGAGAGCTGGAACGAGTCGCAGGGAATCTCATGCTCGCGACACAGACGGATAAAGGATTGCAGCTGCTGCTGTGCGTCCGGCGCGTCGGTGTAATGCATGGTAGAACCGCTGTAACCCAGGCTCCACTTCGGCTGAAACAGCGTGCGTCCGGTGAGACGCACAAAAGCTTTGGTCACGTCGAGCAGCGTCGGGCCGAGCATCATGTAGTAATCGAGATCACCTGCCTCGGCGCGGTAACGGCGATAAGGCAGATGGTAGTTATCCAGCTCATTCCCCAGATCGAGCCAGCTGCTGCTGAGGTTGTCATAGAACAGGCCGAAGCTGACGCCATCGCGCTGCGTCAGGGTAAACGGAATATGTTTGTAGAGCGGGTCGGTGCTGGCGGCGTTGTAGCCCATGGCGTCGAGATTACGCATCTCAAAACGACGGTTAACGCGGTTCAGGTCGCCACTCTTCTCACCCAGACCATACACCCGATCCTGCGGCTGACGACGCTGATAGTGCTCGACCCCGTCACCGTGTGCATTCAGCAGATAAGCGCCGGTGTGCCGATCGGCTGTCAGGGGCTGCCAGCTCGCGCCGTCAAACTGCTCCCAGCTCAGGCAGAGCGGCTGATGCACGGTGACGCGCAACTGTTGCGTGCTGAGACGCAGTTGCTGCGCATCGTGCTCCACCTGAAACGTCGGTAATGTAAAACCATCCAGCGCCTCGCGGTCACGTCCCTCCCAGGGCACATCCTGACCGGGCGCAATACTCCAGGTGCGGTTCAGCGCCAGCTCACCGTCGCGTTTCAGCAGCACACGCATCAGCTTTTCTTCCAGCACATAAAGCCGCAGGAAATGACGTTGTTCGACCTTGAGCTCAACAAAGTGATCGGCCTGCTGATGCAGCGTCCAGTTCTTCACGGTTTTCATCGCGATATCCTTATGGGTTAGCAGGGCGCTGGCGGCGTTCGGCGATCAGCATCACCAGGAAAACGGCACCGATCAGGTCAAAAAAGCCCATCGCCACAAACAGCGGATTGAAGCCGATGGTATCGGCGGTGACACCGATAATCAGCGAGAAGATAAAACTGGCGATCCAGGCGCAGGAGCCGCGCATGCCGTTGACAGTGGCCATCTGGCGGCGATCAAAACGCTCGACCACCAGCGCACTCAGCATGCAGGAGATCACCTGATGACCAAAGCCACCAACGGAAATCAGGGCAATCGCCAGCCAGGGATCTTTCACCAGCGTCATCAGCGCCAGCGAAACCATCAGCAGGGCGCCGGTCACCGAACTGGCGACAATCGAGTTGACGCGGGTCATGCCAAACCAGCGCACATAGATTTTGGTCAGATAACCGCTGGCGACGCTGCCGAGGTCGGCAGCCAGGAATGGCAGCCAGGCGAACATCACGATCTGCTTGAGATCCATGCCGCGCTCATTGGCCAGATAGAGTGGCACCCAGAAGCTCAGCACCGCCCAGGCCGGTTCGGCCAGAAACGCAGGAATCGCAATGCCGTAGAATTTCTTCTCTTTACCAATCACTTTCAGCGCGGTGAAGAACGGCAGTTTTTCACCGATGGCTTCATTATCCTGATTAATAAAGGCACGCTCTTCATCAGAGAGACGAGGATGGCTCTCCGGCGAGTGATAGCCCCACCACCAGAGTCCCACCCACAGCAGGCCCAGGCCGCCGGTCAGCAGAAATGCGCCCTGCCAGCCAAAAGTAATATGCGCGACATAGATAATTGGGGGAGCCAGCATGGCACCAATCGAAAAGCCGACGCCCGCCCAGCCCGCCGCAACCGGACGCTCCTTTTTGGGAAACCAGTCACCAATCGCTTTGGCGTTAGCCGGTGTGGCCGCCGCTTCCGACGCACCCATGACGAAACGCAGCAGCGCCAGATGCAGCCAGCTTCCCGCACCGGCGTGCAGCAGACAGGTCACCGACCAGATAAGCGCACAAATCAGGAACCCCATCTTCAGTCCGATCACATCGATCAGCCAGCCGCAAACAGGCTGAAACAGGGTGTAAGCCAGCTGAAACGCAGCGACCACCCAGGAGTACTGCTCGGTACTCATATGCAGACTGTTTTTCAGTTCCGGTGCCAGAATGCCGAGCGAGTTGCGGGTGATGTAGTTGACGGTCACACCCAGCAGGAACATTCCCAGCATCCACCAGCGTAAATTTTTAATCACGCGCACCGTGCGTGACGCACTGATGGGTTTCGTTGTTGATTCGAGGCTCATTGTGCCACTCCTGATTACCATTGATGACGCACACCGCCAGCTGGCGTACCGCGTGTCCTTTTCACGAACTTAGAAAAGTGCGAAACGTGGGTACAGCCACTTTTTTGCAACGATTTTCATGGCAGGCTTTAACCCGACAGAAATGGGCACTGAAACGCTTATCTGACGCGATTCAGCAGCCTATGAAAAATTTTTCATTAGCAGATTTGAAGGCGATCACAGAATGAAACAAAGGCTGAAAGTGGGTGAAATTGCGGCACTGAGCGGCGTCTCGATCAGCACGGTGTCGCGCGTACTGGCGGGTAAAGCCAATACCCGGCCCGCCACCCGCGATAAAGTGCTGGCCGTGGCGCAGCAGCAGGGCGTGCTGACCAATCTGCATAGCGGTCGCCTGCTGCTGAATAACCTGATGGTCTTTGCCCCGCCCCGCGCCTTCGATGTACGCAGAGATATTTTTTATTACAAGGTCATTCAGGGGATCAGTCAGGCGGTGGAGCCGCATGAAGTGCGTCTGCGCTACTGCCCCCTGGAAGAGGTGGAAAGTGATGCGGCATTGTTTATCGATAAGATGCAGCAGACCGAAGCGGCGCTGCTGATTGGCATTGATGATGAGCATATTCATCAGCTGGCGGCAGAGATGAACAAACCCTGCGTGCTGATTAACGCCCGCGATCGTCGTATGCGCCTGCCCTCGGTCTCGCCGCATCATCAGCTGATCGGAGAGTTTTCAGCGCGTTATCTGTTTGAGCAGGGACACCGGCAAATTCTCTCGCTGCACTGCCTGCGCCGCTACACCATGGAGCAGCGACTTCAGGGTGTCCGGGACGCCTGGCACGCCATGAACCTGCGCTTTGACAGTCGTCAGCATCTGCTGACCCTCAACAGTTTCAGCAGCAATGAGGCAGCGGAACGGCTGGGTGAATATCTGCGCCATTGTCCTGATGCGCTCCGCCCTACGGCGATTCTCGCCAGCGGCGATTACATTGCAGCAGGTGCCGTCACGGCCCTGGAGCAGGCTGGTTTACGGGTACCGCAGGATATTTCGGTGATGAGCATGGATGGGTTTAACCTGGCCGCTATCCACGATATTCCGCTGACCTCGGTGCAGGTGCCGCGTGATGAGCTGGGTGCGGCGGCAGTGAGAATGCTGCAGGAGATGCGGCTGAATCCCGGTACGCCGACCGGCAGTCTGCTACTGAATGGCAGGCTGGTGGTGCGTGAGTCGGTGCGACGCATCCGCGATAATCTCAGCCATGCGCCGGTCCAGCAGCATGGCCTTTATGATTGATCCAGCTTTGATTATCCCAGCGTCGACTCATTCCGCGCGGGTTAACCCAGCGTTTTCAGCCGCAGTTCCGATGGCTGAGGCCGTCCAAACAGGAAGCCCTGGAACAGCGTACAGCCTTCGTCGCGCAGCTTAGCAAACTGCTCATCGCTCTCTACCCCTTCAGCGGTGATCTGGATATCCAGACTGCGGCTCATGCCGGTGATGGCGCGGATAATCGCCAGCGCCTCGCGACTGTCGCCCATATCGTTGATGAACGATTTGTCGATTTTAATTTTGTCGAACGGGAAAGAGCGCAGATAGCTCAGCGACGAATAGCCGGTGCCGAAATCATCCAGCGCAATCTGTACGCCCAGCGCCTTGAGATTTTGCAGCGTCCGGATGTTTCCCAGTGAGTCATCCAGCAGCACCGATTCGGTAATCTCGACTTCCAGTCGCGCCGGATCGAGCCCCGACTCCTTCAGCGCACCTTCCACCACCGGCACCAGCGAGCTGTTTTTGAATTGCAGCGGAGAGAGGTTGACCGAAACCGACTGCTCCCCTTCCCAGCTCGCCGCTTCACGACAGGCTTCATAGAGTGCAAACGCCCCCAGCATATGAATCAGGCCGGTCTCTTCTGCAATCGGGATGAAGTCATTAGGCATGATCAAGCCACGAATCGGATGATGCCAGCGCATCAGCGCCTCGTAGCCAATAATGGTGTGATGATCGCCGTTGGTGATGGGCTGATAGTAGAGTCGAAGGTGCCCGCCGCTGATCGCATCACGCAGATCGTTTTCAATCAGGCGCCGACTGCGCGCCACATCGTCCATCTCCAGCGTGAAGTGTTCATAACGATTGCGGCCATTGCGCTTGGCTTCATACAGCGCCATGTCAGCACAGCGCAGCAGCTGCTCCGGCGTGTTAGTGATGGTGGTGCTAAGCGCAATGCCCACGCTCAGCCCCACCGACAGATTATGGCCTTCAATGTTAACCGGTGGACGAATCGCCTCGATCAGGCGCTGAGCTACTGCGCTCGCCTCATCATTACCGGCGACGTGAGGCAACACGATGGCGAACTCATCGCCACCAATACGCGCCAGCGTATCCTGATCACGCAGCGCGTTGCGCAGACGCTTAGCCACGCTGCGCAACAGCTCATCGCCAATCTGGTGACCCAGCGCATCGTTCACATTTTTAAAGTTATCAAGGTCAAGGCAGAGCGCAGCAGTCTGGCGTTGCATCTGTCCAGCGGTGCGTAAGGCTTCGCTCAGACGCTGGCGGAACAAAATGCGGTTAGGCAGGCTGGTAAGATTGTCATGATGCGCCATATGGTGAATTCGGGCATCGGCTGCGCGCTGGTCGGTGACATCTTCTACTAGCAGCATTAAGTAGTTACGACGTGCATCCTGACCATTAATCGCGGTCGCGCGGGTATGCAGGATTCGCTCGCCGCTGGCGGTCATCAGCAGTTGCTCACGCTCATGCATGCCCTCACTGCGCAGCGCAACATCGGCCAGATTATTGAAGTAGTCACTGAGTTCAGGGGACATGCATTCGTGCGGGCGCTTGTTGACGATCAGTGATTTCGACAGGCCGAACAGCTGCTGAGTGCGGTCGTTAACCAGCAGAATTTCACGTGTGATCGCATCTTCCACAATCACGCAGGAGGGGATGTTGGCGATGATGTTATCAAGGAATTTGGACAGCGCGGTTTTCTGAGTGCTCTGAGCTTCAGCCAGATCGCGGGCGCGCAGAATCTGCTGCTCCTGCTCACGGCGTTCGGTGCGATCACGCGTGATTTTGGCGAAACCGACCAGCTTACCGTCATCATCGTGGATGGCGTCGATCACCACATGCGCCCAGAAAGCGCTGCCATCTTTGCGGTAACGCCAGCCCTCATCTTCAAAGCGGCCAGTTTTGAGCGCGATACCGAGGTTAGCTTCCGGCGTCCGGTTCAGCCGCTCATGGGAACTGTAGAACAGTGAGAAGTGCTGACCGACCACTTCTTCTGCCTTATATCCTTTGGCGCGCTCGGCACCGGCATTCCAGTTCACCACCACGCCGTCGACGTCGAGCATATAGATGGCGTAATCAGTGACGCCCTCTACCAGCAGACGGAAACGCTGCTCCTGCTCCCGCTGCTCACTGCGAATGCGCTGCTGTTCGGTGCAGTCTCGGGTGATTTTGGCGTAGCCCAGCAATTGGCCCTGATCGTCGCGGATCGTGTCGATCACGACATGCGCCCAGAAGGCGCTGCCATCTTTGCGATAACGCCAGCCCTCATCTTCAAAACGGCCGGTGCGATACGCGGTTTGCAGGTTCTGCTCCGGGACATGGTCCAGCCGATCCTGCGCGCTGTAAAAGCGGGAGAAATGCTGACCGACGATCTCTTCTGCCACATAGCCTTTGGCCCGCTGTGCACCCGCGTTCCAGTTCACCACGTTGCCGTCATGATCGAGCATGTAGATGGCGTAATCGGTGACGCCTTCCACCAGCAGACGGAAGCGCGACTCCTGCTCCCGCTCTTTGTGTTGCTGCTCCTGCTGCCGGGTACAGTCACGGCAGATAGCGGCGAATCCGACCAGCCGGGCTACTTCATTGCGGATCGGATAGATCACCACATGCGCCCAGAAGGTGCTGCCATCTTTACGACAGCGCCAGCCTTCGGTTTCAAACCGTCCGGCGTTCGCCGCAATATCGAGTTCACGCTGCAGCTGACCGCGACGACGATCCTCTTCGTTGTAAAACAGGGTGGCGTGCTGACCAATAATTTCGTCTGGCCTGTAACCCAGGACGTGCAGGCCTCCGCCGTTCCAGCTGGCGACGGTTCCGTCCGGTTTAAGCATGGTGATCGCATAATCGATCACGCTTTGTACCAGCATGCGATAGATGACATCAGAGTTATTATCCATTGTTATTTGCCTGCTGCTCGATAGCCGGGTAGTGGCTTAGGAATGTTCTTAATAAACTGGCCGAGACTAAAGCGGAAAAGGTCTGCAAACACAAGCGCATTAAGAAGAATAACTAATATTAGCAGGTGATATATCGGCAGCGGCGGACAAATATTCAATGGAATGACAACAGGATTAGGCCCATGTCATTAACGTTTAAAAGAGATTTCAGGCCAGAAAAGCAAAGCGCGAGCCGTGCTCGCGCTTAATCATTTCACGACGGACGCAGGTCTCTACAGGTCCATCTGTTGCTGTAAATGCATGGCGGCAATCGGCTGCCAGATCTCCGTCAATGCGCCCTCTTTACCGGTGAAAGGGTCCTGCGTCGGCAGTGGCACTTTTTTTACCTGTTCCTGGGCCATTTTCAGCTTAGCCGGTTCATCACGCAGCGTCTCCGGCGACATGCCGTGCGGATAGGCACCAATCACCATGAAGTCGTCGCTGGCGCTGACCTGACGATGGCCGACGCCTGCCGGAATCAGCACCGCATCACCGGCGCGCAGCGTCACCATCCGGCCACTGTCGCCGCCAAACAGTACTTCTGCCCAGCCCTCCGCCACGCCCAGCAATTCATGGGTGTTGGGATGAAAGTGGGTGTAGGGAAAAATCGGATAGCGCCAGGCGGGTGGCCAGCCGTTCTCTTCAAACGTTTTCTCAAACCACGTCGCGATTTCCTCATCTTCCGGCACCACGCGCGGCCAGATAATCAGAGGTAACGGGTTATTCGGGACGCCACCCGACGGGATGCCAAGCATAAGATGCTGAGGATTATCAGAAGCCCCTGCCGAGAAAGTGCCTGCGGCAAAGGACATCATTAACATCAGGCTGGAGGATGAGGCACACATACAGGTTCTCCGGTTTTTTATTAAGTGTGGCAAACCCGCGGCACAATGCAATGTGCGCCAGACAACACATTTTGGATAATTGACTGATATTGCTGCCTAAAGCCAAATGTGTCGTTAACAATAGGGCAAGAGTGTGCATGGGTGGCAGAGGGTAGCGGTTTTTACTGCGGCAAAGTGTTGCAAAATGTCAGGTGGGAGGATGGCCAACAACTGTTTTATCAACTGTTATATAAAAAATGCACGAATCTGTTTCTGATATGCTTGACTGTTATCTGTTGTAATAGCTAACAGATGACAGTGAGGTAACAAATGGACGCTATTAAACAAATCCTGATTGACGAGATCGCTACGCTTAATCGCGAAGAACGTCGCGACAATTTGCCGCGCTTTAGCCTCTCGTTTCTGAAAAAACACCCCGGCCTCTGGGCAGTCATGTATCTCTGCTATGGCCTGTGCGTGGCGCTGATTTTCTCTACCGAGATGCTTGGCTGGCCCGCCTTCTGGTTTGCCACCGCATTTGTGCTGGTCATGAGTGTTCTGATGCTGCTGGATATCAATCCGAAATATCGCTTTGAAGATATTGATGCACTCGATCTGCGCGTCTGCTACAACGGCGAGTGGTATTACATTCAGCCCGTGCGCGAGCAGGCTATCTCTCGCATTCTGTCGCTGCCTGAAGCACCGGAACGGGTGAAGACAGGCATCCAGCGTCTGCTGACGCAAAAAGGGGAAGTGGACTTCTATGATGTCTACTACCTGACCTGGGGTCACCAGGAAGCGGCGCAGGTTTAATCTGCCAGCGGCTTCGCCATCAACTGACCCAGCGTTTCTATTGCCGCCTCGGCCCGGCTATCCCACGGCCAGGCGGTATTCAGCCGAAAACAGTGGCTGAACTGCTCTCCTGCCGAAAATAACTGCCCCGGTGCAATGCTGATCCCCTTCGCCAGCGCCTGCTGATAGAGCCGGGTCGTATTAATAGGGTCCGGCAGTGTCACCCAAAGAAAATAGCCCCCGCGCCCTTCACTGACCGTTGACTGCGGTGGCAGTACTTTCAGTAATGCCTGGCGCACCATTTGCTGTCGTTTCGCCAGAATCTGTCGCAGCCGCTTAAGATGGGTGTCGTAACGCCGCGTAGCGAGGAAATCGGCCAGCGCCAGCTGCATTGGCGCGCTGGTAGAAAGCGTGCTCATCAGCTGAAGCCGCTGAATGCGCTGCGCATGTTGTCCTGCCGCAACCCAGCCAACGCGAAATCCTGCCACCAGCGACTTTGAAAACGAGCCGCAATGCAGCACGTTCCCCTGACGATCCCAGGCTTTAGCCGGCAGCGGCGCAACATCACCCGCCCAGAGTTCGGCATAGACATCATCTTCAATCATCGGCACCTGATAACGCGCCAGCAGTTCGACCAGCTCTTGTTTACGCTCCGGGGTTAAGGTCACGCTCAGCGGATTTTGTAGCGTCGTCATCAGCCAGCAGGCTTTCACCGGCCAGCGCTGCAGGGCCTCCTCCAGCTGGGCAAGGTCGATGCCCTGCTTTGCATCGACCGGAATCGCCAGCGCCTTGAGTTTGAGCCGTTCAATCGCCTGCAGCGCACCATAAAAACCCGGATGCTCAATTATCACGTAATCGCCCGGCTCGGTCAGGGACTGCAGGCTGAGATTGAGTGCCTCCAGTGCCCCGCTGGTGATGACAATTTCATCCGGCGACAGCGTAATGCCCTGGCGCGCATAGCGCTGGGCCAGCAGCTGTCGCAGCGTGGCGTTGCCAGGCGGCAGATTGTGCAGCGCATCCGTTGGGGTAAGATGATGAGAGACGTTTGCCAGCGAGCGCATGAGCTGGCGCTGCGGAAAGAGCGCGGGATCAGGGAAAGCAGAACCAAACGGCACGATGGCGGGATCGCGCGTGGCCTGCAATACATCAAACACAAAGTCGTTGATATCAACCTGTTCGCTGATCGCCACGCTCAGCGGTGCGGGCGCCAGGGCACGCGGTGCCACGTAGTAACCTGACTGAGGACGAGAAACGATCCAGCCCTGGCTTTCCAGCAACTCATAGGCATGCAACACGGTCATCAGGCTGACACCCTGCTGCGCAACCTGCTGACGCAACGAAGGTAAACGGGTGCCTGGCAGCCAGATGCCGGCCTCTATTTGCTGCTGAATCTCATCCATCAATCGCTGGTATTTCGCCACGGGTCGCCTCTCCCTGTTTTACCGTGAATAATCTGGCCGCGAGACTTTACCACGGCAGGCGATCAATGACAGGCGGTGCGAATCGCTTATCGTCTCAATTCACGCAGATGCTACGCTGTGTCAGGTGTGTCAGATCGCAGCAACCTGCGGTGTCAGCAGCGGTTCAGCTTCACTCATCTGGCGGATATCTGTAACGACCTCTTCGTCTTCTGCTACCACAAAGTTAGCCAGCTCCGGCACCTGTTCCGCGGGAACCGGCCTGCCCAGCAGGAAGCCCTGCAGCGTATTGCAACCCAGGCCGGTCAGAAAGGCCTGCTGTTCAGCGGTTTCAACGCCCTCGGCCACCACTTTCAGTTGCAGTGACTGCGCCAGTGCCACAATCGCCGACACGATGGTGGCATCTTCCGGCTGATGCTGGAGTTCATTCACAAAGGCCCGATCGATCTTAAGTTCGCTGGCCGGTAGCCTTTTCAGGTAGAGCAGGCTGGAGTAGCCGGTGCCAAAGTCATCGATCGAGGCTTTCACCCCAAGCTGAGTCAGCTCGGTGAGAATACGCACACTCTCATCGGGATCGCGCATCGCGGTGGTTTCCGTCACCTCCAGCGTCAACAGTTCGGCCGGAATCTGATGTTTTGCCAGCGCATCTACCACTGTCTCTACCAGATTCGATTGCTCAAACTGCAGCGCCGACAGGTTCACCGCCACTGACCAGTCCGTATGGCCCTGCAAATGCCACTGGCGCAACTGGCGACACGCTTCATTAATCACCCAATTGCCGATGTTGACAATCATCCCGGTTTTTTCCGCCATTGGCAGAAATTTGTCAGGCGATAACAGACCCCGCTTTGGATGTTCCCAGCGCAGCAGCGCTTCGAAACCAAGAAGCGGGCCGCGTGGCGCGCAATATTTTGGCTGATAGAACAGGCGCAGCTCATTGTTATCCAGCGCCTGCCAGAGATCATTGTTCAGCTGAAGCTGGCTCTGCGCCTGAATGTTCATTGAGGGCTGAAAAAAGGTGTAACCATTGCGGCCATTATTTTTGGTGTGATACATCGCCGCATCGGCGTTGAACATCAGTTCACGCTCATCCTCGCCATCGCCAGGATAGACAGCGATGCCGAGGCTCAGCGAGACCACCAGCTCATAGCGTGAGATATCAAACGGACGGTCCACCGCTTTCACCAGTTTATCGGCAATGGCCGCCGCATCGTTGGGATCGTCGATCTCCACCAGCAGTACAAACTCATCACCGCCGAGTCGCGCCAGCGTGTAATAGCCAGCCATCTGCTGGCTCATCCGCTCGGTCACACCCACCAGCAGACGGTCGCCAATGTGATGCCCGAACGCGTCGTTAACCGCCTTAAATCCGTCCAGATCCATAAACATCAGGGCAAACAGCGTCTGCTCACGATTGGCTTTGTTGATCGCCTGTTCCAGTCGATCTTCCAGCAGAATGCGGTTTGGCAGGCGAGTCAGATTGTCGTGCAGCGCCAGCTGTGCCAGCTCGCGGTTCGCTTCAGCCAGTGAGCTGGCGAGAATGGAGGTGCGCGCCTGCATCCGCGCATCCAGCATCGAGACCAGCAGAGTAATCCCCAGGATTGAGATAGTGACTACCGTGACCAGAATCGCCAGCCAGTTACTGTTAACGCCCTGCCCCATCGAATGGCTGTGAGCGGGAAACTCTGCCGCCATCATGCCGGTGTAGTGCATGCCCGCAATCGCACAGCCCATCACTACGGATGCGCCAATACGCAGCAGGGTCACCCGGCCAGTCTGACCTTCACGCAGGTTAAATGCCAGCCACAGCGCTGCGCCAGAAGCGGCCAGCGCGATCACCACCGAAAGGCCTATCCAGCCCCACCGCCAGACAATACCCGGCGAGAACATCAGGGCTGCCATCCCGGTATAGTGCATCGCTACGACGCCGCTGCCGAGAATCAGTGCGCCGCCCGCCAGGCGCGGCAGGGGCAAATCGCCACTGCAGACCAGCCACAGGGCAAATATCGATGCGCAGACCGCGATGGCAGCGGAGAAGGCGGTCAGCCCGGCGTTGTAGCTCATCACCATCTCCATGTTCATCGACAACATGCCAATGAAGTGCATCGCCCAGATGCCGATGCCCATGGAGAAACCGCCGCCAAACAGCCAGACCAGCGCGACTTTGCCCGTGGAGTGCACCACCCGTCCCGCCATATCTAAGGCGGTAAACGAAGCCAGCATCGCGACAAGAACGGAGACGATGACGATAAAAGAGTCGTATGAGGTTGCTAACATAGTGCGTTCCCGCGAAAAGCCGTGCTTGTGTTTAGGTAAGGGATTTTTAAAACTTCTTTTCTTAATTATCGGCACTGCCCGGCGGTTAATGAGCCGCGAACCCTGCATCTTTCCACTCACTCTGAGTGCTGAAATCTATCGTCAGTGTCAGTGTCAGTGTCAGCGTCAGCGTCAGACGGATGCTGATGCCAGAGGCGGTCGCAGTCCGGGAAAACGAAACGCCTCTATGCGATCCGCTGGCGTCGGCTTGCCCAGCAGATATCCCTGCAGCGCATCAAAGCCCAGGCTGGTGAGCAGGTGCTGCTGCTCTTCTGTCTCAACCCCTTCCGCCACCATGCGCAGGTTAAGACTCTGCGCCAGGGTCAGCATGGCGCTGACCACGGTCGCATCTTCACTGCCGGGTCGCAGGCAGTTAATAAAGCTGCGATCGATTTTGAGTTCGCTGGCATCCAGATCTTTCAGATGCAACAGGTTGGCATAGCCGATGCCAAAATTATCAATGGCCACACTAACGCCCGCCTGCTGCAGTTCACGAATACGTTGCTGGCTGAAGAGGTGATCACGCATGGCAATCGCTTCCGTAATTTCCAGCATCAGTGCGCTGCCTGACAACTGGTAACGCGCCAGCGTCTGCATCAGCGTGTGGAGTAAATCACGCTGGTGAAACTGCAACGCGGAGAGATTGACCGAGACCGTCCAGTCGCTGTTGCCCTGGTTATGCCAGATTTTCAGCTGACGGCAGGCCTCATCAATCACCCAGTTGCCCAGTGCAACGATCTGGCCAGTTTTTTCGGCACGCGGCAGAAACAGCTCAGGCGTCAGCAACCCGCGTTGCGGATGCTGCCAGCGCAGCAGTGCTTCAAATCCCATTAGCCGTGTGCCGCCGGAACGGAATTTGGGCTGATAGAAGAGCCGCATCTGTTGCCGATCGATCGCCTCCCACAGATCGTTTGCCAGCGCCAGCTGATGCTGCGTCGCATCACTCATCGCCGGCTCAAACAGGCACCAGCCGTTACGTCCGCTGTGTTTAGTGTGGTACATCGCCGAGTCGGCATTGAATAACAGCTCCTGCCGGTTACGACCGTGCAGCGGGAATATCGCAATGCCCGCACTGAGGGAAACGTGTAACACATAGCGATCCAGTTCAAACGGCGTACTGATCACTTTGACCAGTTTTTGCGCCAGCTGACGGGCTGGAGTGACATCGCATGCCTCCGCCATCAGTACAAATTCATCGCCTCCCAGACGCACCAGCAGCATCGTGTTGCTGAGCTGGCTACGCAGCCGTTCCGACACAGCCACCAGCAACCGATCACCGACGTGGTGTCCCCAGGTGTCATTGACCGCTTTGAACCCATCAAGATCCATGTAGATCACGGCAAAGCGATTTTCGTTGAGCATAGCCTGTTTAATCGCCAGATCGAGCTGCTGCTCCAGCATGGCCCGATTGGGTAGCGCGGTCAGATTGTCATGCATCGCCAGCTGACGCAGTTCCTGGTTAGCGTGTCTGAGTCGGGTCTCCAGTCGCGCGGCACGCAGTTGGGCATCCAGCATGGAACTCAGCAGCGTAATGCCCAGAATAATCAGCGTAATGAGCGTTACCCAAACCGCCAGTCCTGAATTGCTCACACCACCCGACTGCATCATACTGCTCTCGCTGAATCGGGCTGCCGACATGCCGACATAATGCATACCAGCAATGGCCATCCCCATCACCAGTGAGGCCAGTCCCCGCATCAGCAGCAGATGATGGTCGCCCTGGCGCAGATGAAACGCCAGCCACAGCGCCACGCCCGAAGCAACAAACGCAATGATCACGGAGAGCGCCACCCGCAGCACATTCCACTCAGGTCGCGGCTCAATCAGCAGCGCATACATGCCGAGGTAGTGCATCACGACAATCCCTGAACTCAGGATCAGTGTGCCGCGCAGTAACCGATAACGGGTGAGATGCAGGCCGCCTACTGTCTGGCCAAAAGCAAACATTGACGCCATGATCGCCACCAGCAGCGAGAGTATCGTCAGCCGCGTGTCATAGCGCATCGTCATCGGCATCATCATCGCCAGCATACCAATGAAATGCATTGCCCAGACGCCAATCCCCATCGCAGTTCCGCCTGCCAGCAACCAGAATCGGGCGCTCCAGCCACGGGATACCGCCACCCTTCCGGCAGTATCCAGCGCTGTAAATGAGGCAATAAACGCGACGATCAGCGAAACGCAGATCAAAACGCTATCCCAGGTGACAAGCAACATGTGCAGCTCCTCACCACCCGCTGAGAAACGGGTGCTGTGTAAAGTCAGAAAGTGATTCAAAAAACACCTGTTGGGTGAAAGTCATTAAATTTCGGTTTTTTGTTATCCCGGAGGCCCGGTAAAGCGCGCCCCCAGACGCAGGGCATTTTAAACCTGCATCTTATTTCCCGCCTGCTGAGACGGCCGGTAAATCGTTATTATGTCTGATTGGTAAAGGAACATATCACCGAAGCGGAAAGCATGCCAGAGACCGAAAAAACAAAGAGTTTTCTTTTTCTTTCTTGCTTTTATGCCTTGCTGTTACTGGGTTATCGGCCACTTAGGCCATTTGATTAATGAAAAATAACTGGCAGGGCTTCGCGTAACGCTTTAACTGATCTATAGTAAGTAAAACTAATATAAATCATCATTCTTAAGTCTAAGATTTCCCTCAGGACAGTGGCACTAACCGCCTTGTAATTTTTATTTCATCATTTTGAGTTGAATCGTTAATAAACACCGGGTGAAAAAGCACTGACTCTCGATAATCCGTAAGGAAATATTATGAAACTCAAGCTTTTTCTGTGTGCCGCTGCAGGATTAACTGTCGCAATGACACCCTTAACCCAGGCGGCAACGACCTCCGGAACCATCAATGCCACGTTAACGCTGACCACGGGTTGCCTGGTAAACGGTCAGTCAGCTACGGCGGGCGTTAACTTCGGTACCCTGAATTTTGGTAGCAGTGCAGCGACCTTCGACACCCTGAACGCCACGCTGGTCGGTGCGGCGGGTAACGGTATTTTTGTCCGCTGTACCACGGGTCAGGACTATAACGTGGTGGTGACCAGCAGCAATACTGCGCCAGCGACCATTTATGGCACCGCCTCTGCATCACCACGTTATCTGGTTCTGGGATCGGATAATGCACAGGGCATCGCCTATACCCTCTACAGTGACGCCTCTTTTACCACGGCTATCGCCAACAATACGCCAATCGCCGCCAGTGGAACCACGGACCCAACACTGGGCACCAACTACGCCATTTATGGCCGGGTTGTTGGCGGCGGTTTTAATCCCCTGATTCCTGCCGGAACTTATACCGATACGATTAACGTTGCCGTGAACTATTAACGACTGTCGCAGGTAGATAAGGGTGGTTCTCTGGCGATCCAGCCTGATGATCGCATGCGGTCTGCCTCTGCTGATAAGGTGTTTCAGCGCCTGGGGTCTGCCCACCAGCACCTTTCAGGTCACGGCTTCTGTCGTGGCAGGCTGCGTAATATCCGGAACCAATACCGGTGTTTTCGGCACACTTAACTTTGGCACACAGTCTGGCGTGGCGGCCACTCCCGCCAGCGCCAGCTTTGTGCAGAGTACCTCGATAAATCTTGCCTGCACGCCGGGCACCACGCTGAGCATGAGCATTAATCAGGGCGCCAATTTCACCACCACCCGCAACCTGAAACTGCCCAACTTCAGCAATACCGTTCCCTATACGCTCTTTAGTAATGCCAGCCGCACCACGGTGATCCCGGTCAATCAGGCGGTGCCGCTGAGCTATAGCAATGCCAATAACATTACGCTGCCGATCTATGGCCAGCTGCAACTGCCCGGCACTGCGCGCGCCGGCGTTTATACCGATACGCTGACCGTCACCCTGAGCTGGTGAGGTGATAGAAAACAAGGATACGATCATGAAGCCACTGCGCGCCCTGCTGTTGCTGTTAAGTTCTCCCCTATTCCATGCAGCCTTTGCTGCTAACTCTGTGATGATATGGCCTATCGATCCCGCCATTAATCCTGAAGAGAAAGCCAGCGAACTCTGGCTGGAGAATCGCGGTAACACGACCACGATGATGCAGATCCGTGTTTTCAGCTGGCAGCAAATCAATGGACAGGAACAGTACCAGACCCAGCAGCGGGTGGTCGCCAGCCCGCCAATGGTGCGAATGGAGCCAGGACAAAAACAGCTGGTCAGACTGATTAAACAGACGCCGCCTGCGGCCGGTAAAGAGCAGGCTTATCGGGTGGTGCTGGATGAGATTCCCACGCCGCGCAATCCTGGCGAGAATCAGGCCGGACTGACCTTTCAGATGCGCTACTCAGTGCCGTTGTTCGTGTATGGCACCGGGCTCTCCACCGACAGTGCCCGTCCGGCTCTGCGCTGGCAACAGATTAGCGAGGGAGGCAAGCGCTGGCTGCAGCTGACCAACAGCGGCAATGGCCATGCCCGACTGAGCAATGTGACTATCGGCGGTCGCAAACTGGGCGACGGTTTATATGGCTATGTGCTCGCGGACAGCACATATCGCTGGCCACTCACCACGCCGGTCAGCGGCGAACTCACTGCAGAGGTCAACAAGAGCCCGTGGCGCAGCGCTGCCCAGAAATAAGCGCTGAATGAGACCTTTTTCCCTGCATCCCTGCGCGCTGACGGTAGCCAGCGTCATTTACGCCTTAACGCCGGATCCTGTGCTGGCGGAGACCTATTCATCCCTGCCTCCACCGCACAGCCTGCAGACCAGCAGCAGCGGTCAGCAATATATGCTGGAGCTGGTGATTAACCAGCAGGAAAACGGCAACATTGTGCCAGTCGAGCAGCGCAACGACCATTTCTGGCTGCGTAGCGGCGATCTGCAGCGTGCCGGTCTGCCACTGGATAAGCTGGGTGAGCAGGCGCAGATCGATGTCAGCAGCCTGCAATCCGTCAGTGTGGAATATGACGCCGCCCGTCAGCGGCTGCTGCTCACCGTACCACCGGAATGGCTTCCCGGTCAGGTGATTGGCGAGGCGAAGAACGGACCGCGCTATCCGGGGCGCACCAGCGCCGGCGCGCTGATTAACTACGATCTCTACGCCAGCCGTACCGATACCACCGGCACCCGGCTTTCTGCCTGGAACGAACTGCGCCTGTTCGGTGATGCCGGACACGTCTCTACCAACGGCGTCTGGCAGCAGCAGCTGGAAGGCAGCCCCGGTTATCAGGACAACGGTTATATCCGTTACGACAGCTGGTGGAGCAATGAAGATGAGAACGCGGTGATGAGCTGGCGGGTCGGGGATCTGGTGACTGACTCGCTTGCCTGGAGCAGCAGCATCCGACTCGGCGGCATCAGTGTGGGTCGCGACTTCAGCGTCCGTCCTGACCTGGTGACCTATCCGCTACCCGCCTTCTCTGGCCAGGCTGCAGTCCCCTCCACCGTCGATCTCTTTATCAATGGCTATCGCTCCGGTCAGGCAAATGTGCAGCCTGGCCCCTGGTCATTAACCAATGTGCCATTCGTCAATGGTGCGGGTGACGCGGTGATCACCACCACAGATGCGGTCGGCCGACGCGTCACCACCACCATGCCGTTTTATGTCTCCAGCAATCTGCTGAAATCGGGGCTGGCTGACTACGCTATCTCCGCCGGGGCGATTCGCGAAAATTACGGCATTAAAAACTTCGATTACGGTGCGGCTGCCGCCAGTGGCTCATATCGCTACGGCATGACCGACTGGCTGACGCTGGAGAGTCACGCCGAGGGCAGCGAAAATCTGGCGATGGGCGGGCTGGGAGGTCAGCTTCGGGTTGGCAGCTGGGGCGTGGTTAACGGCGCGGTGGCACAAAGTCATCTTGATGGCGACAGCGGCAGGCAATATAGCTGGGGCTATCAGTACAACAATCGCTGGTTCAACATCGGCACGCAGCAGACCCAGCGCAGCAGCGACTTTGGCAATCTGGCCCTGGTCGGCAGCCGTGCCGGTAGTCAGGCGGATAGCCGTTACACGCTATCGCGCCGCACTGCCCAATACAGCGCCAGCATCTCACTGAGCCGCTTTGGCAGCGTCGGCGCCGCCTTCATCGATATCACCGACGGCCAGGGCGATCGCACCCGCCTGTGGAACCTCTCATGGAGTAAGAATCTGTGGGGAAACAGCAGCCTCTATGTCTCCGCCAGCCGCGATCAGGAGGAGAAGAGCTGGACCGGTGCTCTCTCGCTGGTGATCCCGTTTGGCGAGCAGGGCAGCGCGGCGATCAGCACCGAGCGCGATCAACGCGGTCGCGATAGCCAGCGTCTCTATGCCTCCAGTGCCATGCCCAGCGACGGTGGATTCGCCTGGGATGCCTCATGGGCGAATCAGAGTGGCGACAGTGGCGACTACCGGCAGGGCAGTCTGCGCTACCGCAATAACCATATCGACACCTCGGGGGGCTTCTACGGTGATAATGACAATCTGACTCAGTGGGCCGATGTCGCCGGTGCACTGGTATTAATGGACAACAGCGTCTTTGCCGCCAACGCCATCAACGACGCTTTTGTGCTGGTGAAAACGGGCTATCCCGACGTTAATGTTCGCTATGAAAATCAGTCGATGGGACGCACTAACCAACAGGGCTATCTGCTGGTCCCCGCCATCAGCAGCTACTACCCGGCCAAATATGATATCGACACCCTCGACCTGCCCGCCGATATGACCACGCCCCATGTTGAGCAGCGTTTTGCGGTGAAACGTCAGAGCGGCTACCTGCTTAACTTCCCGGTGGAAAAACTGCGCTCTGCCAGCGTGATCCTGGTTGATGCACAGGGCCAGCCGCTGCCGGTCTCAAGCCTGGTACAGCGTGCGGATCATGCCACTGAGTATGTCGGCTGGGATGGCATCGTCTGGATGGAAAATCTCACTGCCAGAAACCCGATGGAGGTGGTGACGCCCGATGGCCGCCGCTGTGAAACCGAACTGCGCATCGCCAGCGGTCAGCCGCAGGCGCTGAAAACCTATGGCCCTCTGACCTGCGCGCTGCCCGCGCCCGCCGCAGGCAGCGCCGCCTCTCCCGCTGAATCTTTCACGTCCGGAACCCAACCATGATCAAATCTCTGTTATTGGCTGCCCTGCTGCTGACACTGCCGTCGCTGAGCTACGCCGCCTGCGGTCTGCCCGCGTCGACCGCCAGCTTCGGCTCGGTCACGACGTTTGTGGCGAATACCACCGTCAGCTCGGTGACCACTAACGCCAACGTCAACTGTGGCGCAGGCTCGGCGTTGTCACTGCTTGGCAATAACCAGATAACGTTTCAGCTGACCGGCGCGACCAATATCAGCGGCACACGGGGCGTCCTGAAACGCAGTGGTGACACCGGCAGCGATAATGTGCCAGTACGGCTCTGCACCGACAGCGCCTGCGCCAGCGAACTGACGATTGGCAGCACGCCGTTTGTTTACAGCTCACAAACCCTGATAAATCTGGCAGGTTTGCTGGGCAGTCTTAACTTTGCCCTTCCCGTCTATCTGCGCACTGTTCCCGGTCAGGTGGTTGCAGCGGGAACCTATTCCGTTACGCTAAATATGGCTGTGACTTACCGCATCTGCACCAGTATTGGCGTGGGTAATCTCTGTTTAAGCGAGCAGCAAGGCAGCGGCGTGATTCCGATTAACGTTACCGCTGTCCTCACCAACGATTGCACGACGATCACCGCACCCAACATCAGCTTTGGCAGTGCGCCGCTGGTGAGTAGCTTCTCCGATGTATCGCAGACCATTAACGTGCTGTGCAGTAAAGGCAGTACCTATACCGTCGGGCTGAACAATGGCAGTTATCCGGCGGGCAGCGTCAGGAACATGGCGAGCGGAGCGAACCGTCTGAGTTATGAGATTTATAAAAGTGCCACCAGCAATCGCTGGGGAGCGGCAGGCACTGAACGCTGGAGCAGTACCACCTCGACAGCGGTATCAGCGGATGGACTGACGCGCGGCTTTAACTACACCGCGCGCATCCTGACCACTCAGAACACGCCGCCTGCGGGAAATTACAGCGACAGCGTGGTCGTCGATTTATCGTTTTAAAGTGACGCGCTGACCGTCGTTGTGGCGCTGTGACGCCGCTGATACTGCTTCACCATCCGGCCAATCAACAGCGTACCGATCAGCCCGCAGACCGCCGCAAAGGTGAGCCAGACGCCAGGCATCGCTTTGTCACCGGTGGCGTGAATCAGATAGCTGGAGATGGCAGGTGTAAAGCCGCCAAATAGCGCCGTTGCCAGACTGTAAGCCATGGAGAAACCGGCAGCGCGCACTTCAGCAGGCATAATTTCTGCCAGATAAACCACCATCGCACCGTTATAGCTGGCATAGAGAAACGACAGCCACAGCTCAGCTTCCAGCAGGTGAGCGAAGCTGGCCGATCCCACCATCCAGTGAAGCACCGGCCAGGTGGTGGCAATCATCAGCAGGGTAAAAATAATCAGCAGCGGACGTCGTCCCACGCGGTCCGACAGCGTACCCATCAGCGGGAGCCAGAAGAGGTTGGAAACACCCACACAGAGCGTCACCAGAAACGCCTGCTTGTCGCTCATCATCAATACAGTTTTGCCAAAGGTCGGTGTAAAAGCGGTGATCATGTAGAACATCACCGTGGTGGTGACCACCATCAGCATGCCCGCCAGCACCAGCGCCCAGTTGCTGGCGACCGACCGCATGATTTCCGTCATGCTCGGGTGATGTTTACGTTTACTGAACGCTTCAGTCTCTTCCAGCATCCGGCGGATATAGAACAGGAACGGCACAATCAGACAGCCAACCACAAACGGGATACGCCAGCCCCACTCCGTTACCGCTTCTTTCGCCAGCAGATGATTCAGCATCAGGCCCAGCAGGGCAGCAAAGATCACCGCAATCTGCTGACTGCCCGACTGCCAGCTCACGAAGAAGCCTTTGCGTCCTTTGGGTGCAACTTCGGCCAGATAGACCGATACGCCACCCAGCTCAACCCCCGCCGAGAAG
The DNA here is from genome assembly GCF_000816655.1 of Pantoea sp. MBLJ3. Lineage (NCBI taxonomy): Bacteria > Pseudomonadati > Pseudomonadota > Gammaproteobacteria > Enterobacterales > Erwiniaceae > Pantoea > Pantoea sp. MBLJ3. The sequence continues at coordinate 68,907 of NZ_JSUT01000004.1, forward strand.
CCCTGCAACAGACGCCCCAGCAGAATCAGAATCGGTGCTGCCACGCCTAAGGTAGCGTAACCCGGTACCACCGCAATGGTCAGGGTACCAATCGCCATTAAGCCCAGCGTCAGCAACAGGCCTTTACGGCGCCCATGATGGTCGATGTAGGCACCTAAAATGATCGCCCCCAGCGGGCGCATCAGGAAGCCGGCACCAAAGGTCATCAGGGTCAGCATCAGGGAAGCAAACGGGTCATCACCCGGGAAGAAGGTTTTTGAAATGGCGGTTGCGTAGTAGCCAAACACCATGAAGTCGTACATCTCCAGGAAGTTACCACTGGTGACGTTGAAGATAGTTCGGGCAGCACTTTTCGGCGGCTTTTGTAAAGACGGGGTGTGACTCATAACGGCTTCCTATTGTTTTTTAGCCGTTTTAGCCTGACTGAAGCGGGATTAATGTGACGTGAGTCACCATTGCAATTTACAAATCTATGTACATAAGTAACAACCAATTAACAATCCGAATCAGGCAGCATAAGTGATCGGCTTGAGCACTGCTTGACCCGATTTTATGTGGTCAGAGAGCCAGCATAAAAAAAGGCGACCTCAATAGTCGCCTTCTAAGGATGCCCGATAATTCGCTATTCCTTCACGGTTTCCATGCCCATCAGCCCGATTTTCAGATAGCCCGCCGTGCGCAGTTTATCCATGACGCTCATCAGGGTTTCATAATCCACCGACTTGTCCGCCTGGAAGAAAATCGTCGTCTCTTTGTTGCCCTGCGTCTGGCTGGTCAGCACGTTCACCAGCGAGTCAGGCGTAACCTGATCGTTACCGACGTAGAGCTGCTTATCCGCTTTAATCGACAAATAAACTGGCTTCTCCGGGCGCGGCTGCGGCGCGCTGGTTGAGGCGGGCAGATTGACGCGCACGTCGACCGTCGCCAGTGGCGCGGCTACCATAAAGATGATCAGCAGAACCAGCATGACGTCGATAAACGGCGTCACGTTAATCTCATGCATTTCACCGTCGGTTTGCAGATCGTCGTTTAATCGCATGGCCATAACAGCTTACCCTAAGCGCAGTTTCTGGGCGGTCGCGGGACGTGGAACCTCTTTGGCCACAGTGCCCAGGTCGATGTCACGACTCTGCAACAGCATCACCTGAGCGGCAACATCACCCAGCGAGGCTTTGTAGTTAGCGATCATGCGGGCAAAGACGTTGTAGATCACCACCGCCGGAATCGCAGCGACCAGACCCACCGCCGTTGCCAGCAGCGCTTCGGCGATACCGGGAGCCACCACCGCAAGGTTCGTCGTCTGGGTTTTCGCAATACCGATAAAGCTGTTCATGATGCCCCAGACAGTGCCGAACAGACCAATAAACGGGGCGACAGAGCCGATGGTTGCCAGGAAGCCATTGCCCCGGCCTGCATGGCGGCTGAAAGCAGCCACGCGGCGCTCAAGGCGGAAACTGGTGCGATCTTTAATGCCGTTGGTATCTTCCACACCTGCCGACAATTCGAGTTCATTCTGCGCATCGTTCAGCAGCACGACGCTGTGGCTGTGACCGGTAAACGACTGAGCAATGCGGGCGGCGTCATTAAGACTACGGGCTTCGCCCAGCGCTAGTTGCTCACGCTTCAGGCGGCGCTTAGCGGCGCTGAGTTCAGCATATTTGCCGAAAAAGATTGCCCATGTCACGACCGATGCCAACAACAGGCCAATCATGACGACCTTTACCACGATATCGGCATGTTGATACATGCCCCAAACGGAGAGGTCCGTTTGCATCAAATCACTGGCTACCACGCTGCTTCTCCAACTTCTGATTCAGGGATGCGAAACAAGCGCGAATAATAGCAAAATGGCGGCGAATTGATAGTAGTTCTCATTAGTATTTACAAACCCAACTCTGGTCACAGACCTCGCTTTGACCAGCTTTACACACTTTCCGTCAGGGACGTTTCGAAAATGTGAAGCTGCATGAAAATTTATTAAAACAACGTTTCAAAATGTGACGCCATTCATTCAATCAACATTACTGCATTTTACTCAGACGCATTTTCACTATGCTGGCTCCACACGGCACTCTGCGGTTAGCCCAGACTCCAGGCCGTCCTACCTCTGCGGGAGACAAAATAATGAGACTGACAAAAACATGCCTGGCCAGTGCCCTGGCGGCAATCATGATAAGTTCCACCGCCACGGCACAGGTGATTAAAGTCGCTGAAGTGCAGCCAGCCGGCTATCCCACTGTGGTTGCCCTGCAACACATGGGCGACAAACTCAAACAGGCCACTGATGGACGGCTGGAGATGAAGATCTACGCCGGTGGCGTGCTGGGTGATGAAGACCAGACGCTGCAACAGGTGCAACTGGGCGCCATCGATATGATCCGCGTCTCACTGGCTCCGGTCACGTCTATCGCCCCGGAAACCAGCGTGCTCACCCTGCCCTACATTTTTCGCGACGTCGACCACATGCATAAAGTGCTGGATGGTGAGATAGGCAGCGAGATTGCCAGCAAGTTTGATAAGGATCCCAACGCCCGCATGGTCTTCCTGGGCTGGACGGATGCCGGTGAGCGCAACATGATCACCAAGAAGCCGCTGGCAAAACCCGACGATCTCAAAGGTATGAAGATCCGGGTGCAGAACAGCGCCATTTCACTGGCGACACTGAAAGCGATGGGCGCAAATCCGGTGGCAATGGGCGTCAGCGAAGTCTTTAGTGCGATGCAGACCGGCGTGGTCGATGGCACCGAGAACAACCCACCTACCTTTGTGGCCCATAACTACATGCCGGTCGCGAAGTACTACACCCTCACCGGCCACTTTATTCAGCCAGAGATGATTCTGTTTTCGAAACGCGCCTGGGATCGCCTGAAACCCGACGATCAGACACTGCTGAAAAAGCTCGGCAAAGAGGCACAGGATGAAGAGCGTCAGCTCTGGGCGACCTACACCGAACAGTCGATCGCCAAAATGAAGGCCGGCGGCGTGACCTTCCAGCAGACCGACCGCGACTACTTCGTTAAGGCTACCCAGCCGGTGCGCGATCAATTCGGCGGCAAATATCAGGATCTGATGACCCTAATCGCCGACGTGAAATAACCCTTCCCGCGCCACACTGCCGTGTGGCGTGCTTAATCAGGTATTAATTATGTCTGCTTATACGCGTCTGATGGATGGGCTTTATCTGCTGTGCATGCTGGTGGCCGCCGTGGCGCTGTTGATCATGGTGACGGTCATTCCTGTTGGCATCTTCGCCCGTTACGTGATGAACGGCGCACTCTCCTGGCCAGAACCGGTCGCCATTATCTGCATGATCATATTCACTTTTATCGGCGCGCCGGTCGGCTTTCGTGCCGGAACACATATCTGCGTGTCAATGGTCACCGATCGTCTGTCACCTGCCCGCCAGCGCCTGATGCTGCGGGTCTGCGATCTGCTGATGATCCTCACCTGCCTGGTGATCTTCCAGGCCAGTTACAGCCTGTGTGAAGCGATGTGGGTGCAGACGCTCGCCTCACTGCCGACGGTGACCTACGGCGAAATGTATCTGCCGATCCCGATTGGCGCGATCTTCACCCTGCTGTTTGTTGTTGAGCGATTGCTGACCGGCGATCAAAGTCAGCGACCCATTGTCACACTGGGCGGCACCCACTAATCCGGAGCAGAAGATGGATGCATTAATCTTGATAGGCAGTTTGCTGGTGTTGCTGTTGGTGGGGTTTCCGGTCGCGTTTGCGGTCGGCCTGAGCGCTTTTATCGGCGCCTGGTGGATCGATCTGCCCCTGGAAGCGGTGGTGATTCAGATAACTAATGGCATTAACAAATTTTCGCTGCTGACCATCCCGTTCTTTATTCTTGCGGGTGCGATCATGGCGGAGGGTGGGATTGCCCGGCGGCTGGTCAATTTCGCCTATATCTTTGTCGGCTTTATTCGCGGTGGCCTCTCACTGGTTAACATCGTCGCGTCGACCTTCTTTGGTGCTATCTCCGGATCGTCAGTCGCGGACACCGCTTCGATTGGTTCGGTGATGATCCCGCAGATGGAGGAGAAAGGCTATCCGCGTGATTTTGCCGCTGCGGTAACGGCCAGCGGCTCCGTTCAGGCCGTGCTGACGCCACCCAGTCACAACTCGGTGATTTACTCGCTGGCAACCGGCGGCATGGTCACCATCTCTTCGCTGTTTGTCGCAGGTATCCTGCCGGGACTGATGCTGGGAGGCTGCCTGATGGTGATGTGCCTGGGGTTCGCACGCAAACGCGGCTATCCCAAAGGCGAGCGCATTCCGTTTCGTCAGGCGCTGAAGATTTTCTTTGACGCGTTCTGGGGCCTGTTTACCGTGGTCATCATCATGGGTGGGATTCTCTCCGGTATTTTCACCGCCTCAGAGTCCGCGGCGATCGCCTGTATCTGGGCCTTTTTCGTCACCATGTTTATCTATCGCGACTTTAAATGGAATCAGCTGCATATCCTGCTGTTTCGCACCATTAAAACCGTCACCATCGTGATGGTGCTGATCGCTTTCGCCGCCGGGTTTGGTGCGGTGATGACGTTCATGCAACTGCCGACGATGATCACCGAAGCCTTTACCAGCCTCTCTGATAATAAATATGTGATTCTGATGTGCATCAACATCCTGCTGCTGGTGGTGGGCACGCTGATGGATATGGCGCCGCTGATTCTGATTCTCACGCCCGTATTGCTGCCGGTGGCGACCTCACTGGGCATTGATCCGGTGCACTTCGGCATGATCATGCTGACCAATCTCGGCATCGGACTGATTACGCCGCCGGTCGGCACAGTACTGTTTGTCGCCAGCGCGGTAAGTAAACAGAAGATTGAGCAGGTGGTCGGGGCGATGCTACCGTTCTACGGCATGCTGTTTATCGTTCTGATGCTGATTACCTATATTCCCGCCATTTCGCTCTGGTTACCGCGCCTGATGGGCGTGATGTAACGCAAAGAAAAACGGCCCGTGAGCGGGCCGTTTTTTTTCCTGCGATGCACTCTGATAATCACCATTGAGTCTCAACCCTGCTGGCTGTTTCGTGGTAACGTGAGAGCTTAGTCCGAAGCGGTAAAGGCGACTCATGACCACCAGAAAAATTGATACCACGCTCGTCAATGCAGGACGCAGCAAGCGTTATACCCAGGGCTCGGTGAACAGCGTGATTCAACGGGCCTCCTCACTGGTTTTTGATACCGTTGCGGAGAAAAAACGCGCCACCGCCGGTCGGGCAAAAGGTGAACTCTTTTATGGCCGTCGTGGCACCCTGACGCACTTTGCGCTGCAGGATGCGATGACCGAGCTGGAAGGCGGCGCAGGCTGCGTGCTCTACCCTTGCGGCGCGGCTGCCGTGGCCAATGCGATTCTGGCATTTGTTGAAGCGGGTGACCACGTGCTGATGAGTGGCGCGGTCTATGAACCGACGCAGGACTTCTGTACGAAAATTCTGGCTAAGCTGCAGGTTTCTACGGGCTGGTTCGATCACTGCATCGGCAGCGAAATCGGTGAACTGGTTCAGTCGAATACCCGGGTTGTTTTCCTGGAATCCCCCGCGTCTATCACCATGGAAGTTCAGGATATTCCAGCGATTGTGGCGGCTGTACGCGCCAAAGCGCCCGAGGCGATCATCATGATCGACAACACCTGGGCGGCCGGTATTCTGTTTAATGCGCTGGCGCACGGTATCGATATTTCCATTCAGGCCGGCACCAAATATCTGATTGGTCACAGCGATGCGATGATTGGTACCGCAGTCGCTAATGCGCGCTGCATCGACCAGCTGCGCGAGAACTCCTATCTTATGGGCCAGATGGCCGATGCCGATACCGCTTACATGGCAAGCCGGGGTCTGCGCACGCTGGGTACCCGTCTGCGCCAGCATGAAGAGAGCGCAATTCAGGTGGCAGAGTGGCTGGCGGCGCGTCCCGAAGTGGCGCGGGTGAATCACCCGGCGCTGGCGCAAAGCAAAGGTCATGAATTCTGGAAGCGCGATTTTAACGGTAGCAGCGGCCTGTTCTCATTTATCCTGCAGGAAAAATTAGACACACCCCAGCTGGCGGAATATCTCGATCACTTCCATCATTTCAGCATGGCTTACTCCTGGGGCGGCTATGAATCGCTGATCCTGGCGAATCAGCCGGAAGAGCTGGCAGAGATTCGTCCGGCGGGCGGTGTGGATTTCACCGGCACGCTGGTGCGGTTGCATATTGGCCTGGAGCATGTTGATGACCTGCTGGCTGACCTGGAAGCCGGTTTTTCGCGCCTGACGTGCTGAGTCGCTCAACAGAAAGTAAACAGAAGATAAACCGGGTCGCGGTGGCCCGCAGTGTTTGCCGGGCAGCGGCTCATTTGTTGTTAAAATTTATCCCGCATCGTTCAGATTGTTGGTGAGTTCACTGTACTGTCTGAACGCAGACGGATTGTTCCTTGTGACGTGATGGAATCGCTAATGGGTGTTTTACACGAGATTGTCCAGGCGCTCTGGCATCAGGATTTTGCCGCACTGGCAAATCCGGATGTGGTATGGGTAGTGTATGGCGTGATGTTTCTGACGCTGTTTCTGGAAAATGGTCTGTTACCCGCCTCTTTCCTGCCGGGAGACAGTCTGCTGTTGCTGGCAGGCGCGATGGTGGCTAAAGGGGTGATGGATTTTGTACCGACCATGGTGATCCTGACGACAGCTGCCAGCCTCGGCTGCTGGCTGAGCTATTTGCAGGGTCGCTGGCTGGGCAATACCCGACTGGTTAAGAGCTGGCTGATGCATCTGCCCGCGCAGTATCACCAGCGCGCCTGGAATATGTTTAACCGTCACGGTCTGATGGCGCTGCTGGTCGGCCGCTTCCTCGCGTTTATCCGCACCATCCTGCCTACCATGGCGGGCATTGCGGGCTTACAGAACAGTCGTTTTCAGCTGTTTAACTGGCTCAGCGGTCTGCTGTGGGTCGGCATTGTGGTGACCTTTGGCTATGGCATCAGCCAGGTGCCGTTCATCAAGCGTCATGAAGATCAGGTGATGGCGATTCTGATGATACTGCCGATGGTGTTGCTGGTGCTCGGTCTGTTCGGCAGCATTCTGGTGATCTGGAAACAGCGTCGCCAGAAACGCGCCTGACGTGCCCACAGCCTCGGGATCCGCCGCCTCCTGGCGGCCGGATCGGCGACCTACAAAGAGGAATCCGTCACCGTCTGCCTGACACGATTAACCTCTTCCCCCGGCGTCACGCCAAAATAACGTTTAAATTCCCGCGAGAACTGCGAAGGACTTTCATAGCCAACCCGCACCGCCGCCGCACTCGCTTTCAGTCCATCGTGCAGCATCAGCAATCGCGCCTGATGCAGGCGATAGCGCTTGAGATACTGTAGTGGCGAGGTTTGCGTTACCGCTTTGAAGTTATGGTGAAAGGCTGAAACGCTCATGTTCACTTCTGCCGCCAGCGCATCGACGCTGAGGTTTTCCGCATAGTGATTCTCAATCCGCCGGAGGGCGCGCGCGATCAGGCTGAACTGCGTCTGTCGGCTCACCAGTGAGAGCAGTGCGCCGCCAATCGGGCCGGTCAGCACATAGTAGATAATTTCCCGCACGATGTGCGGCCCCAGCACCCGCGCATCGCGCGGCTGGGTCATCACATCCAGCAGTCGCTCAGCGGCACACAGCATCGGCTCCGTCAGCCAGGCCGAGTGAATGCCCGAGGTCTGTGGCTGCGGCTGAAACTGATCGTCATCACCAATTTCAATCAGCAGATCCTGCAGACTGGCGGTATCGACGTTGAGGCACAGCCCGGCAATGGGTATCTCCGGCGAAGCCCAGGTTTCGCACTCCACCGGCAGCGGCACGGTGAGCATCAGATACTTGCTGGCGTCATACTGAAACACGGTGCTGCCGAGATAACCGGTTTTGCTGCCCTGAAACAGGATCACAATGCCGGGCTGATACATCATCGGCGTACGCGGACGATATTGATTCGCATAAATCAGCGACACATTTTCGACCGGACAGAGACGGTCGTGACCGTGGGTCATTAACGTGACGACCTGCTGTGCCAGCCGGTGACACAGTGCATCGTGCGCCATAGCGACTCCTTTTTCGGACAAAAAGCCAGTTTGCCGTGCGAATGCCTGAATCGCCAGCAGCCAGGAGAATCAGGCAATAAATTTACCGAATCGGGCATAAGACCAGGCGTGCTGTTATCGACTGAGCTAAGCAGGCTGAGAATTGTTGGCTAGACTTAAGCACAGTGAAATCTCACGGATTAACCGCAACGGAAAGGAGCAACTATGGCAGACCAACCCATTATCAAACTGCGCGATGGCAATATGATGCCGCAACTGGGACTCGGCGTATGGCAGGCCAGCATCGAAGATGCACGTCATGCGGTGCTGAAAGCGCTTGAGGTCGGCTATCGTTCCATCGATACTGCCGCCGCCTATAAAAATGAAGAGGCGATTGGCCAGGCGCTCCAGGAAACCGACGTGCCACGCGAAGAGATTTTCGTGACCACCAAACTGTGGAACGACGATCAGCAGAACGTTCAGCAGGCGATGGAAACCAGCCTGGAAAAACTGAAACTGGATCAGGTTGATCTCTATCTGATGCACTGGCCGTGCCCGGAAAAAGACAACTACGTTGATGCCTGGAAGAAGATGATCGAACTGCAGCAGCAGGGGCTGACCAAAAGCATCGGCGTCTGTAACTTCCATGAAGCGCACCTGAAGCGCCTGCTGGATGAAACCGGTGTGACGCCAGTCGTAAACCAGATTGAGCTGCACCCGATGCTTCAGCAGCGTACGCTGCATGCATGGAACGCGCTGCATCAGATCCAGACCGAATCCTGGAGTCCGCTGGCTCAGGGCGGCAAAGGGGTCTTCGATCAGGAGATCATTAAGTCGCTGGCGAAGAAATACAGCAAGACACCTGCGCAGATCGTGATCCGCTGGCATCTGGATAGCGGCCTGGTGGTGATTCCGAAGTCGGTGACGCCAGCGCGTATCGAAGAGAACTTTAAGGTGTTCGACTTCCGTCTGGATAAGCATGAAGTGAGTGATATTGCGAAACTGGACAGCGGCAATCGTCTGGGTCCGGATCCGGAGACGTTTAACTAAGGGGATGCGTCGCCCGGTGATGCGTACACGCTGCCCTGGAACTGCAGAGTAGCGTGTAATTAACGCGGTCAGGCCGGTCTTTCCAGCCTGACCGCGCTGTTATGAAGTGGGCTGCACCTCAAGCTGCCCCGCCGTACCCCGATCGGCCAGTTCCAGCGTCTGGCTGTAATAGACGAACGGGAAATGATCGGATGAGCTTTGCGGGAAGGTGACCATCAGCTCCACGCTGCCATCCACCCAGACCGTATCTTTCCAGCCACGATCTTCGCCCATCGGCTGCGCCCCATTCACGCTTTTAATCAGGAACATCACGCCCTGAATATGCAGTGACTGTGGCCGGTCAGCGTGCAGGATCCAGCGTTCAAAGGTGCCCTGCTGCGCGGTCGTGTCAATGCGGTTCATATCCCAGAGCGCGCCATTAATGCCCGGCATGCTGTCGCCAATGCGGAATTCGCGCGTGCGAACCGCCACACCATCCAGAATCTGATCGGCCAGCAGCCGCATTGGCAGATTATCTGTCACCAGCGGCAGTAAGCCGGTGGGTCGCAGCGTCAGGATCAGGGTAGAGGTAAGAATAGAGGATGGCTCAAAGAAACCGCGCAGCCTGTCCATGATGCCCGCCGCCGTACCCGCCGTTATCGACACTTCATCACCCTGCGACATATCTATCAGCACTTCGCGGCGTTCGCCCGGTGCCAGTGACAGACGCTGCACCGCCACCGGTGCAGGCAGATAGCCCTGATCGCTGGCGATGACCATAAACGGACGGTTGTCGCTTAGCACCATCTCATAACGTCGCGCATTTGAGGCGTTCAGCAAGCGCAGACGCACCCAGCCGCGTGACACCTCGACAAAGGGATTGCGTACGCCATTCACCAGCAGAGTATCACCCAGGAAGCCGCCATCCTGTGGCGGGTCATAGACTGGCGTGGCGAAGTTATCGAGCCGTTTGTCCTGAATGATAATCGGGAAGTCATCGACACCGTAATGCTTCGGCAGCGGCAGCTGTTTGCCGATATCATCTTCTACCAGCCACATGCCCGCCAGACCATTATAAATGTGCGGAGCCATGCGGTTTGGGGTATTAGCGTGATACCAGCAGGTTGCAGCCGCCTGACGAATCGGCAGCACTGGCGACCAGTCCACACCAGCCGACATCATACGTGGCGCACCGCCCATTAACGCCCCTGGCAGCTGCAAACCGCTGACCGTCATGGAGACTGACTCATTCAGCCGATTGCTGTAGATCAGCTTAACGTCATCGCCGCTGTAAACCCGAACGGTCGGCCCCAGATAGAGGCCATTAATGCCCCATACCGGCACTTTGTTATTGTCACCATTAAAGGACCAGTGGCTGCGCTGCATCGTCAGAAACAGCGGCTGGCCACGACGGGATTCCAGTAACGGCGGAATGGGCAGTGGCGTATCGCCATTAGCTGGAGAAGCGGCGCGCGCCGCATGAGGTAGTACACTGGCGCTAAGCGCCGCTCCAGCAGAAAGCTGGATGAACTGACGTCTGCTGAAAGACATAAAACTTCTGACCCTTTACGCGTGGCGCTGAGCGCCGACCCTGTTTTTATTGATCTGTTTTGCTGTGCTGCGTTCACGACGAGCCGGTAAAGGCTCGCCGGGTTGCATCCCTGCAGATGAGTTCGGCGAGTGATTCGCCGGTCAGATTTTTCCGTTTTTTTCGCGTTCGGCGACTTCGGCGTTCAACTCTTCCAGCTTTGCCGCCATCTGTTCGCGACAGTGGGTTGCCAGCTTACGTACCGACGACGACTCGAAAGCTTTAACATCAACCGGTGGCAGCATTTCAACGATGACCAGTCCATTGTTCCAGCGGTTAAGATTGATCTTGCCGTGTGTGTTCGAGACCACAATCGGAATGATCGGCACACCGGCCGCCACGGCAGCGTGGAAGGCACCCGTTTTAAACGGCAGCAAGCCACGACCACGACTGCGCGTCCCTTCCGGGAACATCCAGATCGAGATGCGCTTGCTGTTGAACTGATCCACCAGCTCACCGATGGTGCCGCGCGCTTTAGCCCGGTCATCGCGATCAATCAGCAGATTACCGGTCAGCCAGTAGAGCAGGCCAAAAAACGGCACCCACAGCAGGCTCTTCTTGCCCACGGTGACCGTATAGGGCTGCACCATTTTAGCCGCAGTGACCATGTCGTAGTTGTTCTGGTGGTTGGCGATGTAGATCGCATTACCATAATTCTCTGCGCCTTCCGGTCTGCGCAACTCTACTTTCAGGCCAAACACCGTCGACAATTTGCCGAACAGACGACCAAACGTCGCGACGTGGCGCGGATCGCGGGGTGAAAAAAGACACCAGATACAGCCAAAAATACAGATTAAAATCGAATAAATGATGACGATAATGGCACGCAGAATCAGTAACATAGTTCCCTCATTGAGCCACGGCTGACGCAGGGTCAGCCGGGTAGTTTACGCTTCGCTATCCGGGCTCGCCGGACGCGCAGGCGCATCCAGTTCAACACGATCAATTTTTTGCAGGCCGCGCGGTAACAGCGTGCCGCGACGTCCGCGATCGGCGCGGAATTTCTGGAGTTCTTCACTGCGCAGCAGCATTTTACGCTTGCCCACGTGCAGCGTGATAGCGCTGCCCGGCGGCAGAATCATCAGCCAGGCCAGTTTATCCTGACCGGCAGCCGCTTCCGCTGACGGAATCGAGATGATTTTATTGCCCTTGCCTTTCGACATTTGCGGCAGTTCGCCAACCGGGAACATCAGCATCCGTCCCGCCTGTGTAATCGCCAGTAGCATGTCATCTTCATGATGGACGGCCATCGGCGTCATCACGCGGGCATTTTCCGGCAGCGTCAGCAGCGCTTTACCGGCGCGGTTACGTGATACCAGATCGCTGAAAGTACAGATAAAGCCGTAGCCTGCATCAGAAGCCATCAGCAGACGCTGGTCATCCGGCTCCATCAGCACCTGTTCAACGACGGCACCCGGCGGTGGCGTCAGCTTGCCGGTCAGCGGCTCGCCCTGACCGCGCGCGGAAGGCAGTGATGTCGGATCCAGCGTGTAGCTGCGGCCGGTGGAGTCGATAAAGGCCACCGGCTGATTGCTCTTGCCGCGTGCCGCAGCAAGATAGCTGTCGCCCGCTTTGTAGCTCAGTCCGGCCGGATCGATATCGTGACCTTTGGCGCTGCGCACCCAGCCCATCTGCGACAGCACAATGGTGACCGGTTCAGACGGCACCAGCTCGGTTTCGCTCAGCGCTTTGGCTTCTTCACGCTCACGCAGTGGTGAACGGCGATCGTCGCCGTAACTGGCGCTATCAGCCTGTAACTCTTTTTTCAGCAGGGTGTTCATCTTGCGTTCAGAGGCCAGCGTGGCCTGCAGCTGATCGCGCTCTTTTTCCAGATCCGCCTGCTCGGCACGGATCTTCACCTCTTCGAGCTTCGCCAGGTGACGCAACTTCAGTTCGAGGATCGATTCGGCCTGGGTTTCGCTGATGCCAAAACGTGACATCAGAACCGGCTTCGGCTCATCCTCAGTACGGATGATGTCGATGACTTCATCAATGTTCAGGAACGCAACCAGCAATCCTTCCAGGATATGCAGGCGGCGCAGCACGCGATCCAGTCGGTAATTAAGACGACGCTTGACCGTGTCGCGGCGGAACACCAGCCACTCGGTCAGGATCTCATGCAGGTTTTTCACCGCCGGGCGGTTATCCAGCCCGATCATGTTGAGGTTAACGCGGTAGCTTTTCTCAAGATCGGTGGTGGCGAACAGATGGTTCATTATCTGATCGAGATCGACACGATTGGAGCGTGGCACGATCACCAGACGGGTCGGGTTCTCATGGTCAGACTCATCACGCAGATCCTCAACCATTGGCAGCTTTTTATTGCGCATCTGGTTAGCAATCTGTTCCAGCACGCGTGCGCCGGAGACCTGATGCGGCAGCGCGGTAATGACCGCCTCACCCTCTTCCTTTTTCCATACCGCACGCTGGCGAATAGAGCCGCGACCGGTCTGATACATTTTACGGATCTCGTCACGCGGCGTAATGATCTCCGCCTCGGTCGGGTAATCCGGTCCCTGAACGATATCCAGCAGCGCTTCCAGCGTCGTTTTTGGTGCGTCAATCAGCGCAATGGCGGCCTGAGCGACTTCGCGCAGATTATGCGGCGGAATATCGGTCGCCATACCGACGGCAATGCCGGTAGTGCCATTGAGCAGGATATTAGGCAGACGCGCCGGCAGAATTTTTGGCTCCTGCAGCGTGCCGTCAAAGTTCGGCTGAAATTCCACCGTTCCCTGGCCTAGCTCACCTAACAGCAGCTCGGCATATTTTGACAGGCGTGATTCGGTGTAACGCATGGCTGCAAACGACTTGGGATCATCCGGTGCACCCCAGTTACCCTGTCCATCGACCAGCGTATAACGGTAAGAGAACGGCTGCGCCATTAATACCATCGCTTCATAACAGGCGCTGTCGCCATGCGGATGGTATTTACCCAGCACATCACCCACGGTGCGCGCGGATTTTTTAAATTTGGCGCTGGCATTGAGACCCAGTTCCGACATGGCGTAGATAATGCGTCGCTGTACAGGCTTCAGCCCGTCACCGATATAAGGCAACGCGCGGTCCATGATGACGTACATCGAATATTTTAAATACGCATCCTCGGTAAAGGTATGCAGGGCAAGACGCTCTGCACCATCCTGCGTCAGTTCACTCATGAATTTCTCATCCTCACATCGTGGCCCACAACGGCGGGACACCCGGCGGTGGTTTGGCGAGGATAGTACCTTATTCGCCAGTGTTAGTCACAGGGGAAGCGCGGGACAGCAGGCGTCACTCAGCGCGATTTCAGTCGCCGGAAGTACCTGATTCTCGCGCCAGGTGCATGGACTCTCAGCGCGAGTGCGTCAGGGCTTTGCGCCCATCCACTGGCGGGCAATATCACGATATTCGCCGGTGGCGGTGCTGAGATGCACCCACTGGTCGACATAGAGCTTCCAGCTGATATCGTCACGCGGAATCATATAAGCCTTCTCGCCATACTGTAGCGGTTTGTCGGGATTGATCGCACAGAGCGTCGGGTAATGCTGCTGCTGAAAACGCGCTTCAGAGGCATCGGTAATCATCACATCCGCCTTTTTATCCACCAGTTGCTGGAAGATGGTGACGTTATCGTGGAACAGCGTCAGTGAGGCTTTCGGCAGGTGGCTGTGTACAAAGGCTTCGTTGGTGCCGCCCGCCGGTTCAATCAGCCGCACCTCAGGCCGGTTGAGCTGTTCAAGGGTCTGGAAGCGATCTTTATCTGTGCAGCGCACCAGCGGGATTTTGCCATCCACATCCAGCGGCCGGGCGAACCAGGCGGTCTGCTGACGTTTCAGCGTGACGGAGACGCCGCCGACGGCGATATCACACTGTTTTGCCAGAAAGTCAGGCATCAGGGTTTTCCAGGTGGTCGGTACCCACTCCACTTTCGCGCCGAGCGACATCGCCAGTGCGTTCGCCATGCTGATATCCAGCCCTTCATACTGACCATCCGGGCGAAGAAAGCTGTAAGGCTTGTAATCCCCGGTGGTGCAGACCCTGAGCGTTTTAGAACTGAGAATGGTGTCGAGATGAGATTGTGCCTGGACCGCACTGCTGGCCAGCAGTAAAGAGAAAACGATTTTTTTCATTTTGATGTTTTCTTGACTGTTTTCATAGTGAGTTTGCCCAACGATGGTGCCATAAACCGGCGTATTGTTGCTGCCACAGCAAAAGTGTTGTGATCTACCTCCCATTTTTCCGGGAATGGCGCACGTGTAAGCTAGGCGACATATTCAGAAAACGAGGCAACCTGTGCATGAGCAAGATTTTAATTATTGATGGCGGCAAAACGTTTGCCCACTCTAAAGGTGAACTGAACCACACCCTGACCGATGTTGCAGCCAGTCAGCTGCGTGATATGGGCCATGAAGTGTCAGTGACCGTGGCCGACAGCAACTACGTGATTGCCGATGAAGTGCAGAAATATGTCGACAGCGATGTCGTGATTTATCAGATGCCGGGCTGGTGGATGGGCGAACCCTGGACCGTGAAGCGTTACATTGATGAGGTCTTTACCGAAGGTCACGGCTCGCTCTACGCCAGCGATGGCCGAACCCGTTCTGATGCGGCGAAGAAGTACGGTTCCGGCGGTCTGCTGCAGGGCAAAAAATATATGCTGTCACTGACGTGGAATGCGCCGCTACAGGCTTTTACTGACCCGGAGCAGTTCTTTGAAGGTGTTGGCGTCGATGGTCTCTATCTGCACTTCCACAAAGCCAACCAGTTCCTGGGAATGGAAGCGCTGCCGACCTTTATCTGCAACGATGTGATCAAAGCACCGGACGTGCCGCGTGATATTGCCGCTTATCGGACCCATCTTAGCCGCGTTTTTGCGTAAGATGATGAGGGGCTACCCCTATTTTCCCACGAAAGAGGAATTCACGAATGTTAACCGTCGTTGCTGAAATTTGTGTTAAACCCGGTCGCCGTCAGGCCGTGCTGGATGCGGTGAAAAAGCTGATCCCGCTGGTGTTAGAAGAAGATGGCTGCCATCAGTATGACGCGTTGCTGGACCATCAGGCGCAGGTGCCGTGGAAGCAGAACTCGCCGGACTCCATTTTCATGTTAGAGCAGTGGGAAAGCCTGCGCCATCTTGAGCAGCATCAGCAGATGCCGCACATGGATGCGCATCGCAGCATCATTAAAGATGATGTGGTGGATGTGAAGATTCTGGTGCTGGAACCCAGCGCCTGATTAGTGCTGAAGGCTTTACTGCGGTTGTGTAGCTGGGGTTAAGGCTGGGGATAAATTCCGGCCACCGTCGCTGTGAGATCGAGCTGGCACAGGGATCAGGGTCAGATCGGAAAAACGCAAAAGCCGTCATCCATGACATGCCCGGCCCGCGCGATTACGCACCTCATCCCTGAGGTGCGCCCGTTACCGGGCCAACGCGTTGCGTTGTTCAAAAACGCTCCCGGCGTTTTTGTCCCAGGCCGCGGGACGTTTTCCTCCTCTGACCCTGGCCCCTGCGCGCTGAGCGAATGCATTGCGGTCAGATGTGCCCGAATGCGTAATTGTCATCTATCTGAACCTCTGTCCTGCGACAGAGGTTTTTTTGTTTCTGGCAGACCGGCTTACAGCAGTTGCCGCCGATCAATCTCACTGCGAAGAAAATCCAGAAAGCAGCCGATGCGCGAAGAGAGCGTGGTGTTTCGGTAATAAACCGCATGCACCGGCAGGCGCAGATCGCGGGTTTCCGCGGAGAGTACAGGCACCAGCCGGCCAGTGGCGCAATCTTCCCGGCTGAAAAAGTCGGAGATACGCGCAATGCCCTGTCCCGCCAGCGCCAGCTGCCGGATGGTTTCGCCACTGGAAGCTGAGATAGTCGGCTTAATACGCATGAAATCACCATCAGGCTGCAGGACCGGCCAGACGTTGAGGGATTCAGGATGACTAAAGCCGATTTTTTGATGCTGTGCGAGATCGGCCACGCTTTGTGGCGTGCCCGCTTTTGCCAGATAGGCCGGACTGGCCATCAGCTGAATCGCACTGCTGCCGAGCAGCCGTGCATGTAATGTAGAGTCACGCAGTTCACCGATACGAATAGCAATGTCCGTCTGCTGCTCAAGCAAATCGATCATAATATCGTCGGTATTCAGCTCAAGCTGGATCAGCGGATAACGGGCGCGGAAATCGTCTACCAGCGGCACAATCACATGCAGCATGAAGGGTGTTGCAGCGTTCACCCGAAGCCGTCCTGACGGCATCTCGCGCCGCAGGGCAATCTGCTCTTCGGCCTGCTCAACGGAGGCCAGGATCTGGCGCGCATGCTCCAGAAAAACCTGACCCTCTTCGGTCAGCGCCAGCCGTCGGGTAGTGCGATGCAACAGCGTGGTCTGCAGCTTGCTCTCCAGCCGGGAGAGTGCCCGGCTGATGCCTGAACTGGTCTGCGCCAGCTGGGATGCCGCCGCAGTAATGGAACCACTGTCTACCACCGCTACCCAGGCACGTAGCTCTTCCAGGGTAATTTTCACAAGATTGCTGTCTCTGCTCTCTAAATCAGCCAGGTTCGATGAAGGTGTACAGGTGCAAGCATAAACAAAACAGGACGCTTTCGCGTCCTGTCTTTTACACGTCGATATCGGCCGTGTCGCCTTTTTCCTGCAACCAGTTGCGCCGGTCTTCGGAACGTTTTTTCGCCAGCAGCATATCCATCATGCGTATCGTCTGATCGACATCCTCTTCGCTGATAGTCAGCTGTACCAGGCGGCGGGTATTCGGATCCAGCGTGGTTTCACGCAACTGCAGTGGGTTCATCTCACCCAACCCTTTAAAGCGCTGAACGTTAGGTTTACCCTTTTTGCGTTTCAGCTGCTCCAGCACGCCCTCTTTCTCATCTTCATCCAGCGCATAGTAGACCTCTTTACCGAGATCAATACGGTAAAGCGGCGGCATGGCCACATAGACGTGACCATTGCTGACCAGTGAGCGGAAATGTTTGACGAACAGCGCACAGAGTAGCGTGGCAATATGCAGACCATCTGAGTCCGCATCCGCCAGAATGCAGATTTTGCCGTAACGCAGCTGCGAAAGATCTTCGCTGTCAGGATCAATGCCGATCGCCACAGAAATATCATGGACTTCCTGCGATGCCAGCACCTCATCGGACGAGACTTCCCAGGTATTCAGGATCTTGCCCTTGAGCGGCATGATCGCCTGATATTCACGATCGCGCGCCTGCTTGGCCGATCCGCCTGCCGAATCCCCTTCGACAAGGAACAATTCCGTTTTATTCAGATCCTGCGCGGTGCAGTCCGCCAGTTTGCCCGGCAGCGCCGGACCGCTGGTGAGCTTTTTACGCACCACTTTTTTGGCTGCCCGCATACGCCGCTGGGCGCTGGAGATCGCCAGCTCAGCCAGCTGTTCTGCCGTCTGAATGTTCTGGTTCAGCCACAGGCTGAAGGCATCTTTGACGACGCCAGAGACAAAGGCTGCGCACTGACGTGAAGAGAGACGCTCTTTGGTCTGCCCGGCAAACTGAGGATCCTGCATTTTGACCGACAGCACATAGGCACAGCGATCCCAGATATCTTCCGCTGAGAGTTTGACGCCACGCGGCAGGATATTGCGGTATTCGCAGAACTCGCGCATCGCATCCAGCAGTCCCTGACGCAGACCGTTAACGTGTGTCCCGCCCTGCATCGTCGGGATGAGGTTAACGTAGCTTTCGGTTAACAGTTCACCGCCTTCCGGCAGCCATAACAGCGCCCAGTCCACCGCCTCCACATCGCCGGCAAAACTACCGACAAAGGGTTTTTCCGGCAGTGTCGGTAAGCCATTCACCGCTTCGCACAAGTAGTCTGTCAGGCCATCTTCGTAGCACCAGGTCTGTTCGGTATTGTTCAGTTTGTCTTTAAAGACAATCTCAACGCCAGGGCAGAGCACCGCTTTGGCTTTCAGCAGATGGGATAAGCGTGATACCGAGAAGCGTGGGCTGTCGAAGAAGCTTTCATCAGGCCAGAAATGGACGCGCGTACCGGTGTTGCGTTTCGCCACCGTGCCGGTAACCGTGAGATCCTGAACTTTGTCACCATTTTCAAACGCCATGTCATAGATTTCGCCATTACGGCGCACCGTGACTTCGACGCGTTTTGACAGGGCGTTAACCACAGAAATGCCGACGCCGTGCAGACCGCCCGAGAACTGATAGTTTTTATTGGAGAACTTGCCGCCCGCATGCAGACGACACAGGATCAGCTCGACAGCAGGTACGCCCTCTTCCGGGTGAATATCCACCGGCATGCCGCGCCCATCATCAATAACTTCCAGCGACTGGTCAGCGTGCAGAATCACTTCAACCCGCTTCGCGTGGCCGCCCAGCGCCTCATCGACGCTGTTATCAATCACTTCCTGACCCAAATGGTTGGGCCGCGTCGTATCGGTATACATGCCCGGACGACGGCGAACAGGCTCAAGGCCAGTCAGGACCTCAATGGCATCCGCGTTATAGTTTGATTGACTCATCGTAAATGTCTGATTAGAAGGGTGAAATTGGTGCGATTTCCGCATTACTCAGGGATGATTCAGACCAAGAAAGTCCAGAATCTGCGGGAAATGGCGCTCGAATCCAGTAAATGCATGATTTCCGCCCTCTTCTACCGTGTGACGGCACGCGCTGTAATAGTCGAGTGCCTGTCGGTAATCGAGAACTTCATCGCCGGTCTGTTGCAGCAGCCAGAGTAAATCGGGCGCTTCCAGCGGTTCAATCTGCATTACTTTGAGATCGTAAATGTGGCGTGACTCTAACACATATTGCTGGCCCGTGTAGGGATTCTGATTTTCGCCAAGGAAATCCACCAGCAGTTCAAAAGGGCGTACTGCGGGATTGACGACAACAGCCGGCAGCATAAAACATTGGGACAGCCAGGTAGCGTAATAACCGCCCAGCGACGATCCTACCACGCCCAGGGTTTCGCCACTGCGGCTCAGCACCAGGTCTTCCAGCACTGCCGCCGCATCAGCGGGAAAGGTCGGCAGCTGTGGCACGATCATGTCGATCTCCGGGTGCTGCATCGCTAACCATTGCCGGAACTGAGTCGCCTTCGCGGACTGCGGCGAACTGTTAAAACCGTGCAGATAGAGCAGTGCTGCCACGCGTCAGTATCCTTCGGAGTCTAAATCGGGACGAAAAGCGTCGGTGTCAAGCCGGTTCACTTCGGTCTCAAGGCCGCCATCCGGATGCAGTGTAAACCAGCGCCAGCCGGGAGCCACGGTGTCAATCGCAAAACTGGTACAGTGCGGTTTGAACTGGACACAGGTAGACGGCGTCGCCAGCACCCGACGGCCATGCCATTCCATATCCAGCTCCTGGTGAATATGGCCACAGACCAGCGTCCGGGCTAACGGGTAGCGCTGCAACACGGCATCAAGCTGATGCGAATTGCGCAGGCTGTGCTGATCGAGCCAGGTGCAGCCAGAGGCCAGCGGATGGTGATGCAGCATAACCAGCGTATGCCGTTGCGGAAAGCGGGCCAGCGCGTTGTCGAGCCACTCCAGCTGATAGTCGCTCAGCATTCCATGCGGAACACCGTAGACCTGGCTGTCGAGTAACACAATCTGCCACTGCTCACCCACCAGCACCTGCTTATGGGCATTGATGTGCGCTGCCGCCAGTGTATCCACCATTGCGGGCTGAAAATCGTGATTACCGGGTAGCCAGACGCAGGGCCGCGGCAAGCGAGAGATGCCCTCAGCAAAATGCTGATAGGCTTCGATAGAGTGATCCTGGGCGAGATCGCCCGTGGCGATGATCAGGTCATAGTCGCGATGTTGCGCAATAATCGCATCCAGCACGGCGTCGTAGCTCGACCAGGTGTTCACCCCAAGCAGCGATTCATGTTTTCCCGCGAACAGGTGGGTATCCGTGATTTGCAAAATCCTGATTTCGGAACCGTTCGCTGCAGGAAGAGTTAGCAGGCTATCCAAAGCGTTTCCTTCGTCTCCACGCCATTTACTGCATTATACGCATCAGCAGACCGGAACCGCCATCGCGCCATGTGCCAGGCAGTAACGCAGCCAGTCTGCGAGAAACTGGTTTATCTGATGTTTTTCATCGCGCTGATGCAATTTTTTATTAGGATAATCATAGCGCGCTTTGAACCGATAGATCTGTTGAGTTGAACACACTTCGGCGACCATCGCATCGTGATAGAGCCTGACCGACATCGAGGGCAGACTCCAGTAACTCACGGCAGGTGCGACCTGGCGGATCTCCACCAGCGTGGTGTAGCGTGTCGACTCCTGAATCGTCAGTTGATAACGGGCGCCACTCACCTGATAGATCACCGATTCTCCCGCCTCATCGTTACGCGGCAGCAGGCGGCGTAACTGGGCGAAATTGGTTTCGCAGAGCCGCATCATTTCGGGAAAGTCAGGGGTATAGCGCTGTTTCATTTTTGTATCCACTCTTCGCGTAGTTTTTCATGGTGCAACGCCAGCCATTGCAAGGCGATGACAGACGCCGCATTATCAATTATCCCCTCTTCCACCCAGCGGTACGCCTGTTCGCGGCTCACCACATGGACAAGAATATCCTCATTCTCTTCCTCCAGACCATGGCATCCCTCTGCCTGGCTGGCATCCACTTCCCCAATCAGCACCGATAAACGTTCGCTGGTGCCGCCAGGGCTGGCCAGATAGCTAAGCATGGGCTTAACCCGACCGACGTCCAATCCTGCTTCTTCAACGGCTTCACGGCGCACAACCTGCTCGACCGATTCACCGGGCTCGATAATACCGGCGACCATCTCCAGCAGCCAGGGTGAAGCACTGCTGTCATAAGCCGGGATGCGGATCTGTTCAATCAGCACCACTTCATCGCGTAAGGGATCATAAGGTAGCAGCACGGCAGCATGTCCGCGCTCAAAAACTTCGCGTTGCACTTCTCCACTCATTTCGCCATTAAACTGGCGGTGGCGGAAGCGGTATCGCTCAACGGAAAAAAAACCTTTGTAGAGTGTTTCTCGTGCAATAATTTCTACATCGTTTTTTGTGAAAGTCACAGGGGATTTTTTTTCTTCCGGCATCATCAGGTTCCTTGTGCAGATTGGGGTGGAGCGAAAAAAGCCTGTAACCGTGCTCCATGTAAGTAGTTCTTTCTGAAATATTTACGTAGATTAGAGATAGAAGGCACTTTCAGCCAACTTATCTCACAGTTGCCCTCTGCTAGAATCGGCGATAATTTTTTGGCTTACCCGGCAGCGCACCCACTGCAATTTGCTGCAACAAAAGGAATGCAAATGAAAAAACTGCTCCCATTTTTTATTGGGCTTAGCCTGGGCGGTTTCAGCTTCGCCAGCCAGGCCGAAGACCTGCTTCAGGTTTACCAGCAAGCACGTCTGAGCAACCCGGATCTGCGCAGCGCCGCTGCCGATCGTGATTCTGCTTTTGAGAAAATCAACGAAGCGCGTAGCCCATTATTACCTCAGCTCGGACTGGGTGCAGACTACGCCTATAATAACGGTTATCGCGACAGTAGTGGTCTTCATTCCAACACGACCAGCGGCTCTCTGAATTTAACCCAGACTATTTTCGACATGTCGAAATGGCGCGCGCTGACTCTGCAGGAAAAGACCGCCGGTATTCAGGATGTGACCTATCAGGTGGCGCAGCAGGATCTGATTCTGAACACCGCAACGGCCTACTTCAACGTGCTGAAAGCGATTGATACCCTTTCTTACACTGAAGCGCAGAAACAGTCTATCTACCGCGAGCTGGATCAGACCACCCAGCGTTTTAACGTTGGCCTGGTTGCCATCACTGATGTTCAGAACGCCCGTGCGCAGTATGACAGCGTGCTGGCCAATGAAGTGACCGCGCGTAACAATCTTGATAACAACGTAGAAACGCTGCGTCAGATTACCGGCATGGACTATATGTCGCTGGCTTCGCTGAGCATTGATCGTTTCAGAACCGATAAGCCCGAAGCGGTGAGTGCGCTGCTTAAGCAGGCAGAAAGCCGTAACCTGTCACTGCTCTCTGCGCGTCTGAATCAGGATCTGGCGCGTGAGCAGATTCGCTCAGCGGAAACCGGCCATATGCCGACGCTGGATCTGACCGCCTCCACCGGCATGTCAAACAGCAAATATGGCGGCAGCCGTGCAAACCAGAGCCAGGGTTCTACCGATTCAATTACCGGTTCAAACCAGGTTGGCCTGAGTTTCTCACTGCCACTGTATAGCGGCGGCAGCGTTACCTCTCAGGTGAAACAGGCGCAATACAATTTTGTCAGCGCCAGCGAACAGCTGGAAAGCGCTCACCGCACAGCAGTACAGACGGTACGCTCCTCGTTTAACAACGTGAATGCGTCTATCAGCAGCATCAACGCCTACAAACAGGCAGTCGTCTCTGCGCAAAGCTCACTGGATGCGTCCGAAGCGGGCTATCAGGTGGGTACACGTACCATCGTCGATGTGCTGGATGCAACGACCGTGCTCTACAACGCGAAACAGCAGCTCTCTGATGCGCGTTATAGCTACCTGATTAACCAGCTGAATATCAGCTATGCACTGGGTACGCTCAACGAGCAGAGCCTGCAGAAACTGAACAGCCAGCTGGGTAAAGAGATTCCGACTTCCCCGGAAACGGTGGCGCCGGAAAATGCCCAGCAGACCGCTCGTGTGGATAGCGGTCCGGTGGCAACTGGCTCGTCTGAGGCAGCGCGTCCTGCGGCTCGCCACAGCAGCGGTAATCCTTTCGGTCAATAATCAGTGGACGGGCTGCTTTGCGGCCCGTCTCTCTGTTGAACGTATAACTAAGTAAAGATCCCTGTTGTATCAGGCCTCCAGCTTCAATTTTACCCCCCCTTCCCCTATTCTATGCGCTACCTTTGGGCACAGGATAATCATAATGAAACGCACAAAATCTATTCGCTATGCCGCTTTTCGTAAAAGCTGGCAGGCACGCCACTTGACGCCCGTTGCTATCGCCGTTTCAGCCGTATTTATGCTGGCTGGCTGCGAACAGAACGATGAAACGGTTTCGATGTACCAGAATGCGGATGACTGTTCTAAAGCCAATCCGGGCCAGAGTGCGCAGTGTACTACCGCATTCAATGAGGCTAAAAAAGAGGCTGAACGTACTGCGCCAAAATATGCCACGCGTGAAGATTGTGTCGCTGAATTTGGTGAAAATCAGTGTCAGCAGACACCGGCTCAGGCGGGCGTTGGCACCACCAATGCTGAATCGCAGCAGAGTGGCGGCAGCTTCTGGATGCCACTAATGGCCGGTTACATGATGGGCCGCATGATGGGCGGTGGTTCGGGCTTTGCGCAGCAACCGCTATTCTCACCGAAAAATGCCCGCAGCCCGGCAAACGGCCAGTTTGTTGATGCCTCCGGCCGTAACTATGGTGCTGCCACTTCCGGCAAAACCATGACCGTGCCTAAAACGGCGCTGGCACCGAAACCGGCAACGACCTCCACCATTACCCGTGGTGGCTTTGGTGAAACCGTCGCGAAACAGAACAGCATGCAGCGAAGCAGCGCCAGCGGTACATCCAGCCGCTCAATGGGAGGCTAACGCCCCGATGGAACGCATTGCCATTTCAGAACGCCCAGGCTGGCGTGAAAAAGCCACCGAGTTCGGTTTTCGTTTTCATACCATGCATGGCGAACCCTACTGGTGTGAAGATGCTTATTACCAGTTCACGCTGGCGCAAATCGAGCATCTGGAAGATGTCACTGCAGAACTGCATCAGATGTGCCTGCAGGTCGTGGATAAGGTCGTAAACAGCGAAGCGCTGCTGACCAAATTCCGCATTCCAAAACACACCTGGGACTTCGTGCGCGATTCATGGCATCAGCGTCAGCCGTCGCTTTACTCACGCCTTGATCTTGCCTGGGATGGCAAAGGCGATGTGAAGCTGCTGGAGAACAATGCCGATACGCCGACCTCACTGTATGAAGCGGCATTTTTCCAGTGGCTGTGGCTGGAAGACCAGCTCAACGCAGGTCAGCTCCCGGCAGGCAGTGACCAGTTTAATAGCCTGCAGGAAAAGCTGATTGAACGTTTTGCCGCATTACATCAGCAGCACGGCTTTAACTGGCTGCACTTCGCCTGCTGCCGCGACACCGACGAAGATCGTGGCACCGTGCAATATCTTCAGGACTGCGCTACTGAAGCGGGGCTGCCGAGTGAATTTCTCTATATAGATGAAATTGGCCTGGGCGAAAAAGGGGAATTTACCGATGCTCAGGATCAGGTGATCAGTAACCTGTTCAAGCTCTATCCGTGGGAGTTTATGCTGCGTGAGATGTTCTCAACCAAGCTGGGTGATGCTGGCGTACGCTGGCTTGAACCGGCATGGAAAAGCATCGTCTCGAACAAAGCCCTGCTGCCGTTGCTGTGGGAAATGTTCCCGAATCACCCTAACCTGCTGCCCGCCTGGTTCGCCGAAGATGACGTTCCGCACATGGACAAATATGTGGTGAAGCCGCTGTTTTCACGTGAAGGTGCCAATATCCGGATCGTAGAAAATGGTCAGGAGATTGCCCGCGTTGATGGGCCATACGGTGAAGAGGGAATGATCGTTCAGCAGTTCCATCCTCTGCCTAAATTTGGCGACAGCTATACGCTGATCGGCAGCTGGCTGATTGACGATCAACCGGCGGGTATTGGCCTGCGTGAAGATCGCGATTTGATCACTCAGGATCTCTCCCGTTTCTACCCGCACGCATTTATCGGCTAACGCGCCGCGAGAATACAGGTCAGATTCTGGCCTGTATTCTCTTAGCTTTGCCCTAACCTACCTGAACCGACAACATGCTGATTGCACCCATCTCCATGCCATCAATCGGAATGCTGATGGTTTCATCCGGCTGACGTGCGCCCAGCACATACAGCAGCGGCAGATAGTGTTCGGGTGTTGGATTAGACAGCGCCGCACCCGGATGGTCCATAAAGTTGACCAGCGGATGAGAAGCCGCATCGCTCTGCACCGCCAGGTTATCGCGGACAAACTGCTCAAAACTGCTGGCCCACGGATAGACTTCGCTGTTGCCGTCCCAGCGCACTTTACGCAGGTTATGCACCACGTTGCCGCTGGCGACAATCATCACACCCTGATCGCGCAGCGCAGCCAGTTTCTGGCCCATCTCAAAGTGCCACGCCGCTGGTTTAGTGCCATCAATGCTTAGCTGCACGACCGGAATGTCGGCATCGGGATACATCCTGATGAGGACGCCCCATGATCCATGATCCAGTCCCCATTCCTGATCAAGCTTTACGTCGACAGGCGCTAAAAGCTCTGCCAGTTGCTGGGCCAGTTCAGGCGATCCCGGCGCCGGATAGCGTGTGTCAAACAGCGCCTGCGGGAAGCCACCAAAATCATGAATCGTCTTAGGATGAGCCATTGCTGTCACGGCGGTGCCGCGCGTATACCAGTGCGCTGAAACCGCAATAATCGCACGTGGACGTGGCAGAGTGTCACCCGCATGACGCCATGCGGCGGTATAGCGGTTCTCTTCAAGGGCATTCATTGGGCTGCCATGACCCAAAAACAGCGCTGGCATACGTAACTGGCTCATTCGTGATCCCCGGGATCGTCTGTTTGATAGCCACTACGATACGCGCATTCGCCGCTTTATCACGCTGATAAGCATGATGGAGATCATCAGGAAATTTGAATGAAATTTAACGTAGCAGGAATTTCAGATATTTATCGGACAAAAGAGAAGGAATGCGAAGAATTAAACCGGGCCATCCTGAGGACGGCACAAAGGAAACAGGCCCGAAAGGGGCCCGTTAAATGCAGCAGAACGATTAGCTGGCGTGGCGCGTTTCGTGCGTGCGACGCCATGCAATCAGGTCTTCGATAGTCACTACTGGCATGTTGTGCTGGCGAGCGAAAGTAATCGCTTCGGGTGCATGAGCCATGCTGCCGTCATCGTTGGTCAGTTCGCACAAGACACCGGCAGGCTTGAAGCCGGCCAGCGTCACTAAATCGATGGTCGCTTCCGTATGTCCGCCACGTGTTAATACACCGCCTTCGCTGGCGCGCAACGGGAAGACATGGCCCGGGCGATGCAGGTCAGAAGGTTTGGCATTGTCGGCGATAGCTGTACGGATAGTGGTGATACGATCCTGAGCGGAGACACCCGTGGTGACGCCTTCTGCGGCTTCAATGGTCACAGTGAATCCGGTGCCAAAGGAGCTGGTGTTGTTCTCCACCATCATAGGCAGATCGAGCTGCTGGCGACGCGCTTCGGTCAGGCAGAGGCAGACGATGCCACTGCCGTGACGAATGGTCAGCGCCATCTGTTCAACCGTCATGGTTTCTGCGGCGAAGATCATGTCGCCTTCGTTTTCACGATTTTCATCGTCGAGTACCATCACACCGCGTCCCTCACGCAGGGCGGCGATAGCACGTTCTACACGCTGTTCAGGCGTGCCAAATTCAGAAAGTAGCGTCTGATTCATGGTAATAAAAACCTTAAAATGTATGGGTTACCAGAATCAGGGCGTGCTTAGGAGTGACGTCAAAAAGACGTGGCAATAACGTGAAGCAGACACAATTGTCCGACAGAAGTCGTTACCCTCTCCCATCCGGACTGTAACCGTCGGCCCCGGAATTACACCGGATCTGCTGACCTTTATCTCTCTTTTCATCAAGATAAAGCGCTCGCGGGCTTTCAGCCGAAGCTAATTTACCGCCGGTGGGGAATTGCGCCCCGCCCTGAGAATAAGCCTTTAAACTATAACGCCGATCGTTTGAAGCGGCAATCATCAATAGCGCAATTGCTTTTGCATTTCCTGCGTTACCGATTTGAGGTTTATCCTTTTCATTTCTGGCATTACACTTAACACTTATTACGTTGGTAAACACGCTGACACAGCTCCCGTAACCAGGAAATCATCATGATCGACACGAAAAAAATTGAACAACTTGCCCGTCAGGTTCACGAAGCGATGCCTAAAGGTGTTCGTGAGTTTGGTGATGATGTCGAGAAGAAAATTCGTCAGGTTCTTCAGGCGCAGCTGACCCGTATGGATCTGGTCAACCGTGAAGAGTTTGATGTGCAGACGCAGGTATTGCTGCGTACGCGTGAGAAACTGGCGGCGCTGGAACAACGTCTGGCCCAGCTGGAAAGTCAGGGTTCGTCAGCCGGTACGCCACCGACCGCAACGGCACCTGTCACCACTTCTGCAGCAGTCACCCCTTCTGCCTCCGTAGCGAGTTCGCCAGCGGCGTCACAGGCACCGGCTGCCGACGTGGCGAAGCCTGCTGCGGATAATAAGCCAGAATAAGCGGTTTAGCGGGAGCCCGGCTCCCGCTTACTGCTCTGCTTCAGCTACCGCGAATGGTTTTAATAATGTTGGTGGTAGAGATACCGTCTTCGAAGTTCAGCACCTGCACGTCGCCGCCATTTGCCCAGACCTCTTTACTGCCCGCGATATCTTCCGGCTTGTAATCGCCACCTTTGACCAGCAGGTCAGGCAGAATGCCGGCAATCAGACGCTGCGGCGTATCCTCTTCAAATACCACCACCCAGTCGACCGCTTCCAGTGCGCCCAGCACGATCATCCGGTTTTCCTGTGGATTCACCGGGCGGCTTTCGCCTTTCAGACGTTTAGTTGACGCATCACTGTTCACCGCGACGATCAAGCGATCGCCGAGCTTGCGGGCATTTGCCAGATAGGAGACATGGCCGGCATGCAAAATGTCGAATACACCATTAGTCATCACCACTTTTTCACCGCGACGGCGGGCCATCTCAACGGCGGCTTTTAACTGCGCTTCCGTCATGATGCCAAAACCCTGTTCAGGGCGGGCGTGAATCGCATTTTCCAGCTCGACGGTGCTGACAGTCGACGTACCCAGTTTACCCACCACCACACCCGCCGCGGCATTGGCCAGGAAACAGGCTTCTTCCAGCGAGTCACCCGCAGCCAGCGCCGCAGCCAGCACGCCGATCACCGTGTCGCCGGCACCGGTCACGTCATAAACTTCCTGTGCCTGAGTCGGCAGATGCAGCGGTGCTTTGCCCGGCTGCAGCAGCGTCATGCCATTTTCTGAACGGGTCACCAGCAGCGCAGCGAGATCAAAATCTGCAATTAACTGCGCACCGCGCGCGACGATCTCTTCTTCGTTTTTGCATTTGCCGACCACGGCTTCAAATTCAGAGAGGTTCGGCGTCAGCAGCGTCGCGCCCCGGTAACGCGCAAAATTAGTGCCTTTCGGATCGATTAATACCGGCACGCCCGCTTCGCGCGCCAGCGTAATCATGGTCTGCACGCTGGAGAGCGCGCCTTTGGCGTAGTCGGACAGAACCAGTGCACCGGCTGCTGCCAGTGACTCACGCATTTTCTGATGAATCGGCGCCGGATCAACCTGATCAAATCCCTCTTCAAAATCGAGACGGATCAGCTGCTGATTGCGGGAAAGCACGCGCAGTTTGGTAATCGTCGGATGGCTTTTGATCGCCACAAAGTCACAATGAACGTTGACGTCTTTCAGCGTGTTACTCAACACGCGCGCCGCATCATCTTCACCGGTCAGGCCAATCAGGCGCGACGCGGCACCGAGTGCTGCAATGTTCATCGCTACGTTTGCCGCGCCGCCAGGGCGCTCTTCAACCGTGTCCACTTTCACCACCGGCACCGGCGCTTCAGGGGAGATACGGCTGGTTGGGCCATACCAGTAACGATCCAACATTACATCGCCTACAACCAGCACTGAGGCTTGGCCGAACGCGGGCAGAGTCACTTTCATTCCAGACACTCCAGACTGCATTAAAAATAGTGCGCGGATGATAGCACAGTTGCGATTTGTGCTATCAGCATCACGCCAGGATAGACGCAGGGGTTACCAGCCAGCGCTGCCAGCTGTTCATCACCGTCTGCCGTTCCGCTGCATACGCCTCAGGTTCAACATGACCAGGCAACTCCTGCAGGGCGCGATGGTGCAGTGCGTCGCGTAGCGTCACATAGGCCTGCGTCAGCGCCTGCGCTTCATCTGCGGGCATTTTATGGTACTTCGCCATCAGCTCAAAAATGCGCACATTGTCAGACCAGCGCGTCAGTTCAGGCTGCTCAGCGGCGTAGCGTAAGACAAGATATTGGGCGATGAATTCAATATCGGTAATGCCACCCGCGTCGGCTTTGATATCCCAGCGCCCTTTATGTTTGTTACTGAGATGAGTACGCATCTTTTCACGCATCTCGCGCACTTCGGTTTGCAGCGCATCCGCGGCGCGTGGCAGTGAGAGAATCGCCTGACGGATTACGTTAAAACGTTCACCCAGTGTCGCCTCGCCAAATACTACGCGCGCCCGGACCAGCGCCTGATGCTCCCAGGTCCAGGCCTCACTGCGCTGATACTCCTCAAAGGCCTCAAAGGTACTGACCAGCATGCCCGCCGCACCCGAAGGACGCAGCCGCGCATCGACTTCATAAAGAATGCCGGACGAAGTGCGGGTACTGAAGAGATGCATGATGCGCTGGGCCAGGCGCAGATAGAACTGACGGCCATCAATGCTGCGCTCCCCTTCTGTTACCGCGTCAGCCGGACAGTCATGCAGGAAGACGAGATCCAGGTCGGAACTGTAACCCAGCTCCCAGCCACCCAGCTTGCCGTAGCCCAGCACCGCAAAGCCGCGCTCATGTTCATTACTCAGATGCGAAGGACGCCCGTAGCGCTGTACCATCATATTCCACGCCTGGCGGACCACCGACTCGATAATCGCCTCTGCCAGCCAGGTAAGATGGTCGCTGACTTTCATCACGGGCAGCGTGCCCGCAATGTCAGCCGCAGCAATGCGCAAGTGTTGCGCCTGCTTAAACTGCCGCACAGCTTCCAGCTGCTGCTCTTCATCCTCAGTGGGGATGCGCAGCAGGTACTGACGCAGCTCATCGCGATAGGCGTCGGTGGCCGTCGGCTGATAGAGCGTGGCGGGATCGAGTAATTCATCCAGCAACAAGGGGTGACGCGCCAGCTGGCTGGCCACCATCGGTGAGGCGGCGCACAGGCGAATCAGGTGACGCAGCGCACCGTGATATTCGGTCAGCAGCTCCAGATAGGTACTGCGGGTCAGCACGCCGATCAGCAGCGGTGTCAGGCGACTCAGCGTGACAGCCGCATCGTCACGCGGGCAGACTTCGCTCAGCAGTCGCGGCATCAATTGATCCAGCGCCTGACGACCACGCGGACCGATAGTGCGTCGATTGATATCCTGACGAAACGCCTCCAGCGTCTGATGCAGCGTTAACCGCTGATCGTCGCTGAGCTGCGGGACCAGCGGCGCCAGCTCGCTATCCTCCAGCTGGTCCTGCCACAACACCTGAAACTCCGCCAGCTCACGCTGATCGCCAATGTCTGGAGTATCTTCGCCAATCAGCTCGTCAAAAATGGCGCGCACCGCCGCCATCTGCCCATCGAGCCGCGTCATCAGAGCATCCCAGTCGACACAATCCATCGCCCATGCCAGTCGGGCACGATGCAGTTCATCCTCTGGCAGCGTTTGGGTCTGCTCGTCGCCCAGGCTTTGCAGCAGATTCTCCAGCCGCCGCAGGAAGAGATAAGCGTCGCGAAGTGCATCGACCTGCTCAGCAGGAAGCAGGGCCAGATCTTTGATCGCCTCCAGCGTCGGCAACAGCGATCGCAGCTGAAGCGAGCGCTCTCGTCCGCCACGAATCAGCTGGAACACCTGCACGATAAACTCGGTTTCACGGATGCCGCCCGCACCCAGTTTGATATTGTTTTTCAGACCACGTCGACGAACTTCGCGGCTGATCATCCCTTTCATGTTACGCAGGGACTGGATCACGCTGAAGTCGATGTAGCGCCGGTAAACAAAGGGCCGCAGCATCTGCTGGAGCTCCAGACTCCAGCGATCGTAGTCATCCCCCATCAGCCGCGCTTTGACCATGGCATAACGCTCCCAGTCGCGCCCCTGCTCCTGGTAATAATCTTCCAGCGCGGCAAAACTCATCACCAGCGGGCCGCTGTCGCCAAACGGACGGAGCCGCATATCCACCCGATAGACAAAGCCATCCATGGTGGGTTGATCCAGCACTTTGATCAGCCGCTGTCCCATGCGGGTAAAGAACTGGGCGTTGTCGAGCTCACGCCGTCCACCGCGTGTGGTGCCGTTTTCCGGCCAGGCAAAAATCAGGTCGATATCAGAGGAGAAGTTGAGTTCGCCGCCGCCCAGCTTGCCCATGCCCAGAATCAGCAACGGCTGAGCATCACCCTCCGCATTACAGGGTGTACCAAAATCGCGACAGCAATCCTGATAGACCCAGTCACGTGCCCGGCTGATTAGCACTTCAGCTAATACGCTGAGCTGCTGCAGGCTCTGTTCGGTCGTCGCGTGTTGCAGAGCCTGCATCAAGGCGACACGTACCAGCATACGGCGTCGAAACAGCCGCAGTTCGCGCATCAGGCTCGCTTCGCTGTCGACTGCATTCAGCGCCTGATTCAGCCATGCAGAATAGTGTTGCCACTCATCAGGCTGCGGCGGCTGGTCGAGCATCGTCTGCCACCAGTCGGGATGTTGTTGCAGGTTTTCCAGCACAAAATCGCTGAAAGCCAGTCCGGCAGCCTGCTCCGGACTGAGCGAATCCAGCGGAATCTCCAGCTGTCGGGCGGCCGCTTCGGCCTGGTCGCGTAGCAACGCGGGCAGTGCTGACAACATAACTCCCTCCTTGATGGCGTGACGGAATGTCCCTTAGCGGGCAGCGCCGCTGGTGAGCCAGAACGGCTGCTGTTTCAGGGCCTGCGACGTCAGCCAGGCTAATCCGGACGTCTGTTTTTCGTGAATCGCTGACTGCAGTTGCTGCCAGGGATCAAGCCAGGCCATCACCGTTTCCACAGGATAAGAACCCGCCAGCAGGTGCACCGTCAGCAGCTGACGCGCCAGGCGGGTGGCTTTGTCCTGATACTCATTAGGCTGTTTTACCGTAATGAAGGTTTCTCTCAGATCGGCATTAACACGGCTCAGCATGATATCGCTGAAGCGTTTAAACGATCCCTGAAGCTTGGCTTCTCCTTTAGCGTCGATCCACTGACGCCATTGCGATTCCGCCAGCCAGTGGGTCAGCGCAAGTTGCGTCTCAACAGAGAGGGAAGATAAGCAGAACGTGGTGGCTTCCTGCTCTTCATTCACCAGCGTCTCTTCCAGCGTGGTCAGTTGCTGACGCAGAGCGCTACTGGCTTTACGCGGCACCAGCGCACCAAACAGACTGAACGCCTGACGCAGCAGATCCAGCGCTTCGCGCACTGCGTCCTGCGCCGCCGCGTTACCACGCAGCCAGACTTCTTCATGATATTGCCAGTGACGAAGCCCCGCCGACATTGAGGCGACCATACCCTGCTCCACAGTCGCTTTCGCACCGGCTTTCAGCAGCGGGAACGCCTCAACCTGACGCGGTGGATTACCCTGGGCCAGCTGATAGCCTCGGGCGGCTTTGCTCAGGCTGCCCATACGCAGACCGCCCAGCGCCACCAGCTGCTGCGCAAAGGCCAGCAGATCCTGGCGTTCACCCCGTTTCAGCTCTAATTCGATCTCGCACAACGGTTCGCTGAGCTCACCCGCCGTGACTTCGCCCTGATCAAATGCCACTTCAATTTCACTGTTGCCTGCGGTGATCAGCCAGACTTCACGCTGGAAATGGGTAGTGAACAGCGGCTGTAAGCGCGGCTGCAGCGCAGTGACATCGGTGCCCTGCGGCCAGATCTCTGCGGGCAGGCGCGCAATGTCGAGTACTGGCTCACTGAGTTCTACATTGTATTCCGGACGCTGATGCAGTCCGCCAAGCGTCTGCCCCGCGGCTTTCAGCGTCATTTCATAGCGCTGGTCAACGCCACGGATACGCAATCCCATGTCCCAGCGTCGCAGCTGGTTGTCGTCGGTTTCGAAGTAGATGTTGGTCAGCTCGCGAGCAGCCTGATGCTGATGCGGCAGAGTGGAGAGCAGTTCAGCCAGTTTCCCGGCTGCCTGTGGAGTTGCAATGAACTTTAGTTCGATTTCGATGGTCATAATTTTTTATTCACTACGCCGCTGGCACTTAAGAGGGTTTTTCCTGCATATTTCAGGCGATTATCAGCAGGTTACTCATGCTGTCGCCTGGAGGGCAAGGGGTTATCAGGCGAAGATTAATGCACAGAAGCCGCGCTGTCTCTGCTTTCTTTGCTCTTTCGCAGACCTTTTCGCACTCTCATGAGACCAGGATAGTTCTCATTCAGATTTATGCGAGGCCTCTCCAGACTGTGCCGGTAAATTTTAAGTCAGACTAAGCCAAACGAAATCGAATGAAAAAAATTACACTCGCTGGACTCACTTTGCTGGCCCTTAGCACCCTTGCACCTGCCCATGCCGACGAAAAACGTTATGTGTCTGATGAGCTTTCAACCTGGGTTCGTAGCGGGCCGGGCGATCAGTTCCGCCTGCTCGGTAAGCTGAATGCCGGGGAAGAAGTTCAGCTATTACAGACCAACAACGATACTCATTATGGCCAGATCCGCGATTCCGAAGGCCGCACCACCTGGATTCCTCTGTCGCAGCTCAGCGCAAATCCGAGCCTGCGCACCCGGGTGCCGCAGCTTGAGCAGCAGGTGAAGGATCTGACGGCCAAGCTGGATAATATCGACAACAGCTGGAACCAGCGTACCGCTGAGATGCAGAACAAAGTCGCCAGCAGCGACGGCGTGATTAATGGGCTGAAAGGCGAAAATCAGAAGCTCAAAAATGAGCTGATTGTCGCGCAGAAGAAAGTCAGCGCCGCCAACGTTCAGCTGGATGACAAACAGCGCACCATCATTATGCAGTGGTTTATGTATGGTGGCGGCGTGCTGGGTGTCGGCCTGCTGCTGGGACTGCTACTGCCGCATATGTTGCCGCGCCGTAAGAAAAGCGATCGCTGGATGAACTGACCCCATTCTGTCGGGTTTTCGCGGGGGATCGCAGGATCCCCCTTTTGGCATGTCTGCAATCCGGGGAATCTGTGCAACAATAAAATGAGATGCACTGCTGATTTCAGGCGCGGGACGTGCCCGGCATGCAGATCATTTCTTTTTCTCTGGAGTTTTGCGTGAAGACGTTTCTTGTTGGCGGTGCGGTGCGTGATGCGCTGCTGAATCTGCCGGTTACAGATAAAGATTGGGTTGTCACTGGTTCCACACCCGAAGCCATGCTTGAGCAGGGTTATCAACAGGTCGGTCGTGATTTTCCCGTTTTCCTGCATCCCGTCAGTCGCGAAGAGTATGCACTGGCACGGACCGAGCGGAAAAACGGGAAAGGCTACACTGGATTTGTCACCTGGTCCGCGCCCGACGTGACGCTGGAGCAGGATTTACAGCGCCGCGATCTCACCATCAATGCTATCGCACAGGATGAAAACGGCGAACTGGTCGATCCCTATAATGGCCAGCGTGACATTGCCCTGCGCCTGCTGCGTCATGTCTCTGAAGCCTTCAGTGAAGATCCGCTGCGGGTATTGCGCGTCGCGCGTTTTGCTGCGCGTTTTGCTCATCTCAACTTTCGTATTGCCCCCGAAACCCAGCAACTGATGCAGCAGATGGCCGCAAGCGGCGAGCTGTCGAATCTCACTGCCGAACGCGTGTGGAAAGAGACGGAAAAGGCGCTGAGTGCCCGTAATCCTCAGGTCTATTTTCAGGTTCTGCGTGACTGCGGTGCGTTGCAGGTGCTGTTTCCTGAGCTGGATAATCTGTTTGGTATTCCTGCGCCGATTAAATGGCACCCGGAAATCGACACCGGTGTTCATACCCTGATGACACTGGCGATGGCTGCAGCCCTCTCCAGCGAGATCGATGTGCGCTTCGCTACATTGTTCCATGACGTCGGCAAGGCGCTGACGCCGCCTGAACTGTGGCCGAGCCATCACGGTCATGGACTGGCGGGCGTTCCACTGGTCGAGGCGCTGTGTCAGCGACTGCGGGTACCTAACGCGATTCGCGATCTGGCGTTAATCGTGACCGAGTTCCACGACATTGTGCACACCATCGAACGGCAATCCCCGGCATCACTGGTGGCGCTGTTTGATCGGATCGATGCCTGGCGTAAGCCGCAGCGTATTAAGCAGATGGCACTGACCAGCGAAGCGGATGCACGTGGGCGGGCTGGACTGGAGAGCATGCCTTATCCGCAGGGCGACTATCTGCGTCGTGCTTTTGCGCTGGCGCAGGCGGTGCCGACCAAAGCGGTCGTCGAAGCAGGGTTTAAAGGTGCAGAGGTGCGGGAAGAGATGACGCGGAGACGAATTGACGCCGTCGCGCAGGGTCTGGCGATCAGGCAGCCTGACTAGCAGGCTGCCCAGGGTTTACATGAAGACCATGTAAACCGCTGCCGCCACGATAAAGCGATAAATCGCGAACGAGACGAAAGAGATGCGCTTAATCAGCTCAAGGAAGGCTTTGATCGCAATCAGCGCCACGATAAACGCCGTGACAAAGCCGACGGCGAACATCGGGAAATCCGCCATTGTCAGGAAACCGATGCTCTTGTACATGTCCAGCACGGTCGCACCCATCATCATTGGCACTGCCAGGATGAAGGAGAACTCTGACGCGGCATAACGGCTCACGCCCATCAGCATGCCACCCGAGATGGTTGCACCAGAACGTGAGAAGCCCGGCCACAGTGCTAAGCACTGGAAACAGCCAATCATGAACGCCTGACGATAGGTAATATCATCAACGCCGACGGCTTTCGGCTGTTTTGGCTTGAGGTACTCAGCAGCCAGCAGCAGAACGCCCCCCACCACCAGCGCGTACATCACGTTGATCGGGTTAAACAGCGTTTTAATCTGATCGTGCAGGACCAGACCCACAACCACCGCCGGCACCATACCCAGCAGGATGTGGATCAACGACAGACGGCCGGTGCCAACACCTTCATGTTTAACTTCGCCAAAGTGGATGCCGATCAGGCCAAACAGACGGCGCCAGAACATCACTACCACAGCCAGAATTGATCCTAACTGAATCACAACTTCAAAGGTCTCGGCTTTTTCACCTTCAAAGCCCAGCAGGTGACCCACTATAATCATGTGCCCTGTGGAAGAGACCGGTAAAAATTCGGTCAGCCCTTCCACAACGCCCAGGATTGCAGCTACCCAAAGCTGATGAATATCTGCCATCAAATGTTCCCTCTATCCGTTTCAAACCATTAAAAAGGCGGTAGCGCACTGCTATCGCCTGAAATTATGCCGCTATAAGCCTGAATTAAACCTTAAGGTCTACACCGTTTCGCCTGCTGTAACGAAACGGCACACGCTATGACAGACAGTAATTTGGTTTGGTTTCATTGTGATGGCAATCACATCGTATTTATTTAGGAATAGTCCCGCGCTCAATTCGCACGCCAACCTGCGCCGCCTGGGCTACAGCCCCCGGTTTGCTTACCTTTATTCGCACGCCAGGCGAACTGAAACGGTTCATCAACAGATCCGCGATTTCTTCAGCAACCCGCTCAACCAGGGCAAAACGCCCCCCGTTCAGATGCGTCAGGATCGCCAATGAGACATCCGCATAGCTCAGGCAATCTTTCACATCGTCGCTGCTGGCCGCCAGACGGTTATCCCAGGCCATTTCGACATCGAGCACCAGCTTCTGCTGTATGCCCTGTTCCCAGTCGTAAACGCCAATGGTGGTGAACACCGTGAGTTGTTCTATAAATACGATATCCATGATGAGGGTCTCTGTTTTTGGCTAAGCCGGATACCACTTCCGGCGGATTATGCGTATTATCCACGGTTGATGAGATCAAAACGACCCTAAAGGGAACGGTACGGTGTTATGAGTGCTTTCGCGCTTGGTATGATTATTTTCGCGTATCTTTGCGGCTCGATTTCCAGTGCGATTCTGGTTTGCAAACTCGCTGGCCTGCCCGATCCGCGCACACACGGTTCCGGCAATCCCGGTGCGACCAACGTACTGCGTCTGGGCGGTAAAGCCGCCGCAGCAACCGTATTAGTGTTTGATGTGCTGAAAGGGATGGTGCCGGTCTGGCTGGCCTATCTGATGCACGTCACGCCGCTTTATCTCGGCCTGACCGCCATTGCGGCCTGTCTGGGTCATATCTACCCGGTGTTCTTTCACTTTCGCGGCGGCAAAGGCGTGGCGACTGCATTCGGCGCGATAGCGCCAATTGGCTGGGACTTAACCGGGCTGGTTACCGGGACCTGGCTGTTAACGGTC
The DNA here is from genome assembly GCF_000816655.1 of Pantoea sp. MBLJ3. NCBI lineage: Bacteria > Pseudomonadati > Pseudomonadota > Gammaproteobacteria > Enterobacterales > Erwiniaceae > Pantoea > Pantoea sp. MBLJ3. The sequence goes on from NZ_JSUT01000004.1 coordinate 106,756, forward strand.
TTACTCAGCGGCTATTCCTCGCTGGGTGCCATCGTCAGCGCCCTGATCGCGCCCTTTTATGTCTGGTGGTTCAAACCGCAGTTCACGTTCCCGGTCTCCATGCTCTCGTGTCTCATCCTGCTGCGTCATCACGACAATATTCAGCGGCTGTGGCGGGGTCAGGAAGGCAAGATCTGGAAGCGCAAAAAGAAATCTCAACCATAAAAAAAGCCGGCAAGCCGGCTTTTTTCACATCAGATGGCGGGCAGTTCCGCCAGCGGCCAGCGCGGTCGCACGCTGACGCTCAACTCGCCTCGGGTGCCGCCTTTTAACCGCACCATGCCCGCATACGCGATCATCGCACCGTTATCGGTACAGAACTCAGGACGGGCGTAGAACACCTCTCCGCCGCGCTTTTGCATCATGATCGCCATCTGCTCGCGCAGTGTGCGGTTAGCGCTGACACCGCCCGCAATCACCAGACGCTTAAAGCCTGTCTCATCCAGTGCACGCTTGCATTTGATCGACAGCGTATCGACGACTGCATCTTCAAACGCACGGGCGATATCAGCACGGGTCTGATCATCGTCAGGATTGGCGCGAATGGTATTCGCAGCAAAGGTTTTGAGGCCGGAGAAGCTGAAATCCAGGCCCGGACGGTCAGTCATCGGACGCGGGAAGGTAAAGCGTCCCGCTGTGCCCTGCTGCGCCATCTTCGACAGCATTGGCCCACCCGGATAATCCAGACCGAGCAGCTTCGCCGTCTTATCAAAGGCCTCACCCGCGGCATCATCGATCGATTCACCAAGCAGCACATATTGACCGACGCCAGTAACGCTAATCAGCTGAGTATGTCCGCCCGAGACCAGAAGGGCGACAAACGGAAATTCCGGTGGATTCTCTTCCAGCATCGGCGCCAGCAGATGGCCTTCCATATGATGGACCGGCACCGCAGGCACTTTCCACGCAAATGCCAGGGCGCGACCAATGGTGGCACCGACCAGCAGCGCACCAACCAGTCCGGGACCCGCTGTGTAGGCTACGGCATCAATCTGCTGCGGCGCCAGACCGGCCTCTTTCAGTGCGGCCTGAATCAGCGGCACGGTTTTACGCACGTGATCACGTGAGGCCAGTTCCGGCACCACACCGCCATAATCGGCGTGCAGTTTTACCTGGCTGTAGAGCTGGTTAGCCAGTAATCCAGCCTCGTCATCATAAATAGCGATGCCAGTTTCATCGCACGACGTTTCAATACCCAGAATTCGCATTGCATCACCTCATTCTTGCGGCGCGCAGTTTATCACAGCAATAGGATGTGCAGCGCGGACATCCGGCGTAAAAAGTCATTTTCTGTCGGCTAAAGAGTGCGCTATACTCCCGCCCCTGGAAAAACCGGCAGCCGCACAGGCAAACGCTCCTGTTGGTTTCAAATTATCCTTGGTGCTTTACAAACCAACGCGAGTTGGAGTAAAATGCTGCACCATTTTGAAATGTGCTGGCGCCGCAGTCAGCAGCAAAAACCGAATTTTATCGAGGTGAGAGTTACATGCCGGTAATTAAAGTACGTGAAAACGAGCCATTTGACGTAGCACTGCGTCGCTTCAAGCGTTCATGCGAGAAAGCAGGCGTTCTGGCTGAAGTTCGTCGTCGTGAGTTCTATGAAAAACCGACTACCGAACGTAAGCGCGCTAAAGCGTCAGCAGTTAAGCGTCACGCCAAGAAACTGGCTCGCGAAAACGCACGCCGCACTCGTCTGTACTAAGTCGTTCCGGAGGTTCGCCTCCACAGCGTGATTCACGCAGACAGAGTCAAGTAAAAGGCCGTGCTTTCCGAAAGGAAGCGCGGCTTGTTGCCGTTTATGAGCTGAAAATCTGGGGCGTATGGCTGGACGAATTCCACGCGTATTTATCAACGATTTACTTGCCCGCACGGATATCGTGGATCTTATCGATGCCCGCGTTAAGCTGAAAAAGCAGGGTAAGAATTTTCATGCGTGCTGTCCTTTCCATAATGAAAAAACGCCCTCTTTCACCGTAAACGGCGAAAAACAGTTCTATCACTGTTTCGGCTGTGGTGCACACGGCAATGCTATCGACTTTTTAATGAACTTTGATCGTCTGGAGTTCGTTGAAAGTATTGAAGAGCTCGCCACTTCCCACGGTTTAGACGTGCCTTACGAAGCAGGCAGCGGGCCCAGCCAGATGGAACGCCATCAGCGCCAGAGCCTGTATCAGTTGATGGAGAACCTGAACGGTTTTTATCAGCAGGGCCTGCAGCAATCCAGTGCGCAGCCAGCACGCGACTATCTTGATCGTCGTGGTCTGAGCGCCGACATCATCAATCATTTCGCTATAGGTTATGCGCCAGCCGGCTGGGACAACGTTCTCAAACGTTTTGGCAAGCAATCGGAAGACCGCGAGTCATTGATGGAAGCGGGCATGCTGGTCAGCAATGACAAAGGCCGTACCTATGACCGGTTTCGCGACCGCGTCATGTTTCCGATCCGCGATAAGCGTGGACGCGTCATTGGTTTTGGCGGACGCGTGCTGGGTAACGATACGCCGAAGTATCTCAACTCACCGGAAACACCCATTTTTCATAAAGGCCGTCAGCTCTATGGCCTGTATGAAGCCGTTAAGAACCATCCTGAACCCGCCCGCCTGTTAGTGGTCGAGGGATACATGGACGTGGTTGCGCTGGCGCAGTACGGCATCGACTATGCCGTTGCGTCATTAGGCACCTCAACCACTGCTGAACATATTCAGTTGCTGTTTCGCAGTACCGACACCGTGATCTGCTGTTACGACGGCGACAGAGCGGGTCGTGAAGCGGCCTGGCGTGCGCTCGAGACCGCATTGCCTTACATGAATGATGGTCGTCAGCTACGCTTTATGTTTTTACCTGATGGTGAAGATCCGGATACGCTGGTTCGTAAAGAGGGTAAAGTCGCCTTCGAAGCGAGGATGGAGCAGGCGATGCCGCTCTCTTCGTTTTTATTTGATAGCCTGCTGCCGCAGGTGGATCTGAGCTCACGCGATGGAAAAGCGCGCCTGAGCACATTGGCTTTACCGCTGATAACGCAGATCCCCGGTGAGACCTTACGTATTTATATGCGTCAGGAGCTGGGGAATAAACTGGGTATTCTTGACGATAATCAGCTTGAAAAGCTGATGCCGAAGCAGGCCGCAAGCGGAACCGCGCCGGTTGCGCCTCCGTTGAAGCGTACCACCATGCGTGTACTGATTGCGTTACTGATTCAGAACCCGCAACTGGCCACGATGGTGCCTTCTCTGGATGGGCTGTCTGAGTCAAAAATGCCGGGTTTACCGCTATTTATTGAATTAGTGGGCCGTTGTAATGAGAATCCTGGATTGACCACCGGTCAGCTACTAGAGTTATATCGCGGAACAAATTTTAGTCAGACGCTTGAAACACTGGCGATCTGGAACCACATGATAGTAGATGAAGAAGCCGAAGCGGTGTTTCAGGACTCGCTGGCCAGCATCTATGATGCAGCGCTTGAAGAGCGCCTGGAGTTTTTGATTGCGCGTGAGCGCACTCAGGGACTCAGCGCCGATGAGCGCCGTGAATTCTGGACACTCAGTCAGGCGTTTGCCAGAAAATAACCGTTTTCAGCATGCTGCCCGCTTGAACGATCAAAGGGCAGCCGCACGAATTTTAGGGGTCGGCGTCGCTGCCAGTCTGGTTACCGCCAGCGCACAGCTCCCGGAGCGTACTGATGTACGTGAGGAGAGCGAGCACTGCCGGGAAGCAGAATGGCAAGTAAGCCAGGCCCTTAGCACAGAGTTAACAAGCGGCTTAAGTGCCGATTACTGATGGGCAAAGCCCACGCCGCGATGAAGGCAGCGGCAAGAACTAAACGCCTTCACTGCTTATTGTTGGCGCGCTGCCGACCGACACCAATCTAATTTAACAGAAGTGTGGATACCGTCTTATGGAGCAAAACCCGCAGTCACAGCTCAAGCTTCTTGTCACCCGTGGTAAGGAGCAAGGCTATCTGACCTATGCTGAGGTCAATGACCATCTGCCGGAAGATATCGTCGACTCAGATCAGATCGAAGACATCATCCAGATGATTAACGACATGGGTATTCAGGTGGTTGAAGAAGCCCCGGATGCCGACGATCTGATGCTGAACGAAAACAGCTCCGATACTGATGAAGATGCCGCAGAAGCTGCCGCTCAGGTGTTATCCAGCGTTGAATCTGAAATCGGGCGTACTACCGACCCGGTTCGCATGTATATGCGTGAAATGGGTACCGTTGAACTGCTGACGCGCGAAGGCGAAATCGACATCGCTAAGCGTATTGAAGACGGTATCAACCAGGTTCAGTGTTCTGTCGCCGAATACCCTGAAGCCATTACTTATCTTCTGGATCAGTATGACAAAGTTGAAGCAGGCGAATCACGCCTCTCCGACCTGATCACCGGTTTCGTCGATCCTAACGCAGAAGAAGATATTGCCCCAACGGCAACGCACGTAGGCTCTGAACTTTCTGAAGCCGATCGTAACGACGATGAAGAAGAAGATGAAGAGGATGACGACAGCTCCGACGACGATAACTCAATCGACCCGGAACTGGCGCGCGAGAAGTTTTCTGACCTGCGTAAGCAGTATGAAGCGACCCGCAGCGTGATTAAGAGCAAAGGTCGCAGTCATGCTGCTGCCGTTGCCGAAATCCAGAACCTCTCTGACGTCTTCAAACAGTTCCGCCTGGTACCGAAGCAGTTCGACTACCTGGTAGGCAGCATGCGCACTATGATGGAACGTGTCCGTACTCAGGAACGTCTGATCATGAAGCTCTGTATTGAGCTGTGCAAAATGCCGAAGAAGAACTTCATCACGCTGTTTACCGGCAACGAAACCAACGAAAGCTGGTTCAAAGCCGCTCTGGCGATGAACAAGCCGTGGTCTGAGAAACTGCTGGAAGTGCAGGATGACGTGATGCGTTCCCTGCAGAAACTGGCACAGGTTGAAGAAGAGACCGGCCTGACCATTGAACAGGTTAAAGATATTAACCGTCGCATGTCGATCGGTGAAGCCAAAGCGCGTCGCGCTAAGAAAGAGATGGTGGAAGCTAACCTGCGTCTGGTTATTTCGATTGCGAAGAAATATACCAACCGTGGTCTGCAGTTCCTCGACCTGATTCAGGAAGGTAATATCGGCCTGATGAAAGCGGTAGATAAGTTTGAATATCGCCGTGGTTACAAGTTCTCGACTTATGCGACCTGGTGGATCCGTCAGGCCATCACCCGCTCTATCGCCGACCAGGCGCGTACCATCCGTATTCCGGTGCATATGATTGAGACAATCAACAAGCTCAACCGTATTTCGCGCCAGATGCTGCAGGAGATGGGCCGCGAACCAACGCCGGAAGAGCTGGCTGAGCGTATGCTGATGCCAGAAGATAAAATTCGCAAAGTGCTGAAAATCGCTAAAGAGCCGATCTCTATGGAGACGCCGATTGGTGATGATGAAGATTCACATCTGGGCGATTTTATCGAAGACACCACGCTGGAGCTGCCGCTGGATTCTGCAACGTCAGAGAGCCTGCGTTCTGCCACCCATGACGTGCTGGCTGGCCTGACCGCGCGCGAAGCGAAAGTACTGCGCATGCGTTTCGGTATTGATATGAACACGGACCATACGCTGGAAGAAGTGGGCAAACAGTTCGACGTGACGCGTGAGCGTATTCGTCAGATTGAAGCGAAAGCCCTGCGTAAACTGCGCCATCCGAGCCGTTCGGAAGTGCTGCGTAGCTTCCTCGACGATTAAGTCCGACAAAAACCCCGGTTCGCCGGGGTTTTTTATGCCTGCCTGTTCGCGCCACTCCCCTGCCCTGCCCGACGTCAGTGACTCTCCGGATGCAGTTCCAGCCAGAGCTGACGATACGCCCCGACCATCTCGTCCAGTGATGCACGATTCAGTCCGCTGGGATTCGGCAACACCAACACCTGAGTTTTCCCCATACATATCGGCTGTTTGCCCCATTCGACTTTGCTCTGTTTAAAAGCACGACGGAATGCATCCTTACCCAGAATGGCCAGCGCGGCGGGTTGATAATCCAGAACCTTCTCCATCAGGCGTTTACCGCCATCCCGCAGCTCATCAGGCGCAAGCTCATTTGCCTGCACAGTTGGCCGTTCTACCAGCATGGTGATGCCGCAGCCGGTTTCCGTCAGGCGCTGCTCCTCTTCCGGCTTCAGCTGCTGCCGGGTGAATCCCGCCAGATGAATAACCTTCCAGAACCGGTTTCCGGGATGCGCAAAGTGAAATCCCTGATGGGCCGTTGACTGACCTGGATTGATGCCGCAGAACAGCACATCAAGATCGGAGCTGATAATGTCGCGGATAGCATGCTCACTCATGCCGCCACCTCCAGCGTACGCTGCTTAAGCGCGTCGCGACTGCGTTGCAGCATCTGACTGGCCCGCTCAGCATCCGGACAGGCCCGTGCCAGCGCCAGTGCGCCCACCATCTCTGCCAGCATGCTGGAGGCCAGCGCTTCCACATCCGGCAATCTCAGCTCACGCAGTATCTGCACCAGACCGGCATGCATCGTATTGAAGCCCTGGGCGAAGATCTGCCGTGTCGGCTGTGGAAGATGGGCCACTTCGCTCACCAGTGCCGCCAGCGGACAGCCCTGAGCCGGTGCATTGCGATGCGCCTCGGAAAGATAGCTATCAATAAAATCAGCCAGCTGCGTTGCTGGTTGGGTCACGGATTTAGCAGGCCTGAAGGTATCAGATTCAGCAAACATATGTTTCAGCACCTCCTCAACCAGCTCCTCGCGTGACGCAAAATGTGCATAGAAGCCGCCATGTGTCAGGCCAACCCGCTTCATCAGCGCCGCCACCCCAATCCCTTCAGTGCCGGTTTCACGCATCACACGCGCCGCCTCATCAAGGATACGCTGGCGGGTCTGCATCTTGCTGCTCTGCTTCTCCATCTCATCTCCTGCGGTTTTAACTGCATGGCTTCTGGCTATTATAGTAATTATTACACTCATCATATTCCAGCTTGACGAATCATATGATGGTCGTCATATTGATAACCATTATGACGACCATCATACGAGGAAGCAAACATGTCAAAATCAGGCACAGCATTAATCACAGGCGCATCCAGCGGTATCGGTGCAACGTACGCAAAACGACTGGCAGCACGCGGTTATGACCTCATCCTGGTCGCACGGGATCAGGCACGACTCACCACACTGGCTGATGCGCTGACACAACAGCACGATATTCGGGTAACCGTGATGAAGGCTGACTTAACGCATGAGCGGGACCTGCAGCGTGTGGAGTCAGAGCTCGCAAACAACGCACAGATTACGCTGCTGCTGAACAACGCAGGCATGGGTGTCGAAAGCGAGTTTCTGGAGGCGGACATCACACGCATCAACAGCATGCTGGCGTTAAATATTCTGGCACCGACGCGTCTGGCACAGGCGGCTGGCCGGGCATTTAAAGCACGCGGTCACGGCACTATTATCAATATCGCCTCGGTGCTGTCGCTGGTGCATGAGATGTTCAATGGCGCCTATAACGCCACTAAGTCTTATGTGCTGACCCTGACGCGCGCCATGCAGCGTGAACTCGCGGAGAGCGGTGTGCAGGTACAGGCGGTGTTACCCGGCGCAACCCGTACAGAGATTTTTGATCGCGCAGGCCAGTCTATTAATGAAATCCCGACTGAAATGCTGATGGACGTTGATGAGATGGTGGACGCCGCGCTGGCCGGACTCGACAGCAAGGAGACGGTAACTATTCCGGCGCTGGAAGATCTGCAGATGTGGCACGACTACGATCAGGCACGTGGCGCCATGGTTCCCCATCTTTCAAGGAATCGATCAGCATCCCGCTACCGTCAGGGCTGAGTCAGTCATCTGCCATAGCACCTGACATCGGGTTTTACTTAAGGCACGGGGAAGCATTATCCGTGCCGATTTGCGACTACTGCGCCAGGCGTTGCCAGATTTGTTATATAAATCAGCAGGTAAATCGCTGCTGCTTATTTCAGCAACCGGTAGCTGAGTGCTGGATCGTCCTGAAGAGATACTTTATAATCCCCGCTCCGCTGGCCCCTTAGCTCAGTGGTTAGAGCAGGCGACTCATAATCGCTTGGTCGCTGGTTCAAACCCAGCAGGGGCCACCAAATTTAGTGATAAAAAAACATATACCTAAGCCGCTCGTTGAAGCGGCTTTTTTGTTACTGGCTTTTCGAGTGGCGGCAAAGTGGCGATGCATTTTCACTGCCATGGGAAATCCTCAACTGATTATCCTGAGCAGCCCGAATCAAGACCGTGAATTGCAGAGCCTTCTGCGAGTCTTTATCATCAATGGCACGGCTGGCGCCACACAGCAGAATCAGTAGACGGTTTCAAAGAGTCCACCACGCATCAATAATGGCTGAAGCCGGAAACAGCGACACGGTTTCTCACCTGTAACTAACCCTCAACGCCTCTCATAAATCCGGCCCATTAAATATTAGCTTCATGTTAAAGTCATTGGCATTGCCTGACTCGAACAAGTGAGCAACAGCTATGCATCAGATTTTCGAAATACTCTCAGAGTTATTTAGCGCGTGGCCTGTCATGTCGGGAAAGCGAAAGGAGAAGAAGCCCGCCAAGGACACCAGGAAGATCTCAGGTCTTGCCTACGAACCTTTATGCAAGATAACGCCCGACCAAAAAAGAAATGATGTGCCGCACAAAGATGAGAGCAACTGAGAAAACGTACTCATCCTCATATTTGCTGGTGTGAACACAAGCGAAACTTGCAGAAGCTATCTTCCACGCTGACCGTTTTACCTCAGCTCACAGTTTTCATCCTCTCAAGCGGCACCGCGAATCGTCAGCGATAGTCCTGAATGTGGCGTCATCGCCACATCGCAGATCATTATCCCGAAAGCGCCCGCAACACCATACTGGGTAAGGTACGACAACGGGTTGTGATATTCTCCAGCCAAACCTGGCGATATCCCGCATTGCCCTCTGCCTGATCGTCAGATTTAGTCATCTCTTATCCTTTCTGATCTGCAACCGCTCTTCATCCGAAGTTATCCCTGCGACCTGTCGATAACGTATGGAGAAAAGGTAGCTGCGATTAAAACAGCCTGACGAGGCAATTACTGTCGCCAGCATTTAGATTTCAGGTAATTTAACCCGCGCAAACCCCATGCTATCTTGTGGTTTTGATTTTTTCAGTGGGCAAAACAGATGACAAAGTTGCGGGTAGGGATCGTGTTTGGCGGGAAGTCGGCCGAGCATGAGGTGTCGTTGCAGTCGGCCAAAAATATCCTTGAGGCGATCGACAAAACCAGGTTTGACGTGGTGTTGCTGGGCATCGACAAACAGGGACACTGGCGTCTGAATGATGCGTCCAACTTCTTACTTAACGCTGAAAATCCGGCGCTGATCGCACTGAATCACGCCGCTGAAGATGTGGCGCTGGTGCCGGGCAAGACGCAGCAGCAGATCATCACCCGTCACAACGCCCATCCACTGTCGCAAATCGACGTTATCTTCCCGATTGTTCACGGTACGCTGGGTGAAGATGGTTCTCTGCAGGGTCTGCTGCGTATGGCCTCTTTACCGTTCGTCGGGTCCGATGTGCTGGGTTCTGCGGTGAGCATGGACAAAGATTTCACCAAACGCCTGCTACGCGATGCCGGCCTCAACGTCGCGCCGTGGCTGAGCGTCACTCAGGCACAACGCGCCCATCTGGATCCAGAGGCCGTGATTGCCCGCTTTGGACTGCCGCTATTTATCAAACCCGCCAACCAGGGTTCTTCAGTGGGCGTGAGCAAAGTAGATAGCATTGAAGAGTTTGATGCCGCGCTGGCACTGGCTTTCTCCTTTGACCGCAAAGTACTGATTGAACAGGGGATAAAAGGTCGGGAGATTGAGTGCGCGGTGCTGGGCAACGATGCACCTGAAGCCAGCCCCTGCGGCGAAGTGGTGGTGCATGACGCCTTCTACACGTATGACACCAAATATATTTCTGAGAACGGAGCACAGACGGTGGTCCCGGCGGCCATCGCAGCGGAAACCAGCGATGCGATTCGTGACGTCGCCATCAAGGCCTTTACCGCGCTGGAGTGCTTTGGCATGGCGCGCGTCGATGTGTTCCTGACTGACGACGGCGAAATTATCGTCAATGAAGTGAATACCCTGCCCGGCTTTACCAACATCAGCATGTACCCGAAACTCTGGCAGGCAGCCGGGCTCAGCTATCAGGATCTGATCAGCCGTCTGATCGACCTGGCGATTGAACGCCACCAGCAGGCCAGCACGCTGAAAAGCAGCGTCAGTTGACCCGCTCCGGCGGCGTGGCGTTATGCCACGTCGCTGGAGATGCCGCAATAGTTGACGGGTGAGGTCTGATTACGGCCATTGCGCTTCGAGAGATAGAGGTTTTTATCCGCCGCCGAAATGAGCCGGTTAATCACACGGTGCCACTCCGTCGCTTCTCCGGCACTGCTATGCGCCAGTCCCAGACTGACGGTCACGGTAGCCGTACTGCCCTGTAGCCAGAATTTCTCTTTCGCCATCTTCTGCCGGATGCTCTCGGCGAGAAAATAGAGCTTTGCGGGATTCTGGTCGAACAGCACCACCACAAATTCCTCTCCGCCAAACCGGCAGACGCGTCCCTCTTTACCGATAACCTGCTGCATCCGGCGAGCGATCTCTTCCAGCACGCTGTCACCCGCGTCATGACCAAAATTATCATTAATCGCTTTGAAGTAGTCGACATCCAGCAGGATCACGCCCACCTTACGATCCGGGAAAATAGGCTCCGCACGCAGGCTTTCATATAAGCCGGAACGCGACAGCAGCCGGGTCAGGAAATCGTAATTCGCGCGCAGCGCGAGCCGTTGATTCAGCTGGCGAATGGCATCCATGCTCGCGGCCACGATCAGCGGGCTAATTGCGATAGTCGCCACACCCAATCGCGCCGAGGTCAGGTGGCTGACGAGCAGGAGGGTATCATCGCCCTGAATGTTCATTACGCCGTGCGAAACCAGAATGATTTCGACAATACCGCTCAGCAGAATCACCAGGCTGGTCAGCGGCATCGGCAACACGATGGCACACCACACCAGCGCCGGAACCGGTAACGTCAGGCTACCTGCGCCACCCATTATTGCCCCAATCATCATCGAAAAGATCAGAGCGATAACGGGTGCCAGCTTGCGCAGCTGCAAAAACTGGCGGGGCGACAGCGACGACCAGTCACGCGTCAGCAAAAACGGCAGTACCATGAGCCCGGTAGAGAACTGCTCACTAAACCACTCACCCCAGGCGATCGCCAGACCGACAGTGAAATCAGCCTGCTGTGCCAGTGCCCCCCAGCTGGCACAGGCTAACGCGGCCAGCAGGCAGGCGGGGAAAATACGTAGCACATTGATAATGCGCTCCCTTCCGGAATCATTCTGAAGATGTTTTATCAGCAGCGTAACCGCTATCAGCACAAACAGAAGATTCGCCAGGTTCAGCGTGAAGGCAGAAAGCGCCCAGCCTGAAAAAACAGTGTCGTTAAACACCATGCCAGCAAACGTAGCCAGGTAATAGCGGGTCTGATGCAGATAAGGATTTCGGACGATAATGCCAGTGACGATCGCGTTGACTGGCCAGAACAGTGACAGCTCCTGTGGGATGCGCAGGTGTCCGCCGATAAAGCAAAATAACAACGTCACTAAAAACAGCGAAAATGCGTTCTTCTTAGCGTTGTGCTCTTCAAACAGCTGCATGCGCATACATCCGGACCTTGTCGCAGAGAGGCTGGCTGTCCACGTCAGCCTGCACAGGCGCGTGGTGTCAGAATGATTAAATCCTGGATACTCTCACTGTCATCCGGCGGTCAACCGCCCTTCCTGGGCTGACTCCGCAAAGTGACCCTGAAGAGTCTAACCCCATCAGATGACAGTAAAAATTGGGGACTTATTATGCCTCGCAAATAAAAAAATCGGATATCCGAGATATCCGATTTTTGCCTCTCAAACGACTTTACCGTTGCGTTTATCGCTATTTTACCGCAACCGGCCACTGACTCAGGCGAATGCCGCGTTTATCAGCGTTATCGCCAAAATCTTTCAGCACCGCTTTGACGTCGGGATCGATATATTCCGCATTGTCGTTATCAACGATGACCACGCTGTTCTCCGGGATCTCATCCAGCAATCCCTGGAGCCTGGGATTATGCATAAAGGTCAGGTTCTGCTGAAAGCGCAGCACATAGTGGTCATCATAGCGGGTGAGCTGCAGCGCGTTGCGATGACTCTTATAGATGCTATAGAGGATCTGCGTGGCGATACCGATACCAATACCGACCAGCATACCCAGCGTGATAATCCCGATGATGGTGGCCAGAAACGGCACGTATTGCTGCGCGCCCATCCGGAACTGCTCAACGAACAGTCGCGGTGTCGCCAGTTTATAACCGGTATAGAGCAGTACGGCAGCGAGGCTGGCCAGCGGAATGGCATTCAGCATCTCGCTGAACCACATGCCGCAAATCAGCAGCAGTACACCGTGAATGAAAATCGACAATTTGGTCTGCGCACCCGCACTGACGTTCACTGAACTGCGCACAATCACCGCCGTGATCGGCATCGCCCCAAGGAAACCGGCCGCCAGGTTACCAATACCCTGCGCGAACATCTCTTTGTTAGGCGACGGCGCGGGCGTCTGAGGACGCAGTTTTTTCAGCGCCTCCTGGCTCAGCAGGGTCTCCAGACTGGCGACCAGTGCTAAGGTCACCGCAACCACCCAGACCTGCGGATTCTGCCAGGCCATCCAGTCAGGCGTTTCCAGCTCCGCCACCAGCGCAGAGACGCTGTCAAAAGCGGGCAGCGAAATGCGAGCCAGACCCTGCGTCATCTCAGGAAACAGCCTCCCACCCAGCACGGTAGCCAGGCAGCCGATGAGCACGGCTATCAGCGGGCCGGGGATCCAGGCCAGCGCTTTGATCCGTTTAACCGGTGCGGTGGTCCAGAGACATAAAATGGCCAGACCGACACCCGCTACCAGGATGGCGGGCAGCGAGAAGGTCATCTCGCCGGTCACCAGCGACACCAGCTCCGCATCGCCAGCGGCACCCAGTGCCACCGGGATCTGCTGCATGATGAGCAGCAAACCAATCGCCGCCAGCATCCCTTTGATGACGCTGCCCGGCACCAGCGAAATAAACCGTCCGGCACGCAGCAGACCAAACAGGCATTGCAGCGCCCCGGCAATAATCAGTGCAGTGAGAAACGCGGAGAAACTGCCTAGCGACGCCATTGAGGCGACCACGATAGTGACCAGGCCCGCTGCCGGGCCGCTGACGGCAAATCGGGATGGACTCAGCGACGTCACGACCAGACCGCCAATCACACCCGTCAGCAGACCGGCAAACGGCGGTAATCCGCTGGCCTGTGCGATGCCAAGACAGAGCGGTAAGGCGACCAGAAACACCACCAGACCCGCCGGAATATCGCGACGCAGGGTATCGAGGTTCATAATGAAGGTTCCTCTGCAGATTGATGAATCAGTTCTTTGAGATGACCGGAGCGCAGGTCATAAACACAACCAAACACCTCCAGTTCCTGGCCCGATTGCCAGATTTGCCGGACCGGTTCAGATTTCACCAGTCTGGCGAATTGCGCCTTCACGTTGGCCTCAACCAGCCGATCAAGCTGTTCACCCGGCGCCACGTCTGAGGCCGGGCTTTCTGCCAGCCCCTGCTGAATATCATTTCGCAGCGTCTGAATACGTCTCGCCAGCGCGCTTTCCTGTCCGTCCAGCACGCTGCCCGGCAGGTTTTGCGCGGCTTCTACGCCGCCACAGCCATAGTGGCCGCTAAGGACAATGCGTTTCACACCGAGAAAGAAGAGCGCGTATTGCAGTACGCTCAGCAAATTGTCGTCGTCCTCAATCACCATGTTGGCGATATTACGATGTACAAAGAGTTCGCCAGGATGGGAGCCGGTTAATACCTCAGCCGGAACGCGACTATCAGAGCAACCTATCCAGAGTGAGTGCGGCTTTTGCTGATGAAGGAATTTTTTAAAATAATCCGGATTACGCTGGCGGCGCTGCAAGGCCCAACTGCGATTTTTCGCTAATAAGGGTTTAAGTGTCGTCACAATCATCTTCTCTCTACTACCGGGATGTCGCATCCTGGCTAACCACAACATGTGTCGGCACACAAATAAAGCATGAGCCGCCAGGGAAATAAGAACTGAATCACAGAAAAAGGTTATAGACGCTAACCATTTCCAATGCACGGGCAATATTTCACAACGCTTTGTTCTCACGGGTTTTGTCAATTTTCCGTCAGTAAGAGTCAGGGTTACGTAAATTTAATTAAGCAGCAAAGACGAAAGGGAAAAGCCAGAATTCATTTTTAATGAATCAAAAACATGTAGTTAGAAAATTAACTAAAGTTAATGCTGACAAATAAATACAAGCATTAACAAAGGGGTTTTTCAGCACCATACCAGCCAGCGCTCATTTCACCAGGAATCCTCTTAATTAAAAAATTAACCATTAGCACAATCAACCGGCTTAATGGGTATAAGCCAGTCAGATATACCTGTATTGAGTTAAGAAGGGAGCAAGAGATGATTAATTTAATTTGCAGGAAAATAGTGACGACAGTAAGTAAATAAGGACCAATAATAAACAGAGCCTGAACGAGCAGGCTCTTTTTCTTGACGAATTATTTACCGTTCCAGCTCTGCAGACGTGATTCACGCACCGACAACTGCTGTTCCGGGGTCAGCTTATTGTAGTTTTCCGCCATTCCGCTCTCCCAGTCGCCGTAGAGTGGATTGGGCAGCACGATGAACTGCGTACCAAACTGCTGATGGTTGAGATTCACGAAATCGCGACGCGTCTGATTACCCTTATGCCAGGTCGCCCCACCGAAATCGTTGAGGTTATCGCCGACGTAAAGCACCACGTTATAGCCCGCATTTTTGATGGCATCGAAACGTGCCTGCTTATTGGAGCTGTCGGTATTCAGACGTACCGTTTTATCGCTGACGTCAGGGAAGCCGAGCTGCTGCATATTGGCGACCGTGGCAGCGTAATCTTTCTGATCGCGGTTCGACACATAAAACAGCGTGCCGCCATTTTCTGTCACATGACGCGCGAACTCAACCGCGCCCGGCACCGCTTTCGCCTGACGCGCCTGCGTCCAGGCTGACCAGGTTTTGCTGCTGAACGGCTGGCCGTTTTTCGCCTGCCACGCGCTGTAGGCGCTGTTATCCAGCATGGTTTCATCCAGATCGACAATCACCGCTTTGGGTTTGCCGGTCAGCGACGGTGCCTGATCAAATGCCATGCGCGCGGTGTTAAACGCCTGCCAGGTCAGCGCCTGATATTCGCCAGACTGCTGGAACCAGTTTACAGCCAGCACCGATTGCTGACCGAGTTGCTGTTGCGCGGTCTGATGTGTCGACGAGGCGCAGCCGGTCAGGAGCAGCGCGACCAGTCCGGATGCTGCGAGTTTTGCGGAGGTTTTCATCATTTCATCCTTAAGGTGAGAAAGGTCTGAGGAGAAGCTTCAAAAATGTAGCAGTTAACGTAAGCTGTTGGCAGCCCAACGCACGCTGTTATAACAGGAGATTCTTATGGCCGTGATCCCGCGCTCGCCGTTGCTCGATTCGCTGGAGTGGCTCGATTATGCGTTTCAGCCAGCCGGTGAGCCACCTCCCGCCGATGCCGCCTATGGACATCAGCGCCACAGCGCAACCGTGGTCACCGATAGTGAGAACATTCCGCCCAAAAGCTGTGAGTCCGATGGCGTGATCGGCAGCGGAATGCGACCGGTAGCGGTCTACACCGCCGATTGTCTGCCGGTGCTGTTCGCCGACCGCCAACAGCGGATCGTGGCGGCGGTGCATGCCGGACTTAAGGGCACACTGGCGGGTGTGCTGACCCGCGCCGTGGAAAAACTGGGCGAGCAGGGCTGCAACCCGCAGGATCTGGTGGTGGCGATTGGCCCGGCGATGGGCCCCTGCTGCTATGAGCTGGCCGAACCGCAGCTGGCGGAGATTGCGCAGAACCCAGCGTTTGCCAGCGGGCTACGCTGGCACCGGAATCAACCGGTAAACCCACAAGCACAACGTCCACAGGCCGCAGCCCATCAGCAGGGTGTCTGGTTCGATCTGCCCGCACTGGCGACGCAGCTGCTGGTCAACGCGGGTGTGCCGGCCGCGCAGATCGACAACGTTAATGTCTGCACCTATTGCATGGCCGAGAGCGGTTCCAGCTACCGCTTCAATACCCACCATAGCAGCGGCTATCGTTCGCGCTATTCGTGGATCCGGCGGCGTTAACGGTTTCAGAGCCAGAAACATTAAAAGCCACGCACGCCACGGATGGCCGTGTTGCTTAAGGCCCGGGTTCCCTGCGCTCGCTCGCCCTGCTCACCTGCCGATGTTTATGATTTCACTCACACCCTGACATTCTTTCACTTTTTTTTAATGCAGAAGGGGCTAGAGTAAACTCATCCGACCACTTTGCTGTGAGTGACTACCATGTCCGTCAATCCTGATTATCCTGCGCTGTTTACGCCGCTGGATCTTGGCTTTACCCGCCTGAAAAACCGCTTTCTGATGGGGTCGATGCATACCGGCCTGGAAGAGCATCCGGATGGCGCAGCCCGGCTGGCGGCGTTCTACGGCGAGCGGGCACGGGAAGGCGTAGCGCTGATTGTCACCGGCGGCATCGCCCCCAATGCGCAGGGTGTTACCACCGCGCATGGCGCGATGCTCACCGATGAAGCACAATGTAGCTGGCATCGGCAGATTACGGAGGCGGTGCATCAGCATCAGGGCAAAATCGCCCTGCAAATCCTGCACACTGGCCGTTACAGCTATCAGCCCGATCTGGTCGCGCCCTCCGCCCGTCAGGCACCCATCAACCCGTTTACGCCACAGGCGATGAGCGAGACGGCGATTGAACAGACCATTGAGGACTTCGCCCGCTGCGCACGGCTTGCCCAGCAGGCAGGTTACGATGGTGTGGAGATCATGGGTTCCGAAGGCTACCTGATTAATCAGTTTCTGGTGAAACACACCAATCAGCGCACCGACCGCTGGGGCGGCGACTTCCGGCAGCGGATGCAGTTCGCACTGGCAATTACCCGCGCGGTTCGCGCCGCAACCGGTGACGCTTTTATCATTATCTTCCGGCTGTCGATGCTCGACCTGATCGAAGAAGGCAGTTCGCTGGAGGAGACCCTGTTGCTGGCGGGCGAGCTGGAACAGTGCGGCGTCACGCTGTTCAATACCGGCATCGGCTGGCACGAAGCGCGCATCCCGACCATCGCCACCTGCGTGCCGCGCGCGGCCTTTGCCTGGGTGACGCAGCGCCTGCGTGCCCACGTTTCGGTGCCAGTGATCGCCACCAACCGTATTAACCATCCCGCTGTCGCTGAGGCCCTGTTGCAGTCGGGCTGTGCCGATATGGTGTCGATGGCACGCCCTTTCCTCGCCGACCCCGCCTTTGTCAGCAAAGCGCAGCGCGGCGAACCGGACAGCATCAACACCTGCATCGCCTGTAATCAGGCCTGCCTTGACCAGGTGTTCGCCGGTAAAATCACCTCCTGCCTGGTCAATCCACGCGCCTGCCATGAGTCGCTGATGCCGGTCATCGCCAGCACCGCACCGCGCAGACTGGCAGTGGTGGGTGCCGGCCCGGCCGGAATGGCGTTTGCCCTGCAGGCGGCGCAGCGCGGACATCAGGTGACGCTCTATGAGGCCGCGCCCGGGATTGGCGGTCAGTTCAATATTGCCCGGCAGATCCCCGGCAAATCTGAGTTCAGTGAAACGCTGCGTTATTTCCGCTATCAACTGGCGGCAGCAGGCGTGACGGTTCAGACGGGCTGTCGGGTCACGCCCGATCAGCTGAGTGACGCCGATGAAGTGGTGCTCGCAACCGGCATTAAGCCGCGTACACCGGCTATTCCGGGCATCGATCACCACAGCGTGCTGAGTTATCTGGAGGTGCTGCGCGATAAGCGCCCGGTGGGTAAACGGGTGGCGATTATTGGCGCGGGTGGGATTGGCTTTGATGTGGCGGAGTATCTGTCTCAGCCGTCGCATGACGAGGATCTGGCGGCGTTTTACACAGAATGGGGCATCGACCACAGCCTTACACAGCGCGGCGGCCTGGTTGCCCCACAGCCGCCTGCCGCATCACGGCAAATCTGGCTATTGCAGCGCCGATCAGGGAAACCGGGTGCCAGGCTGGCAAAAACGACCGGCTGGATTCATCGCACCAGCCTTCAGGCGCGCGGCGTGGAGATGTGGGGCGGCATTGAATATCTGGCCATTGATGACAGCGGCCTGCACCTGAGGCGTAACGGTGAAACGCTGCTGCTGGAGGTCGATAACGTGATTATCTGTGCCGGCCAGGAGCCGCAGCGCGAACTGGAAGCCGCGCTGCGTGCAAAAGGACAGGTGGTAACCGTAATAGGCGGCGCAGATGTCGCGGAGGAACTGGATGCGCGCCGCGCGATAGCACAGGCGACGCAACTCGCTTTGACGATCTGACTAGCGCATTTTCACCGCGCGCAGCACCACAAACTTCTGGTTTGAGGCGATCAGTGTACAGTTGCCGAACAACTTCTTCAGCTTGTGGTGATAATCGAGGTGGCGGTTGCCGACAATGCGCAACTCGCCGCCATACTGAAGGCAGCGTTTCGCATCGCGGAACATCTGCCATGCCAGATGATCGGTAACAGCGTGCTGCTGATGGAATGGCGGGTTGCACAGCACCGCGTGCAGCCGATCTGATGGATAGCCGCTCAGCACGTTATTCACCAGGAACTGACAGCGCGACAGGTCATCAGGACGGTTTACTTCTACGTTCCGCTTGCTGGAGGCGACCGCCATATAAGACTCATCAAGGAAATGCACCTCGGCCTGCGGATTCTGCTCCAGCGCCACCAGTCCTACCACACCGTTGCCACAGCCCAGATCGACAATCTCACCTTCAATGTTTTCCGGCAGATGCTGCACAAACAGTCGTGCGCCGATATCCAGCGAAGAACGCGAGAAGACGTTAGCGTAGTTGTGGATCTGATAAGAGGTGCCATCCAGCGGCCAGACCAGCGTCGGCGTGGCCTCACGCAGTTCAGGCTGACTGAACTGGCTGTAGATCAGGCGCGCTTTTTTCCAGGCCAGTGAGGTTTTGGTTTCACCGATGATCTGTTCGAACAGCTGCAGAGTCGAGTTGTGGATCTCTTTGGCGCGCGCCGCCGCCACAATCACCGTATCTGGCGTGACGACTTCACGAATGGCACGCAGCTGATGCTCCAGCAGCGCCAGCGTTTTAGGCACTTTAATCAGCACCGCCGCCGGAGCCGCGGGCAGCTCAGCCAGGCTATCAACAAAGTGCACGTTGCTGTCATCCATCTCATTGAAGCTCAGATTTTGACGAGCGGCCTGCTGGCTCAGCCAGGAGTCGCTGACGTGCCAGACAGTGCGCGGATTCAGTGCGCAGGTTAACGCCCCGAAGCTGTCGTTGAAGATCAGCACGGGTCCTTCTGGCAGCGCCTGCTGTAACAGGTATTCATCAGCCGCATCCCAGGCTTGTAATGGACTTTCGTCACGCATCTGCGGGAAGCGATGCAGGATCAGTGTGCGATCGTTCAGTTCAAGTTGGCTCATGAATTCTCCGGCGTGGTACACTTTGATTGATTTTCGCCCCAAAATCGGGGGCGCAGTATACTGTCTTTCGCCAGGAATCCCTAATGTCCTCACTGATCTACCTTCAGGGTTATCCTGCCCCTCTTCTTGAGCAGGTCCAGACGCTAATCGCCCACCAGCGCTTAGGTGCATTTCTGCAGGAACGCTATCCTGACACCCACGACGTGATCAGTGATAAGGCGCTGTATGACTACACGCAGGCGCTGAAAAACCGCTATATGCGCAACGCGCCGCCAATCAGCAAAGTGATGTGGGATAACAAGATCAAGGTGATGAAGCATGCACTCGGGCTGCACACGGCTATCTCGCGGATTCAGGGCGGCAAACTCAAGGCGAAAGCGGAAATCCGTATCTCAACCTTTTTCCGCCTCGCCCCTGAGCCATTTCTGCGGATGATCGTGGTGCATGAGCTGGCCCACCTGAAAGAGAAAGACCACGATAAAGCGTTTTACCAGCTCTGCTGCCATATGGAGCCGGATTACCACCAGCTCGAATTTGACGCACGCCTGTGGATGACTGACCAGGCGATGCGCGGCAATGCGGCTTAAAGAAACTCCTGCGCTTTCTGAATCAGGCTGGTTTTAGTCAGCGCCCCCAGAAAGCGTCGCTCCTGAGGATTATTCAGCACCGGCAGTCGTTCCAGCGTCACCGCCGCAAACGCCTCCCACCCCTCACGCATACTCTGATTCTGATAGACCACCGGGAAATCCTGATCCATGACACACTGTACCGGTGAGTCGAGAGTAATCTCCTGCGCCAGCACCCGGCGCGAAATCTCATGGATCGAGACCACACCGAGGAAAGCACCTGCGGCGTTGATCACATAGACGTAGCGCTCACGCTTCAGCGAACTGACCGCCAGCGCCTGCCCCACTGACTCCTCCGGCTGCAACGCCGCACCAGGAATGATCAGCTCAGCAATGCGCATGTTATCGAAATCGTATTTCGCTTCTGAACGGCTGAAGTGATGACTCACCACTGGATAGGTACTGGCGGATTGCAGGCGATAAACCACCATCGACGCCAGCACCGTTGCTATCATCAGCGGAAACAGCAGGCTGCTATTCAGCGTCATCTCCAGCACCATCAGCATCGCCATCAATGGCGCCTGACTGACCGCCGCCAGCACCGCCGCCATGCCAATCGCGGCATAAAGCAGCACATTGCCCAGCGGCAGATGCAGCGCCGCCCCGATCATCGCGATAATCACCCCAAGCAGCGCGCCTATCAGCAGCGAAGGCGTAAAGAGTCCGCCGACAGCGTTGGACCCCACAGACAGGCTGGTGGCGAGGGTCTTCAGCACCAGCAACAGCAGTAATCCCGGCAGCAGATAGTCGCCTGCCATGACTTTGACGATCACTTCGTAGCCGTTGCCGAGAATATCAGTTGAGATCAGCGCCAGTAAGCCGACGGCGAATCCACCCGCGCCCAGGCGCAAGGGCAGAGAAGCGATGCCGCTGAACAACACTTTGCTGCGGGCGATGCATTTAATCAGAAGCCAGCCCGCCAGACCGGCGCTCAAACCAATGACCACCGTCATCAACAGGCTGCTGAGATCCATGGCGAAGTTTGCGTCTGCCAGCGGATAGAGCGCGCTGCGGAAGCCCAGCGTCCACATGGTCATCACCGCTGTCGCCGACGCGATAATCAGAGGGATCAGCCGCTGCAACGCAGAAATGCCAAACGCAATCTCCGCCACAAAAATCGCCGAGGCCAGCGGCGCATGATAGACCGACGCCAGGCCCGCCGCAGCCGCCATCGCCACCACGTCACTGTTTTTCAGGTTCAGTGAGGCCGGTAACAGGCGGCCAATCGCACTGCCGCACAGCGCCGAAAGCTGCACCATCGGCCCCTCTTTACCGATCGACGCACCGCTGCCGATACTGGCAATCGACGATAAGGCACGGAACAGCGAGGTTCGCGTCGGTACCGCATCGAGTCGGGCGTTGATCACTTCAAGATAATCCGTTTTCACCGTCTGCTGTTGCTCAATGGCGACCGCATAACGCAAAAAATAGCCCGCCAGCACCCCGCCCGCCCCCACCAGCAGCGGCCAGAAGATCCACGGCCAGAGATGCAGGGATTCGGTAATTTCGCCACTTCGGGCAAAGAGCAGATGGTTGATCAGTTCTATCACGCCGCGAAAAGCCAGCGTCACCAGCGACGCCGCACACCCGACCGGAATGGCGATCAGTAGTGTGGTCCAGTTTAATGCGTGCTTACTTGCTTTCACCTTCGCTCCCTGGTTGATGCCTGAATATCATGGCTTCAGCATATTATTGGAATGCGGATCGCAGGATCAATCCTTGCGTACCCGGCCCCCTTGCACCGCCTCGGGGAGATGTTACTCTGCCGCTTTAACGCTGCCGGAGAGATGACGTGATTCGTTTTGCCATTGTGGGAACAAACTGGATTACACGCCAGTTTATTGATGCCGCCCATGAAACCGGAGCGATGAAGCTCTGTGCGGTCTACTCACGCAGTCAGCAGCAGGCCGACGCCTTTATTGCTGATTATCCCTGCAAACAGACCTTTACCTCACTGGATGCCCTGGCCGCCTGCCCGGAGATCGACGCGGTCTATCTTGCCAGCCCCAATGCCCTGCACTGCCAACAGGCGCTGCTGTTTATGTCGCACGGCAAGCATGTGATTTGCGAAAAACCGCTGGCCTCTAACCTGGCGGAAGTGGAGCAGATGATCGCCTGCGCCCGTGAGCATCAGGTGGTGCTGTTCGAGGCGTTTAAAACCGCCAGCCTGCCAAACTTCCAGCGGCTGAAGCAGGCGCTGCCAGACGTGGGTACACTGCGAAAAGCCCTGCTGAATTACTGCCAGTACTCCTCACGTTATCCGCGTTATCTTAACGGCGAGAACCCTAATACCTTTGATCCCCGCTGGTCGAATGGCTCAGTCATGGATATCGGTTATTACTGCCTGGCATCGGCAGTAGCACTATGGGGCGAGCCAGACCGTGTGCAGGCCACCGCGACGTTGCTGGAGAGCGGCGTGGATGCCCATGGCGTGGTGGTGCTGAGCTACGGCGATTTCGACGTGACGATTCTGCATTCCAAGGTGAGTGACTCTTCACTGCCCAGCGAAATTCAGGGTGAAGCGGGTACGCTGGTCATTGAGAAGCTTTCGGAGTGCCAGAAGCTGACCTTTATTCCTCGTGGTGCTGAAAAGCAGGCGCTGAGTGAGCCGCAGCATATCAACACCATGCTATATGAAGTGGCCGCGTTTGCCCGGCTGGTTGAGCAGCGTCAGGTGGACCATCCCGGACTGGAGATTTCGCGGATTACCGCCGCGCTTCTGACCGAAATCCGCCGCCAGACCGGTGTTATCTTCCCGGCCGATCAGGCTGCTGTGTAAATATTTCTAAATATGTCTGGGATAGGTTGCTTCCTGTGCGGCTAAAACGTAACTTACTCTCCTGCAAAGGGGAGTAACTTGTAAGCTGATTGATCGTCACTACGTTGCGAAAGCATCCGGTCATCAGGCAACCCGGAATCGATTTCTGTGTTGTAAGTGAGACCTTGCCGGAAGGCGAGGTTTGCTTACACAAAAATAAGCGGCTGACGTCTTCTGACTTCAGCCGTTTTTTTCTTTTTAAGACAGGATACGAATATGCAAACTGTGGGTACGCCTTTACTCTGGGGCAGCTTTGCGGTTGTGGTGCTTATCATGCTGGCTATCGACCTGCTGTTGCAGGGACGCCGCGGCGCGCAGAACATGTCTTTCAAACAGGCGGCTGTCTGGTCGCTGATCTGGGTTTCCGTCTCACTGCTGTTTAGCGCCGCTTTCTGGTGGTATCTGGAGGGCAGCGTGGGACGTGAAGTCGCTAACACCCAGACGCTCGCCTTCCTGACCGGCTACGTTCTGGAAAAAGCGCTGGCGGTAGATAACGTCTTCGTCTGGCTGATGCTGTTCAGCTACTTCTCTATTCCGGCTAACCTGCAGCGCCGTGTACTGATCTACGGCGTGTTAGGCGCTATCGTGCTGCGTACTATCATGATCTTTGCCGGTAGCTGGCTGGTCACCCAGTTCAGCTGGATCCTCTATGTGTTCGGTGCCTTCCTGCTGTTTACCGGTGTGAAGATGGCGCTGGCAAAAGAGGATGACGGTGCAGTGGGTGACAAACCGGTGGTGCGCTGGTTGCGTAAGCATTTACGCATGACCGATGATCTCGACGGCGAGAAGTTCTTTACCCGCAAAAACGGCGTGCTGTTTGCGACCCCGCTGCTGCTGGTGCTAATCATGGTGGAACTCAGCGATGTGATCTTTGCCGTCGACAGTATCCCGGCCATTTTCGCCGTAACCACCGACCCGTTCATCGTGCTGACCTCAAACCTGTTCGCTATCCTGGGCTTGCGTGCCATGTACTTCCTGCTGGCAAACGTGGCAGAACGCTTCTCGATGCTGAAGTATGGTCTGGCGATTGTGCTGGTGTTTATCGGCTTTAAGATGCTGATTGTGGACCTGTACCATATCCCGGTTGGTATCTCACTGGGTGTGGTCGGCGCCATTCTGGCCTCAACCCTGCTGATTAATGCCTGGGTTAACCGCAAAAGAGATCAGAAAAAGATCGCACCATAATTACCTGCAGGGGCAGCGTATGCCCCTGTTTTATTTTGCGACAGACTGTCGTGCCATTTCATCCCTCTGTCACACTTCCACTATTCAGCATAATTAAAATCTGACCTGCGCCACACTGACAGAACTTTCTCTTTTCTCATCTGATGTTTTCCTTATACTCCGCCGGGCAAACCGTTTTAGCCGATGTAAAACATCGCGTCTGAAACTACATCCGCGACAAAATACAGAAAATATTATGCAGAAAACTTTCTCCGCACGACTGGGCACGCTGCTCGCCGGAAGCCTGGTGAAGCAAATCTTGATTGGGCTGATCGCTGGTGTGGCGCTCGCCTGGATTTCACACGATGCCGCGCTGGCAGTCGGTCTGCTGGGTGAACTGTTTGTCAGTGCGCTGAAAGCGGTCGCGCCATTGCTGGTACTGATGCTGGTGATCGCCTCGATTGCCAACCACCAGCAGGGCCAGAAAAGTAATATCCGGCCAATTATCATGCTCTATCTGCTGAGCACCTTTTTCGCGGCGGTGGTCGCGGTGGTCTTCAGCCATCTGGTTCCGCAGACACTTACACTGGCGGCAGGCACCACGGAAATCGTTCCTCCTTCCGGCATCACCGAAGTGCTCCATGGGCTGCTGATGAGCATGGTCGCCAACCCAATCACCGCGCTGATGCAGGCTAACTATATTGGCATTCTGGTGTGGGCCATTGGCCTGGGGCTGGCGTTCCGTCACAGCAGTGACAGCACCCGCGCCTTGCTGAATGATGCGTCTCATGCCGTAACCTGGCTGGTACGCTGCGTCATCCGCTGCGCGCCAGTCGGTATTTTCGGTCTGGTGGCATCGATTCTGGCTTCAACCGGCTTTGGGGCACTGTGGCAATATGCGCATCTGCTGGCGCTGTTGATCGGCTGTATGCTGCTGATGGCACTGGTGGTGAACCCGATGCTGGTGTTCTCTAAAATCCGCCGTAACCCTTATCCACTGGTCTTCACCTGCCTGCGTGAAAGTGGCGTCACCGCCTTCTTTACCCGCAGTTCTGCTGCCAACATTCCGGTGAATATGGCGCTGGCGAAACGTCTGGATCTGGATGAGGATACCTATTCGGTGTCGATTCCTCTGGGCGCAACCATCAGTATGGCGGGTGCGTCGATCACGATTACCGTGCTGACGCTGGCGGCGGTGCATACGCTGGGGATCAGCATTGATGTGCCGACGGCGATTCTGCTGAGTCTGGTGGCGTCACTCTGCGCTTGTGGTGCATCGGGCGTGGCGGGCGGTTCGCTGCTGCTGATTCCGGTAGCCTGCAATATGTTCGGCATTCCGAATGACCTGGCGATGCAGGTGGTGGCGGTCGGCTTTATTATCGGCGTACTGCAGGATTCGGCGGAAACCGCGCTGAATTCCTCTACTGATATTCTGTTTACTGCCGCCGTCTGTCAGGCAGAAGCAGAGCGCGAAACCAGCCGGGCTTAATCTTTCAGATAGCTCAAAAGCTCAAAGAGCGGGTGGCAGAGTCCGAAGAGCAAAGCGTCCCGCGCCAGGGAAGGCGCGGGCCGAGCGAGCAGGGATGCTTTAAGCGACTTTGCGATCGGACTCTGCCATCCGCGAAGGGCACAGGATTAACCGACGGTAATGACGACCTCAAGACCGCCATTTCGTCCGGCAGACTATAACGTCACACCACTTTTGAAAATCGCCAGCTCGCGGAAGTCGTTCTTCTCGTTGTTGGTCGGCTGACCGCTGGCAATCGCCACAATGCTGTCGACAAAATCTTCCAGCAGCGCATCCATGCTCATGCCCTCGATCAATCGTCCGGCATTAAAGTCGATCCAGTGCGGTTTCTTCTCCGCCAGCGGCGTGTTGGTCGCCAGCTTCACTGTTGGCACAAAACCGCCATATGGCGTGCCGCGTCCGGTACTGAACAGCACCATGTGGCAACCGGCTCCTGCCAGCGCACTGGTAGCGACCGCATCATTGCCCGGCGCACTCAGCAGATTGAGACCAGGCGTTTTTAACCGCTCGCCATACTTCAGCACATCGACGACCTGGCTCTGCCCCGCTTTCTGAGTACAGCCCAGTGACTTCTCTTCCAGCGTGGTGATGCCGCCTGCTTTATTGCCCGGCGACGGATTCTCGTAGATGGGCTGCTGGTGATCGATAAAGTACTGCTTGAAGTCATTGATCATGGCTACTGTTTTGCCGAAGGTCTCTTCGTCGCGACAGCGACTCATCAGAATCCGCTCTGCGCCAAACATTTCTGGCACTTCAGTCAGCACGGTCGTGCCGCCATTAGCGATCATCTGGTCCGAGAAACGCCCCAGTAACGGGTTGGCCGTGATGCCAGACAAACCGTCCGAACCGCCGCACTCCAGACCAAACTTCAGCTCGCTGAGTTTGCCTGGTTCACGCCGGTCATGCCGCATTTTTTCATACAAGGCATGCAGGCGCTCCAGCCCGGCTTCAACCTCATCATCATGCTGCTGGCACACCATAAATTCGACCCGGTCGCTTTCAAACGCGCCGAGGGTCTCACGGAAAACATCGACCTGATTGTTTTCACAACCGAGACCAATCACCAGCACCGCACCCGCATTAGGGTGGCGCACCATATTCTGCAGCATGGTGCGGGTATTTTCGTGGTCCTGCCCCAGTTGCGAACAGCCGAAGGTGTGGCTGAACAGGAATGCGCCATCGATTCCTTCGGCCTCCTGTGTCTCTTTCAGGAAACGCTGCAGGATCTGACGCGCAATGCCGTTTACACAGCCGACGGTCGGCAGGATCCACAGCTCATTGCGGATGCCGACTTCGCCGTTAGCACGACGATAGATCTGTACCTCACGATCACCCGGCTGCGGCGGTAAGGTCACGAACTCAGGCTGATACGCATACTCATCCAGATCGCTGAGATTGGTGCGGGCGTTCTGCGAATGGATTAACTCACCGGCGGCCACAGGCTGGGTGGCATGGGCAATCGGCAACCCATACTTGATCACCAGCTCATCCTGGGCGATAGGCTGCAGGGCAAATTTATGCCCGCGCCCGACCGCCTGTTGCACCGACACACTCAGTGGTGGCAGCTCTATGGTGGCGCCCGCCTCTAAGTCACGTAACGCCACGGCTACATTGTCGCGGGGGTCAATTTTAATTGCGTCTTGCATAGCGTTATCTCAGTTGGCTCAGCGCCTCACGCATTCCGTGGGCGATGATATTTTGCAGGTGTTGGGTGACAACCGTAGCCAGTCCGGGCTGACGGGTTAAATCTTCGCCCCAGTGTTGCGCGTCGCTAAGCACGCCGTGCACCAGCTGTTGCGGTGACAGCTGATCCGCATCAAGTGCTTTCCAGGCGTCGGCGTAGTGCTGTAACCACTGCGGCTCATCCTGTAATGGCCAGCTTTTACCGGCTGACTCGCCGCGATAAAAGGCGATCAGCGCCGCCAGCGCAAAAGTGATGTGTGTCGGCCAGTTGCCCGTTTGCTGATGCGCGGCAAGCAGTGGCGTCAACAGACGGGTGCGGAACTTGGTCATGCCATTAAGCGCAATCGACAGCAGCGCATGGCGAATGAACGGATTGCGGAAGCGGCGTTGTACCGCATCAGCAAAGGCGTGCAGTTCATCGGCTGGCAGATCCAGCGTCGGGATCACTTCATGACGCAGCAGGTTATCCACAAATCCGGCAATCGCCGGATCGGCCATCGCCTCCCCGACACTTTCAAGACCGGCCAGAAACGCCACCGGCACCATCGCGGTATGTGCGCCATTGAGGATCGCCACTTTCTGCGCTTTATAGGGCGCAATGTCATCCACATGACGCACGTGTGGCGACAGCGCCGCCAGTTTCATTTCACTGAACAGCGCCGACGGCCCCTGAATCACAAACTGGTAGTAGACTTCGCCCGCCACCAGATAGCGATCTTCATAACCCAGTTCACGTTGCAACTGCTCGCTTTCCGCCGGAAAGCCGGTAACGATGCGGTCAACCAGGGTGTTATAGAAAGCACAGTGCTCATGAACCCAGGTTTTAAATTCGGATGGCAGATGCCAGTGATCGGCGTAACGCAGCACCAGATCGCGCAACGCGTCGCCGTTATGGTCAATCAGCTCACACGGCACCACCAGCCAGCCACGATCGCTGGCGCCATTGAAATGGGAATAGCGCGCCCACAGCAGCTGCGTCAGTTTGCCGGGGAAGCTGCTGGCGGGCTGATCGGTGAGCTGATCCGTGCCAACAAAGGCGATGCCCGCCTCAGTGGTGTTGGAGAAAACCATGCGCAGGTCGGGATTCCGGGCCAGCGCCATAAATTCACCAAACTGCTGCCAGGGCTGGATCTCACGGTTGAGGCTGCGGATCAGCCGGGTTTCACTGACCTGCTCGCCCTGATCGTTGAGTCCGCGGATCAGCGTGGTGTAGAGGCCATCCTGCTGATTCAGGCTGTCGCTGACTTCACGGTTGCGCGGCCGCACCACCACAATTCCGGCATCGGTGCCCTGATGTTCATTCAGCCAGTCAATCTGCCAGTCAATAAAGGCGCGCAGGAAGTTACCTTCGCCGAACTGAATCACCCGGTCGCGATAGCGTGCGCCCGGGAAGTCGTGGCGGTTTAGCCTTTTCATCATCAGGCTCCCAGCTCGATGCCGAAGTAATCGCGGGCATTGTTGAAGCAGATGTTCTGAACCATCTGGCCTAACAGCGCTTCATCGGCTGGCGCTTCACCCTGCTCTACCCAGCGGCCAATCATCTGGCACAGCAACCGGCGGAAATATTCGTGGC
Source organism: Pantoea sp. MBLJ3 (assembly GCF_000816655.1). Lineage (NCBI taxonomy): Bacteria > Pseudomonadati > Pseudomonadota > Gammaproteobacteria > Enterobacterales > Erwiniaceae > Pantoea > Pantoea sp. MBLJ3. Next base: position 135,817 of record NZ_JSUT01000004.1, read on the forward strand.
GGGTGTAAGAGAGGAAGCTGCGGCTGTCGGTCAGCATCCCGACGAAGCGGCTCAGCAGGCCAATCTGCGCCAGCTGGGTCATCTGACGCTGCATACCGTCCAGCTGGTCATTGAACCACCAGGCGGAACCAAACTGCATTTTCCCCGCCTGACCTTCACCCTGGAAGTTGCCTGCCATCGTCGCCAGTACTTCGTTATCGCGCGGATTCAGGCAATAGAGGATGGTTTTCGGCAGCGCATTATTAAGGTTCTGTGCGCCCAGCAGGCGGGCCAGCGGTTCAGCAAGCGGCTGGTCGTTAATGGAGTCAAAGCCCACATCCGGCCCCAGCAACTGGTACTGGCGTGGGTTGGTATTGCGCAGTGCGCCAATGTGATACTGCTGTACCCAGCCACGGCGGGCATATTCGCAGCCCAGCCAGACCAGTACCGCCGTTTTGAACTGCGCCGTTTCGTGCGGATTCGGTGCTGTACCGCTGCGACGGCGCGCCAGAATCACATCCAGCGTGGCGTCGTCCGCCTCGGCATAACAGACCACATCCAGCGCGTGATCCGAGACTTTACAGCCATGCGCCGCAAAGTGATCCAGCCGCTGATACAGTGCGCTGCGCAGATCGTCAAAACGCTGCACGCTGATGTCGGTCAGTTGTTCCAGCGTCTCAATCCACGGCAGGAAGGTGTCGGCTTCGATATTAAAGGCTTTGTCCGGACGCCAGCTTGGCAGCACTTTAACGCTGAAACTGGTGTCGTCTGCCAGCGCGCGGTGATGGCGCAGGTCATCCAGCGGATCGTCTGTGGTGCCGACCATCTTCACCTTCATCTGCTGCATGATGCCACGCGTGGTAAAGCTATCCTGCGCCAGCAGTTCATTGCAGCGATGCCAGATATTGTCGGCGGTTTTCTCAGAAAGCAGCGTGTCGGTAATGCCGAAAGGCCGGCGTAATTCCAGGTGGGTCCAGTGATAGAGCGGGTTGCCGATGGTGTGCGGCACGGTACGCGCCCAGGCGTCAAACTTTTCACGATCGCTGGCGTTGCCGGTACAGAACGCCTCAGCCACACCGTTGGCGCGCATTGCCCGCCACTTGTAGTGATCGCCCTTCAGCCAGATGTCATAAAGATTGGCAAAGCGATAATTTTCGGCAATCTGCTGCGGCGGTAAGTGGCAGTGATAGTCGAAAATCGGCTGATCCTTCGCGTAGTCGTGATAGAGACGGCGGGCGAATTCACTATCCAGCAAAAAATCCTCGGTCATGAAACGTGACATACATGCTTCCTCATCTACTGAACCACTGATGGCCCAAAGTTATCATACCAATTTTAGTCCGTTACGGATTTATTTGCGATCCTGCTCACATAAACGGCGATGTCTGGCTACCGTTATGGACATTTTTGTCGCCCGCAGCGCGCTAAATGGCTGTCATTACGCAGGTTTCCAGTATCCCACAGTGCAGAAAGGGTTTTTGTGATGGCTCTCAACTTTTAAAGTTGTATAACAAGTTAGGCTCTCGTCCTATCGTGAGGTCGTTAGCGGCCCACAAATGGCAAGGTAAGAACAGGGTTGCTCAGACAGAACCTGCGGGCGTGAGCAGAGCTGCATCACGGGCTGTCCCGCTCCAGATAACAACAGCGGCAAGACCGCATACAGAACTGGAAGAGGTAGAGGATGCGTAAGATCAAAGGGTTACGCTGGTACATGATTGGACTGGTGACGATCGGTACGGTATTAGGGTATCTGACCCGTAATACCATCGCCGTGGCGGCCCCGACATTGATGACAGAGCTGCATATCACTACGCAGCAGTATTCATACATCATTGCGGCCTATTCAGCCTGCTATACGCTGATGCAACCGGTGGCGGGTTATGTGCTGGATCTGCTGGGCACCAAAGTCGGCTACGCCGTGTTTGCTGTGCTGTGGGCAATCTTCTGTGCCGCCACGGCGATGGCAGGCAGCTGGGGCGGCCTTGCTCTGGCGCGTGGCGCCGTCGGTGCGGCTGAAGCGGCGATGATCCCGGCGGGTCTCAAAGCGAGTAGTGAGTGGTTCCCGGCCAAAGAGCGTTCGGTCGCGGTGGGCTACTTCAACGTCGGTTCATCTATCGGTGCGATGCTGGCTCCGCCGCTGGTGGTCTGGGCAATCGTGGCACACAGCTGGCAGATGGCCTTTATCATGACCGGTGTGCTGAGCATGGTCTGGGCACTCTGCTGGCTGGTGTTTTACAAACATCCGAAACAGCAGAAGAAGCTGAGTGATGAAGAGCGCGACTACATTATCTCCGGTCAGGAAGCGCAGCATCAGACCGGCAACACCCGCAAAATGTCGGCGCTGCAGATTATCCGTAACCGCCAGTTCTGGGGCATTGCTCTGCCGCGTTTTCTGGCAGAACCGGCGTGGGGAACCTTCAACGCCTGGATTCCGCTGTTTATGTTTAAGGTGTACGGCTTCAATCTGAAAGAGATTGCGATGTTCGCCTGGATGCCGATGCTGTTCGCGGACTTCGGCTGCATCCTGGGCGGCTATCTGCCGCCGCTGTTTCAGCGCTGGTTCGGCGTTAACCTGATCGTTTCCCGTAAAATGGTGGTGACGATGGGTGCGCTGTTAATGATTGCGCCAGGCACCATTGGCCTGTTCACCAGCCCTTACGTCGCCATTGGTCTGCTGTGCGTCGGCGGCTTTGCGCATCAGGCCCTTTCAGGTGCGCTCATTACCCTGTCGTCAGACGTTTTCGGCCGTAATGAAGTCGCGACGGCTAACGGCCTGACCGGCATGGCAGCCTGGACCGCCAGCACGATGTTTGCGCTGGTCGTGGGTGCCCTGGCCGATACGCTGGGCTTCAGCCCGCTGTTTGCTGCCCTGGCGGTGTTCGATCTGCTGGGTGCCGCAGTGATCTGGACAGTCCTGAAAAATAAACCGATTTCAGAGCTGGAAGCGGAAACGGTGATTCCACCAGCCAGCGCCGTTCACAATTGATTTGCCGGGCTGGCGCGAGCCAGCCCATTTCCTCGCACCGCCTGAAGTGGTATAACAACTTATCTGTCTGCTACCAGGATTGTGCTATGGACCTCACTGAATCCCGTCGACTCTACCAACAGCTTGCCAGCGAGCTCAAAAGCCGCATTGAAACCGGAATCTATCCGGTGGGCGACAAACTGCCTGCTGAACGCCTGATTGCCGAAGAGATGGAAGTGAGCCGCACCGTTGTCCGTGAAGCGATCATCATGCTGGAAGTGGAAGGCTATGTTGAGGTCCGTAAAGGATCGGGTATTCACGTCATTGCCAGCCAGCAGCAGAATCGCATCGCCCCCACCAGCAGCCAGCTGGAATTTGCCACCTTTGGCCCGTTTGAGCTACTGCAGGCGCGCCAGCTCATTGAAAGTAACGTGGCCGAGTTCGCAGCCACCCAGGTCACGCGTCAGGACATTATCGACCTGATGGCGATTCAGGAAAAAGCCCGCCAGGAGGATCACTTCCGTGATTCCGAGTGGGACATGCAGTTTCATGTGCGCATCGCGCAATCCACCCAGAACAGTGCTTTAGCCGCCATCGTTGAAAAAATGTGGCTGCACCGCCTGCACAATCCCTACTGGCTCAAACTTCATGAACATATCGACCAGCGCAGCATTCTCAGCTGGTGCGACGACCACGATCAGATCCTCAAAGCGCTGATGCGTAAAGATCCCGCCGCCAGCAAACTGGCGATGTGGCAACATCTGGAAAATACTAAACAGATGCTGTTTAACGCGACGGCGGATGATTTTGAATTTAACGTGGATCGTTACATGTTCGGTGAGAATCCGGTCATCCTGCCTGATGGGTCCAATAACGCCCGCTAAAAGCGCCTGAAAACAGCCTGAGATGGTCAGTTAATCTGCAATAGTGTCAGGTCATGTAAAGCTCCTTTTTACAGGGCGTTTCACAAGGTAAAACTCCTGTTCGCAAGAGAGTTTTACTGTCTCAGACAGGCGATTTTTGTTACAGTTATCGCCCTTTTATTACCCTTTGCGACAAGGGTTTATAAAGTTGCTGATTTAACAATCGATTCTGGAAGGATCCGGAAAATCCCGCCCAGGCTGCGCGCCTAAAATTTATAACGAAATGCCGGTCTGCGTTTAAGTCCCTGTGGGACATGTTTAACAATGATGTTCAGGAATGATTGATGGATATTTTGCAAGCGTTGCTGCATGCCCTGTGGCAACAGGACTATGAGACTCTCTCCGATCCCACGCTGGTATGGGCCATTTACGGCGTGTTGTTCATGATTTTATTCTTAGAAAATGGCCTTCTTCCTGCCGCATTCCTGCCAGGTGACAGTCTGCTGATTCTGGTCGGCGTACTGATTGCCAAAGGCACCATGAGTTTCCCTTTAACGATTCTGGTTCTGACGACCGGCGCCAGTCTGGGCTGCTGGGTGAGCTACATACAAGGCCGCTGGCTGGGTAATACGCCCACGGTTCAGAAATGGCTCTCTCATCTGCCAGCCCAATACCACCTGCGCGCGCACAGCATGTTTCACCGTCACGGCTTATCTGCCCTTCTGATTGGTCGCTTTATCGCCTTTGTCCGAACGCTGCTGCCCACCATTGCCGGGCTGTCAGGCCTCAGCAATGCCCGTTTTCAGTTCTTTAACTGGGTAAGTGCATTCCTGTGGGTGGTAATTTTGACCGTAATCGGCTTCGCGCTGGGAAAAACCCCGATTTTCCGTCGTTACGAAGATGAGATGATGTTTTTCCTGATGATGCTGCCACTGGCGCTGCTGGTATTTGGCCTGGTGGGATCGCTGGTGGTGTTATGGCGTAAACGACAGGCGAATCAAAACGGGAAAGCCGAGTAATGAAACTGCTGCAGGCTATTCCTAAACGGTGGTTACCGTGGTTGATTGCTGGCGCGTTTGCGCTGGTCGCGCTCTGTGCGATCCCACCTTTGATGAAGCACGAGACAGTGGTGCAGATTCGGGTTTCTCATGCAGGTGCAACGCTGCCAGATGGTTTTTATCTCTATCAGCAATTAAGCGCACAAGGTATTCGTATCAAAAGCATAACGCCCGCGGGTGATGCGCTGATCATTCATTTTGACAGCGAAGAACAGAGTCTGGCAGCACAGAAGGTGTTGCGCCGCCTGTTGCCACAAGGCTTTATTGTGGCGCAGCACGATCACTCTCAGCACCTTTCGCTGGCGTAATCCCCCTCTCCCTCTTTTTCAGACCGTTGCCGCATGCCGCGACGGTCTGAAAGCCGCTCTATCTCCCGGTCTTCTTTGAACTTTTTACTATCGGTGTCTATGCTTAAGCGAGAGTCGATTCTTAGCACCCGCAGGCACAAGATCGCGCAGGTGATGAGGAGTCAGGTCGCAATGGAAGGTTCAGGACCGATGAAATATCAAGTATTGATGGGCATTGCTCTGTTTTCGCTATCGGGTTCGCTGCTGGCAGCAGAATCGCTGTGTGAGCAGAAAGAGCAGGATATTCAGCGTGAAATTGGGATGGCGCAAAAGCATAACAACCAGCGCCGGGTTAATGGTCTGGAGCGCGCGCTGACCGAAGTCCGGGCAGATTGCAGCGATAAAAAGCTTGAAGCCGCCCATCTGGAAAGAATTAACGCGCAAAAGCAGAAAGTTGCAGAGCGTGAGCACGCACTCAGGGAAGAGCGTGAAGAGGGCCATGACAGGGAAAAGATTGCTAAGCGACAACAAAAACTGGATGAAGCGCGCCGGGAACTGAAAAAGTTACAGGCGGAGCCCTATTAATTGGAATTAACCAACTGATGTTAAAGGAGTATTTTATGTCTAAAGACACATCATCGGAACATTTGCGTGCTGAACTGAAAAACCTCGCCGATACCCTGGAAGAAGTACTGAGCAGCAGTACTGAAAAATCCAAAGGTGAGCTGGATAAACTTCGCAGCAAAGCGCGTGATGCGCTGGACAGCTCACGTGAACGTCTGGGCGAATCAAGCGAGCGCATCGCTGCGACTACGCGTGAAGCGGCACAGAGAGCTGAAGGCTATGTGCGTGAAAATCCATGGCATGGTGTGGGCATCGGTGCAGCGATTGGCGTCGCACTGGGCATGCTCATTTCGCGTCGTTAACTATGGCTGACTCACAGCATAACCACGGCCCGGCTAAAGGGGTCATTAACATCGGCCAGCGTATTGTGACCACGCTGGTTGGCATGGTCGAGACGCGTGTTCGTCTGGCAGTGGTGGAACTGGAGCATGAGAAAGCTAACCTGATTCAGCTGCTGTTGATGGTTGGCCTGACCATGCTGTTCACTGCATTTGGTCTGATGAGCCTGATGGTTCTGATCATCTGGGCAGTAGATGCACAGTACCGTCTGATGGCCATTGGCATCACAACCGGCACACTGTTCCTGCTGGCGGTCATTCTGGGACTCTGGACACTTCACAAGTCGCGTCAGTCAACGCTGTTACGCCATACGCGTAAAGAGCTGGAAACTGATCGTAATTTGCTTGAGGAACAACGCTGATGAGCCGCCGCGAGCGTGAAGAACGCATCCATGAACTGCTTAAGCATGTGCAGCAGCAGCGGCTGGATTTAAGCGCTGCGCGGCGTGACTGGCTGGAAGGGACCGCCCATTACGATCGTGGCTGGTTTACTTTCCTCAGCTTACGTCGCTATCTGGCTATTGGCAGCAGCGCGCTGGCCGTCTACTCAATTCGTAGTCCCAGTAAGCTCTTACGCTGGGCCAAACGGGGATTCGGTGCCTGGAGTACCTGGCGCATGATTAAATCGGCTCTGCCACCGCGTTAATTTTGTTAATAGCCGGTCCTGAAAAGGCCGGCTTTTCTTCATCAGATTTTCTGAAAAACACAGACAGTATATCTCGCTTACAACCTTTCCACTCCGCGATTATCATCTCCAGCCATCAACCCAATGAACGCAGTAGTGCTTTCAGCGGGCATAAACCCTGCGGGCAGCTTGCCCTGCATTCCTGATAGCGCTGGAGTAGATGATGAAAAAATTCGAAGATGTCGGTTTATTAGTGGCTCGCATCCTGATGCCAATCCTGTTCATTACGGCCGGCTGGGGCAAGATCACCGGTTATGCAGGTACTCAGCAATATATGGAAGCGATGGGCGTCCCTGGCTTTATGCTGCCGCTGGTTATTCTGCTGGAGTTTGGCGGCGGTCTGGCCATTCTGTTTGGTTTCCTGACCCGTTTCACTGCCCTGTTCACTGCAGGCTTCACCATCCTGACCGCGTTTCTGTTTCACAGTAACTTTGCCGAAGGTGTGAATCAGTTGATGTTCATGAAAAACCTCTCTATCGCGGGTGGTTTCCTGGTGTTAGGTCTGGTGGGTCCAGGCGCATACAGCATTGATCGCCTGATCAGCAAAAGAAAATCATAGGCGATTGCGCGCTAATCTCACATAAAGCGTAATGCCACATATACTTAGCAGGGCGGGGACATTTCCCCGCCCTGCTTGCATTGGAGCCATTATGGGACAGTTAATTGACGGTGTCTGGCATGACACCTGGTACGATACTAAATCTACCGGCGGACGTTTCAAACGTTCAGAGTCGGCTTTTCGCAACTGGGTCACGGCGGACGGTAGCGCCGGCCCGGTGGGCAAAGCGGGATTTGCTGCTGAGCGCGATCGCTATCATCTTTATGTCTCGCTGGCCTGCCCCTGGGCGCACCGTACGCTACTGATGCGTCAGCTGAAGGGTCTGGATAGCATGATCGACGTCTCCGTGGTGCATCCGTTGATGCTGGAGAACGGCTGGACCTTCGATGACACCTTTCAGGATGCGACGGGCGATAAGCTCTATCAGAACGAGTTCCTTTATCAGCTCTATTTGCATGCTGACCCGCAGTACAGTGGCCGTGTAACCGTGCCGGTATTATGGGACAAGCAGCAGAACACCATCGTCAGCAATGAATCGGCTGATATCATCCGCATGTTCAACAGTGCGTTTGATGCGGTCGGTGCCCGTGCCGGTGACTACTATCCCGTTGCACTGCGCGAAAAGATTGATGAGCTGAATAGCTGGATCTACGACACGGTGAACAACGGCGTCTATAAATCGGGTTTTGCGACGTCGCAGTCCGCATACGATGAAGCTGTAACGGCGCTTTTCCACTCGCTGTCGCGGCTGGAGCAGATTCTGGGCCAGCATCGCTATCTTACCGGCGATCAGCTGACCGAAGCGGATCTGCGTTTGTGGACCACGCTGGTGCGCTTTGATCCCGTCTATGTGACTCACTTTAAGTGCGATCGCCACCGGATCAGTGATTACAGAAACCTGAGCGGTTTCCTGCGTGATATCTATCAGATGCCGGGCATTGCAGAGACAGTCAATCTGCCGCATATCCGTCATCACTATTACTGCAGTCACAAGACCATCAACCCGAACGGCGTGATTTCGCTTGGGCCAGCGTTTGACTGGGATGAACCGCACGGCCGCGGTTAAGCTGCATTCGTATAGCGCCACAAAGCAAAAACCCCGCCGGAGCGGGGTTTTTGGTAAAAAATCGACGCTGACCGGTAAGCCGCGTTCTTTTCATGGAGCGCATCGTGGACAGTCATTCATCGCTGCCTGCACATAGCCCGCAAAAGCAAAAACCCCGCCGGAGCGGGTTTTCTGGTAAAAAATCGACGCTGACCGTTAAGCCGCGTTCTTTTCATAGAGAGCGTCGTGGACAGTCATTCATCGCTGCCTGCACATAGCCCGCAAAAGCAAAAACCCCGCCGGAGCGGGGTTTCTGGTAAAAAGTCGACGCTGACCGTTAAGCCGCGTTCTTTTCATAGAGAGCGTCGTGGACAGTCATTCATCGCTGCCTGCACATAGCCCGCAAAAGCAAAAACCCCGCCGGAGCGGGTTTTCTGGTAAAAAGTCGACGCTGACCGTTAAGCCGCGTTCTTTTCATAGAGAGCGTCGTGGACAGTCATTCATCGCTGCCTGCACATAGCCCGCAAAAGCAAAAACCCCGCCGGAGCGGGGTTTCTGGTAAAAAGTCGAAGCTGACCGTTAAGCCGGGTTCTGTCGTGGACAGTCATTCATCTAGGCCAGCAATCGCTCACTGGCTCAAGCAGCCTACCCGGGTTCAGTACGGGCCGTACCTTGTGAACCCCTATTTGGCCTTGCTCCGGGTGGAGTTTACCGTGCCACGAACTGTTGCCAGTCGCGCGGTGCGCTCTTACCGCACCCTTTCACCCTTACCTGATCCCATTTCTGGGCCATCGGCGGTTTGCTCTCTGTTGCACTGGTCGTAGGCTTGCGCCTCCCAGGCGTTACCTGGCACCCTGCCCTATGGAGCCCGGACTTTCCTCCCCTCTGCCCGTCTCCCCACAAGTGAGGACGACGACAAAGCGGCGACTGTCTGGTCAGCTTCGGCGCGGGATAATAGGACATCCGAAGGCATTTGTCACGCCTCTTGCTGCTCCAGCGCATACTTATAGAGGGCATTCTTCTTCACGCTATGGATCTCAGCGGTCAGCGCAGCCGCGCGCTTCAACGGCAGCTCTTTCTGCAACAGCGCCAGCGTACGCAGTGCATCAGCGGGTAACGCATCGTCATCGTCAACCTTGTGCCCTTCAACAATCAGCACCATCTCGCCTTTACGACGATTCTCATCTTCTTTGACCCAGGCCAGCAGCTCGCCGACCGGCGCACCATAAATCGACTCCCAGGTTTTGGTCAGCTCACGAGCCAGCACGACGTAGCGCTCAGGCCCCAGCTCACTCACCATATCCTGCAGGCTGTCGATTAAACGATGGGTTGATTCATAGAAAATCAGCGTGCGTGGCTCCTGCACCAGTGCTCGCAGGGCATCGCAACGGCCTTTGGTTTTTGCGGGCAGAAACCCTTCGTAACAGAAACGATCGGATGGCAGTCCTGCGGCGCTCAATGCGGCAATGGCGGCACAGGCGCCCGGTAGCGGCACTACACGAATGCCCGCTTCACGGCAGCGGCGCACCAGATGGTAGCCCGGATCGTTAATCAGCGGCGTGCCAGCATCGGAAACTAAGGCTATGCTTTGACCCTCTTGCAGCTTCGTCAGCAGCAGCTCAGCCTTATGCTGCTCGTTGTGGTCATGAAGTGAGAAGAGTCGCGCATTGATGGCGAAATGTTGTAGCAACAGCCCGGTATGACGTGTATCTTCCGCAGCGACCAGATCGACGCTCGAAAGCACCGTCAGCGCCCGCTGGGTGATATCACCCAAATTACCAATCGGGGTTGGAACGATGTAGAGCGTGCTGGCAGAAATCTCTGCCCGATCGAGTTGTTTCATTGTTTCATCCGAATTGCCGATTTAATATTGAGCATCTTGAAAAAAACATCACTGGATACAGTATGCTTCCTTCAAAAGTCGTTCGTCATAAAGCAGGACGCTTTCTGCCTGTCATTCTTGCCGGGCTGATTTTAGCCGCATGTAGCGGTCAGGCGCCGCAAACCTCAACCGTCAATATTCAGGGGCCAGCCACCGCCAGCTCCGCTTACTATCTGCAGCAAGCGCAGCAAAGCAGCGATGATAGCAAGACCGACTGGCAATTACTCGCAATCCGCGCCCTGCTGAAGGAAGGAAAGTATCCCGAGGCCACTCAGCAACTGAGCCAGTTGCCGCAGCAGCTCTCTGAGACGCAGCAACAGGAATCTCTGCTGCTGAAAGCGCAGTTGTTGATTGCCCAGCAGAAATCCAAAGACGCTGAACCGCTGTTAGCAGCGGTAAAGACCAGCGCACTGTCGCAGGATCAGCTGGCGCGTTACTACAGCCTGCAAATTGCCAGCGCGCAGGGCCGCCCTTCACTCTCACTGCTGCGCAACTATATTGCTCAGGAACCGCTGCTGAAAGACGCCGATCATCAGACCAATATTGACGCTACCTGGCAGACCCTGACGCAGATGTCGCCACAGGAAGCCAGCAACCTGGTGATCAATGCCGACGAAAATGTGCTGCAGGGCTGGCTGGATCTGCTCGCGGTCTGGCGTGCTAATGCCCAGGATGCAGAAATGCTGAAGTCCGGCATCAAAGACTGGCAGACTCGCTATCCGCAGAACCCGGCGGCCAAAACGTTGCCGACGCAGCTGAGCCAGATGCAGAACTACACCAAAGCCTCTACCAGCATCATCGCGCTGCTGCTGCCGCTGAATGGCCAGGCACAGGTGTTCGCGAATGCCATCCAGAAAGGCTTTAACGACGCGAAGAACGGCGTATCCGCGCCGGTCGCACAGCCTGCGGCAGCAACTGCCCAGCCCGCCGCTGCGGATGCAACAGCCAGCGCGCAACCTGCCGCCGCTGCGGGATCGTCTGCCGATCCGATCAGCGCACCGCAGCAGTCTGCTACCACCACACCACAGCAACAGCAACAGCCTCAGTCACAGCCTCAATCTCAGCCTGCCGCCGCCGCACCGGCCAGCAACGCTCAGATCAAGGTCTATGACACCAGCAGCCAGCCGATTGAGCAGGTGATGCAGCAGGCACAGCAGGATGGCGCCACTATCGTGGTTGGCCCACTGCTGAAGAGCAACGTTGAGAAGGTCGCCAACAGCCAGACCCCCTTAAACGTGCTGGCGCTCAATGAGCCGGAAAAGATCCAGAACCATCCGAATATCTGCTACTTTGCGCTTTCTCCTGAAGACGAAGCACGCGATGCCGCGCACCATATCTGGGACCAGGGCAAACGTCAGCCGCTGCTGCTGGTTCCGCGCAGCGGCCTTGGCGATCGCGTGACAAACGCTTTTGCACAGGAGTGGCAGACGCTGGGTGGCAGCACCGTCATGCAGCAGCGCTTTGGCTCGACCGCTGAGCTGAAACAGGGCATTAACAGCGGCGCGGGCATCAGCCTGTCAGGTACGCCGGTCAATGCGGCACCTGCTGAGCCGCAGGGCGTTTCCATTGCGGGCCTGACCATTCCGGCACCGCAACAGAGCACGCCTGATGTGGTCAGCACCAGCAGCGGCGGTGGCATCGATGCGGTCTACATCGTCTCAACCCAGGATGAACTGCAGCTGATCAAACCGATGATCACCATGCGCACCGGCAGTCGCAGCAATATCTCGCTCTACGCCAGTTCGCGCAGCGCGCAGGCCGGCGCTGGCCCGGACTTCCGGTTAGAAATGGATGGCCTGCAGTTCAGCGATATTCCGCTGCTCTCCGGCAGCAATCCTGGCCTGATGCAGCAGACATCGAAGTCATTCAATAATGACTACTCGCTGGTACGCCTCTATGCCATGGGTATGGATGCCTGGACGCTGGCGAACCACTTTAACCAGATGCGCCAGTCACCTGGCTTCACGCTGGATGGCAATACCGGCAAGCTCAGCGCCGACACGGATTGTGTGATCAACAGGAAGTTGACATGGAACCAGTATCGCCGGGGCGAAATCGCACCGGCCAACTAAATCGCCGTCAGATTGGCGCCGGACATGAAGAAGATGCCCGGCGCTATCTGGAGCAGGCTGGCCTGATATGGGTCGCCAGTAATGTTCACTTTCGCAATGGTGAACTTGACCTGATTATGCGTGACGGGCACTGTTGGGTGTTTGTTGAAGTCCGCTACCGACGCGATGCGCGTTATGGTGGCGCGCTCGCCAGCGTAACCCGGAATAAACAACAAAAGCTGCTGCGCGCTGCCGCTCTCTGGCTGGCGCAACGCGGCGGCAGTTTTGAAACAGTGAATTGCCGTTTCGACATCATCGCCATTACCGGCACGGCGCTCGAGTGGCTGCCGAATGCCTTTAATGCAGACGTTTAGAACCAGGTGGTCGTGTGCAGGAAAGAATTAAAGCGTGTTTTACCGAAAGTATTCAGACTCAGATTGCCGCAGCCGAGGCGTTGCCCGATGCCATCTCCCGCGCGGCCATGACGCTGGTGCAGTCGTTATTGAATGGCAATAAAATCCTGAGCTGTGGCAACGGTGCCTCATCCGCCAATGCCCAGCACTTCGCCGCCAGCATGATCAATCGTTTCGAGACCGAACGCCCCAGCTTACCGGCGCTGGCGTTAAGTGCCGACAACGTGATGCTGACCGCGATTGGGAATGATCGTCTGCACGATGAGATCTATGCCAAGCAGGTACGCGCGCTGGGACACGCAGGTGATGTGTTACTGGCCATCTCGACCCGTGGCAACACCCGTGACATCGTTAAGGCCGTAGAAGCAGCGGTGACACGCGATATGACTATCGTTGCGCTTACCGGGTATGATGGCGGAGAGCTCGCCGGACTGCTGGGTCCGCAGGATGTGGAAATCCGCATTCCGTCGCACCGCAGCGCCCGTATTCAGGAGATGCATATGCTCACCGTGAATTGCTTATGCGATCTGATCGATAACACTCTCTTTCCCCATCAGGAATGACTGAAGGAGCACGAATGAAAGCATTGAATGCTATAGCTATTCTGTTAACCGCCATGCTACTGCAGGGCTGCGTGGCGGTCGTCGCTGGCGGCGCAGCTGTTGCCACCAAAACGGCCACGGATCCCCGCTCGGTGGGTACACAGGTTGATGACGGCACGCTGGAGCTACGCGTCACGAACGCGCTGGCAAAAGATCAGCAGATTAAAACCGATGCCCGCGTTGTCGCCACCGCCTATCAGGGCAAAGTGCTGCTGACCGGTCAGGCGCCTTCGCAGGAGATCGCCAATCGTGCCAAACAGATCACCATGGGCGTTGATGGCGCAACCGAGGTCTATAACGAGATCCGCATCGGCCAGAAAGTGACGCTGGGCACCACGTCGTCAGACACCTGGATTACCACCAAAATCCGCTCGCAGCTGTTGGGCAGCGATCAGGTGAAATCCTCCAACGTGAAGGTGACGACGGAGAATGGCGAAGTGTTCCTGCTGGGTCTGGTGACACAACAGGAAGCGCAGGCCGCGGCTGATGTCGCCAGCCGCGTCAGTGGCGTGAAGCACGTTACCACCGCCTTTACCATGCTGAAGTAACACGCTAAAACGCAAAAAGGCGGCTATGGCCGCCTTTTTTATTGCCCGATTTTCAGACCGGAATATCGATGACCAGCGCGCGGGTCGCGGTTTTCGCTTTCAGCTGCAACAGCTTCTCTTCCTGCAAAAACGCACCATCGCCACAGCCCAGCTTTTCCTGATGATCCGTGCCGGACATCGCCTCCAGCGAACCATGAATTGACTGCAGATAGGCGCGTGGCCCCTGTATCCGCAGCGAGTGCTGTTCGCCCGGCGCCAGCTCAACCTGATGAATCCACACCTGCTGACGCAACTGCAGACTGTCATCTATCCCATCCGGCGAGGCGATCAGCTGAGACAACCGGCCTTCCGTCAGGGCAATCTTTTGCATCCGCGGATTTTCGCGCTCAGGACAGGCTGACAGCCATAGCTGCATACGTGTCAGTGGACGATCTTTGCTCAGGTTAATTTCGGTGTAACTTACCCCCTGCTGGGCAGAGAGCAGCAGCGCCTCTCCTTCCCGCACGCTGATGGTGTTGCCTTCGCTGTCGCGGTATTCAGCTTCACCCTGCAGCACGATGTTCAGCACATCGACCTGAGGATAGGTACGCGGCTGAAAAGCCGCACCCGGTGCCAGTACTTCCTGGTTCAGAACACGCAGCGATGCGTAGCCCATCAGTTTGGGATCAAAATAGTGGCCAAAAGAGAAACTGTAACGCCCCTGCAACCAGCCGAAATCGGCCTGACCACATGCGGACGCACTGCGTGTCGTTATCATTATTTACCTCCGGCATCCGGTGACGAGGATCGGCCACGGACTTTATGCACCCATGGTAAAAGTCTGGACGCCGGATTGTTAGCCAGTTAATCTGCCCGGCATGTTCAAATTTCCTGACAGAGAAACGGGATGGCCAAAGAGCGTGCGTTAACCCTTGAATCTTTACGCGTTATGGATGCGATTGATCGACGTGGCAGTTTTGCAGCAGCAGCAGATGAACTGGGGCGTGTCCCTTCAGCCCTCAGCTACACCATGCAAAAGCTGGAAGAGGAGCTGGATGTGGTGCTGTTTGACCGCTCCGGTCACCGCACTAAATTTACCAACGTGGGACGCATGCTGCTGGAGCGTGGCCGGGTACTGCTGGAAGCGGCCGATAAGCTCACCACCGATGCGGAAGCGCTGGCGCGTGGCTGGGAAACCCATCTGACCATCGTTACTGAAGCGCTGGTGCCCATTGATGCACTGTTTCCGCTGGTGACAAAGCTGGCTGACAAAGCCAATACACAATTTTCGCTGGTTACCGAAGTATTGGCAGGCGCGTGGGAGCGGCTGGAACAGGGCCGTGCCGATATCGTGATCGCCCCCGATATGCACTTCCGTGCCTCCACCGAGATCAATACCCGTAAGCTCTACACCATGATGAGTGTTTACGTCGCCAGTGCTGACCACCCGATTCATAACGAGCCTGAACCTCAGTCTGAAGTGACGCGGGTGAAATACCGGGGCATTGCAGTGGCAGATACCGCGCGTGAGCGCCCGGTGCTGACCGTGCAGTTACTGGATAAACAGCAGCGCCTGACCGTAAGCAGCATGGATGATAAGCGCCGTGCCCTGCTGGCGGGGCTGGGTGTCGCAACCATGCCCTATTCACTGGTGGAGCAGGATATCGCGGAAGGCCGTCTGCGCGTGGTGAGTCCGGAATACACTCGCGAGGTTGATATTATTATGGCGTGGCGGCGCGACAGCATGGGCGAAGCCAAATCCTGGTGCCTGCGCGAGATCCCCCGCCTGCTGGCGAAGAAAAACTAAAAGCCTATGGCCGACTCAGGCAATCCATCGCCACCGCCCTGAAGCAGGTGAAATCGGTGCAGTCCCGCAGTCGGGTCATCGCCCTTTCACGCAGGAACGTCACAAACAGATCGTATATCGCCATCGCCTCTTCATATTCACTTTTGCTGATCGCCAGCAGGAAGATGACATAGGCGGTATCGTCTCCCCAGGGAATACCGTGTGGGGCCAGCACGGTATAGACCACGGTTTTCTTTGCCAGGAGTCCCAGCGAGTGCGGCAGCGCAATGCCTTCGCCCAGCATCGTGCTGACAATCGCTTCACGCTCTTCGACCGACGGATAGAACGCCTCATCCACAAACCCCTCCTCCTGCAGCTGATCGCTCAGCTGGCGAAACAGCTCAGACCGGGTTATTGGCTTGTCGACGATATGAAAGTGCTGGGCATCAAAAAATTTCGCCAACATATAGGGCCGGGTACGATCGACCAGCACCAGCTTGCCAATCTGCTCCAGCTGAAAACCGGTGGGAAACGGTGACATCACCACCACGGGTTTCTCTTTTTCGCTGAGCCGGATGGTTGAGATGACAAAATCTTCGTCAATGCGACTGCGCGCCTCATACTCGCGCTGTGACAGGCGGGCCGTGACCTGCAACTGCGGATATTTCCGCAGCAACATCGCTTCAATCATGCGCAGCGTGGAGTTACCGCTGTCGCACACCAGCAGCACCTGTGGATGACGCTGATAGCCCACGTCATAGTGGCGCTCCAGTCCGACACCAATATGCAGCACCAGAAAGCCAATCTCATTCTCGGTAATGACGTAAGGCGTATATTTTCCCCAGCTGGTCACCGCCGCCAGGGTGACATCATAGGCCATCGGATAGTGCTGCTTGATGTTGCTGAGCAGCGGGTTAGGGATGTGAATCTGATAGCGCACCCGGGTAATCATGGTTTTGATGTGGGTAAGCAGATCGGCTCGCAGCTGTTGATCGTTTTGCAGATTGAAGTTGTAGTGCGTGTTGATAAAGCTGAGCAGGTAATCCACCAGCGCGTCGGCGTCATCGGCATTGATGGCGCTGGGAGCGATCGCCTGAATGCGCCGCGCGGCAATGTTAACCCGCAGCCAGTTTTCTTCAGCGGGTGAAATTGGTTTGCTGACCAGGGGACGCATCAGATTAATCAGCTGATGTGCCGCTTCACGCACCTCATCGCCAATCTCCTCAGCACCGGGATCGTTAAGCGGATAACCTTCGCTGATGCGACGCACAGCAACGGCGCAATAGAGCCGCAGATAGCGCTCGCCCTCATCACTGAGGCGAATGTTGTGCTGCGCAAAACAGCTTTGCAGCAGCGGACGCAGCGTCTCCAGCATGCCGCTGTTCAGCGCTTCAATAGTCAGCAGCGGACTCTCTGGCATCGCCTGATCGATTTGCCATAACAGGTCGGTGAGACAGGTCCGAATCGCCACTTCGCTGCCAAATAGCTTCATGCCGTAGTGCGGTTTACTCTCAATGGTGAGGTGATAGCGACCCAGCCACTCGCGCACCTCGGCCATATCGTTCTGCAGGGTCGCGCGGCTGACAAACCACTCTTCCGCCAGCTCTTCAAGTTTCAGTGAATAGGCAGCGGTAAGAAAACGGGTCAGGAGGTAGCGAACCCGGTCCTGCGAGGTACGCGGCACCCGCAGCGGCGACGCGGTATGCTGCTGCAGATGCTGAAAGCGCTGAGCATCCTCGATCTTCAGCTGATAACCTGCGCCACGGCTCAGGATAAACTGCGCACCATGATCTGCCAGCAGCGCATTCAGCGCCGTAATATCGGTACGCACGGTGCGTGTCGAGACGGCAAAACGCCGCGCCAGCTCATCCTGAGGCAGCGTTTCGTTTTGCAGGGCATCGAACAGTTGCGCAAGGCGCTGATTGGGAAATCTCACAAGCGTTACCTGTTTGCTGACAGAGAGTGAAAACTTCAGCCTACGGCGTTCGTCACGCAACGTCCATGCTGCACGATCTGCCTGTCAAAGGCAGATCGTGTCGATCACCGGGCCAGTACTGTTTTACAGATGGCCAGCAGCTGCTTCACATCGTCAATGCGGGTCTCTCCGCTGGCTTTGTCAATGATCGAACTGTAGACGTGCGGGATCACTTTGCTGACGCCCGCGTCCAGCGCAATGCGCATGATCTCGCCGACGTTTTCCAGATCGATGCCGCCGGTGGGCTCCAGCCAGAAATCCTGTTTTGCACAGGCTTCCGCCACAGCGCGGTACTCATCCACCGCCTGCAGACCGCCCATCGGGAAATATTTCACCGAGCTGCCGCCCATATCCTGCAGCATCGCAATCGCCGTTTCGATGGACACAATCCCATCCTGCCGTTTTGCGCTGCGCGGTCCGGTAGAAATTTTTACCTGACCTGGCGTGCCGGTTGGCGAGACCAGACCGTTCACAATAGTCTGTGACTGACCCAACAGCGCACGACTGGTGGCGACACCGGTAAAGACCTGATTCACATGCTGCGGTTGCAGCACCGCCGAAATCTCACTGACCATCTGTGACTGATTTGGATCGCCCGCGCCCAAGCCCACCGAGAGTGCATTATCGATCAGCGCAGCATATTCACGCATATCAGCGATAGCGGCGTCATTGCTGGTGTAGTTTTTTGACAGCACGCCGACCAGCACGTGCCCTTCTGCTGCCTGCCAGATAGCGCGCGCATTCTCTTTTGATCCCGCAAGGACGTTAAGGCAGAGACGATCCTGATAAAAATTAGGTGTCAGCGTCATGCGTGTTTCTCCCCGTTTAACAGTGCCTGAATGCGGGTAAAAATAGTGTGCAGTTGATCGGCGCTGACGCTGCGCACATCCGCTTCAATGATTCCTTCGTTGGCTTTATAGCCGCGGAAATAGATCGCTATATCGCCCTTTTTCAGCGCCTGCACCAGATCGCCGGTGCGTTGCTGGATCGCGGCTTCATCGAACTTAATTTCAGCGCGGGCGATATCGCGTCCGGCACTGTCCCACACGACGCGGGCTGTCACGCCGTTCAGGCTGTTAAGCTGTTCAATAAACGGCGTCATTTTTTCCACCATCTGCGCGCCGCTGATTTTTGGCTGTGACAGATAATTTTCAATCGCCTGGGTCAGCCCCAGAATCCCCTCTTTGCCCACTTTCATTGCGCGGCCAATGCCGTTGGTCTGGCGTTTGACCCACTCAACGTAGTGGTGTCTGCCAATCACCAGCCCGCTGGTCGGCCCTTCAATCGCTTTTGCGCCGCTGTAGATCACCAGATCGGCGCCCGCCTGGTAGTAGCATTGCAAATCCTCTTCTGCTGCCGCATCGACGATAAGCGGGAGGCCATGCTCACGCGCAACCGTCGCGGCCTGCGCCACATCAAGATGGCTCTTCTGTACGCAGTGGTGCGATTTCACATAGAGGATCGCCGCCGTCTGTGGCGTGATCGCCGCCGCCAGCTGGGCAGGTGAGCATTCGTTGCTGTAACCCGCTTCCACCAGTTGCCCGCCACCCAGCGCCACCATGCTGCCGACCGGCGCGCCATAGTTCACGTTGTGCCCTTTCGGCACCACAATCTGGTGCGGAACGGTCAGCGGCGCGGCGTGCAGGTTATCCACCAGCCAGTCGTTGTCTTTTACAATCACCGCCGCCACGCACTGGGCGATTCCGGCCGAGGCGCAGGAGACCACCAGCGCGTTCTCCACTTTCAGCAGACCGGCGATATACGCACCGGTCTTATCCACCAGATCTTTCATTTCGAAGTAGTGATCGAGGCCATACTTCACCGTATCGACCACGTCACTCGATGGGGTCGATACGCCGAGGATCGTCATACGGCCAGAGGCGTTAATCACCGGCTTCAGGCCATACTTTTCATAAACCGAGGTCATGCGCTATTCCTTCTTCAGTGGCGATCCACGTACCAGCGACCACCGCCGCCAGCGGAACCAGTTGCTTCTCACCGGCGACCTCTTCACCTTCGGAATCGATAAAGGGCCGGGTTTCCTCTTTGATGCTAAAAACAGTCAGATCGGCGTCGTAGCCGACTTTCAGCTGGCCTTTACGCAGCAGGCGCAATCCGGCGGCCGCGTTTATCGTCACGCAGTCGATGACCTGCGGCAACGTCATGCCGACGCTGAAAAATTTCGACATCACATGCGCCAGGCTGTGAACCGGCCCGGCCAGACGATTGCGGCAGTAAATGTCAGAGCTGATGGTGTCGGGCAGAATGCCCTGCGCAATCGCCACCCGGGCGACCTCAAAGCTGAAGCTGGCGCTGCCGTGGCCGACATCAAGTTTTACGCCGCGCGCAATGGCATGTTTAACCGCTGCTTTGAGTTCACCCTGCGGCGTCAGAATGCGGTTGGGTTTGCCATTAAAGCAGTGCGTGATGATGTCGCCCGTGGTGAGCAGATCGGCAATCTGGTCAAGATTGGGCGGATTATTGCCAATATGAACCATCAGTGGCAGACCGCCGCTCGCCTGTTGAATAGCCTTCGCTTTTATCAGTGGCTGGACGCCGTTCTGACCGACCACGCTGCCGCTGATGCGCGCCTTAAGGCCGACGATAAAATCCGGCAGTCGCGCTACAGCCTGCTTCACCGCCTCCCCGTCGATCTGCGTCATGTCGGCCAGCTCATTCTGAGTGACGATGCCGGTGCGGGCGATATTAATCAGCGCATACACCTGGGTCTGTGCTGCGCGCGTCAGCTGGTAGAAATCATCGATGTGCTCTGCGCCGGTGCTGCCTGCATCGACCACCGTGGTGACACCGTGCGCTACGCCAATCGCGTCCGCTTCATCATGATAAAGGGGAGATTTGGGATAGCAGTGAACGTGGGAGTCGATCCAGCCCGCACTGAGGTAGAAGCGAGCCGCCAGATCGCGCTCGCGCCGTGCCGTGCCCTGCACGTTGCCCACGGCGGCGATGCGGCCATCCTGCAGCGCAATGTCGACCACCTGCTCATCGCTAAGGCGCGCATTGCGGATAATCAAGTCGTACATGGTTTCTCCTTAACGGCAGCCCGCTGCCGGGCTGCCGGTGAGATCAGAGAGCAATCGGGAACAGTGCACCCAGGATCATCGCGCCGAGAATCGCACCGCCGGTGATCGGCTTGTTCCAGAGATAGAACAGCAGCGCACCCAGCAGCGAACCCAGACCAATCGGAATCGAGGCCGCCATGGCGGACAGGATAATCAGCGGACCCAGAAAGCGCCCTGAGGCATTACCGGCTCCCATCATCACGTCTGCGCCGTAGGTGGAGTCGCTCTGATTGATGGTGAATTTACGCGCCAGAATAATCAGGTAGCCAATCGCCACACCAATCACCAGGCCCGTCACCAGCGAGGCCGCAAAATTCGCTACCGGAAAGACGATGCCCGCGCCCAGCAGCAGTGCCGGCACGCCCAGGCCGACGCCGGTCTGAATCGCCCCGCCGATATCCAGAATGCCCACCAGTGAACCTTCAATAATGCGGGCAAACAGGAAACTGGCACCAAAAGCGGCGACTGCGCCGTAGACGCCGGTCTCCATGCCTGCGCGCAGCATCGACACAAATGCCACTTCGTTGAACGCGCCGATGCCGTAGAGGTAATACATGTGCGTCCCGGCAAAGACACCCGAGGAGAGCAGGCCAACAAAGATCGGGAAAGACCAGTCGGCATACCAGAAGCCTTTATTTTCGTTCATCGCATCGCCTCTTATTTGCCGCTGACTGAGTTGTGGATCATGTCGAGCCAGCCGGGAATGCCGAGCTGGAAGGACTGCAGCAGCTTCATATCGAAACCACGGAAGAAGCCGCTCAGCACAAACAGCAGCACGATAGCGGTCATCATCACTTTGGTAACCCGATTCCAGCCGCTCTCTTCCACCCCTTTGCCGATCAGAATACCCAGCACCAGCCCAGGCACGGCGTTGCCCATGATTAGCTGTGCCAGACCGCCAAAAATGGTGGCCCAGAAGCCTGACTTTTTACCTGCGTCGATTGCTGCCAGCCAGAAGATTACCGGCATCACCGTGTTCACCAGCAGGTTAGCGGCGGGCACCAGCACTTTGACTGCGGTAACCTGCAGCGCAGCGGGAACAGCTGACGCGGTAGAGTTGAGAAAGGCAACGACGATCATGCCGATAATGCCGCAGGCGATGGCCATTTTTTTCGGGTCGTGCAGCGTCTCTGCCACATTACGATTCTTCACCATCAGCGCGGCCGCGCCCCAGTTTGGGATGATGCGGTGATCGACATCCTGCGTGAATGAACCGGCTGCAACCGACGATGCCCAGGCATTGAAAAAGAAGCCAAGACCAAAGGAGAAATGAGAGGCCGGATCGCCTTCGCACGAGTTCAGCTCGCCCAGCGTACGAAAGGCGCCCATGCCCTGGGTGGTGGGCGCGTGGAACATGCGTGCAGCACCCGCCCCCACACCCACACCGACCAGTCCGCCAATGATCAACGACTTAAACAAAATGATTAAAAACATGTTGTTGTACCTTGTTGTCGTTTTTACCCATCCTGCCTCAGCGCCCGCGTCGCTCCGGTCTTAGCGTCGCGCTATCGCGACAGCTGAGATTCGGTTCAGTAGCGGGCTGATGTAAACAGGTTCTGTTTTACGATGCCGCCGTAAACGTCACCCGTTCGGTGTCGAAAACGGTGACGCTGACAGTGATCTCCAGGGTGACGCTGAAGCTTCGCCGCTGACGTGCCAGAAAGAAGAAGAGAAACTTCTCGGTTTTGACGCTCTCCTGCGCGCACAGCACCCGGACATCCTGCGGTTCGATGCGCAGCAGAATTTTTTGCGTCGCGCGCAGAACCTGGTTTTGCACCCGACTCAGCGCGTCTGCAAAGGCTTTCGCTTTGGTATCGCCTTTGCCTTCGACCGTCACCTGAGTAACGTATTGTTCTTTCATAATCAGCTGCCGTGCTTCTTGTTCCAGGCCTGCACCAGCCGCTCGCCTAACTCTTCTTTATCCATGAAACCAAAACCCAGTACCGTGGCACCTTCATTAATGGCGGTGACGCCCTCATCGATAGAGCGCATACCATGCTTTGCTTTGTAGCCATATTTGTTCTGGGCGGTAATGGCGCCAGCGCCGCCGCTGCCGCAGAAGGAGATACCGAAATCGGCATTTTCTGCCTTCATCACGTCACCCAGTTTCATATCAGCCGCCACACCGGGTACCACAACAGCACGGCCACCTGCTTTTTCGATGCCAATAGCCACTTTCTGGCCTTTACCTAAACGATCGCCAATCACTACTGTTACCATGTTGTCTTCCTCTCTAGTTGTTGGATCGCGCGACTTCAATATGCACTGACAGCAGCCAGGCCTCTTCCCGGGGCAGATTGCCAAACAGATCGACCACCTGCTGCGCCAGTGCCACGGTTTCCGGTGGAATATCTTCAAACAGCTCCGCTTCCACGTCCGGCAGCGGCTCTCCGCTCAGCGAGCGTGACGCCATGGCGCCGACATGGGATTGCAGCATCTGCTGCTGGACCGCGTTGGGCTGAATGCCATGCTGCTGATAGAGCGCCGCAATCTGCGTCATTACGCTGTCAGCCAGTTGCTGCACTTTCTCCGGTGACGCTTCATACACCGGGACGCCCTTATTGCTCACCTTGCTACTCCTGTTAAATCGGATAATTCGCGTTAAAAATAAATTAACGGTCATCACCCCGACTGTGGAGAGGCAACATTTCCAGCAGTAAGTGGAAATTGACGTGAAGGTTGTGCGTCAGATCGCAGCCTGCACGCTTTGTGCGACAGGCGTCGCATAATGCGCAAAATGCGGGTTTTAACAGGTAAAGACGACGATGTTGTGCGGCGACAGGCGCGTTGCAAGAGGCTTTACGGCGCGGTAATAAGCAGAAGTGATGGTAAAAATCGCCGGTCAGGGTGACCGGCGATCTGATTAACGGAATTTCTTATGGTTGGTATTGCGGATGTCATCAAATTTAGCAGCTTCGCGCTTAGCGCCATCCACGTTGTTGGCTTTCGCCAGTGCACTGACCACGTCGATCTGCGCAATCAGCGAATCGAGGCCCGCCTGATAATCTTTGACCTGCGCGCTGTCAGCAGGCTGACCTTCCAGCTTATCCGGCGTTGATTTTTTGGCATCCTGCGCCGCGGCACGCATTTTGGTTAACGCCTGCTGCATCTCCTGAGCATTGTCACTTTTCTTGACGATTTTCAGGTTCGCATTCAGCGTGTCCATATCCTTTTCCAGATCCGCCGCATAGAGGCTGACGCTGGAGAACAACAGAGAAGCCGACAACATTGCAATCACATGCTTACGCATCATTATTTCCTTTTTATTGTGATGAAAAAAAAGCAGCCTGCAGGCTGCTTCAGAAATCCATCTTATTGTCCCGCTATTTTCATCTCAGGCAGTAACACGGAACCGCACTGGATATTACTGCGGGTTTCAATATCGTCACCAATGGTCACCATGTTGCGCCACATCTCTTTGAGATTTCCGGCGATAGTGACTTCGCTGACCGGGTACTGAATAACGCCATTCTCGACCCAGAAACCGGCTGCACCGCGTGAGTAGTCCCCAGTAATGGCGCTGACGCCCTGGCCCATCAGTTCAGTCACCACTAATCCGGTGCCCATCTGCTTCAGCAGTTCGTCAAAGCTGTGGCCCTGGCCCGCAATGCGCCAGTTATGGATGCCACCAGCATGACCGGTGCTGGTCAGGCCCAGTTTACGGGCTGAATAGCTGGTCAACAGCCAGGTCTGCAGCACACCATTTTTGATGATGTCGCGCGCCTGAGTCCGCACCCCTTCGCTGTCGAATGGCGTGGAGGCGAGCCCTTTCAGCAGATGCGGCTGCTCATTAATAGTGAGCCACTCCGGCAGGATCTGCTGCCCCATGGAATCCAGCAGGAAGGTCGATTTACGGTACACGCTGCCACCGCTGATCGCGCCCACCAGATGACCAAACAAGCCGGTCGCCACTTCAGAAGCAAAAATCACCGGGGCTTTCATGGTCGGCAGTTTACGCGGAGCCAGACGGGAGAGCGTACGGCGTGCGCACTCTGCACCCACCCACTCCGGGCTTTTCAGATCCTCAAACGCACGGCCAATGGTATAGGCGTAATCACGCTCCATATTGCCATCCTGCTCGGCAATGACGCTGCTGGAGAGCGAGTGGCGGCTTGAGCAATAGCTCTGCAACATACCGTGGCTGTTGCCAAAGACTTTGATGCCGACGTGGCTATTGAAACTGCCCCCTTCGGTGTTCGTAATACGCTTGTCTGCACGCAGCGACGCCTGCTCCGCCTGTGCCGCCAGTTCAATGGCGCGGTCGGCGTCAATCTCCCACGGATGGTAGAGATCCAGGTCCGGCGCATCATACGCGAGTAACTCCGCGTCAGCCGGGCCGGCAAACGGATCGGGCGACGTGTAGCGCGCAATATCAATCGCCGCCTGCACGGTGCGTTTGATGGCGTCCGGACTGAGGTCGGTCGATGAGGCGCTGCCTTTACGATTCTGATGATAGACGGTGATGCCCAGCGCACCATCGCTGTTGAATTCGACGTTTTCCACTTCGCCATAGCGGGTGCTGACCCCGATGCCGGTAGTTTTACTTACTGCCACTTCCGCGCTGTCAGTGCTTGCTTTAGCCAGTTCAAGTGCCTGCGCAATGGCCTGCTCCAGGACTTTTCGCTGTTCTGCAACCTGAGTAGATACGTTCATCGACCTGCCCATAATCTTATGTGTGAATGATTTGAGTCTATCAGAGTCAGAGAACAATTTCGCAGTCACCCGATAAACTGGTACGATTAGCCTCTTTTTTTTGGGAGCCCGGAAATGACCAAACAGCCCGATGAGTGGCTCGACGATGTGCCAGATAATGACGAAGAAGAAGATGAAGAGATTATCTGGGTCAGTAAGAGTGAAATTAAACGCGATGCAGAAGAGTTAAAGCGCCTGGGTGCCGAACTGGTTGATCTGGGTAAAAACTCGCTGGATAAAATCCCGCTGGATGAGCGCCTGCGTAACGAAGTTGAACTGGCGCAGCGCATTAAGAAAGAGGGTCGCCGCCGTCAGCTGCAGCTGATCGGTAAACTGCTGCGCAGTATAGATGTGGAGCCGATTCGTGTTGCGCTGGACAAGCTCAATAATCGCCACAATCAGCAGGTTGCGCTGTTCCATAAACTGGAAATGTTGCGCGATCGTCTGATTGAGCAGGGCGATGAGGCGATGGGCGATGTGATCGCGCTCTATCCCGAAGCCGATCGTCAGCAGTTACGCAGCATGATTCGTAACGCGCAGAAAGAGAAAGCGGGCAATAAGCCGCCGAAGTCTGCACGTCAGATTTTCCAGTATCTGCGCGAGCTGGCCGAAGCGAAGTAATGCCATGGCAGACGTGCTCAGACGGCGCACGGCCAGGGCAGGAAGTCTGAGCGGATTTGTAACGGCAAGAGATGAAAGGATTTACCAGGATTTTCCTGCAAAATAAGCGCCCTGTCGGGCGCCTGTCATATCAGGCCAGCCTGTCCAGCAGCTTCTGATGAATACCGCCGAACCCGCCGTTGCTCATGACCAGAATCGTGTCGCCTGGCTGAGCGGCTTTGACCACCATTTCGACCAGGGTATCGATATCCGCACTCCAGTGCGCAGGCGGTATACACGCTTCTGCCACGTCTGAAACCTGCCACGGAATATGGTGAGGCTGGAACAGGAAGACCTCATCAGCCCGCGCCAGAGACGGGGCCAGATCGTTTTTGCTGACGCCCATCTTCATCGTGTTGGAGCGTGGCTCCAGTACCGCCAGGATACGTGCTCTGCCGCCCACTTTACTGCGCAGCGCAGCCAGTGTTGCCAGAATCGCGGTCGGATGATGCGCGAAGTCATCATAGACTTTGATGCTGTTCACTTCACCGCGCAGCTCCAGCCGGCGACGTGCATTGATAAAGGTGTTCAGCGCCTGGCCTGCATCTTCCGGCTTCACACCGACATGCCGCGCGGCCGCAATCGCCATCAGGCCATTGTGCATGTTGTGTTCGCCAACCAGGCCCCAGTTCACTTCCCCGACTTTTTCGCCGTCGAGCCAGATTTCCCAGTGAGAGGCATCGTTGGTCAGCTTCTTCGCCTGCCAGCGCCCGTGCTCGCCAACGCTCTCCTGCTCACTCCAGCAGCCCATCGCCATTACCTGTTTGAGGTTAGGATCATGTTCCGGCAACAGGATCTTGCCCTGACCCGGCACGATCCGCACCAGATGGTGGAACTGCTTCTGGATCGCCCGCAGATCATCAAAGATGTCAGCATGATCAAACTCAAGGTTGTTGAGGATCAGGGTACGCGGACAGTAATGGACGAACTTGGAACGCTTGTCGAAAAACGCGCAGTCATACTCATCCGCTTCAATGACGAAGAATGGACTTTTTCCTAATTTTGCTGAGACATCAAAGTTCCCTGGTACACCACCAATAATGAAGCCGGGTTCAAGGCCGCATGCCTCGAGAATCCACGCTGCCATGCCTGCTGTGGTGGTTTTACCGTGGGTTCCGGCCACTGCCAGTACCCAGCGATCGCGCAGCACAAAATCGTGCAGCCACTGTGGGCCAGAGAGGTAGGGAATGTTGCGTTCCAGTACGGCTTCCACGCAAGGATTACCCCGCGTCATCGCATTGCCGATGATGACTAAGTCAGGCATCGGATCCAGCTGGCTGGCGTCATAACCTTCCGTTAATTCAATGCCTTGCTGTTCGAGCAGGGTACTCATTGGCGGATAAACGTTGGCGTCTGAACCGGTCACCTGATGACCAAGTGAACGTGCCAGCATCGCCAGACCGCCCATAAAAGTGCCACAAATCCCGAGGATGTGAATGCGCATAACATGATCCATTACTCAAAAGTTCGGCGCACAGTGTAACGCCGCTCGCAGACGGAAGAAACGGATTAGGACTATGGTTTTTGAAGTTCATTCGGCTAAACTGCGTACGCATCCGTTGGCAGACTGTTACGCGTGCTGCCACTCCATCGAAGATTCAGGGAATGTGTTATGAAAACGTTGGGCGAATTTATCGTCGAGAAGCAGCACGACTTTCCGCACGCCACAGGTGAACTGACGGCGCTGATTTCAGCTATCAAGCTGGGTGCCAAAATTATCCACCGCGACATCAACAAAGCCGGTTTAGTGGATATTCTCGGTGCCAGCGGCGTGGAGAATATTCAGGGTGAACAGCAGATGAAGCTTGATCTGTTTGCCAACGAAAAACTGAAGGCAGCACTGAAAGCACGTGGCATCGTCGCCGGTATCGCTTCTGAGGAAGAAGACGAGTTCGTTATCTTTGAAGGTGAGGAAAACGGTAAGTACGTGGTGTTAATGGATCCACTGGATGGTTCTTCTAACATCGACGTTAACGTTTCCGTCGGCACCATTTTCTCTATTTATCATCGCGTTAGCGAACCCGGCACGCCAGTGGTTGAAGCGGACTTCATGCAGCCAGGCAACAAGCAGGTTGCTGCCGGTTACGTGGTCTACGGCTCATCCACCATGATGGTTTATACCACCGGCGCAGGTGTGCATGCGTTTACTTATGATCCGTCACTGGGTGTATTCTGCCTCAGTCACGAACGTATGACCTATCCGCCAACCGGATACACCTATTCGATCAACGAAGGTAACTACATTCGTTTCCCGCAGGGTGTGAAGAAATATCTGAAGTTCTGTCAGGAAGAGGATCTGCCAACGCATCGTCCTTATACCTCACGTTACATCGGCTCGCTGGTTGCGGATTTCCACCGTAATCTGCTGAAAGGCGGTATCTACCTCTATCCAAGTACCGCCAGCCATCCTCAGGGCAAGCTACGTTTGCTGTATGAGTGCAACCCGATGGCGTTCCTGGCCGAGCAGGCGGGCGGTAAAGCGACCGACGGTCAGAGACGTATTCTGGATATTCCACCGGTCACGCTGCATCAGCGTTGCCCGTTCTACTGCGGTAACGAGGCGATGGTGAACGACGTTGAGCGTTTCCTGGCTGAGTTCCCGGATTGCCGTCAGGGTTAATCCGGAAGTAGTATAAAAAGTCATATAGATAGGGCGCGATTTCGCGCCCTATCTGTTTTTTACGCTGTCTGCAATCTGAACTGCGCCATCGTTGACTGAAGCTGGTCGGATTGTGCTTCCAGCGACTGAGTCGCAGCGGTTGCCTGCTCTACCAGCGCGGCGTTCTGCTGAGCCGCGGCATCCATCTGCGTGACGGCCAGATTGACCTGCTCAATGCCACGGCTCTGCTCGTCGGAGGCCATCGAGATCTCTTTCATCAGTGCCGTGACGCGCATCACCTCACCAGAAATCTCATCCATGGTTTCCCCGGCGCGCGTCGCCATCTCACTGCCCTCTTTCACCCGAGACTGTGAGTCACTGATCAGCGTGCGGATCTCTTTGGCTGCGTTAGCACTGCGCTGTGCCAGCGTGCGCACTTCATTTGCCACCACCGCAAAGCCACGGCCCTGCTCGCCTGCACGCGCCGCTTCCACGGCGGCATTGAGCGCCAGGATGTTAGTCTGGAAAGCGATGCCATCAATCACGCTGAGAATGTCGCCGATACGATTGGCGCTTTCGGTGATCTCATTCATTTTTTCCATCACGTAGCTGACGACCTCAGCGCCGCGATCGGCAGTATCGGAGACCGCGCTTGCCAGCTGGTTCGCCTGCTGAGCATTTGTGGCGTTAAGTCGCACGGTGGCTGTAAGCTGCTCCATACTGGCCGCCGTCTGCTCCAGCGAGGCGGCGGACTCTTCGGTGCGCTGAGACAGATTGACGTTACCGGCCGCCAGTTCACGGCTGCCGATGTCGATCTGCATACTCGCTTCACGCACCTGACTCACTGAGGTCCGCAATGAGTCCTGCATCCCGCTCAGTGCATGGTTAAGCCGGCCCAGCTCATTGTTGCTGGACGGTGGCAGCGCCTGCGACAGATCACCCGCCGCGATCTGCTCAAGATGGACAATCGCCTGGTTCAGCGGCTGCAGCAGCATCCGGCGCAGCAGTTGCCAGGCAAGCACCAGCAGCAGCAACGTTAATATCCCTGCCACACCGATCAGGATTTTCATTTTGGTTTCGTTTTGGGCCGCCTGCACCAGCTGAGCCTGCGTGACCTGGTCAGCAAACTGGCTGAAGTCAGTGACCGCCTTATCGTAACTGGCCGCCAGTGTTGCCAGGTTGCCTTCCAGCAGCTGGTAATATTCGTCGGTATATTGCTTATCCAGCGCGTCCATCATCGGTTTGATGCCCTGGTCGAGATAGGCTTTGTAACTGGCTGAAACCGCATCCGCCAGCATCTTACCGTGCGCCGTCACCGTTCCTGCGTCCACAAAGCGCTTCAGGTTGAGTTGTGATGACACCACATCCGCCTGTGAGAGTTTTGTAACTGCCGCGCCCTCTTCCAGCATACCAATTTCAATTTTACGCACTGCCAGCGCCGCGTTAGCGCGGGCACGCATCAGATCTGAATTGCTCTTATAAAGACTGTTCAGCTCGATCCCCTGAATGCGGTTAACCACATCCAGCGAGCGGTTTCCTTTGTTAATTGCCACGATACCCATAGAACTCACCGCCAACAGCAGCAGTGTCATAAATGCCAGCAAAGCCAGCAACCCCGTGCGAAGTGATAACTGTTTCATCCTGATAGTTTCCGTGTATGTGAAAAGGCGAATTTCAAGCGGCCTCAAAGCGGAGGAATTATCGGCAGTAACGGTCCGAAACTTTAACGCTGATTAGTGTTAACAACTTGATCATCACAGAAACATCCATCAAGCTGATTGCCGCCCATCCGTTATCCGGAGAAAAGAATGAAACCAGGTTTGTTTCTGATGCTGATCTGCCTCAGCACATCGGCGCTGGCAGAGGATATGCCGTCAGACGCTTCGCCTGATCGCTGCCTCAATAATGCCTCAACGACTCTTGCAATGAATCAGTGCTACGCGGCAGCAAGCAAGGTCTGGGATCAGGCGATGAATAAGCAGTACAACAAGCTGATGAAAACGCTCTCCGGCGAACCGAAGAACAAACTGCGTGCCGCTCAGCGTGCCTGGCTGAGCTACCGCGACAGCTGGCTGGAGGCGAGTCGCAGTCAGCTCAGTTCTCAGGGAACACTGGGTAGCGTGGCCCTGAGCGCGCAGCATCTGAGCCTGGTACGTAATCAGGCGCTGATGTTGCAATCACTTTCTAAAGGCAGTTGTGCGAATCCCGATGACTGCTGATCGATAACTGGCTTTTGCACTGGCGGAAGTCAGTGCGTTCCATAACCTTCAGGGAGAAACCATGGCTGCTTACGCCTCGACCATCATTCTGATTTGCCTCGCCGTGCTGAGTTATTTCGTACACAACAATGCGGTCACAATTTCGATTCTGGTGCTGCTGGCGATTAAAATTACCCCGCTGGCGCAGTTCTTCCCCTACGTCGAAAAACAGGGCATTACCTTAGGCATCATTATTCTTACTGTGGCAGTCATGGCGCCGCTGGCCAGCGGCTCATTGCCCGCCTCCACCTTAATCAAATCCTTTGCCAACTGGAAGTCGATTGTGGCGATTCTGGTGGGGATTTTTGTCGCCTGGCTGGGCGGTCGTGGCGTGAATTTTATGAGCGTACAACCCTCTGTAATCGGAGGTCTGCTGATTGGTACGGTGATAGGCGTCGCGTTCTTTCGTGGCGTGCCAGTAGGGCCACTGATTGCCGCAGGCATTGTTTCACTGTTTGTGGCAGCTAAGTAGCGTTTGGGCGCATTCCGAAACGCCAAAAAGGGGGCATACATTCAGAGTCAGTTGGCTATAATAGCCGACACTCAACATACGACTACTGAAGGAATACCAGATGAGTTTGAACCAGGTGCCAGCAGGTAAAGACCTGCCAGAAGATATCTACGTTGTCATTGAGATCCCAGCGAACGCTGATCCGATCAAATATGAAGTTGATAAAGAGTCTGGTGCCCTGTTTGTAGACCGTTTCATGTCTACCGCCATGTTCTATCCGTGCAACTACGGTTACATCAACCATACCCTTTCTCTGGATGGTGATCCGGTTGACGTACTGGTTCCAACCCCGTATCCACTGGTCCCAGGCTCCGTGATCCGCTGCCGTCCGGTTGGCGTGCTGAAAATGACCGACGAGTCTGGTGAAGATGCCAAACTGGTTGCCGTTCCGCACACCAAGCTTTCTAAAGAGTACGATCACATCAAAGATGTGAACGACCTGCCAGAACTGCTGCGTGCACAGATCACCCACTTCTTTGAACACTACAAAGATCTGGAAAAAGGCAAATGGGTGAAAGTGGATGGCTGGGATAACGCCGAAGCCGCTAAAGCTGAAATCATCTCCTCTTATGAGCGCGCACAGAAGAAGTAATTCTGCTGCCGGTTTGTAAGTCGAAAAAAAAAACACCGTCCAAATGGACGGTGTTTTTGTTCAGGCCTCTGGCTCCTCATCACGCTTTAGCCAGTCACCACTCATAATGCGCTGGCGTCCTGCCACTGAGCGTTGATAAACATAAAGCCATGCACTGCCAAACGGCGTCTGAGTCAGAAATCGTTTGTACTCTCCCCCTTTGGTGCGAAGCGCATCCAGCTCCGCCAGGGTTGAGGCATCAATGCGGTACACCTCACAATGTACCGCTCCATTGCCCTCTATAACGCCGGGATAATGGCCCAGACTATAAAGCTCAAAGCCTTCAATCTGGTGATCACCCAGCCACTGCGCATTGGTCATCCAGTGACTGTTTCCCTGTTTGCGCCGTAAACTGCCGTAGACAATTATTCGCATTGCTAAAACTCAAACTGATAGAGCAAATCGAGAGCCTGATCCACACCGGACACGGCTTCCAGATAGAGCTTAGGCATCAGGCGGTAACGCAAGGTTAACGTCGCCAGTGAATCAAATATGCCAACACCGTATTTTACCTGCAGACCCGGTAGCACGTAGCCGCTGACCTGCACCTGCTGGCTATCGCCAACACCGGCAGTATCAACGGCGAGATTGCTGACACCGAAGGTCTCTCCGATTTTACCCACAACCTGACCACTTTGTGCAACCCCTAAGCCAACAAGTGCCGACGTTAGAGCGTTACTGTCGCCGTCGCTGCCTAATCCCTGACCACGCAGCAGGTAGGAAAGCGCTTCCTGTTGCGACATCGCCGGATCGGAGAAGACTTCCGCTTTAGGTTCATCGGCAAGGCCGGTCACGCGCAGACCGGCAGTGACGCCATCTTCCGTCGCATCCGGGTTACGAATGGCTTCCAGGTTAACGTAAGGCTGATCAGGCGGCCCGGCAAACTGCAGCTCACCTTTACGCACAATCAGATCCTGACCATAGGCGTGGAAGCGACCGGACGGAATGTTGATCTGGCCGTTTAAGCCCAGTCCTGACTTATCCTGTACCATTTTCAGATCGCCATTCAGCTTCGCTTTCAGACCAAATGCAGACAGGCGCACATCGTTGCCGACGTGGATCACCAGGTTACTGTTAATCGGAATCGCAGCGGTTTGCGGTGCAATCGGCTTCAGCTGTTTATCCAGCATCACCTCATCTGACGAGACGCCCGTCGCGCTTTCCGGCACTTCCTGCACCGTGATGCGCGCCCACGGAATATCGACGCTGCCATCAAGGTTAAAGGCGGCTGGCGTCGCTTCAAATACCAGATCCGGCGAGACATCCATACGCACCATCGGCGGAACGGTGACGCGAACCCGACTGCCCTGCGCCGCAATGCGCGCACGCCAGTTATCGAGCTGGCTCCAGTCGGCGTTACCGCTAAGATTAATGTTGCCCTGTGCAGTCTGGACCAGTCCGTTCAGGGTCGAGCTCATACCGTTGAACACCAGATTCAGGTTGGCGGCGGTCAGATCGACCGGCATAAAGTTGCCATCCACATCCACACCCGTCAGACCCAGCTGCCCAAACACCTGCGGCTGCTGCACACTTCCCCCCAGGCGAAGGCTGCTGTTCAGGCTGCCTTTGATCTTCTCGCCCTGCATCAGCGCAGGATTGATCATCGCCAGCGAGATATTGCGGATGTTCACGTTACCGCCCAGCGTGCGGCGATTTTGCGGATCGTCGATCTGCACGTTGCCATCCAGCTGCCCGTTTTTGGCAATGCGGATCAGCCAGTCGAGCTGTGCGCGACCGTTTCGCAGTGCGGCATTCAGGTTAAGCGTGTCAAAGGCGATCGGCAGGCTGTTGCCCTGAACATCCTGCACCACTTTTACGCCGTTACCCTTCAGCGCCACAGTACCGGTTGGCAGGCTGCCATCCGCCGTCCAGTTAACGCGTACATCGCCACTGAACAGGCCGCTGAGCTGGGTTGCCTCCGGCATAAATGGCTTGACCATCGCAAGGTCAAAACGGTTCAGCACCACATGCGCCTTACCTGCCGGGCCCGCTTCAATCGGCTCCGGTACACAAATTTGTGCATTGGGGTTCTGCCAGCAATGCGGCCCGATGGTCGCCGTCTGACGGCTGTTCAGATAGTCGATGGCCATGGCGCGGGTCAGACGCCAATCGCCCACGGGTGTGTCAAAGCGGGTATCGTTTAGCGAGCCTTTCCAGCGCTCGGTCTGGCGATCAAAGCTGCCGTTGAGCGCCAGCTGACCCGAGACCGGTTTGCCCTGCACAGTCAGCTTCAGCTGATGCTGACGCTCATTCCCCTCTGCATTCAGCGTCAGCAGGCCGATGTTCAGCGCATCCTGCTTCAGTTGCTCAACGCGAAGTTGCAGTTTACCGGCGACCTGTTCGCCGGAGCGGACATCGCCATTCAGGGTGACGCGATTAATCTGCATCTGCTGCCAGCGCAGACCACGGGCATTGAGATCGGCCAGCAGCTGCGGTGCCTTCAGAGTGCCACGCGCTTTAATCGTGCCGTTGACCACGCCGCCCAGACCCGGCAGCGCATTGTCGAGCTGTGGCGCATCGATACTGGCATCAAGATCCAGACTGTCGCCCAGCGCCCCTTTTACATCCAGATGGTTGCGTCCCAGCGCCAGCTTAATACCCGGCACCGTCCACTGGTTGTAGCTGTTACCGGTCAGTGAGCCGTCAGCGGTTACGGCATTCTTTTTCACGTTACCTTTTAGCTGAAGCTGCGGCACGCTCAGCTGCCAGGTGCCGCCATACAGACTGCCGCGCGTGGTGATTTTGCCATCCAGCCGCGCGGGCCAGTCGGGATACTGTTTCGCAGTATTGATCCCTGCCAGCGTCAGCTCACTACGCCAGCTGATTGCCTTACTCCAGTCCACCAGCGCGGTGAGATCGATATTGCCCTGCAACGCAGTTACGCGCAGGCGATCGAGGCTGAACTGCTCAACGTTACCTTTACCCGTCAGCGAGACATTGGCCGGTGGCACAGATTCGCCCTTCACGGCGGTCTGCAGTGACATCACATAGTCGGTGGCTTTGCCTTTGAACTGATAGTCCAGGTTATCGGCCTGATACTGTATCGGTCCGGTTAGCGGCCAGCGCAGTTGCGGACTGGTCAGCTGAAGTGACAGCGGCAGTCCCGCGACAGCCAGTTGGGTCGTCGCATCCAGCCGCGCATTGACCGGACCTGAGAGATTCAGGCCCAGCTTCAGCGTGTCGCGCATCGCGCCGTTAAGTTT
The DNA here is from genome assembly GCF_000816655.1 of Pantoea sp. MBLJ3. Taxonomy (NCBI): domain Bacteria; kingdom Pseudomonadati; phylum Pseudomonadota; class Gammaproteobacteria; order Enterobacterales; family Erwiniaceae; genus Pantoea; species Pantoea sp. MBLJ3. Next base: position 171,090 of record NZ_JSUT01000004.1, read on the forward strand.
CAGCGCCAGCTTTTCGCCTTTAATCGGATCGGTATTGACCGTGCCATTCAGGGAGAAATCGACCGGCCAGTTATCCGCCAGCGTCGCCTGCCCACTCCCCGTCAGATTGCCCAGATTCGAGTCCACTTCCAGCGTCGTTAACTGCATCTGCCGATCGGCGGTTTTGGCTTTCAGCAACAACCGGCTGACAGCGATATCGGTGTCGCCGGTCACGCGCAGCTGCTCGCCCAGAATCTGCTGTACGTCAATATCCAGCGGCAGACGGAAATCAGGCAATGCCGGTAGCAGCGGTTGCGCAAACATCGCCTGCAGCGTTTCGCCCAGCGGTTTCTCAGCGGGATGCGGCTGCTGAACTTTCGGATCGACCACCTCTTCCTTCACCACTTTTGCCGCTTTTGGCAGCGCAATCAGCAGGCTTTGGATATGGGTCGGATTCAGCGTCAGCGCACGATCCTGCCACTGCAGGCCCGTGGTGAAATCAAGCAGCGAGATCGCGGTGTCATCAACCTTCACATTGATGTTGTGCAGGCCAAGATGACGCAGCGTGATGGGGTATGGTGTGCTGAGGTTAGTGTTGCTACTCTCCTCTTCCGGTGCGGCGGCGGCAGGTGCCATTTTCTTGCTGTCGACGACCACGCTGATATCGCGCAGGGAGACATCGTTGACGCACACGGAGGAGTGCAGCAGGCAGTTGAGATCCACCGCCAGGTGAATCTGCCCGGCATCAACACTGACGCCGGGCATCTCAAAGCGCAGACCGTTAAGGGTCAGGTTACGCCAGCCGCCATCGACCTGTTTGATCGACAGGCCAGGCACCCAGCGCGATGCGCCCTTGAGCACTAAATGCAGTCCCGGCGTGGTCCCGATTAAAAATGCCACGCCACCCAATAACACAACCAGAAAGATCAGAATACCGATCAGGACCTTTTTCCACAGCTTCATAGTTCAGGCCCCAGTCCTACGTAAAATTGCAATCCATGCTCCTCGTCATCCCCGATAGGTCTGGCGATATCAAATTTGATGGGGCCAACCGGTGAAGACCAGCGCACACCGACACCCGCACCGGTTTTGATATTGCTCTGTTTAATGTCGTTAACCGCTTCGCCTGAGTCGACAAACACCGCGCCCCACCATTTACCGGTGACGTTATACTGATATTCCAGCGATCCGGTGGCGAGTTTTGATGCCCCGGTGAGTTTGCCGTCGTCGTCACGCGGTGAAATATTTTTGTATTTGTAACCGCGAATACTGCGGTCACCACCGGCGAAGAAGCGCAGATCCGGTGGCACCTTCTCGAAGTCGTTGGTTTCAATCCAGCCAAGATTGCCGCGCGCCACAAAGCGATGACTGTCACCGAGAGTGCGAATCCAGACGTTTTGCGCCTGCAGAATCAGGAAGTCGACGTCGGAGCCCCATGTCGTATCGGAAACGTCGACGGAGTAGCGCTGTGAGTCGCCCCAGGTCGGCATCAGACCGCCGCGCGAGCGGGTGCGGTTTACGCTGACGCCGGGATAGAGCAGCATGGTGGTATTGGTCACACTGCCCTGCGTAAAGTGATCCAGGCTCCAGCGCAGGTTGACCGCCTTCTGCCAGCCGCTGCTGCTGTCCCAGTTGCGCGACATCGCAAGCGTGGTGGTGTCGGCTTTGGTGTCGTTAAGGTCGGTACGCTTGAGGCCTCCGGAGAAGGTGTAGTACTGCTCCAGTGGGCTCTTCAGTAACGGGACTTTATAGCTGAGGTCGACCTGCTGTTCCGGCGCAGACACGTAGGCGCTGGCTGTCAGGCTGTGGCCGCTGTCGTTGATCCACGGTTTTTTCCACGTTCCTTTCAGCCGCGGACCGACGTCAGTTGAGTAGCCGACGCCGGTTTCAATGGTGTTTTCGGTGCGGGGTGACATCACGGCACTCAGCGGCAGCACTTTAGTCTGTCGTCCCTTGCTGAATTCCGGCGCGACCACCACCGAATTAAACCAGCCGGTGGCGGAGAGGCGGCGATTCAGTTCGGCCAGATCGCGTGAGCTGTAGTAATCCCCTTCTTTAAAGGGCACCAGATTTTGCAGATACTCTTCACGAATCTGCGATCCCTGAAAAGTGACGTCACCAAAGCGATAGCGCTCGCCGCTGTCGTAGTCGATATCCCAGAACGCTTCATGGCGCTCAACCGAGACGCCGAGCTGGCTTTTTTTAAAGGTGCCGTCGAAGTAGCCGTTACGCAGCGCAAGATTAGAGAAGCCGCTTTTAAATTTGTCATACTGCCCGTGGTTAAGCTGCGTGCCCACTTTGGGCCGTCCCTGCTTCACCCAGGCTTTGTAATCAGGATCATTGCGCGCATCACCTTCCACCACAATGGTGCTGCCGCCAATTTTGACAGCCTCGCCCGGCGTCACATGTGCGACTAATACCGGCCGTCCTCCCTTCGCAGGCGCGGGGCGGGATTCGAAATCGATGGTCGGCTCGTAATAACCAAGGGCGCGCAGCCCCTCTTTTATTGCAACAGAGACACGTGCACGAAAACGGCCATCATTCGAGACCTCGTCGCTGCCGATGGTGGAAAGGCGCGCCCTGACATTCTTTTGCAGATCCCCGGTTAAGCCATCTACCTGTAATCGCACGGTCGCCGCCTCAAGGGCGGGCGCGGCAAGCAGCAGGCCAGCTATGCAATAAACATAAAATCGTGGCACCTGTACTCCTGTTAATCATGCCGGCCCCTTTTCCGCGGGGCACTTATTAATCATCTTTGCCCGCACTACCGCAACGGCAACATCCTCATCATAGCCGCACTTTATGGCAAACGGCGGCGCAAAATCGACTTCTAACTCAAATAACGCGGCTATTGTCGGTAAATGGGGAGATTGATACAACTCCTGCAGGCGGGAATGAGCGGTCCAAAATGATTCACTCAGATAAATCTGAGTCGATAACGTACCGTTCTGCCTGCTAATCCTGAGGGAAGCGGCAGATTGCCCTCTGGCGGCCCGATGAGCGCTCCTGCTATAATCTGCCACCACAGGCATTCCGCCTGTTTTCATTTCTGCCCCGACATGTACGTTGTCGAACTGGCGCAGACATTTTTGGCACGGATAGCTCTGTTTCACGGATAAACCAACTCTGTTTGCGCTTACCCACGCTGCCCAGGCCAAAAATGACAAGTGGATAACCCTTTGGATCTCATATGTTAGATAGCTTGCTTGTCATTTTATTGCTGATTGTAATCAGTGCCTTTTTCTCCCTGTCGGAGATCTCGCTGGCGGCCGCCCGTAAGATCAAACTGAAACTTCTGGCCGACGAAGGCAACGTCAATGCCCAGCGTGTGCTGAAAATGCAGGAAACGCCGGGCATGTTCTTTACCGTGGTGCAGATTGGCCTTAACGCTGTCGCCATCCTGGGCGGTATTGTCGGCGACGCGGCATTTTCACCGGTTTTCAGCGGCCTGTTTAACCGCTTTGTTTCGCCGGAACTGGCGGAACAGCTCAGCTTTATCTGTTCATTCACCATCGTGACCAGCCTGTTTATCCTGTTTGCCGACTTAACACCAAAGCGGGTTGGCATGGTCGCACCGGAAACCATCGCGCTGCGCATCATCAATCCGATGCGTTTCTGCCTGTTAGTGATGCGTCCGCTGGTATTTCTGTTTAATGGCCTGGCCAACGTCTTCTTCCGTATTTTCAAGCTGCCGATGGTGCGTAAAGATGACATCACCTCCGACGATATCTACGCGGTGGTGGAAGCCGGTGCGCTGGCGGGCGTTCTGCGCAAGCAGGAGCATGAGCTGATTGAAAACGTGTTTGAGCTGGAGTCACGTACCGTTCCCTCTTCAATGACCTCACGCGAGAATATTGTCTGGTTTGATCTGCACGAAGATGAGACCAGCCTCAAGACCAAAATCGCCCAGCATCCTCATTCGAAGTTTCTGGTCTGCAGCGGCGACATCGATCATATCGTTGGCTATGTCGACTCAAAAGAGCTGCTGCTGCGCGTACTCGGCAATCAGAGCATGGCGCTGAACAGCGGCCTGCAGATTCGCTCTGCGCTAATCGTGCCGGACACGCTGACGCTCTCAGAAGCGCTGGAAAGTTTTAAAACCGCTGGTGAAGATTTCGCGGTGATCATGAACGAATATGCGCTGGTCGTGGGCATCATTACGCTGAATGACGTCATGACCACACTGATGGGCGATCTGGTCGGTCAGGGCATGGAAGAGCAGATCGTGGCGCGCGATGAGAATTCATGGCTGGTTGAAGGCGGCACACCGATTGATGACGTAATGCGCGTGCTGGACATCGATGATTTCCCGCAGTCAGGCAACTACGAAACCATCGGCGGCTTTATGATGTATATGCTGCGTAAGATTCCAAAGCGTACCGATTTTGTGAAGTTTGCTGGCTATAAGTTCGAAGTGGTAGATATCGATAGCTACCGTATCGATCAGCTGCTGGTCACCCGCATTGATGAACGACCACCCGTGCTGAACCTGACCAAAACCGAAGAAGAGTAAATGACTCAGAGCGTGTCCCGGCGGCTATTATTGTCCCAGGCAGTCCTGGATACAGAGCGCGCGGAACAACCGGAACGTTTACGTAGCAGTTGGAGATTGTGGGCACCGTCCGTGTTCGGACAGGCAAAGGGAATAGCCTGATAGGTCATACACTAAGGGCGCCATCGGCGCCCTTGTTATTAGTTGAACTCAAGTTTGAGACGAACGACCTGGCGGTTAATTTCTGACATCACGCTCAGGTGCTGTTTGTCTTTGACGCGAGGGATTAATACTTTCCCTTTATCGAACTCGAACGCGCCCACGTCCTTGATATACAACCTTCCTTTGAAAAGCGTTTTTACATATTTCGCTATTTGTAGCGGATTATAGCGCTGGAAGATCTTCATGCTGTTTAACTCCTGTACATTTTTAAGCACGCTTCGCCGTTTCCAAATTTGGTTCCAGCCCATGAAGCGCGAATTCGCGATAACTATAGAACACTAAAACTGACTGATGTTCCTAAAAGTGAATTTTTTTACTGAATTGACACATCATTACAGAACACTCTGTTATCAGGCTCACACAACACAGTATAAACCTTCATTGATTAAGGAATTGTGGCGGCCATAACAAACCTGACACCTTTCCAGGACAGGCGCATCATCCCTGCTTACTATTGCAGTAAAATGACTGACTGGTCTGATCACCTAAGGAAATAACAATGCGTATAACCCTGGCAGCTGTGGCGTTGTCTCTGTTGATACCGGCAGGCGCGATGGCTCATAACCTCAGACTGGATATGCGGGTACCGGCTGTAGGCGTGAATGACAAAGGCGAGCTGTTATTGCAACAGGAGAAGTTTAGCTACAAAAACTGGAATAGCGCGCAGCTCAGCGGAAAAGTTCGCGTCATCCAGCATATTGCGGGTCGCTCATCTGCGAAAGAGATGAACGCGGCACTGGTAGAAGCGATCAAAGCCGCGAAGCTGCCGCATGATCGCTATCAGACCACCACCATCGTCAATACCGATGACGCGATTCCGGGCACGGGCATGTTTGTGCGCAGCAGCGTCGAGACCAACAAGCAGCAATATCCCTGGTCTCAGTTTGTCATAGACAGCAAAGGCAACGTGCAGCACAGCTGGCAGTTACAGCCTGGTGGTTCCGCCATAGTGGTGCTGGATAAGCAGGGCAAAGTGAAGTTTGTGAAGGATGGTTCGCTGACGCAGGATGAAGTGACAAAAGTTATCGCGCTGGTCAACTCACTGCTGAAAGAGTAATGCTGAACACCCGGGAGCGAGAGAATCGCTCGCCGGGCATTTATGCCAATACCGTCTTAAAAGAGCGAAACGCGGAAGCCGGGATTCAGGAAGGATTCGCGCGGCGCATAGTCCAGGGTTTTGCCCTGCCAGTCATGTACATGCGCACCCGCAGCCATCGCCACGGCATGACCCGCGCCGGTATCCCAGATATTGGTTGGCCCGAAACGGGGATAGAGCTGAGCTTTACCTTCTGCCACCAGACAGAATTTCAGTGAGGAGCCGGTCGCAACGGTCTGATGCTCACCCAACTGCTTCAGGTACTCTTTCATCTCGTCGTCGTCACCATGTGAGCGGCTTACCACGACCAGCGGAGGACGTGCGTCACGGACATGAATCTGTTCGCGATGACCGCCCTCTTCTTTCCACGCTTTACCCTCTGCCGCGGAATACATTACGCCCAGCACTGGCGCATAGACGACGCCCATCACCGGCTTGCCCGCTTCAATCAGCGCAATATTGACGGTAAATTCACCGTTACGCTTGATGAACTCTTTGGTGCCATCCAGCGGATCAACCAGCCAGTAGCGTTGCCAGTGCTGACGGACATCCCAGGCTGGCGGATCTTCTTCTGAAAGTACCGGTATGTCAGGCGATAGCTGTTTCAGCCCCTCCATGATGACTTCATGCGCCGCGATATCCGCAGCGGTCACCGGCGAATCGTCCGATTTGTGAGAAACGTCAAGCGGCGCGGCACCGTTATAGACCTGCATAATCGCGTCGCCAGCTTCGCGTGCCAGTTGGCAGATTTGCTCTAACATTTTTCACCTCGTTTTTGTCTGTCTGCTGCAGGATCAGTCCATCTTCAGATAGTGACATTTTAGCAGTTCCGCCTGACCAGCCTGTTTACTGGTCCGGCGGCGATTCAATTTATAGATATATCAATATCATAGTTACGTGCTTATCGCCATGCTGACGCCAGTGAGCCTTTATCGTATAAGAATGAGTCGCAGGCCGATGCATCAAAACGTTATATCCATCACGATTTAAAATGACTATCTGTCATGCTTTTACATTATTTTGAGAGCCTGAATTTAATTTGCAGCAGGAGCAAGCATGTTTAAGCCCGGAATGATGTTACTGGCCCTGAGCGTTTCCGTCGCCGCCCAGGCCGCGACGGTGGATTTACGCGTACTGGAAACCACCGATCTGCACAGCAATATGATGGATTTCGACTACTACAAAGATACGCCAACCGAGAAATTTGGTCTGGTGCGCACCGCCACGCTGATTCACGCCGCCCGGCAGGAGGTGAAGAACAGCCTGCTGGTTGATAACGGCGACATCATTCAGGGCAGCCCATTGGGCGACTACATGGCGGCTAAAGGGCTGCGTGAGGGTGAAATCCATCCGGTCTACAAGGCGCTTAATACGCTGGATTACGCTGTCGGCAACCTCGGTAACCATGAATTCAATTATGGCCTGCCCTACCTGAAAAAAGCGCTGGCGGGTGCGCGCTTCCCTTATGTGAACGCCAACGTGATTGATGTGAAGAGCGGCAAACCGCTGTTTACCCCTTACCTCATCAAATCCACGACGGTGGTTGATCGCGAGGGCAAATCGCAGACCCTGAAGATTGGCTATATCGGCTTTGTGCCGCCGCAGATCATGGTGTGGGATAAAGCCAATCTGCAGGGCAAGGTACGGGTGGATGACATCACCGAAACAGCTCGCCGCTATGTGCCTGAGATGCGCGCGCAGGGTGCCGATCTGATTATTGCTATCCCTCACTCCGGCCTGAGCAGCGAGCCGTATCACGCAATGGCAGAAAACTCGGTTTACTACCTCAGCCAGGTGGAAGGTATTAACGCCATCCTGTTTGGTCATGCGCATGCCGTCTTCCCCAGCAAGGAGTTTGCTGGCATCAAAGGCGCAGACATTGCTAACGGCACGCTGAACCGGGTTCCGGCGGTGATGCCAGGCATGTGGGGCGATCATCTTGGCGTGGTCGATCTGGTGCTGAACAATGAGGGCGGACGCTGGCAGGTGAGCAGCGGCAAAGCAGAGGCGCGACCGATCTACGATAATGCCGCGAAGAAATCGCTGGCGGCGGAAGATCCGGCGCTGGTGAAAGTGCTGGCTGACGATCACCGCGCCACGCGGGAGTTTGTGGCGAAGCCCATCGGCAAGTCGGCTGACGTAATGTACAGCTATCTGTCGCTGGTTCAGGACGATCCAACGGTGCAGATCGTCAATAATGCGCAGCGCGCTTATGTGGAGCATTTCATTCAGGGCGATCCGGATCTGGGCCGTTTGCCGGTGCTCTCTGCTGCCGCGCCGTTTAAAGCGGGCGGACGTAAAAACGATCCTGCCAGCTATGTCGAAGTGGAGAAAGGTGCCCTGACCTTCCGTAATGCGGCCGATCTCTATCTCTATCCCAATACTCTGGTCGTGATGAAAGTCACGGGTGCGCAGGTGAAAGAGTGGCTGGAATGCTCAGCAGGCCAGTTTAACCAGATCGATCCGCACAGCAGCAAAACGCAGTCGCTGATTAACTGGGATTTCCGCACCTATAACTTCGATGTGATTGATGGAGTCAATTATCAGATTGATGTGACCCAGCCCGCGCGTTATGACGCAGAGTGTCAGTTGATCCATCCTGACGCCTCACGCATCCGTCAGCTTACCTGGCAGGGTAAACCCATCGATCCGCAGGCTATCTTCCTGGTGGCGACCAATAACTATCGCGCATATGGCGGCAAGTTTGCCGGCACCGGAGATAAGTACATCGCCTTTGCCTCGCCAGATGAGAACCGTTCGGTGGTAGCAGCCTACATCAGCGCGGAAACCAAAGCGCATGGCGCAGTTCAGCCGAAGGCGGACAATAACTGGCGTCTGGCACCGATTACCTCATCCACTCCGCTCGATATTCAGTTTGAAACGGCACCGGGCGATAAGGCGACCGGATTTATTAAGCAGCATGCGCAATATCCGCTTCAGCCCAAAGGAACAGATGCGATTGGCTTTGCACTGTGGCAGGTAAATTTACAGCAGAAATAAGGCGGGAGAAAACGCTGCAACCGGGGTGGTTGCAGCGTCTTATCTTACAGGATTTCCAGCAGCTCAACTTCGAAGAGCAGCGTGCTGAATGGTGGGATAGAGGCACCCGCACCGCGCTCGCCATACGCCAGGTTCTGTGGGATCACCAGTTCCCATTTTGAGCCAACCGGCATCAGCGTCAGCGCTTCAATCCAGCCAGGGATAACGCCGCTTACCGGGAATTCTGCCGGTTCGCCACGGGCAACTGAGCTGTCGAACACGGTGCCGTCGATCAGTTTGCCGGTGTAGTGAACGCGTACGCGATCCTGACGTGATGGGATTGGACCTTCACCCTGAGTAATCACGCTGAACTGCAGGCCTGATTCGGTGCTGCTCACGCCTTCACGCTGCGCATGTTCCTGCAGGAATGCCTGACCTTCTGCGGCCATAGCTTCGGTACGCTCACGACGCACGCCTTCCGCGCGTTCGTGCACTTCACGCAGTGCGCGATGAACCACATCAACCGGTACGGCCGGCGAGTTCCCTTCCAGCGCGTCGCGCAGACCCGCGAGCAGTGCTTCTGGTTGCAGACCCTGCAGACCAGATTCCAGCAACTGCTGGCCAACCTGTAAACCAATACCGTAACTTGCTTGTGCTTCGACGCTGTCGAAAGAAGGGGTAGTCATCTTCGTTCCTTTCACTCTCGGATAAATTCGAACCGGCAGCATAGCAGCGCAGGCCGCTGGCGTAAAATGCCCTGCGTCGCAGATGACTTTTGCTGATGAAAGAGAAACAATAGCCACGTCAAATTTATCAATGCTGGCAGGCACTTCGCGCCGGTATTGCCCATACTATAACTATCGATGGGGATCACCTCATCTGTAGCACCTGAATAAGAGAGCAAACATGGGCCAGATTGCCCCACGCCGCCGCAGGATGCGTGCAAAACAAATGGTATCCCGGCTGCAGACCTGGCTGGCCGCACGCAGGCTACAGCAAACTGCCGGAGAGGAGGAAACCCGAATGGCTTCAGACACGTCATCCCGCCTGCCGACATGGCTTCAGCGTATCTGGCATTTTACCGACCATATTCGCTGGATGGATCCGCTGCCTGCGCCGCACCGTCGTGGCATTGTGGCGGCACTGCTGGTGATGCTGGTGGCGTTTCTCTGGCCCACCAGTACCCTGCGCTATCCGGTCGAGCAGTCTTCTCCTTCTGCGGAGAAAGAGGTGCCGATGCAGGCGGATATTTATGATAACAACCGTGCCCGTCAGCCTTCATCCTCATCGTCTCAGCAGACGCCAAAAGCTGATTCTCAGGGCGAATGGCGCAATATGACCATTGCGTCGGGTCAGACGCTGGCGCAGCTGTTTCGTGACAACAGTCTGCCGGTCAATGATGTGTTTGCGATGGCGCGGGTGGAAGGCAGTGACCAGCCGCTCAGCTCACTGAAAAGTGGTCAGCAGGTGAAAATCCGTCAGGATGCGCAGGGTGTGGTAACCGGTCTGACCGTTGATGGCGCAAATGGCCCGGTGCTGTTTACGCGTCAGCCAGATGGCAGCTTTATTCGCGCGCAGTAAGGCCAACAGCAGTTTATTGAAAGGCATAAAAACAAAAACGCCGGCACAAGGCCGGCGTTGATGTCGTGCTCAGTTAATAAAATTAACCAGCAACAACTTTCACGTTCAGTTTAGCGAAGACTTCGCTGTGAACCTGGAAGCTTACTTCATGCTCACCGGTAGTGCGCAGAACGCCGTTCGGCAGACGAACTTCGCTCTTAGCGACTTCAACGCCAGCTGCAGTAACTGCATCAGCGATGTCGCGGGTACCGATTGAACCGAACAGTTTACCTTCATCGCCCGCTTTAGACGTGATGGTTACAGTGCCCAGTGCATTGATTTTCTCAGCGCGTGCAGTTGCTGCAGACTGAACGTCAGCCAGTTTGGCTTCCAGTTCAGCACGGCGTGCTTCGAAGAACTCAACGTTTTTCTTGGTAGCAGGAACAGCTTTGCCCTGTGGTACCAGGAAGTTACGAGCATAGCCCGCTTTAACGTTAACCTGATCACCCAGGGTGCCAAGGTTTGCTACTTTATCAAGCAGAATAACTTGCATTACCTTATCCTCTTAAAGTCGTTAATGGACAGTTGCCGATTACTGATGACGATCAGTGTACGGCAGCAGAGACAGGTAACGCGCACGCTTGATGCAGCGAGCCAACTGACGCTGGTATTTTGCACGAGTACCGGTGATACGGCTCGGGACAATTTTACCGCTTTCGGTAATGTAGTTTTTCAACGTTGCGATGTCTTTGTAATCGATCTCAACAACGCCTTCCGCGGTGAAACGGCAGAACTTGCGACGACGGAAATAACGTGCCATTAGGCTAGTCTCCAGAATCTATCAATTCAATCTGCTCGGCATGGAACACCACTTTGCTCTGGCCATTTCGTGCCTGATGGCAACTAATGAAACCGTCGAGTGTGAGTTGCGTGCCGACCGTTATATGTTGAGTAATCACCTGATGGGCGCTGCCGCTAATAATAACAGGCATACGACACCAGGCTTGCCGGTGAAACCCGGCCTCCTCCTGCACTGAGCGGTGCTCAAGCACAAACTGACAGTGAGGAATTCCTGACGGGCTAACTCTTCGAACCGGTGTCTTGCACACAGTGCCAGACAGGCGAAGTCGATTGACCGTCACGATGGATTACTCTTCAGAATCCCCAGCATCTGACTCATCAGCGGATTCGTTAGCAAAATCTTCGCGACGATCACGACGCTCATCTTTCGCTTTAACCATCGGTGATGCTTCAGTTACCGCGTTTTTAACGCGCATAACCATGCTACGGATAACGGCGTCGTTGAAGCGGAAGTTCGTTTCCAGCTCATCGATCGCTTCCTGCGGCGCTTCAACGTTCATCAGAACGTAATGCGCTTTGTGCAGTTTATTGATCGGGTAAGCCAGCTGACGGCGGCCCCAGTCTTCCAGACGGTGAATCGTGCCTTCAGCACCAGTGATAGCACCAGTGTAACGCTCGATCATGCCAGGAACCTGTTCGCTCTGGTCAGGATGAACCATAAATACGATTTCGTAATGACGCATCGAAATTGCTCCTTACGGATTATTCAGCCTCCTGTCGGGGTCAACCGCGGCCCATGGAAGCAAGGAACGTTATAGGCTGTGTCCCACAAAGGTTCGCAGTGACGAGCGTTTGTGGGACACAGCCTGAGAATGCGGCTGAAAAATTGACGCGTAATCATACCGGCGAAGGTGCCTGAACTCAAGCGCACATTTAAACAAATCGCAGGCGTCGTGCCAGATATCGGGGCTTTTTGTGCTAATGACGTAAATACAGCAGGTTGGGCGGCGAAGGTTCAAAAATGCTGACAAAGAGGTTCAGGTGGATGATCTGGCGATAATTTACTCAGTCGCTAAACTGATTAGAGACGTCACGGTTCGCTTAGTGGCGTCACGCAGAGTGTGTTCCCTGAAGTGAGGAGTCGGGCATGAAAACGTTCGTCATCGCCACTTTACTGGGTCTCTTCCTGTCTCCACCCGCTCTTGCCAGCCATGCTGACTGTGCGCAGCAGATGAGAAGTCACAGCAGCGAAGCGGCATCGGGTTATGTTTACGTTAACCGGCTGGATACGCCGGAAAGAAACCCGGTTAATGCGCCTGCCAGCGCAGCAGAAAAAGCGTCTGCGTTCTGGTAAGTGCTGGTAACTTTACGGGCGGCAGAGTCCTTCTCCGCCCGTTCATTATTTATAGCTGCTGTTTAAAAAAGCTGACCAGCGCCGTTAATGCAGAGGGCGTGATCTTATGCCCGATCTGTTTTTCCGACAGTGAGGTCAGATGCTGCGCCAGTCCATTGTCACGCAGCGCCCTCTCCAGCCGGACACTCTCCGCCCAGGGCACAACCTCATCCGCTTCGCCATGCCACAACAGTAGCGGACGGTTAGCCAGTGCCTCCAGATGGTTGCAGGGATCATAGTCCGTCAGGGGAGCCATACGGGCCGCAAACTGCGCTTTCTGCTCCGGCGTATCAGCCACCAGCGGTGGAAACAGCGATTCGCTCAGTTGCATAAAATAGCCCGATCCCATCATACAGGCGACGCTCTGGATCTGCGGATAACGCGCCATCGCGCCCAGTGCCGTCATGCCACCCATCGACGCACCCGCCACTGCGAAACGCCTGTCAGCGATCAGATTGTCTCTACGCAGCGCAGCCTCCAGCAATGGCAGCTCATCAATGTTCTGTTTCAGAATCTCCCAGAAGCGGCCCAGGCGTGCATTGGCATCACCGTGATAACGCGCGCCGTGCAGCTCCGCATCTGGCATCACCGCCCGAAACCCCGCCTGTGCCAGCGCCACGGCGAAATAGGCGTAGACCTCTTTTGATGAGGTAAAGCCGTGATAAAACAGCACGGTTGGCAGTGGCTGATGCCGTTGTCCGGCAGGCGTGGCGTGCAGGCATTCGATACCGGCCAGTGTTTCTGTAGTGAGTTCAATCATGGTCTCTCCTGAGAGGCAGCAAGGCATGCCGATCAAGTCTGTGTTCTGCGGGTTGATTTGCGAAATCACCCGCTCCGCTTAGCTGTCTAACTTCTCCCTAAACTTTTCCCGCACTCTGCCGTTGATCGTGTACTCCCTTAACTTGATCAAAGGTAATTTATGAAGCGTCTCTCTCTCAGCGGACTGAGTCTCGGAGTTAAGCTGTCTGTACTGACGTCTCTCAGCGTTGCACTGCTGTTGCTGGTGCTGACACTGACTCAAAGCCACAACGCCTCGCGCCAGCTGGAAAATCTCGCCATCGATGACATGCACAACCAGGTGCAGGGCATCAGTGAAATGGCCACTATGTTTAATGCCACCCTCACCGAAGAGGTGGCTCACTATACCGATCTGTTTACCAGCTTCCTGCCTAAGCGCTTTAGCCTGGATGAAAGCTCGCGGGTGCAGGTCGGTGCCTTTTCGACGCCAGTGCTGCGTGCCGGGTTGAAAACACTGAATCTCGATCAAACTGCCGTAGACGATTTCACCGAGCGCACCGCCGCCGTGGCGACCATTTTCGTGCGCGATGGCGATGACTTTGTCCGTGTTTCAACCTCGCTGAAAAAAGAGGATGGCAGTCGCGCAATCGGTACGCAGCTTGACCGCACCGGGGCGGCCTGGAAACGTGTTCACCAGGGCGAAGTCTACCGCGGGCTGGCGACGCTGTTCGGCCATCGCTATATCACACAGTATCAGCCGATAAAAGATGAGAGCGGTAAAGTCGTTGCCATTCTGTTCGTCGGTGTGGGTATTGATAAACAGTATGCGCTGATGCGAGAAAAAATCCTGGCGCGTAAGCTGGGTGATAGCGGTCATTTCTTCGTGCTCAACGGCACGCCCGGTAAAACGCAGGGAGCGTATCTGTTCGATCAGCACGACGAAGGAAAACGCCCCGACTGGGATGATGCAACGCTGAAACCGCTGCTGACGGAGCCGAAAGGTATGCAGCAGGTGGAGATCAATGGTGAGATGCAGATTCTGGCCTGGGAGCAATTGCCGGACTGGAACTGGGTGATTACCGGCGAAGTTAACCGCGACAGCCTGCTTGCGCCCATTACGCATAGCCGTAACCTGTTCCTGATTACCGGACTGGTTCTGGTAATCGTCTTTGCGCTGGGCTTTGTCTGGTACAGCCGTCGGGCGATTACCCGTCCGCTGCAGCAGGTGATTCATCTGGCGGAGCAGTATGCCGCCGGCAACCTGCAGGTCCATATGGATACGCTTCGTCGCGACGAAGTTGGCCAGCTGATCATTGCAATTAACGGCATTGGCGATGGCCTGGAGAAAATTGTCGGCCAGGTGCGCGGTGCGGCGCAGGAGATCAGCGACGGCACGGACACCATCGCGGCCAGCAGCCATAACATCAGCGAGCAGATCGGGCGTCAGGCCAGCAGCGTCGAGCAGACCTCTGCCAGCATGGAGCAGTTTGGTGCCACGGTTGAACACACCGCCGAAAGCCTGCGTCAGGCGATGTCACTGGTGGCCGAAGCCAGCAATATCGTCAGTCACGGCAGCAAAACCGTGGTGCGCTCTGTCAATACCATGTCAGCCATTAAGGTTTCATCGCAAAGCATTGCGGATATCACGCATGTGATTGAGTCGATCGCCTTCCAGACCAATATCCTGGCGCTGAATGCTGCGGTTGAAGCGGCGCGTGCTGGCGAACAGGGCCGGGGTTTTGCCGTGGTAGCCGCCGAGGTGCGCGCGCTGGCTCAGCGTTCCGCGCAAGCCGCTAAAGAGATCGACGGACTGATTGCGACCTCTATCAGCAACGTGGCAGAGGGCCATCAGCTCTCTGAGCAGACGCGCGATGCAATGACCAACATTGTGACGCACATCGAGCAGGTGCAGGCACTGATGGGCGAGATCAACGTGGCGGCGCAGGAGCAGGCGGCAGGTATCGGTCAGGTTAATATTGCGATGAACCAGATCAGTCAGGCGACGCACCAGAACAGCGAACTGGTGGCACAGGCGGAAAACAGCGCGCAGAACCTGAGTGATAAAGGGCACCACCTGACCCAGCTGGTCAGCGTATTCAGCCTGAAATCCTGACGTCTTTCAGGGCGATGACGTACACTCATTGTCTCGTCCTGAAAAAGGGTTTTGCTATGCGTTCTGCTTATTTACTGGTGTTCAGCCTGCTGCTGGCAGGCTGTTCGGCGTTTGACACCACGCCAAAAGCCCCGCCTGCGCCGACTCAACAGGCACAGGAGATTTCACGGGCGCAGAGTGGCGGTTTGCCGAAGCTGGGCAATATTACCGTTAACGTACACGGCTCACCGGATGATGCCCAGCGTGCCGTTGCCGCCCAGGCCAATCAGGCCGGAGCCGCTTACTATCAGATCGTGATGGTGAGCGAAACGGTCATGCCGGGCTTCTGGTACGCCAGTGCGATTCTCTACGGCGCATCACCTGCCGCAGGCACGGTCCAGTAAACGATCGGTAATCGCGGCCTCAAGCGGGCGCGAGCCACGCTGGTCGAGCCACTGCTGGCACCATGCATCCGCCAGCGGAGGTTCGGCATATTTCAGTAGCTGTGCACCCATTGCCAGCAGCAGCAGCGTGCGGGTAACCTCACGCGCCTGCTCTTCAGGAACGTGGTTAAGCCTCAGACGCAGCTGACGCCAGCGCGTATCAAAATGGCGGTTACTCCCTTTCACTGCTTCAAATTCCTGACTTAGCATCGCGGTAACCTCTGCCTGACGGGCAAGCACGCGCAGCACATCAAGGCACATCACGTTGCCCGATCCTTCCCAGATGCTATTGACGGGCATGTCACGATAGAGGCGCGGGAGCTCACTGGCCTCGCAATAGCCGATCCCTCCCAGCACCTCCATCGACTCCGCAACGAACGGCGCACCCGCTTTGCAGATCTCATATTTTGCCGCGGGCGTAAACAGGCGGGCAAAGGTGACTTCATGCGGTTTTGCCGGCTGTGACCAGGCGCGCGCCAGCCGCATCAGCAGTGCAGTTTGCCCCTCCAGCTGCAATGCCTGCTGAGCCAGAACCTGACGCATCAGCGGCTGCTCCACCAGATTTTTCCCCATTACCTGACGCTGATGGGCATGCGAGACGGCTACCGAGAAAGCGCGGCGCATCTGACCGTGACTGCCAAGGGCGCAGTCGAAACGCGTCATGCCGCCCATCTTCAGGATCAGCCGCACGCCTTCGCCCTCCTCACCCAGCAGCCAGCCAGTCGCGTCGCGAAACTCCACTTCACAGCTGGCATTGGAACGATTACCCAGCTTATCTTTTAGCCGCTCCAGCTGGATGGCATTGCGTGACCCATCGGGTAACAGCCGCGGCAGGAAGAAACAGCTTAATCCGGCAGGCGTCTGAGCCAGCACCAGATGCGCATCACTCTGTGGCACGGAGAAAAACCATTTATGGCCCGTCAGGCGGTAGGCTTCACCTGCGCCACGCGCGCCCAGCGGTTCAGCGTGGGTGGTGCTGGTGAGCAGATCGCTGCCGCCCTGCTTTTCCGTCATACCCATTCCGATTAGCAGACCCCGCTTCTGGTCGCCGGGCTGTGCATGGGTGTCGTAGCGATCGCTGAGCAGCGGATCGAGCCAGCCTTCAAAGGCGGCCGGCAGATAAGTCTGTAGCAGGGGAATGGCCGCGTGTGTCATGGTCACCGGGCAGAGCGTGCCCGCCTCAACCTGCGCATGCAGAATAAAGCGCGCAGCGCGCGCCACGCTGGCCTGTTCACGAACCGTGGGCTGCCAGCTCAGGTTGTGCAGGCGACTGGCGCAGACACCCTGCATCAGCAGATGCCAGGCGGGATGGAAACGAACTTCATCCATGCGTTCGCCACGGGCGTCGTAGCGCAGCAGTTCAGGCGGCTCAGCATTGGCGAGTCGGCCCAGCTCCAGAGACTCGGCGCTGCCCAGCTGACGACCTACCGATGCCAGCCATTCCCGATCCCATCCGGCACCTTCGCGTGACAGTGCCTCGCCAAGCGGCGTATCAGACAGAAACAGATTGCTGTTGCTCAGAGGATGAGGCTGATTAAAAACAGTGTGTGTTGTCCAGGTCATAACGGCTCCTCGCGGATGTCACTCAGTAAGTATACCCGTCGTCTTTCAGGCTGCATGTTTGTTGGCTGCGTTCGCTCACCCGAATCACTTACTCATGTAAGCTCATCGGGATTCGTTCTCTTGCCGCCTCAATGCAACCCGAAATTCTTTGGGTATATACGAATGACGTGCAGTTATGCCTGGTACAGAAACTAATTTGTGGCGAGGATCACATCGGGGATCAGGCGTTGCGCTGACGCACCGCTTCAAACAGGCAGACGCCGGTGGCGACCGAGACATTCAACGAAGAAACGCTGCCCGCCATCGGAATGCTGATCAGCTCATCGCAATGCTCACGGGTCAGACGACGCATGCCTTCCCCTTCTGCGCCCATCACCAGCGCCATCGGGCCGGTCATTTTGCTCTGGAAGACGGTATGGTCCGCTTCACCTGCGGTGCCAACGACCCAGATGTTATATTCCTGCAGCAGACGCAGAGTACGCGCCAGGTTGGTCACGCGGATCAACGGCACATTCTCTGCCGCGCCACTGGCCACTTTTTTGGCGGTGGCGTTCAGGGGAGCGGAACGATCTTTCGGCACGATGATCGCGTGAACACCGGCAGCATCAGCGCTGCGCAGGCAGGCACCCAGGTTATGGGGATCGGTGACACCGTCCAGCACCAGCAGGAACGGTTTGTCCAGGCTCTGCAGCAGATCCGGCAGATCGCCTTCCTGATACTGACGGCCCGGTTTCACCCGGGCTACGATACCCTGATGCACACCGCCTTCAACCTGGCTGTCGAGCCACTTGCGCTCGGCCAGCTGAATAACAATCCCCTGAGCTTCCAGCGCGGCGACCACGGGTTGCAGGCGACGATCGTCGCGGCCTTTGAGGATAAAGACTTCCTGGAAACGTTGTGGGTCACGTTCCAGCAACGCCTGCACGGCATGGATACCAAAAATAATTTCGCTCATCGATCTGCTCAGTGTTTGGAAATGAATAAATGACCGCCCTTTCTCAGGAGAAAGGGCGGGTGCGCGCATCAGTCAGGCTGCGCCTTTTTTCTGGCGCGCTTCGCCCGGGTGGCGGCGGCGATTTTACGGGTTTTTTCCGAGACATTTTTACTTTTATTCGCGGAATCCGCAGCGGCGGGCTTGCCTTTATCACCCCGGAACGCAGAATCCGGCTCGAAGTTAGACTTCCTGCTCGCATTGCGACGGCGTTTCGTTGGGGCGTTATCGTCACGTTTTGCCCGGTCACGCGCGGTTTTACCTTCACCACGGACCTGACGCTGGCTGGAGATCAGAGCAAAGTCGATTTTACGCTCGTCCATGTGGACCGCTTCAACACGCACTTCAACCGTGTCACCCAGACGATAGGTGCGACCGCCCGATTCACCAATCAGACGCTGACCAACCGGATCAAAACGGTAGTAATCGTTGTCGAGCGTTGAAACGTGCACCAGACCGTCGATGAACAAATCGCTTAAGCGGACAAAGAAGCCAAATCCGGTGACGCTGGAGATGACGCCGTTGAAGACATTGCCAACCTGATCCTGCATAAAGTCACACTTGAGCCAGTCCGCGACGTCGCGGGTCGCTTCATCCGCACGGCGCTCGGTCAGGGAGCAGTGCAGACCCAGCTGCAGCATCTCCGGCATCTCGTAGTGATAGCCGCCGGTTGCCGTAGTGAGATCTTTGGCATTTTTATCTTTAGGCATCAGGTACTTGATGGCACGTTGAACCAGTCCCTTGCCTTCACCCTGCTCTTTCGCCAGCAGATACTTGATAGCGCGGTGCAGCGTCAGATCCGGGTAGCGGCGAATCGGCGAAGTAAAGTGCGCATAGGACGAGAGTGCCAGACCAAAGTGACCGCGGTTTTCCGGATCGTAAACGGCCTGCTTCATCGAACGCAGCAGCATGGTTTGCAGCATTTCCGCATCAGGACGATCGGCAACCTGCTTCAGCAGCGCTGCATAATCAACCGGCTGCGGTTTATTGCCGCCAGGCAGCGTCAGTCCCAGCTCATTAAGCACGGTACGGAAGCTCTTGATGCTCTCGTCGGTCGGGCGATCGTGATCGCGGAACAGTGCCGGTTCCTGATTTTTCTCAACGAAGCGTGCCGAGGCGATGTTCGCCAGGATCATGCACTCTTCAATCAGTTTGTGGGCGTCATTACGTGATGCACGCTCAACACGTTCAATACGGCGCTCGGCGTTGAAGATGAACTTCGCCTCTTCCGTTTCAAACGAGATTCCGCCACGCTCTTCACGGGCAGCTTCCAGCGCATGATAGAGGTTATTCAGCTCTTCGAGGTCTTTGACCAGCGGTGCATACTGCTGACGCAGCTCTTTGTCGCCCTGCAGGATGTTCCAGACTTTGTTATAGGTCAGACGCGCATGGGAATTCATTACCGCTTCGTAGTGCTTAAAGCCTGTCAGCTTGCCCTTGGTCGAAATGGTCATCTCGCACACCATACAGAGACGATCGACCTGCGGGTTAAGCGAACATAAGCCATTCGACAGTACTTCGGGCAGCATCGGAACAACCTGCGACGGGAAGTAAACTGAGGTGCCGCGCTGATGCGCTTCGTCATCCAGTGGCGTGCCAGGACGGACGTAGTAACTCACGTCGGCAATCGCCACCCACAGACGCCATCCGCCACCGCGCTTCTTCTCACAGTAGACAGCATCATCAAAGTCACGGGCATCTTCACCATCGATGGTGACCAGCGGCAGTTTACGCAGATCGACGCGGCCTTTTTTGGCCTCTTCCGGCACTTCTTCTTTCAGCTTACTGATCTGCGCTTCCACTTCTGGCGGCCAGGTGTGCGGAATTTCATGGGTACGCAGCGCCATATCTACGGCCAGGCTGGTGCCCATATCATCGCCCAGAATCTCTGCAATTTTACCGATCGCCTTGCTGCGACGGTTCGGACGCTGGACCAGCTCAACCACCACCACGGAACCCATACGGGCATTCATCGTCTCTTCAGGCGGGATGAGAATATCAAAACTCAGGCGACTGTCGTCCGGTACCACAAAACCTGCGCCAGCGTCGGTAAAGTAACGGCCAACGATCTGATTGTTGCGGGGTTCCTGCACGCGAACCACACGCGCTTCGCGGCGGCCTTTGCGATCGGCACCCAGCGGCTGCGCCAGGATCACGTCACCGTGCATACAGAATTTCATCTGTTCTGCGGAGAGGTAAAGGTCATCTTTCTGGCCTTCTGCCCGCAGGAAGCCGTAGCCATCACGATGGCCAATGACTTTACCGCGCAGGAGATCAAGGCGTTCTGGCAGGGCATAACACTGACGGCGGGTGAACACCAGCTGACCATCACGCTCCATAGCGCGAAGGCGGCGACGCAGCGCCTCAAGGTGCTCTTCTTCCTGCAAATTCATCTCTTCAGCCAGCTCTTCACGGCTGGCCGGTTTTTCACGTTTTTCTAGCAGAGCCAGAATAAATTCACGGCTCGGAATAGGGTTTTCGTATTTTTCAGCTTCTCTATCCTGAAATGGATCTTTTGACATAGCGGTTCCTCCGATGTCATTTAATATTTATTGCCACTGGCGATCTGGACAAGATGATCTCATAAAGTGGTGTATTGCCTTCGACCAGGTCTGCCAGGGTATAGTTATCCAGCTCCTGCAAAAATCGCTGCACTGCATCATGTAATGCCTGCTTCAGACGACAGGCTGGCGTGATGGAACAGGAGGCGCAGTCAACCAGTTGTAGTGGCTCCATCTTACGTACCACGTCGCCAATGACAATCTGGCGCGCTGGCATACCCAAACGAATGCCGCCGTTTTTACCACGCGTGGCGGCGACATAGCCCGCCCGGCTCAGCTGATTGATGATTTTGACCATATGATTG
The DNA here is from genome assembly GCF_000816655.1 of Pantoea sp. MBLJ3. Taxonomy (NCBI): domain Bacteria; kingdom Pseudomonadati; phylum Pseudomonadota; class Gammaproteobacteria; order Enterobacterales; family Erwiniaceae; genus Pantoea; species Pantoea sp. MBLJ3. Next base: position 192,305 of record NZ_JSUT01000004.1, read on the forward strand.
CGGGACAAACCATAGGTGTTTGTCACTTCCGTAATATTGGTCTGCTGACCTTCTGGCAACGATGCCAGATAAATCAGGGCGCGTAAGCCATAATCAGTAAAACTCGTGAGCTGCACAGTAACCTCGTTGAACCTTCAGGCGTGGCATTAGGTTATTCGCCTTACGATTGATGTCAGGATTGAATCGGATCGCCATTCGATTAACTACGATGATAAACCAGAGTCTGATCAGCCGTGCGTTTTTTTAAGCCAGCACAAGGTTTGACAAGCGAAGGGAGATTAAGTGGCATCTGAGAGTGGAAAAACAAGGGCCGGACAGTGTCCGGCCTGAATGATTATGCGTCAAACGGGTCGCGCAGAATCATCGTTTCACTACGATCGGGACCGGTTGAGATGATATCAATCGGCACACCTGTTACCTCTTCAACACGCTTGATGTAATCACGCGCGGCCTGAGGCAAACCTTCCAGCGTCTTCACGCCAAACGTTGTCTCGCTCCAGCCTGGCAGGGTCTCGTAAACCGGCTCAATGCCTTCCCAGTTCTCTGCCGCCAGTGGCGTAGTGGTCACTTCGCGACCATCAGGCATACGGTAAGCCACACAGATTTTCACCTCTTTCAGGCCATCCAGCACGTCCAGCTTGGTCATGCAGAAACCTGACAGGGAGTTGATCTGAACCGCGCGGCGAACCGCTACTGCATCCAGCCAGCCGGTACGGCGGCGGCGACCGGTGGTCGCACCAAACTCATTACCCTGCGCACAGAGGAATTCGCCGGTTTCGTCGAACAGTTCGGTCGGGAACGGGCCTGCACCAACGCGGGTTGAGTAAGCTTTCACAATACCCAGAACGTAGTCGACATAACGCGGACCAATGCCTGAACCGGTTGCAACACCACCTGCGGTCGTGTTGGATGAGGTCACGTACGGATAAGTCCCGTGATCGATATCCAGCAGCGTACCCTGCGCACCTTCAAACATAATCAGATCGCCACGCTTACGCGCGACATCCAGCAGTTCAGAGACGTCAACCACCATGCCAGTCAGGATGTCAGCGACTTCCATCACATCGCTCAGCACTTTATCGAAGTCGACTGCCGGCTCTTTGTAATACTCCACCAGCTGGAAGTTGTAGAAATCGACGACTTCTTTCAGTTTGGCGGCAAATGTTTCTTTATTAAACAGGTCGCTGACGCGCAGTGCACGACGGGCAACTTTATCTTCATAAGCAGGACCGATGCCACGGCCAGTCGTACCAATCGCTTTGGCACCACGGGCACGTTCACGCGCCATATCCATCGCAACATGATATTGCAGGATCAGCGGACAGGCTTCAGAAATCAGCAGACGCTCGCGTACCGGAATTCCGCGCGCTTCCAGGCCTTTCATCTCTTTCATTAAGGCTTCAGGAGAGAGCACTACGCCGTTACCAATGATGCTGGTCACGTTATCGCGCAGAATGCCAGAAGGGATCAGGTGGAGGACGGTTTTTTCACCGTTGATGACAAGCGTGTGGCCCGCATTGTGGCCGCCTTGATAACGCACAACGTAATTCGCGCGCTCAGTCAGAAGGTCTACAATCTTACCTTTACCTTCGTCACCCCATTGGGTGCCCAGTACGACGACGTTCTTACCCATTTCTCAAAATCACCGATTGCTTAAAAAAGGATTCTACCATCTGATCCTATGCTTTTCAGCACTTTTAGCATACGATTGCGCGCTTTTTTGCCTGCGTTTTGATCACTACAACATATTGGGGATAACGGCGCAAAGAGGCACAATTTAGCCGATCTTCTCCCGGTTTACAGGTTGCCGTGCAGACTCAGCATGCAATAGATCACCATGCCAGCCACCACCAGTCCACCACCAAATCGGTGCAGCAGGCGATCGGGTAAACGGCTCATCGTCAGGATCATGCGTCGCCAGGCGCGTGGCATAAACATCGGTCCCAACCCTTCCAGCACTAATACCAGCGCCAGTGCCATCCAGATGCTCGTTTTCATTCTGATACCCAAAAAAAAGGCCGACAACATTGTCGGCCTACAGGTTATATCAGTTCTTAACGTGTCGCGTTAGAGGGCGCCTTCATATATCGGAAGAAGTCGCTATCCGGACTTAACACCATCACATCCTGATTTTCACTGAAGCTGTTTTCATAGGCGCGCAGGCTACGAATGAAAGCGTAGAAGTCAGGATCTTTGCTGAACGCATCCGCAAACAACCGCGCCGTTTCCGCATCACCATCACCACGTGTAATCAGCGCTTCACGCTGGGCTTCAGCCAGAGTACGTGTCACCTGATAATCGGCCTGAGCACGCAGTTTTTCAGCCTCTTCCTGACCCTGCGAACGCTGGCTACGCGCTACCGCTTCACGCTCGGCACGCATACGGTTGAAGATCGCATCGGAAACCTCAGTCGGCAGGTTGATCTGCTTGATGCGCACATCCATCACCTGAATACCTAATGCCGCCATACTGTTCGGATTGGGCGCCGGCTCGCTGCTGTTGGTTTCACGCTCTACACGAGCCGCTGCACTGGCAATAGCGTCATCGGCAGCAGGCGTTGCGATTTCATCATCGCTGCCAGCAGAACCGGTGTTCAGCGCATCACGGACATCCGTCGTCAGGCGACCACGAGAGTCCGTTACGATATCTTTCACATCCAGACGGCCCATTTCAGAACGCAAGCGGTCACTGAACTTACGTTTCAGCAGCACTTCCGCCTGAGAGACATCACCGCCGCCGGTAGCCAGGTAGTAGCGACTGAAGTCGCTAATACGCCACTTGATGTAAGAGTCGACGATCAGATCTTTCTTCTCTTTAGTGACGAAGCGATCGGCCTGGTTATCCATGGTCTGAATGCGCGCATCCAGCGTTTTAACCGTTTCCAGGAATGGGATCTTGAAATGCAGGCCCGGCGCAAACACCTGCGGTTTGTTTTCACCATCGCGCAGGACTTTGCCGAAGCGCAGAACAATGCCTCGCTCCCCTTCCTGCACCACAAACAGCGACGCATAGAGCGCCACCAGCACGACAATGATCAAAAATACTATTGGCTTACGCATCGATTACTCTCTCCCTTCGCGCTGGCTGTCGCTGCGCTGAGCATTGGCCCGACGCTGATCCATGATGTTGTCCGGACTGTATGACGACGTGTCATTGCGGCTGGCGCCGCGATCGGAGATAGCCGGCAGCGAAGAACTGTTACTGCCCTTCTGACCGCTCTGGCCCGGTGCAGCCTGGGTGCCACGCATCAGTTGATCCAGCGGCAGCACCATCAGGTTATTACCCCGATCGTTAACCAGGACTTTGCGGGTATGGCTCAGCACACGTTCCATCGTCTCGATATAAAGACGCTCTTTGGTGATTTCAGGCGCGGCTTTATATTCCGGCAGAATCTTGGCAAAGCGCGCCACTTCACCCTGCGCTTCCAGAACGGTACGCTCTTTGTATGCACGCGCCTCTTCCAGAATACGTTGCGCACGGCCGTTAGCTCGAGGCTGAACTTCGTTGGCGTAAGCTTCTGCTTCACGGACGTACTGCTCACGGTTTTCGCGTGCCGCAATCGCGTCATCAAAGGCAGACTTCACTTCTTCCGGCGGACGGGCAGCCTGGAAGTTAACGTCCACAACCGCGACGCCCATGTTGTAAGGACGAATCGTCTCATCGATTTCACGCTGGGTTTCGCTACGCACCACGGTACGGCCTTCAGTCAGAATGCGGTCCATGGTGGAACGACCAATCACGCCGCGCAGCGCGCTGTCAGTTGCCTGACGCAGGCTGTCGTCCGCGCTGGTGACTGCATAAAGATAACGTTCCGGATCGGTCACGCGATACTGCACGTTCATTTCGACACGCACAACGTTCTCGTCCGAGGTCAGCATGACACCTGAAGCCGCCAGTTCACGTACTGATTCAACGTTAACCGCACGAACCTGATCAATGAATGTAGGTTTCCAGTTCAGGCCCGGTTCGACCAGGTGACTGAACTTACCGAAACGCGTCACTACGCCACGCTCCGCTTCTTTGATGGTGTAGAAACCGCTTGCAGCCCAGATGACTACAGCAGCAACAGCCACGATGCCAACAATTTTGCCACCGCTGCCGGAGCCGCGTTGACCGCTGTCGCTCTGTTTGCCACCGCCCAGTCCACCAAGCTTCTTGCTCAGCTTACGGAAGATATCATCCAGATCAGGAGGCCCGGATTCCCGTCCTCCCTTATTTCCCCCAGAGTTGCCGCCTTGATTATTGCTGCTTCCCCACGGGTCGCGGTCCTGTCCGTTATTTCCGGGCTGATTCCACGCCATGTCTCTACTCCATTTATTGTAATTACGGTTTTTACCCTTCATCTTTCGGATTGCAGCGATGTTGGCTGCCTTCGCTCACCCCGGTCACTTACAGCAGTAAGCACCCAGGGATTCACTCAGTTGCCGCCTTGCTGAAATCCGAAATACCCGGGTAAATCCTGCGTATCTGGCCTGCAACGAAAATGCGACAATCTTCAATTTTGAGGTAAGTGCGTCGGGCAATATCAAACGATGTAACTGGTCAGCGACGGTTCCTGCTTACATAAACGCATCCATTCAATGATGGGCATACGTATCTGCAATCCTACACTGCCGTCTTCTTCATTCCACTCTTTCTCAATCGCCTGCAACTGATAGAAACGGCTACGAAGTCGCCCCGCTTCCGGTGGCAGACGTAACGCATGCTGGGCAATTTCACCCGCCAGACGTTCAGAGAGCGCCTGCCATAGCAGCGGAATACCCACACCGGTCTGAGCGGAGAGCCAAACGCGAATGGGCAGATTCTCTTCGTTACGATCGATACGCGGTTCAAAACCGTCAAGCATATCGATTTTATTCATTACCAGTAACGTCGGGATTTCATCCGCTTCAATCTCTTCCAGTACGGCATCAACAGCGGCGATATTTTCTGTCACGCGCAGGTCCGCGCCATCAATCACGTGCATTAACAGCGTCGCCTGACGCGTCTCCTGCAGTGTGGCTTTAAAAGCGGCAACCAGATCGTGAGGAAGATGGCGAATAAAGCCGACCGTGTCTGCCAGCACCACATCTCCGACATCGGCAACATTCAGGCGGCGCAGTGTGGGATCAAGGGTCGCAAACAGCTGGTCTGCGGCAAAGACGTTGGCAGAAGTCATGGCGTTAAAGAGGGTCGACTTGCCGGCGTTGGTATAACCCACCAGCGAAACCGTTGGCACATCCGCTTTGGCACGAGACTGACGTCCCTGCTCACGCTGTTTTTCAACCCGCTCAAGACGAGACAAAATCTGACTGATTCGTCCGCGCAGCAGTCGTCGGTCTGTTTCTAACTGTGTTTCACCCGGACCACGCAAACCGATCCCGCCTTTCTGGCGTTCAAGGTGAGTCCAGCCACGTACCAGACGTGTCGCAAGATGGCGTAACTGTGCCAGCTCAACCTGCAATTTACCTTCGTGGGTACGTGCACGCTGGGCGAAGATATCCAGAATTAAACCAGTGCGATCTATGACGCGGCATTCGCACAGGCGCTCGAGGTTTCTTTCCTGAGCGGGCGTGAGGGCATGATCGAATAACACGACCGATGCTCCAGTTGTTTTTACCGCATCGGCAATTTCAACGGCCTTTCCTTCACCGACAAAATACTTGGGGTGCGGCGCTTTACGGCTGCCAGTAACCACTTGCAGCGCCTCAACGCCAGCAGAAGAAACCAGGGTTTCAAACTCCTGTAAATCTTCTACTTCTTTGTCTTGGGAGAACCAGATGTGTACCAGTACGGCCTGCTCACCGGCTTCATAACGGTCAAACAAGCTATAACCTCGCTAAATAAAGACCAGGACGGAAAACGTTTGTCTTCCGTGCCTGGCTGTACGATGACGCGTTATTCTGCGCTATCACCGTCTTGTTGTGGCTGTGGCTGCGCAGTTGTGTTGCTGCCGCCCTGATGATAATTGTTGCTGCCGCCGCCGCCGGTATTATTGCTATGGTGAGAAACCGGGCGCGAAGGAACAACGGTAGAAATGGCATGCTTATAAACCATCTGACTTACCGTGTTTTTCAACAAAATGACGAACTGATCAAATGACTCGATCTGACCCTGCAGCTTAATACCGTTAACCAGATAAATCGAAACCGGAACACGTTCACGACGCAGTGCGTTCAAAAACGGGTCTTGTAATGATTGCCCCTTAGCCATTCTATCTTTTCCTTATATGCTTGTTGTTTGTTGCTAGTAGAACCTATGGTTCGAAAAATACTGCGTAAAAATTTGCGCACGATAACCCATCAATTGTACACAATCACCCATGCTTCGCACTAAGAACCTGTAACACTGTATCAAGCGCCAGCCGGGGCTCGTCACTGTCAAGCCAGTGAACATTTTCCCAACCGCGTAACCAGGTTATCTGTCGCTTAGCAAGTTGCCGGGTCGCGCAAATTCCCCGATAAACCATTTCGCTGTGATCGATTTCGCCCGATAAATAAGACCACATCTGACGATAGCCAACACAACGAATGGAAGGCATGTCCGTATGCAAATCACCTCGTGCAAACAGGGCCCGAGCCTCCGCTTCAAATCCTGACGCTAACATCTGCTCAAAACGCAACGCGATGCGCTGGTGCAGCAATTCGCGGCTCGCGGGGGCGATGGCAAACTGTTGCACGTCGTAGGGTAACGCTTCACCGGATGTTTTTGTCAGTTCCGTTAAAGTTTTACCCGAAATAAAAAAAACTTCCAGTGCTCGCGAAAGTCTCTGCGGATCATTCGGATGAATACGACTGCCGGCAACCGGGTCGATTTCACAAAGCTGGCGGTGTAAAGCATCCCAGCCTTTTTCACGCGCCGTTTGCTCTATCCGCTGACGAACATCAGGATCGGCCGAGGGCAACGGCGACAATCCTTCAAGTAACGCCTTGAAGTAGAGCATGGTTCCACCAACAAGCAACGGTATTCGTCCGGCTGCAACGATTTCCGCCATTTCTGCTAAAGCATCCCGCCGGAACTCCGCTGCCGAATAGGCTTCTGCGGGATCGCGGATGTCGAGCAGACGATGGGGCGCCACTGCTAACTCTTCAGCCGACGGTTTCGCCGTACCAATATCCATCTGACGATAAATAAGGGCAGAATCAACGCTGATAAGTTCCACGGGTAAGTGCTTACGCAACTCAATCGCTAAAGCGGTCTTACCCGAAGCCGTAGGTCCCATCAAAAAAATAGCCTTTGGCCGGCCAGCCTGGTTTAATTCACTCATGCTTCAACGCGTTGACCGCGCTCTCAATCTCTATGGGCTGTAATAAGCCTGAAGGCGGCGATTTAAGCAGCTGTGGGCAAAGCCGTTCAAGCTCTGCCAGCAGGTTGATCGCCTGTGAGTGATTCCAGTCGGAGGACGCTGTTTCCTGACGCTGCGCCAGCCACTGGGCCAGTTGCGTCGCAGTGTTCTCCTGCTGCCGGGCGAGATAGCCTAACAGCTCAGGAATCAAGATTTGTAAATTTTGTGTTCGTAACGGTAAAGGCACCGCGCGCAGCGTCACGTGGTCACCATCGATCTGAAGATCGATACCCATCTGATTGAGCAGACTACTGTTTTCTTTTGCTGCCTGTCGTTCATTCAGCGCAATTTTCAGCCTGACCGGAATCAGTAGCGGCTGCGGCTTAAGCCCCTCTTCACCCGGTTCAAGCTGAGCCAGTTTCAGCCAGCGTGCCGCAACCGGCAGCGACATCAGCATTAATGTCTGGTCCTGCTCCAGCAGCGCAAAGTGATTGTGCAAAATCGTCAGCACCCGGCCAAAACTCTGGGCATGGGGGGCCAGCGGCGAGGGTTTCGCGGCCGGACGCGGTGCTGGCTCGCGGGCGCTCAGCGGCGGTGTGGTGCCGGACGAGGGGGGGCCAGAAGGGGTTTTCAGCAGTTGCTGATAAACCGCACCTTCACGCTGACGATAAACATTCTCTTTGTTTTGCCAGGCAGGCGGTGTTTCACGCGCGGACGAGGGTTTTGTCTCACTGGCAGACGCTGCAGGCTGCGCAAAATGATTTCCCCCGGCCGCCTGACGATTTTCAGGCTGCCAGCGTGGCGCGGGTTCTTCGGCCTGCAGCGCGGGTAAGGTGGGTGCCGCCATCGCCTGAAGCGCGCTGACCACGCCCTGATAAATAAAGTCATGTACCAGACGTGACTGGTGAAATCGTACTTCATGCTTGGCCGGGTGAACGTTGACATCCACCTGATGCGGATCGATCTCCAGATAAAGCACGTAAGCGGGCTGCTGGTCATCCTGAAGCTGTGTCTGGAATGCCTGACGGATAGCATGATTGATCAGCTTGTCGCGCATCATCCGGCCATTGACGTAGCAATACTGCAGATCGGTGACCTGTCGCGACCCTGCGGGATCGGCGACCCAGCCACGCAGCGAGAGGTCATCATGTTGCCAGTCAATTCGCAGCGCATGCTGCATAAAGGTGGTGCCGCAGATTGCCGCCAGTCGCCGTTCACGCTGACTCTCCTCACTGACAGCACGGTACTGACGCATCATTTTACCGTTGTGACTTAATGATATCGCCACGTCAAAACGTGCCAGCGCAATACGACGAATCACTTCGTCGATATGGCCGAATTCGGTTTTCTCCGTGCGCATAAACTTGCGGCGTGCCGGGGTGTTATAAAAAAGATCCAGCACTTCCAGCGTGGTGCCGCAGGGATGCGCTGCCGGTTTAACTGTCACCGTCATGTCACGCCCTTCCGCATAGGCCTGCCAGGCTTCAGTTTGATCGGCGGTACGTGAGGTTAAGGTCAGGCGGGAGACCGAACTAATGCTGGCCAGCGCTTCACCGCGAAAGCCCAGACTCATAATCGCTTCCAGGTCATCCAGTGAGGCTATTTTGCTGGTAGCGTGCCGGGCCAGCGCCATCGACAGCTCAGCTTTAACGATGCCGCAGCCATTGTCACGGATCCGGATAAGCTTTGCGCCACCCTTTTCAATATCAACTTCAATGCGCGTAGCGCCAGCATCCAGACTGTTCTCCACCAGCTCTTTGACCACCGATGCAGGACGCTCAACGACTTCACCCGCCGCAATCTGGTTAGCCAGTTGTGGCGGTAAAATTTGAATCGGCATGGTTTTCCTTTTAACTGGTAGCCCGGCGCAGCGGCCGGGCAAGCAATCAGGATGCAGGAATTTTCAGGTTCTGCCCCAACATGACGTTGGTCGACTTGAGATTATTAGTCTGCATTATCGCTTTCGGGCTGACGCCGTAATGTGCGGCAATGCCAGTCAGCGAATCACCGACCACCACTTTATGGCGTACTACACCGCGTGGTGCCGCGCGCGCAGTTCGACTGGCCACTGCACTGGCCGGGACTTTTAATCGCTGTCCGACCCAAACCACATCACGCTTCAGCGCGTTCATCCCACGCAGCGTGTCCATGCTGACACCATACTTTGCGGCAATGCCGGAAAGTGTCTCACCGCGCGTCACTGTATGACGCTGTGTCACACCGGTGTATTGCGGTACACCGGTCGCCGGATTACTGGCTACGCTGACCGCTGGCGACGAGCCCAGCGGCCGGTTTTCCTCCTTTGGGATGGATTGTAGCGGGTGCGCCAGGAAATAAGTGCGCAGACCTCTGTAGATCGACTGCGCAATCTTATCCTGGTGTGCGCTACTGCCAAGCAGTCGCTCCTCCGAGGAATTACTGATAAAGCCGGTTTCCACCAGCAAAGAAGGGATATCTGGCGAACGCAGCACGCCCAGGCTGGCATGCTCAGGCAGACGTTTATGCAGCGACGTTACGCTGCGTAGCTGCTGTAACACTTTCTGGGCGATGTCATAACCCACGCGCTGCGAGTGACCAAACTGCAGGTCCAGTACCGCCTGGCTGAGGTAAGGATCGGCCTGACTGTTGGCCAGCAGGTCACCTGCGCCGCCCAGCAGCTCAGACTGTTTCTCTTTCTGCTCCAGCCAGTTAGCCATCTCGTTATTTGCGCGACGGTTGGATAATACCCAGACCGATGCGCCAGTCGCCGCATGGCTCGGCGCGGCGTCAGCGTGAATTGACACCAGCACGTTGGCATTGGCTTTACGCGCGACATCAGAGCGGCCCATGACCGAGATAAAATAGTCGCCATCACGCGTCAGCACGCCTTTGAACATCGGATCATTGTTTAGCAACACTCGCAGTTTGCGGGCAATGGCGATTGTGACGTTCTTCTCTTTCAACCCGCGCTGCCCGATAGCACCCGGATCCTGACCGCCATGTCCGGCATCAATCGCCACAATCACGGTGTCATTCTGGCTGACCGCACGACCTGGACGTACGGTGCTGGCCGTGCTGGTCACTGAGGTCACTGGATTGGAATTAAATGGGTTAACCGCGTCGGCACTCTGTGTCGGCACAGGTCTCGGGGCCGTGACCGGCGCAGGCGCACTGCGCGTAATAGCAGGCGCCTTACCGGTAATTGTGAAGACCACGCTATAGCTATTGCCATTGCGCTGGGTGACCGCTCGGGTTTTACCCGCCTGCGTCAGTTCAAACACCAGCCGCACACTCTGTTTATCTTTAGGGGTGCTGGTACGAATCCGCTTTACGATATTTTCGCCGCTGAAATTGAGTGGCAGTCCCTGAACCACGCCGCTTTGGTTAACATCAAGCACCACACGATTCGGGTTGTGCAGTGAGAAAAAGGCATAGGCAGGCTGTCCTGCAAAGTTCAGGGTGATGGTGGCCTGACTGTCGCCATTGGCCACTTTGATATCTGACAGAGTAGCGGCAAAAAGAGGCGTACAGACCAGCAGCAGCAGTGTTACCAGCGCTATTTTCATCCGTGACATCATGTCTTATCCCTGCTCTGATCAAACAGTTCCAGCCATTTCTGGCCCGATGCCGACTGTGCCGTCAGCTCTGCCTCACGCGCTTCGCCCACGTAGCGCAGCGTTAACGTAAGGTCGGGCGAGGGCAGAAAACCGGCACCCTGCTGCGGCCATTCCACCAGACAGATGGCATCGCCACTGAAGTAGTCACGGATGCCCATGAACTCAAGCTCTTCAGGATCGGCAAGTCGATAAAGGTCGAAATGATAGAGCGTATGGTTGTTAAGCGAGTAAGGCTCAACCAACGTATAAGTGGGGCTTTTGACGTTGCCCTGATGGCCCAGCGCCTGCAGAAAGCCGCGGCTGAAGGTGGTTTTACCCGCCCCCAGAACGCCATAGAGATAAATGACTGCCGCGCTGCCACAGGCGCGCGCCAGTTGAGCGCCCAAATCGAGCGTAGCCGCCTCATCGGGCAAAGAAATAACACAGGTCTTCATGCTTCTTTATTCATCTCAGGATTAACAAATTGCCACAGCAGATCCAGTAAATCAGTTGCCAGCATACCGCGTGTTCCGCGTTCTGCAGCCACCGCATCGGCCGCTGCACCATGTGCCACGCAGCCAGCGCAGGCTGCATCAAACAGCGTGAGTTTCTGACCCACCAGCGAGGCGATAATTCCACTCAGGAGATCGCCCATACCACCAGAAGCCATGCCGGCGTTGCCCACATCCGCAAAGGCCAGTTCGCCCCGCTCACTGGCAATGATCGTGCCGGCACCTTTCAGAACCACTACGCCACCATAATGCTGCGCCAATGTCTGCGCTGCATGTAAGCGGTCACTCTCAATTTCACTGGTCTCTATATTCAGTAAACGCGCCGCTTCTCCAGGATGCGGCGTAATAATGCGATTCTGACGTTTCTCCGCACTGATTGCCAGCAGGTTAAGCGCATCCGCGTCCCAAAGCATCGGCTTTTCACTAAGCGCGACCTGCTCCAGCGCCCGCTTGCCCCATTCACGCTGACCCAGACCAGGCCCAATCGCAATAACATCGGCCCACTCCAGCGCCTCAGTCAGCCGTTCATCGGTCAGCTCATCGACCATAACTTCGGGCCGGGCGGTAAGAATCGGAATAATATTATCTTTGTGAGTAAGTACTCGCACTAATCCGCTGCCGCTGCGTAGCGCGGCTTCTGCGGTCATTCGTACCGCGCCCGCGGTACCGGCATCGCCCCCGACGACCAGCAGCCGCCCATGACTGCCCTTGTGGGAGGTCGGCTTACGCGGTTTTAGCCAGCGGGTTAATGCACTGGCGTCATAACGCGCGATGGGCGCCGCTTCGCCCGCCAGAAAGGTGGCCAGGCCGAGATCGGCATAGCAGAGCTGTCCGATGTAGTCTCGCGCCTTGCCGGTGATCTGACCCGGTTTCAGTGCGACCATACTCAGCGTATGGCTGGCATTAATCACCTCACCAGGTGCGGTGCCGTTGCGGGCGGATAAGCCGGAAGGCATATCAATGGCGAGTATGGGTGCAGCGTGGGCGTTGGCCCGCTGGATAAGTGAGACATAGGGTTTCCCGGGCGCACGATTACAGCCGGTTCCCAGCAGCGCATCAACAATCACATCCACCCGCTCTGGCCAGGCGGCATCGGCCGCATGAATTTCACCGCCCGCATCCAGCCATGCCTCCCGCGCGCGCTGCGCCTCTTCCGGCAACGCTTTTTCACTTTCGCACGCCAGCAGCGTAACGGTTTTCCCAGCCGCCTGCCCCAGCCGCGCCACGACATAACCGTCACCACCGTTGTTGCCGTGACCGCACAGAATCAGCCAGTGGCTGGCATCAGGCCAGTACGCATTCAGATGGTTATAAGCAGCCTGCCCGGCTCGCAGCATGAGCTCATACAGGGTAATTCCGAGTACATCGGCGCCCTGTTGCTCAAGCGTTGGCACAGCCTGCGCAGGCCAGACAGAATATGGTAAACTACGGCTGTTTTTCTTCGAATCCTGGTCACTCATGTCATACCCTCTCGATCTTCATCAACTCGCACAACAGATTAAACAATGGGGATTGGATCTCGGCTTTCAGCAGGTCGGCATCACCGACACCGATCTCAGCGCAGAAGAGCCGCGCCTGCAGGCGTGGCTGGACAAACAATATCAAGGCGAGATGGCGTGGATGGCGCGACACGGCATGATGCGGGCGCGTCCTCATGAACTGCTACCCGGCACGCTGCGTGTCATCAGCGTTCGCATGAACTACCTTCCGGCCAAAGCCGCCTTTGCCAGCACGCTGAAAAATCCTCAATTGGGCTATGTCAGCCGTTATGCACTCGGTCGCGATTACCACAAAGTATTGCGCAATCGACTGAAAAAGCTCGGAGAAATGATCCAGCAGCATTGTGGCGAGCTGAATTTTCGACCGTTCGTGGATTCGGCGCCGCTGCTTGAGCGCCCACTGGCGGCTAAAGCAGGACTGGGGTGGACGGGCAAACATTCTCTGATTCTGAATCGGGAAGCGGGCTCGTGGTTTTTCCTCGGCGAACTGCTCATCGATATTCCGCTACCGTCAGATGCCCCGCAGGAGGAGCAGTGTGGTCGCTGTGTCGCCTGCATGACCATCTGCCCCACCAGCGCTATCGTTGAGCCTTACGTCGTCGATGCCCGTCGCTGTATCTCCTATCTCACCATTGAGCTGGAAGGGGCTATCCCGGAAGAGTTTCGTCCGCTGATGGGCAACCGGATTTATGGCTGCGACGACTGCCAGCTGATCTGTCCGTGGAATCGCTATGGACAACTTAGTGACGAAAGCGATTTTTCACCGCGAGCGGCGTTACATGCACCGGAACTGATCGATCTGTTTCAGTGGGATGAGGCGAAGTTTTTACGCATAACAGAAGGCTCAGCGATTCGTCGCATTGGTCATTTACGCTGGCTGCGTAACATCGCTGTCGCGCTGGGCAATGCGCCCTGGTCACCCGAAATTATTCAGATTCTGGAGCAACGATTGGGTGAGAGTGAACTACTGGATGAACACATTCTGTGGGCAATCGCACAGCAGCAGCAGAAACGCGAGCAAATCGTGGTTGAAGTGCAGCCTGCCCAGCAGAAGCGGCTGGTTCGTGCAGTAGAGAAGGGATTACCGCGTGATGCGTGATTGTACAGCCCGATCGTGAATTATCGTTTTCCACATGCTGTGAATAAAAATAAAAAGCTGTTGTCATTCAAATGCAATAACACTGATTTCGCTGCGAAATAACACATTGAAATATCTTCATTTATCTAAATATCAATAACTTATGTAAAAGTTGTGTTTATTTGATAATGAGGCTATCGCTTCGGTTAAAGCACAAAGCTGTGGATAACTCTGTTCAAAAACAATTTACAGATCGCCGTAAAGGGCGCAGATGATGGGATGCAGTGTTGTGGATAACCTTCAGGAAACAATCAAAACCCCGCGGCGTAAAACAGCCGGAAAACGGACTGAAACAGGGTGATGTAAATCTGGAGCGGGAAACGAGACTCGAACTCGCGACCCCGACCTTGGCAAGGTCGTGCTCTACCAACTGAGCTATTCCCGCATAGAAGGGCACTGCTTAATCAAAACTGGAGCGGGAAACGAGACTCGAACTCGCGACCCCGACCTTGGCAAGGTCGTGCTCTACCAACTGAGCTATTCCCGCAAAGAGGTTACTGCTTACATTTTAAAACTGGAGCGGGAAACGAGACTCGAACTCGCGACCCCGACCTTGGCAAGGTCGTGCTCTACCAACTGAGCTATTCCCGCGCCTTGTACCGTTAATAAATTCTTCACCGGTACGGGGTGCGCATTATACGAGAAATCGTTGCTGCTGCAAGCGTCTGAAAGCAAATATTTTCGCTTTCAGCGCGTTTGATGATTAAAACAGCAAACTGGTGATTTCATGCGCACCCTCAGTGGATTAAAGCTGCAAAAAGTGTTCGCGGTAGTAAGCCAGCTCCGCGACAGACTCACGGATATCATCCAGCGCCTGGTGCGTACCACCTTTTTTGAAGCCAGGCAGGATCTCCGGTTTCCAGCGACGTGCCAGCTCTTTCAACGTACTGACATCCAGATAGCGATAATGGAAATACGCTTCCAGTTCTGGCATGTACTTAAACAGGAAGCGACGATCCTGCCCGATACTGTTACCACAGATAGGCGACGTGTTCGCCGGAACCCACTGTTTCAGGAACTCAATGGTCGCCAGCTCTGCTGCGCGATCGTCAATCTGACTCTCCTTCACCCGCGCAACCAGACCGCTGTTGGTATGGGTGCGGACATTCCACTCATCCATCAGCGCCAGCTGCGCATCGGACTGATGGACCGCCATGACCGGACCTTCTGCCAGAATGTTCAGGTTGGCGTCAGTCACCAGGGTTGCAATCTCAATAATGCGATCGTGCGTCGGATCCAGTCCGGTCATCTCAAGATCAATCCAGATCAGATTCTGTTCATTTCCAGTAGCCATGCTTTTTCCTGCGGTTGCTGTAGTCGTCATTCACGATGAATAAGGTGTATCATAGACGTTTTGCCCAGCCGGGCGAAATCTGGCTAACGCTGTGAGGGTGAGTGAGTAAAAATAAACTGTCGAAGGGCCAACAACGTCGCGTAAGCGCTAACCACGATCGCCGTCTCAACCAACGCAGAGAGCGTCCGGAAGCGGATGACAACATGTTTGGTGAAGCTGCAGATGGGGTCGTTGTCAGTCGTTTTGGCATGCATGCTGATGTTGAGGATAGCGCAGGCGTCACCCACCGCTGCAATATCCGCCGCACGATCCGTTCTCTGGTAACGGGCGACCGGGTGATGTGGCGTCCGGCCACCAGCGGCGGCAAAGGCATTGTTGAAGCGGTGCATGAGCGCACCAGCGTATTAACCCGCCCCGATTTCTACGACGGCGTGAAGCCCATGGCGGCGAATATCGATCAGATCATTATCGTCTCTGCGATCCTGCCGGAACTGTCGCTTAACATCATCGATCGCTATCTGGTCGCCAGCGAAACGCTGGACATCGAACCGTTACTGGTCCTGAACAAAACCGATCTGCTGGATGACAAGGCGCGCGCCTTTGTCGATCAACAGATGGATATCTATCGCAACATTGGCTACCGCGTAGTGATGGTCTCCAGCCGGGCAAAAAACGGCCTGGACGATCTGAAAGCGGCCCTGACCGACCGCGTGAGTATCTTTGCTGGTCAGTCCGGTGTGGGTAAATCGAGTCTGTTGAATGCCCTGCTCGGCTTCGACAAAGAAGAGCAGGTCGCGATTCTGACCAACGAAGTGTCGGATGGCTCTGGCTTAGGCCAGCACACCACGACCGCATCGCGGCTGTATCACTTCCCGCACGGCGGCGACGTGATCGATTCTCCTGGCGTCCGTGAGTTTGGTTTGTGGCATCTGGAGCCGGAACAGGTAACACGCGGCTTTGTCGAATTCCGACCCTTCCTGGGCTATTGCAAATTCCGCGATTGTAAACATGACAGCGATCCGGGATGTGCCATTCGTGAAGCGGTCGAACAGGGAAAAATCAACCGGTCCCGTTTCGCTAACTACCACCGCATCCTGGAGAGCATGGCGCAGGTAAAAACGCGTAAAAATTTCCCTGATAGCGAAAATTAATCGGTATAACCGCGTCTGAACGGATAAGCCGGCGCTTTTTGCGAAGTGCGTTCCAGTGGTGCGTTCAGGCCGTGCAGCGTGCCGGAAATCGCGTATAGTCGCCATCTGAACGGGGCGCTGCTACAATCCGTCCCCTTTTTTACAACGTCCTGAAATAGCCAGGAGGCTAAGGTGTTTGATCGTTTAAAACTCGGCTTGAATCATATTCTCCCGAAGAAATGGCTGACTGAACTTGCCGGTTGGGGCGCCAGTCGCCGCGGTGGTTGGTTGACCAAACTGGTCATTGACATCTTTGTCTGGTTTTACAAAGTCGATATGGCGGAAGCGCGTAAGCCTGATACCGCAAGCTATCGCACGTTTAATGACTTTTTCGTTCGTCCGCTCAAAGACGATGCGCGTCCGCTGGATGCTGACGCCAGCCTCATTGCCCTGCCTGCGGATGGTGCGATCAGTCAGCTCGGCCATATTCATGGCGATCAGATTTTCCAGGCTAAAGGTCATCACTACACCATTGATGCCCTGCTGGCCGGCGATGAGCGGATGGCCGCTCAATTTGTGGAGGGTGAGTTCGTCACTACCTATCTGGCTCCACGCGATTATCACCGCGTCCACATGCCGTGTAACGGTATCCTGCGTGAGATGATTTACGTGCCCGGAGACCTCTACTCTGTAAATCCGCTGACCGCGCGTAACATTCCTAACCTGTTTGCCCGTAACGAGCGCGTTATCTGCTACTTCGAAACCGATATCGGCCCGATGGTGCAGATCCTGGTGG
Source organism: Pantoea sp. MBLJ3 (assembly GCF_000816655.1). NCBI lineage: Bacteria > Pseudomonadati > Pseudomonadota > Gammaproteobacteria > Enterobacterales > Erwiniaceae > Pantoea > Pantoea sp. MBLJ3. The sequence continues at coordinate 209,513 of NZ_JSUT01000004.1, forward strand.
GTGCCACCATTGTCGGCAGTATTGAGACCGTCTGGGCTGGCACGATAACGCCGCCTCGTGAAGGCGTAATTAAGCGCTGGCATTATCCGGCTGCGGACGACGAAGGCGCCGTGGTGTTGCTGAAAGGTCAGGAAATGGGCCGCTTTAAACTCGGCTCTACCGTCATCAACCTGTTCGCGCCCGGTCGCGTCAAGCTGGCGGAAAGCCTGGAAGCAGAAAGCAAAACCCGTCTGGGTCAACCGCTGGCGATTGCGCTGCCGGTCTCCACAGACATTTCCGACGTCATTGTCGATTAAATTGAGTGTCCTCTGTGCGTTCGATTCTCCTCCTGCTGCTGAGCCTGTGGCTCAGCAGCCCGGCCTTTGCGGCCAGCCTTCCTGACGCCAGCCAGCTCAAACAGCAGCTGGAAGAGATAAAATCGGCCAAAAGTTCTCCGGCTCAGGCCGAACAGATCCAGACAATTGAAGCCGCCTTAAACTTCCTCTCAGAACGTGATGATTCCCTGGAGCGCGCGGCGCAATATCAGCAGGTGATTGATGACTTCCCGCGTCTGGCGCGCGAATTGCGTCAGCAGATTGCTGCGCTGAGTGACAACGGAAAAACGGTGCGAAGCAACATGAGCAGCGCCGAGCTGGATCAGGAGATCCTGCAGGTTAGCAGCCAGTTGCTGGAAGAGGGCCGTCAGGCGCGCCAGGAGCAGGATCGTGCGCGGGAGATCAGTGATTCATTGTCGCAGCTTCCACAGCAGCAGACGGAAGCGCGTCGGGCGATGACGGAGAGTGAACGCCGGCTGCAGGGCGTCAGCAGCAGTTCACCGCAGGGCCAGTTGCAGCTGGCAGCGCGTCAGGCTGAAAGTGCCGCGAATAAAGCACTCGTCGATGAACTTGAGCTGGCACAGCTCTCTGCCAATAATCGCCAGGAACTGGCGCGGATGCGGGCTGAAGCCCACCAGCGCAAAGCCACTCAGCTCGACAACTATCTGCAGGCACTGCGTAACCAGCTCAACGATCAGCGGCAACGCGAAGCGGAAGTTGCACTGGCCCGTACCGAGCAACTGGCGGAAAACAGTGGCGATCTGCCCCCAGAGATTAGCGATCAGTTTCGGGTTAACCGTGAACTCTCGGTTGCCCTGAATCAACAGGCGCAGCGCATGGATCTGGTGGCATCGCAGCAGCGGCTGGCGACTAATCAGATTATTCAGGTCCGTCAGGCGCTCTCTACACTGCGCGAGCAGTCCCAGTGGCTGGGGGCTTCTAATCTGCTGGGCGAAGCGCTTCGGGCACAGGTTGCGCGCCTGCCGGAGATGCCTAAGTCGCAGCAGATTGACAATGAGATGGCACAGCTTCGCGTACAGCGTCTCTATTATGAAGATCTGCTGGAGCGCCAGGAGACGCTGCGCAAGGGACGACAGGCCGATGGTCAACCCTTTACTGCTGAACAGAAGCGTATTCTTGATGCACAGCTACGCACCCAGCGGGAGCTGCTTAATTCGCTGATATCTGGCTGTGACACGCTGATTCTGGAGATTACCAAGCTCAAAGTCGGCAACACCCAGTTGCAGGATGCGCTGACGGAAGTCAAAGACGCGACCCACCGCTATCTTTTCTGGACCGCCGATGTCAGTCCGATCGGTTTAAGTTATCCGCTGGATCTGGCCAAAGATCTTTCCCGTCTGCTGTCGCTGGATACGCTGGGTCAGCTTGGCAAAGCGATGGCGATGATGTTTACCAGCCGCAATTCGGTGATCCCCATTATGGGTGCCTTGCTGCTGGTCGGCTTCAGCATCAGTTCTCGTCGTCACTTCAATGCTTTCCTTGATCGCTCCGCCAGCAAAGTCGGCAAGGTCACCCAGGATCGTTTCCGCCTGACCATCCGCACCGTGTTCTGGTCGATCCTGGTGGCGCTACCGCTACCGGTATTGTGGGGGGCATTGGGTTATGGTCTGCAGAACGCCTGGCCCTACCCTATCGCCGTGGCAATTGGTGATGGTATTACCGCCACGCTGCCGCTGCTGTGGGCGTTTATGATCAGCGCCGCCTTTGCCCGTCCCAACGGACTCTTCATTGTGCATTTCCGCTGGCCGCAAAATCGGGTGGCGCGCGCCATGCGCTACTACTCGCTGAGTATCGGCCTGATTGTGCCGCTTATTATGCTGCTGATCGCCTTTGGCAATCTGGAGGATCGACAGTTCTCCTCGTCACTGGGCCGTCTCTGTTTCATCCTGATTTGCGGGGCAATCAGCATTGTTACCGTCAGCCTGAAACGTTCCGGCATTCCGCTTTATCTCGATAAAGAAGGAAATGGCGAGAACATGGTGAACCGGATGCTGTGGAACCTGATGATCGCCATGCCACTGATGGCTGCCCTCGCCTCTGCTGTGGGTTATCTGGCTACTGCGCAGGCGCTGCTGGCGCGACTGGAGACCTCCGTCGCCATCTGGTTCCTGCTTCTGGTTATCTATCACATCATCCGCCGCTGGATGCTGATTCAGCGCCGCCGTCTTGGCTTTGATCGCGCCCGTCAGCGCCGTGCCGATATGCTGGCTAATCGTGCGCGCAGCGAAGAAGAGAAGGAGCAAGGCTCTCTCAATACCGACGCGATTGAGATCGAAGAGCCTGTGATCGATCTGGATGCGATCAGTGCGCAGTCGCTGCGGCTGGTGCGCTCGATCCTGACGCTGATCGCTCTGGTCTCTGTGATTGTGCTGTGGTCAGAGATCCACTCGGCCTTCGGCTTCCTGGAGAATATTCAGCTGTGGGATGTCAGTACGTCCGTACAGGGCGTCGAGTCGATTCAACCCATCACGCTGGGGTCAGTCCTGATCGCTATTCTGGTGTTTATTATCACCACGCAGCTTGTGCGTAACATGCCCGCACTGCTTGAACTGGCGTTGTTGCAGCATCTCAATCTGACGCCTGGCACAGGTTATGCCATCACCACACTGACCAAATATCTGCTGCTGCTGATTGGCGGACTGATTGGTTTCTCAATGATCGGCATTGAGTGGTCGAAACTGCAGTGGCTGGTTGCCGCACTGGGTGTAGGACTGGGGTTTGGTCTGCAGGAGATTTTTGCCAACTTTATCTCTGGCCTGATTATCCTGTTCGAAAAGCCCATTCGTATCGGCGATACCGTGACGATCCGTGACCTGACCGGCAGTATCACGCGGATTAATACCCGTGCGACCACCATTACCGACTGGGACCGCAAAGAGATCATCGTGCCCAACAAGGCCTTTATCACCGAGCAGTTTATTAACTGGTCGCTGTCAGATTCCGTCACGCGCGTGGTACTGACTATTCCGGCACCGGCGAAAGTGAGTAGTGAACAGGTCACAACCATTCTGATTCAGGCGGCTGAGCGCTGCAGCTATGTGCTGGACACGCCGCAGCCAGAAGCCTTCCTGGTCGATCTGCAGCAGGGAATTCAGTTGTTTGAACTCCGTGTGCATGCTGCGGAGATGGGACACCGAATGCCGCTGCGCCACGAGCTGCATCAGTTGATTCTGAGCGGATTTGACCAGCACGGTATTGAGATGCCGTTCCCGCCATTCCAGATGCGTATGGAGACCCTGGGCAAGAAGGTGCCTGCCAGCAACGGGGCACCTGCAGCCCGCGCCTATAAATCTGGCGGCCTGTAATGCAAAACGCCCGGCAAAGCCGGGCGTTATTACAACTCTGAGCCGTCAGTTACTGCTTAACGAACTCTTCGCCCTGAGCGATATCTTTCTTCAGCGTGTCCAGCATGCCTGACAGCGCCTGCTGTTCGAACGCGCTGAGAGTACCAATTGGCATGCGTTCAGCAATGCCGTTTTTACCTAACAGCAATGGCTGAGAGAAGAAGCGGGCATGTTCACCCTCACCTTCCACGTAAGCACACTCCACCACATTCGCCTCACCCTTCAGTGCACGAACCAGTGATAAACCGAAACGTGCAGCTGCCTGGCCCATCGACAGCGTGGCCGAACCGCCACCCGCTTTGGCTTCCACCACTTCGGTACCGGCGTTCTGAATGCGTTTGGTCAGATCAGCCACTTCCTGATCGCTGAAGCTGACACCTTTGACCTGCGACAGGAGCGGCAGAATGGTTACACCAGAGTGACCGCCAATGACCGGTACTTCAATCTGATCTGGCTGTTTGCCTTTCAGCGCTGCCACGAAGGTATTGGCACGGATGATGTCCAGTGTGGTGACACCGAACAGGCGATTTTTGTCGTAAACGCCATGTTTTTTCAGCACTTCTGCCGCAATCGCAACGGTGGTGTTAACCGGATTGGTAATAACACCAATCAATGCTTCAGGCGCCGTGGTAGCGACCTGTTCGATCAGGTTCCGAACAATACCAGCGTTAACGTTAAACAGGTCTGCGCGATCCATACCAGGTTTACGTGCGACACCCGCGGAAATCAGTACCACATCTGCACCTTGTAAGGCGGGGGTGGCATCTTCTCCACTGAACCCCTGGATAGACACTGCAGTAGGAATATGGCTGAGATCGACGGCAACGCCCGGTGTAACCGGCGCGATGTCATACAGTGAGAGTTCTGAACCTGCGGGAAGCTGGGTTTTGAGCAGAAGTGCGAGCGCCTGGCCTATGCCGCCAGCGGCACCGAGAACGGCAACTTTCATTCTTAACTCCTTATTAAGGTGGGGCAGAGATGGGCCGAAATTCTATCTGTGTCAGACCTTAATCAACTGCTCAGGCGATGATAAATATCCGCTGTTAATTCTACGTGTTTTCACAGTTAATCGCCGGATTCAAAAGTTACTTATCATTGCGCCTGAATGACCGACAACTTTGCCGTCGTCAGACAGAGAACGGCTGTGAGCGTTTTCTGTTGCTATTTCTGTTACTACACCACCAATAATATAACAACTTTGCAACCTTCGCCTTCCGGGGCTGTGACGGGGGTTTTGGTCTGAGCGTATTTATTTGCTATTATCGCCGCCCGCTAGCCGCCCGAACCCTGCTCATCAATCGACCGATTGCATAAAAATGCATTAAAATGCATAATCACCACTCTGCCGCAGGCGGCTGCGCGGTTATTCTCTCTATTTATTGGTAACCTATGCGAAACCCATCGAAACAAGACGATCTGATCAAGGCTTTTAAAGCCTTATTAAAAGAAGAAAAATTCAGTTCCCAGGGCGAAATTGTTCAGGCGCTTCAGGATCAGGGCTTTGAAAATATCAATCAGTCCAAAGTCTCGCGCATGCTAACCAAGTTTGGCGCTGTGCGCACCCGCAATGCCAAGATGGAGATGGTCTATTGCCTGCCTGCTGAGCTGGGTGTGCCGACCACGACAAGTCCGTTAAAAAACCTGGTACTGGATATCGACTACAACGATGCCCTGGTGGTAATTCATACCAGCCCGGGCGCAGCACAGCTGATTGCACGCCTGCTGGATTCACTGGGTAAGTCGGAAGGAATTCTTGGCACCATTGCTGGCGATGACACGATCTTTATCACCCGTGCGCGCGACTTCACGGTTAAGCAACTGCACAGCGCAATCCTGAACCTGTTTGAACAGGAACTGTGATTGCTGACTGACGGCCTGCACTCCCGTGCCAGGTCGTCAGTTTGTTTTCTCTTCTCACCGTGTTACATCACACTGTTCCGCTGCTTAATATGTCATAAGCCCGCTTTCATGCGCCTGACCGTCAGACATATCGCTTACTCTGCTTCACTATTTGCGCTATTTTACACTGCTTTACATCACCGATCCGGTAACATTGCCCGGATCCAGATCAAACTCCAGTCCAATCCCCGCCAACTTTCGCACTAAACGTTAAAGTGATCTATCTCACTGTTTTTGTGATTATAAAACCCTCAAAGGCTACTTTTTAACCCGTTTTTATAACGTTAAGTTATTAAAAGTAGCCATAAGGATAAAGAATCACAAAAAAACATTATTAGCGGAGTATTAATTTCTGTCGTTATTAGTTCTATACTTCTTTTCGTGATGCAAATCACACTAACTAAAAAGATAAAAATAGACGACGAGGAAATATCTATGAACGTAAAAACTACCATCGCTGCCCTGAGCATTCTCTCTGCCCTTTCATTTGGTGCAGTTGCCGCAGAATCTATCGATGCCTCTCAGGCACAGGATCTGCAGGCAGTCGGCACCATCAGTGTCAGCGGCGTTGCCGGTTCACCGATGGATATTAAGCAGCAACTCAGTGACAAAGCCGATCAGCAGGGCGCAAAAGCCTATCGCGTGATTGAGGCTTACAACAACGGCAATTATCACGCTACCGCCGCACTATATAACTAAGGCGTAGCCCGATAATGCCAGTGGTTCTCCGTCTGACGCGCCCTTTGCGCTCCGGAGTGAAGCAAATAATTCAGGAGATTTGACCATGAAAACGAAATTAGCGATTGCCGCACTGAGTCTGGCTTCACTGTTCTCAGTAGGTGCCAGTGCTGCAAGCCTGGTGTCCAATGAGCAGGCACAGGGCCTGCAATCAATGAATCAGACCATCAGTATTGGTGGACGCAACGGTGACCAGACGCATGTCCGTCAGGTCCTGTCTGAGAAAGCGGACGCACAGGGTGCAAGCCACTATCGCATCATCGAAAACAACCAGGATAACACCTGGCATGTCACCGCTGAGCTTTATAAATAATTAACCGTGATGGCGCCTGAAGGCGCATGAAAATATCGACGACCCGCCTTTATGAGTAACCGCAGGTTGTTGATTGTATTGAGGAGATAATCATGAATATCAAAACAACCATCGCTACAGTCAGTCTGCTTTCCGTTATGGCGTTTGGCGCATCTGCTGCGCAGCTGGTAACCGGCGATCAGACGCAGAACCTGCAGCCTGCGGGCACCGTAAGCATCAGTGGAACCGCGGGTGCACCAATGGATTACCGTGCAGCGCTTTCACAGAAAGCGGATGAACAAGGTGCCAGCGCCTATAAAGTCATTGAAGCGCGCACGGGTGATAACTACCACATCACCGCACAGCTTTATAAGTAATTCCTCGTCAGATTTATGACGAACCCTTTGGCCCCGCTCGCCGGGGCCTTTTTTTATCTGACGTTAAAGTGCAGCCTGCCTTCCAGCTCCTCTTCCGCTTCATCAAATAACAGAATCAGCGCACCATAGCGACGCCGCTGTCCCCTGCCGAGATTTATAAATTCAATCTCCAGTGGCATGGGTAACAGATCGCTCGTCACGACATCCCATAATCCATCCAGGTCGCAGATGCGGCGTTCCTCCAGCGTAAAACGCTCGCTGAACTGGCGGAAAAAATGGGCCTGATCGACAATTTCATTAAAATCAAAACGCTCGATTTTCATGCTGACGGCTCCCATGCTCCGTCTGCGGGCGGCCTTTGCCGCCCCCGTTCATGTCCGCTAGTCCAAGCCGCCCAGATGCAGCGCTTTGACCTCCAGATACTCCTCCATGCCAAGTACCGAGCCTTCCCGACCCAGACCCGACTCTTTAACACCACCAAAGGGTGCCAGCTCGGTTGAAACAGCACATTCATTAATACCGATCATGCCACTTTCCAGCGCCGCTGAAACACGGAACACCCGTTGCAGATTTTGAGTGTAAAAGTAAGCGGCAAGACCAAACGGCGTATCGTTGGCCCGGCGGATGACATCCTCTTCGTCATCAAAGCGGAAACAGGCGGCCACCGGACCAAACGTCTCTTCCTGGGCGAGTTGCATACCTTCGTGTGCCTCGGTAATTACGGTCGGCTGCCAGAAGTTGCCGCCCAGTGCATGACGTTCGCCGCCCGCCAGTAATTTGCCACCTTTCGCTACCGCGTCTTTAACGTGTTGCTCAACCTTCTCCACTGCTGATGCTTCAATTAAGGGGCCGACAATGACGCCCTCTTCCATCCCGTTGCCCACCTTCAGCGCGTTCACTTCGGCGGCCAGTTGTTGTGTGAAGCGGTCATAGACGGCGTTGTGAATGTAAAAGCGATTAACGCTGACGCACACCTGGCCCGCATTGCGAAATTTGTTGGCAATCGCACCCTGAACGGCAGCCTCAATGTCGGCATCGTCGAACACGATATAAGGGGCATTCCCGCCAAGCTCCATCGATACTTTTTTCATGGTTTCGGCGGCATTGCGCATCAGCAGCTTGCCCACCTGGGTAGAGCCGGTAAACGAGATTTTGCGCACCCCTTTGCTGGCCATGATTGCATCGCTGATAGCATGAGTATCACCCGCGACCGCGTTCAGTACGCCATCTGGCACGCCTGCCTGCTTCGCCAGTGCCAGCAAGGCAAAGGCGGAAAGTGGCGTGTTGTTGGCGGGTTTAATAATGCCGGTACAGCCTGCTGCCAGAGCCGGGCCCAGTTTGCGGGTCAGCATTGCCATCGGAAAATTCCACGGCGTGATGGCAGCCACTACGCCAATCGGCTCGCGAGTGGCCAGAATACGGGAGCCTGGTTTTGCGGGTGGAATGATCTCTCCATTAGCTCGTTTCGCCTGCTCGGCAAACCACTGGATAAAACTGGCGGCATACTCGACTTCCCCTTCCGCCTCTTTCAGGGGCTTGCCTTGTTCGGTCGTCATTAGCTGTCCAAGCCAGCGCTTATTCTCAATGATCAACTGATACCAGCGAGTAAGAATGTCAGCGCGCTCTTTCGCCGTCTTCGCCCGCCAGGCAGGAAAGGCACGTTCTGCGGCGGCGATTGCCTGTTCCGTTTCAGCTTTCCCTGCTTTTGCAACCTGCGCAATCACCTCACCGGTTGCCGGGTTAGTGACGTCAAAAGTGGAGGCAGCCTGATGCCACTGACCGTCCGCTAAATAGCCGGTCCGGAACAGTTCGCTCTCTTGCAGTGATTTCATTGATTCGCTCCTGTCAGTTTTACGCTTCCGTCTGAAGAGTATAGTTGGCAAAAGCGACAGATTTTGTGTCGGGCGGGGATTGCGCCGGCCGCTGCAGGTGACAGCGGCCAGTTTCAGATTTGGATGAGCGTGTTCTGATACTTATCCAGCATCATCGCCAGTCGTTTTACGGGTTCTGTTACGCTGACGGGTGCATCGTAATGGACCAGTTTCTCCTGATAGACATCCAGCTCCTTCAGCAGACGCTCAAAGTAGTAACGGCGCTTGTCGTCGCTGCTGGCGGAGATCACCCGATCTGCGGTGTAACGCAGTTGTCGGTGATACGCAGAGAGGTCTGCGTTAACCGGCACGTCTGCATCACGTAAGCGCTGATGGCCAATGATCAGTGTCAGCGCGATGCGATATTTATTGATATCGCCTGGAAACAGATTCAGCAGCAAAAACAGTTGCTGATAGAGCGCTGGCAAATGGTTTTCACGTCGCCGCGCCTGATTGGTGGTCATGGCGGAGACGGCCGCATACATAAAGCGATTCAGCAGCTTGCGTCCGGTACGCGCCTTTGATTTATCACGAATTAACAGGATCACCATCATCGCCACAAAGCAGCCGATAACCTGTCCGAGCACGTTGTCCAGAAAGACATTGGTGTGAAATTGCATCGGATTATCAAGAACCACGACGTTGAGAGTACCAATTAAGGCGCCCAGCGTGCCGATCTGACGCCGCTGAATAAAGATGCCAGCGATAAAGCCCAGCACGCCAATTGCGATGCAGAGCAGCAATGCGCTCTGCTGAGTAGCAGGGAGAACATACATAAAGTAGAGCGCACCCAGCGGAACCGCGACTGTCATGCCGTAGAGAAAATCTTTGGCCATCATCAGTGGATTAGGCATACGCATTGCCAGTGCGGTGATTACCGCCAGCATCACCATACAGCCACTGCCTGAGGTCCAGCCGGTATAAAGCCAGAACAGTGAACCCAGCGCAGTCGCAACGAAGGTACGAATACCGTTGATCATCGCATGATGTGTTTCAGCGGAACGCGCCTGAATCACCACTTCCCGCTGTAAAATCTCCTCTTCCAGCGAGGTGATTCGGCTGTTGCTTTTGATACCATTGAGCAGCAGGAGATATTCGGTGGCAGTGCTAACCCAACTGGCCAGCGTGACCGGCGTCGATTTGCCACTGGCACCGATCACCCGCCGCATCACTTTCATCCGCTTGTGCACCTCTTCAACCGTCGACGCGGGCTTTTCAACCATCAAACGATATTGAGGCGGAATGTAGTCAGGGCGAGAATTCTGAATGAGGAAGGTTTCAGCAGCCTGCGTAATCAGCGTCAGCGACAACGTGTTCAGCATCTGCAAACGGCGGTGACTGTTCTTCCAGCGTGACGACTCCATCATCAGCTGGCTGCGCATGCTGTTCAGGGCTGAAGTGCGACGCACCAGGGCTCCCCATGCTTTGTCGACCTCTTCTTTATCACCATGTGCGACGCAGAGTTGCAGCAGGTGATAATGCGCCACCAGCAGCGAATCCACTTCGGCGTCGATCACTTTTTTGATTGAACGTGGCGAGAAGATCATGTCGGCCAGAATGGCACACAAAATACCGAGAACGATTTCACTGCAACGCTCAACGGCGTATTGCGGTACCAGTGTCAGACCGCCGCTGGCGTTGGCCGTGACCACAATAATGAGCGCCGTGTAGCCCGCCAGTCCCAGTGCGTAAGAGTTTTCAACTTTGATCAGCGACGAGAGCCAGACGCAGAGCCCTGCCCAGATGCAGCACAGCAGCAGCATCACGACCGGCGCACGAACGGTGGCAATCATGATGGTCAGCGCGGCAATACACCCAATGAATGTCCCGATAATACGCAAAACACCGCGATAACGCAGCGCCCCGGAATAGGGATCACCACCGGCCGCAAACGCGGTGCCGCCCGCCACGATCCCGGCGGTCATCACTGCCCAGCGTGGCGTTTCAAGGTTCAGGTGGAACCCCACCATCAGCGCTAATACCAGCGCAAAGGTGAGTTTTACCGGGAAACGCAGAAACTGGATCATATCGCCCTCTTAACCAAACTCACGCAGGCGATTAAACAGTCGGATCATCGGTGACACCTGTTCAGGCTGACGATCGACCTGGCCCGTTATCACCACCGTTGCCGTGGTTCCTGCCGGGAAGCGATTACCTGGCTGGTCATCCAGCCGAATTCGCACAGGCACACGCTGCGCCAAACGGACCCACTCCAGGTTGGAGTCCACTGTTGCCATACCTTTACTGTCGACCGAGCTGCTGCTATTGGTCACGCCAGCCGCCACACTATCGACCGTGCCACGCAATACAATGTTGCTGCCAAGCGGCGTAACTTCCGCGCGGTAACCCTTCTCAACACCGTGCAGTTTGGTCTCTTCCAGGTAAGCCAGTACATAGAAGGAGTGCTGCTGAACCAGCGCTACTGCCACAGAACCGCGGGTAATAAACTCACCCTGGTAGACATTAAGGTTAGTGACCCAGCCGTCGGATGGCGCTTTTACAGTGGTGCGTTCAAGGTCAATCGCCGCCAGATCGCGTGTTGCCACCGATTTCGCCAGCTGATGCTCGCTGGTTTGCAGATCGTTATTGGATTGCTCGATAGCCTCGCGCGACATCGCGGAGGTGCCAAGCTGATTTCGTCGTCCGGCTTCGCGACGTTTCTCACTCACCAGTGCCTGATAGTACTCAACATCCGCCTGTGCCTGATCAAGCGCTTTCTGATAGCGCGGCCGATCAACCACAAACAGCGTATCGCCCTTTTTAACCAGCTGATTGTCGTGTACCGGAACATCGGTAATGAGGCCGGTGACGTCAGGCGAAATCGCCACCACGTCTGCCGCGAAACGTGCATCCCGGGTCCAGGGCGATTCGGTGTAGAACACCCAGGCGCGGAAAATGATTACCACAGCGATGATGACCAGCAGAATAGTGATCGCGTAGCGCGCGATTTTTCTTATGAGTGCTTTCACTTCAACCTCAGACTAATAAACGGGAGACAAGGTAAAACACACAGCAGTAAAGCGCTGTATTAAAAAGTGCCGGATGCCAGACAAGATCGTAGATACCGCTCGGCGTGAGCACACGTTTCACTAACCAGAACAGCATCAGTGAAATAATAAGTTCGATGAAAACGGGCGGAAAAGAGAGCCCAAACATGACAAATACCGGAAGCACACTCATCAAAAATCCTTAGTTCGACCTTGCCGGGATACTCCTTTGCCTTTTCAGATTTCGCGGGAAACCCATCTGGCAGCGCTATCCGAACCGCAGCTGGCTTAATAATAGCGTATCATCGAAGGGTATCAGGCAATGAAGAATCACCGGGAAATACCCCGGCGCGCATATAGTAACGCGCCTGACTATACGTTTTCTACAGAATGTGATCTAAATCACTTTTAAGCCAGAGTAAATAATGGAACGACTGAAAGGCATGTCTGTCTTCGCCAGAGTGGTCGAACTGGGTTCGTTTACCGCCGCGGCACGCCAGCTTCATCTTAGCGTCTCATCAATTAGCCAGATTGTCGCGAAACTGGAAGATGCATTGCAGGTTAAGCTGCTGAATCGCAGCACCCGCAGTATCGGGCTGACCGAAGCGGGTAAAATCTATTATCAGGGTTGTCGCCGTATGCTGGCCGAAGCGACGCAGGTGCATGAGCAGCTCTATGCGTTTAACAACACGCCCATTGGCGAGCTGCGAATCGGCAGCTCCTCAACCATGGCGCAGAATGTGTTAGCCGGCATGACCAGCGACATGCTGCGGGAGTACCCGGGACTGAGTGTGAATCTGGTTACCGGTGTACCGGCGCCGGATTTGATTGCGGATGGTCTGGATCTGGTGATTCGGGTGGGCGCACTAAAAGACTCCAGCCTCTTTTCACGTCGTCTTGGTGCCATGCCAATGGTGGTGTGCGCTGCAAAAAGCTATCTGACGCAGCATGGCACGCCCGAGAAACCAGCTGACATTGATAATTTTTCCTGGCTGGAATATAGCGTACGGCCCGACAACAATTTCGAGCTGATTGCGCCGGAAGGCCTGGTGACCCGCCTGTCACCGCAGGGACGTTTCGTGACGAATGATTCTCTGACGCTGATCCGCTGGCTGAAGTCGGGCAATGGCATCGCCTATGTGCCAATGATGTGGGTGATTAATGAGATCAACGCGGGTGAGATCGATATTCTTTTTCCGCAGTATCAGTCCGATCCGCGGCCGGTCTACGCACTCTATACCGAGAAAGATAAGTTGCCGCTTAAGGTGCAGGTCTGTATCGATTACCTGACCGGCTATTTTGAACAGGTGGCTGAACAGTATCAGCAGCACCGTAAAAGCTAACAACCCGCCAGGTGGCGGGTTGTTGAGGTCACATCAGGCGGTGCCGCCGATGGTCAGTTTATCCAGCTTCAGCGTAGGCTGACCGACACCGACCGGCAGGCTCTGGCCCTCTTTACCGCAGACGCCCACGCCTTTATCCAGCGCCAGGTCGTTACCCACCATCGAGATCTGCTGCATCGCTTCAATGCCGGAGCCAATCAGCGTGGCACCTTTGACCGGTTTGGTGATTTTGCCGTTCTCAATCAGATAAGCCTCTGAGGTTGAGAAGACAAATTTGCCGGAGGTGATATCCACCTGACCGCCCCCAAAGTTTGGCGCATAGATGCCGTACTCAACGCTTTCAATAATATCCTGCGGTGATGATTTGCCTGCCAGCATGTAGGTGTTGGTCATGCGCGGCATCGGCAGATGGGCGTAGGATTCGCGGCGTCCGTTACCGGTCGGGCTGACGCCCATCAGTCGCGCATTGAGCTTGTCCTGCATGTAGCCTTTCAGCACACCATTCTCAATCAGCATGTTGTACTGGCCGGGAACGCCTTCATCATCCACCGCCAGTGAACCGCGCAGCCCTTCGAGGGTGCCGTCATCCACCACGGTACAGAGTTCAGACGCAACCTGCTGACCGATTTTACCGCTGAACACTGAGGTGCCACGGCGGTTAAAGTCGCCTTCCAGACCGTGACCAACTGCTTCATGCAACAGGACGCCAGGCCAGCCCGCACCCAGCACCACCGGCAATGCGCCGGCAGGTGCCGCTACAGCAGAGAGATTAACCAACGCCATGCGCACCGCTTCACGCGCCCAGGCATCAGCGCGCACTTCGCCATTTTCATCTTCAAGGAAGAACGTATAACCGGTACGCGCACCGCCGCCGCTTGCGCCGCGTTCACGCTTGCCCTGATCTTCAACCTGAACGCTGATAGAGAGGCGAACCAGCGGACGAACGTCAGCCGCCAGTGTGCCGTCAGTCGCGGCCACCAGCACCTGTTCGTAAACACCGGTCAGGCTGGCATTGACTTCCTGCACGCGCGGATCAGCCGCACGGGCCACTTTATCAACGCGATGCAGCAGGGCAATTTTATCTTCACGTGTCAGGCTGCTCAGCGGATCGACCGCAGAATAGAGCGGACGGTTCATTACGGCAGAGAGCGTGTGTGCCTTGCCATTTCCCTGTTCACGTACGATGCTACGTGCCGCTTCAGAGGAGAGACGCAGTGCATTCAGTGTGATCTGGTCTGCATAGGCGAAGCCGGTTTTCTCCCCGCTGACCGCGCGAACGCCCACACCCTGATCGATATGGTATGAGCCATCTTTAATAATTTTATCTTCCAGCACCCAGGATTCGTGAAAGCTGGATTGAAAATAGAGATCGGCATAATCCAGACGACGTTCTGAAAGCTGCCCTAACAGGGAAAATAGGTCCTGCTGATTAATGCCGTTAGCAGTCAGTAACTGCTCACTTACCAGGTTCAGAGTCATCGTTTCTCACTCATTATGTGCTCAGATAATCATAGCCTGCGGTAATTCCGGTACGGCGTCAAATTCACTTGTTGTCAGTTTCACGCGGTTTACGCAGTACTTCATTGATTTCCGGCTTATCCAGTGGGCCACTGATGTGATAACGCAGCAGCGATATCTTGTTCCAAAGGGGTCCCAGAACTTTACTGGCGGCAAACACCGCGGCACCAATCACCGGATTGATGGCAAAGGCGGTTGCCACGCCGACTGAAGCGGATATTTCCGGCGCCACCACCGCTTCCATGTCAATCTGACGTTTTACCAGGTCGAGATTGCCCTGCATGGCGATATCGGCTTCCAGCCCATCCACCAGCAGGTTATCGGTGCGCATCCTGCCGTTTTCGATCCAGGCGGTGCCGTTAATCGAATCGAAATAGAACGAGTTGGTAAAGGTGTCGCTGAAGTCGAAGCGCAGCTTGCGCAGCAGCGCATCAAAGCTCACCAGTCGCAGGATTTTTCCCGCTGTGCCTGTGTTGACATCCGCAATCTGGCCTTTGCCAAAGTGGGTCTTCAGGGTACCGCTCAGCGTCTCTGCGGAGGGCTGCCAGGGGGCAGAGCGCCAGTGCAGATCGTAAGAAATATCAAATGGCGCATCGCGCAGCGGCGTGTTGACACCAAACCAGTTGGTCGCGTTATTGACATTCGGGCCTTTGAGCGTCCCCTTCAGCGAGGTGCGCTGGTCATCGGGACGGTTGATCCACTCACCGTTAATTTTAAGCTGCGAACTGCCGGTATCCACTTTACCATTAGTAAGCGCTAACTTATCTCCTTCAGGTTGCAGCGCCGCAGATATCTGACCATATTTCTGGCCGAGCACCCAGCATTCTTTACAGCGTAATTGCAGAGCGGGCCACTGGCTGAAATTAATGTTTTTGGCTTGCTGAGGAGACGCTTTGCCGCCTTTATCGGCATCACCTGCATCATTACCCCACTGCGGATTGTAGTAGAGGTAATCCAGGTTCACTTGCCACGGCGCTTTAGGTGCCATTAGCAGCGCACCACGCAACTCTTTCGCATTGACGCTGACCTGGCTATTGCCGCCTGAACCCTGCGCCAGCGTCGCCTCAACATCATGCCATTGCTGCCCGGCCAGCGTGACTGCCGGACTGCGCAGCGTGATGTTACCCGGCAGCGTGACGCCACCCGTCTGGAAATCGCTACCGCCGCCTGATGCACGTGTCCCGGAAGAACCTCCGGCAGCCATCATCGCCACCCAGGCCTCGCCATCCAGCGCAGGCAGGTTCAGCACCATGCCAGCATGATCGGGCAGAGCCGGCGTTTTCCGGGCATCATTCAGCCAGATGCCGCGGTCAACACGCAACGTCGGCTCCAGCAACCAGCGGCTGTTAAAACGGTGGTCTTCATCTATGCTGCCACTGAGATCGAAATGGTTCAGGTCACCGCTGGCCTGAATGGCAATCGGCATTGCCTCACCGGCATTTTTATCGAGCGGTGCAGGTAAGTGACTACTTACTTCTTTGGCATTACCGTTCAGTACCACGTCATAACGCGCCCCGCCATGATGGGGCAGCGTGATATTCACGTCGCCCTGCCAGGGGAGATGCCCGCCCAATTGCTTACTGACAGCTGCCGGGACCTCGCTGATTTTAGCGGGTTGCCAGTCGCCCTGAAGTTTGACGTTCACGCCAAAGTCGTCCGGGTTCTCTTTGGTGCTGAAACGGACGCCCATCGGCTGACCAAACCAGTTTGCCCGCAGATCCTCACTCTCCAGATTGCCATTGTCGTAACGGAAGCGGCCTGAAAGGTTGTTGATCGTGGTTTTTAACGGCTTGATAAACAGTGAATTATTGTTCAGATCGACATTGCCGCGGGCGTGCACCTGCTGGCCATCCAATGGAATATCCAGATTCAGATGGCCCCCGACGCGGCCTTTGATTTCCAGCTCCGACAGCGCGGCACCCAATGAAGGTTTCAGCGGCGTCTGATCGAAATAGTCAGCGATCTGCGGGCCTTCGCCGCTGATATCCCCGTCGATGATCAGTTTTTCTTTAAGATAGTCCGGGATCACCGCCGTGACATTATGCGCGTCCACCTCGCCCAGTCGGGCAATGGGTGCTTTCATCCACAGACCGTCATTCAGGAAGTTAAGGTCAATATCGAGATTGCTCAACGCCGGCCATTTGGGCTGAAACGCATAGGTCGCCTGGCGAAGCGGTACCCAGACCTGGAACATGCCATCATTGTGCTTGAACGGGAACAGTGCCGGGTTACCTGCAAACAGCAGCGTGGCATTGTCCACCCTGCCACCCTTCACTGCCCCACTCAGATAGTGCGTCAGGCTATTGCCCATCAGCGGTACCGGGAAGTAGCGCCAGGCATCGCCCGCATCGGTAAGCCGGATTCCGGCCAGAATATCCAGACGGGGTTCACCACCGCTATTCTGCTGATAGCTGAAATCCCCACGCGCCCAGAGCGAGCGAGCCTGCAGGTCAAGGTTTTCACCCGCCAGCGTGAGGCCATGTTCATCACGCAGCCACCGCACCGCACCGGTCACGCGCTTAATCTCTAAAGGGGCCTGGAACATATCGCCATAGGGAACGGTTGCCGCCCCCATATCTACACTGACCTGACCATTGCTCAGGCTGCCGCGCGCTTCACCGCTTAAATGGCTGATGCCCGGCAACAATTTCCAGTGCTGCCAGCTGAAATCACGCCACTTTACCTGGACGCGGGTTTTTTCAGGCTGCTGTAAGGGAATATCCAGCGCCAGGCCATCGACGGTGCCCTGGGGCTGCAGCGTCTGCCAGTTTTCAAACAGCGCCGGAGAGAGCGGCGCAAACAGCGGAACGATAGGTGCAATATGGCTCAATACCAGTTGTGTCGCGCGAACACGTACTTCCGGCTGACCGTCCGGCCCCAGCAGCTGTTTATCCTCAGGACGCCATAACAGAGAGAAGTGGCCGGCGGGCCATGACTGGCCGTCAGTGCTGAGCCGCGTGTGCGGCACATTGACGACCCAGCCATTCTGGAAGCGTGACAAATGCGCGGTCAGCCCATCGACGTCTATGCGGTGTCGGCCGGTCTCGCCCTGCCAGCTGGCACCCCCCTTGCGCAGCAGCAGATCACCGGCATAAATGTCGCCATCACGCAGGTTGACCCAGGCTGCCAGGCTGAAGCGGGCGCTGTCCAGGCGGGTGTTATCGCGCACCCAGCGGCCCAGCCATGGACGCATGTCGACGTCGTCGGCCTGCATCCAGATGCGACCATCATTGAGTACGCCGTTGCTGTCATTGAGATCGAGCCGCACCTGAACTACGCCGTGCTGGCCGGTAAAGCTCGACAGACTGACTTCACCCTCGGCCCGGTGGCGGTTGTCTTCGTTGACCCAGGAGAGTCGCGGAATCGCCAGTTCAGCATGCTGGCCGGAAGGGGTGCGGAAACGGATGGTGCTATCCCGCAGGTCGAAGTGGTCAAACTGACGCAGAAAGAGTTCATTAATCTGCGCCGGACGGAAGCTGTTTTTCTCTTTGTCGTTGTCGAGTAAAGGACGATTAGTCTCGAGGTGCAGCTGCCAGAAGGTCAGATCGCGAAACTGCCAGCGCCAGTGCAGCAGGGATTGCCAGACGTCGAGCGCCAGGTTGATGCGATTGATCGAGAGTTTACCGTTCTCATTAAGATCAACGTTGAGATCGCGTACCTGCAGAGTCGGGCCAAAGTTCTCCCACTTGCCCTCTAACTGGCTGGCGTTAACCGGCACACCTGTGCGGTCAGAGATGAATTGCAGAAGGTTGCTGCGATAGCTGTCGAGATGCGGCATCACCAGACGCAATCCGCTGACCAGCAGCGCGACAATCACGATGATTGCCGCGACCAGCAATAACAAAATCCTCGGCAACTGCCTCACGCACGCCTCTCCTTGTGTTCCGTAAACGACGGATAGTTGGTTCTTAATACCCGACCGTCTTCAGATGAAAGCGTTAAAAGCGCGCATTTTATCTCAAACAAGGGCGATTTTTCAGCCCGATTTCCGAAGAAACCGGTATTCGGACTGGTGTTACATCATCACCACGTCGAACTGCTCCTGAGTGTAGAGCGCTTCGACATGGACTTTGACCTGCTTGCCGACAAAGATTTCAACTTCAGCCAGTGCATGAGACTCGTCGGTTTTTAACGCTTCACCGACCGTCGGTGAAACATAGACCAGGAAACGGTCAGAATCATAGGCGTGGTGAACCCGGACAATTTCACGCATGATCTCATAGCAAACCGTTTCAACGGTTTTCAGCGTGCCGCGCCCTTTGCAGACCGGGCAATCCTGACATAGAACGTGCTCAATGCTTTCACGGGTACGCTTACGCGTCATTTCCACCAGACCCAACGTCGAGAACCCATTGATACCGGTTTTAACCCGATCTTTACTGAGTGCGCTTTCCAGCGAATGCAGTACCCGGCGCCGGTGGTCTTCATTGCTCATGTCAATGAAGTCGATAATGATAATGCCTCCCAGATTACGCAGTCGCAGCTGACGCGCGATCGCCTGAGTGGCCTCAACATTGGTATTAAAGATCGTCTCATCCAGATTGCGATGGCCGACAAACGCACCGGTGTTGATATCGATAGTCGTCATCGCTTCGGTCTGATCGATGATCAGATATCCGCCTGACTTTAGTTCAACTTTGCGATCCAGCGAACGCTGAATCTCATTTTCGACATCAAACAGGTCGAAAATAGGCTGTTTACCGTTGTAAAGCTCCAGCTTGCCGGCCATTTCCGGGATATATTCACCGGTAAATTCCACCAGCATGTCGCAGGTCAGACGGGAGTCGACCCGGATGCGATCCAGCGCAGCGCCGGCAAAATCACGCAGAATACGCTGGGCCAGCGCCAGCTCGCCGTAAAGCAGGCAGCGGGTCTGGTTGCGCTTTTTACGTTCGCTGACTTTGGTCCAGAGACGTTTGAGAAAAGCCGCGTCCTGCGCCAGCTCCTCTTCTCCAATTCCCTCTGCGGCGGTGCGGATGATAAAGCCACCGAGGTCGTCGCAGTAGTCAGCCACCACCGCTTTAAGCCGATCGCGCTCTTTCTCACTCTCAATGCGCTGAGAGACACCAACATGCGATGCGCCCGGCATAAAGACCAGGTAACGCGAAGGCAGGGTAATGTCCGTCGTCAGCCGGGCACCTTTAGTACCCAGTGGATCCTTGACGACCTGAACCACCAGATCCTGTCCCTGACGCACCAGCTCAGCGATATCACGCACGATGAAGTTTTTCTTTTCGTCGCCCGCCACACATTCAGTATGCGGCATGATGTCAGAGGCGTGCAGAAAGGCCGCTTTTTCCAGACCGATATCGACAAAGGCGGCCTGCATGCCGGGCAGAACACGACTGACACGTCCTTTGTAAATATTGCCAACAATGCCGCGCCGCGCTTCACGCTCAATATGTATTTCCTGAAGGATGCCGCCGTCAATATAGGCAACACGCGTTTCAGAAGGCGTGACGTTAACCAGTAATTCAGCCGTCATGTTGACCTCTTACAGCACGCAGTGACTGGAAATGGCTGATCAGCTCCGCTGTCTCAACCAGAGGTAATCCGACCACTGCATGGTAGCTTCCATTAATTTTTCGGACAAAGTTTCCTCCCCTGCCCTGAATACCGTATGCACCCGCTTTATCCATCGGTTCGCCGGTAGCGATATAGTCGTCGATGTCGGTCTCCGTTAAGGTGCGGAATGTCACATCAGTGGTCACAACGCAATCCAGCGCCTGCTGGCTGTCGGCCAGCGCTACCGCCGTCATCACCTGATGTGTATGGCCCGAGAGTTTGCGCAGCATCGCGTGGGCATGGGCGGCATCGCGTGGTTTTTCCAGCACGTCGCCATTCAGCACCACGATGGTATCCGCGCCCAGCACCGGCAGATCCTGCGCGGCCAGTCTGACACCTGCCTGCGCTTTGTCGTTTGCCAGACGGCGGACATAAATTTCCGCCGCTTCATTTGGCTGACGTTGCTCTTCAACGTCAGTCACGATGCGCTCAAATGTCAGGCCAAGTTGAGTTAACAGCTCACGACGACGCGGTGAACCGGAAGCAAGATAAAGGGTTACCATAAATTTCCTTATTGAACAGCGAACTGACGACGAATTTTTCTCATTAATAAGAATAGCCAGGGCCAGAGAATACCGTCGACGACACTGCTCCAGAAAATTTCAGGTCGGAATGAAACGTTGATTACCAGGAACTCTGCCCAGAAGACAATCACATCCATCGCCAGTGACAGCACCATAACCATTAACGCTTGCTGCCACAACGCTAAGTTGCGGAATAACTGGAACTTAAAGGCAATCAGGTAGGCGATGATACTGAGCGCCAGCGCACGCACGCCAAGCGTCGATCCGGCAACCAGATCCATGATGGCACCCAGCACAAATCCAGTACCGACATTGACCCGATGTGGCAGTGCGAGAACCCAATAGATGAGGATCAGTAGCAGCCATGAGGGCCGGAACATATAAATCTCTTCCGGCCACGGCATGATTTGCAGGACTAACGCAACCAGGAAAGAGAGCCAGATGACCCAGCGTCCCTGGCTACGATATCGACTCAAGGCTGGCCCCCGCGTGAACGCGAGGAGTTGCTCTGTCCGCTGCTGCTGGCAGACGGAGCAGGCGGTCCCATCTGAGCGGCTGGCGCTGGCGGGCCCATTTCACCGGCAGGCGGTAAAACCTGCGGCATCATCTGCATCAGACGCTCGTTCGCAACGCGGTGCACTTCATCCTGCGGCAGTGGCATATCGCCATTGCGGTCAGCGCCCCACAGCAACAGCAGGTAACGCAGACGCTGCAGACCGGCGGTCGGATGGGCCTGAATCACCGTGTAAGCGCGCTGGGTGTCCACTTTCACAGAGGAAACCACACCCACCGGATAACCTTCAGGGAAACGACCACCAATGCCAGACGTCACCAGCACATCGCCGACACGAATGTCAGTATTACCCGGCAGATGCTCAAGCTGAAGATCTTCATTACAGCCGTTGCCGGCGGCAATCACACGAATGTCATTACGCAGCACCTGAATCGGCAGGGCATGAGATGCATCACAGATCAGCAGAACACGGCTGGTGAGTTGTCCGACCGCGATGACCTGACCCACCACACCTTTGTCGCTGATGACCGGCTGACCTTCATAGACACCGTTAACGCTGCCTTTGTCGATCACAACCTGGTCGGTGTAAGGATCGGTGCCGGTGGAGATCACCTGCGTCACCATCTTTTGCTCATCCTGACGCAGCGGTGAACCCAGCAGTTCACGCAGACGTGCGTTTTCCTGCTTATATTGCCCCAGCATTAGCAGGTTACTGTTTTTCAGGAAGAGTTCACGACGTAACGCTTTGTTTTCCTGCTCCAGTTGCTGACGCGATGCCAGCGACTCGGACACGCCATCCAACAGCTGACGTGGTCCATTGGCCAGGAAGTAAAACGGACTGACCGACGTATCCAGATAGTTGCGTATTTGGGTAAAAGAACCCACACGGCTGTCGGCAATAATAATGGCAATCGCCACAATTACCGCCAGAAAAAGACGCAACTGCAGGGAAGGCCCCCTGCTAAAAATCGGCTTCATATAATCTGCGTGATCCTCGACAACAGGAGAGGAAGCGACGGCAAAAAACCGTGCTTCCCTGGGCTGAACGCACTGTACCGGCACAGATATCGCCGGTTCACATGCCACTCCCTCGCATGATCATTGCGTTCTCAGCCGGTTGAGGCAATTATTCTTCGCTGAACAAATCGCCGCCATGCATGTCGATCATTTCCAGCGCCTTGCCGCCACCGCGAGCCACACAGGTCAGCGGATCTTCAGCAACCACAACCGGAATGCCCGTCTCTTCCATCAGCAGGCGATCCAGGTTACGCAGTAATGCACCACCACCGGTCAGCACCATGCCACGTTCCGAGATATCTGAAGCCAGCTCAGGCGGACACTGCTCAAGGGCAACCATCACCGCGCTAACGATGCCGGTTAATGGCTCCTGCAGCGCTTCCAGAATTTCGTTGGAGTTTAGCGTAAAGCCGCGCGGTACACCCTCTGCCAGGTTACGACCACGGACTTCAATTTCGCGGACTTCATCGCCCGGGTACGCTGAACCGATCTCATGCTTGATGCGTTCTGCGGTCGCTTCGCCAATCAGTGAACCGTAGTTACGACGCACATAATTAATAATAGCTTCATCGAAGCGATCACCACCAATACGGACTGATGAGGAGTAGACCACACCGTTCAGGGAGATCACGGCCACTTCTGTTGTACCACCACCAATGTCGACGACCATTGAACCGGTTGCTTCAGAAACGGGCAGACCTGCACCAATCGCCGCAGCCATCGGTTCTTCAATCAGAAAGACTTCACGCGCGCCTGCGCCCTGAGCCGATTCACGAATCGCACGGCGTTCTACCTGGGTTGCGCCAACGGGCACGCAGACCAGCACACGTGGGCTGGGACGCATAAAGCTGTTGCTGTGAACCTGCTTGATGAAGTGTTGCAGCATTTTTTCGGTCACGAAGAAGTCAGCGATAACGCCATCTTTCATCGGACGGATAGCTGCGATATTGCCTGGCGTACGGCCGAGCATCTGTTTGGCGTCATGACCCACGGCCGCGACACTTTTCGGCGAACCGGCACGGTCCTGTCGAATAGCGACCACGGAAGGCTCGTTCAGCACGATGCCCTGTCCTTTTACGTAAATCAGGGTATTCGCGGTACCCAGGTCAATGGACAAGTCGTTGGAAAACATGCCACGAAATTTTTTAAACATACTAAGGGATAATCCTGCAAGCTGGGGGCGGAAAATAAAATCCGCTTACTTTACCAACCACACGAAGCTGCCACAAGGCGCAAAAACGTTCTGCTTCGGTGAAAAAAGACGCCTGATTGCGTTTAAGTCATCTGAACCGACGATCTGCAACAGCAGAATGCCGACCAGACGCCATCAGCACTGCTTTTCCCGCGTTTTCCCTGCGCCATGCCCGACATAAAATCTAACATTTCCGGCAGCAAGGTCAGGGATTCAGATGCGGCTAAACATTAAAAAAACCGCAAATTGTCGTTGTTACGACGGCAATTCATTAAATACGGTAACGTTGAGAATATTTCTTCACGTTACTGTTTACCGGAAGCGAAGAGGCAAAAAAGTCTCCCTGTCCGCCTGCGACACCCAGCGCCACTAATGTCTGCCACTCCGCCTTTGTACGAACACCCGTTGCAAACACCTGAATGCCAGTACATTTACAGACTTCAAGCAGGCTCTGCACAAACAGCTGGTTTTCTGTTCGCCGCTCAATATTACGGACCAGACCCGCATCAAGCTTGATCAGTTCCAGCGGCAGCTGTCGTATATAGGCGCTGCTGACCACAGTCAGACCCGCCTGATTGACGGCAACCCGGCAGCCAAAGGCTTTAAGTGCGCGGAATACTGGCGCTAAACGGTTGATGTGTTGACATACATCTGCCTCGGCAAGTTCAAATAAAAATCGTTTTCTTTGTGCTTTCGGACACTGCAACAGCATATTCTGTAGCCAGACGACAAATGGACGCTGCAGGAGCGAGGTTATTGTCACCGGGATGACCAGCGTCTCTTCCGGCCAGAGTTCTGAGAGTGCGGCAATGCGGGTCATCAGTTGGCGATCCCAGGCATCAGCCATCCCCAGTTGCTGAACCAGCGGCATATATTCTGCGGCCAGCACCTCTTTATCGCCATCGAAGATGCGGGTCAGCATCACCCGATGCTGAACTTTACCTTCAATATTAACGGTGGGTTTGTGGTAAAGCCTTGGACCACCCCGGCTGAGTGTGTTCTCCAGCAAGGTTCGCCAGCGCACACTTCCGCGTCCGGCATCCTGAGGATTTCCAGCACCGTTAGTCCAGTTGTTACCGCCCAGCAGTGCCGCTCGTCGGGTGGCCATTTCAGCATTTTCAATGACCTGCGGCACGGTCTGCCCGCTGTGCCAGGCACTGATACCGATGTGGATCAGATCATCACGATTCACCATGCGCATCGGCGGCAGAGAATCGACAGCATTAATAAGTTGATCAGCAATACTGTTAGCCTCTTTGAGGCTGCGATGCGGCAGTAATACGGCAAAATCACTGCGGAAATAGCGTGCCAGTAAAGCGCCAGGGTAGCGCAGCACAAAAGTAGAGAGCATGTTGACGAAATTAAACAGGTACTCCTCAACCAGTCCCTGCTCCAGCCTGTCTTTCAGTGTGTCCAGATCGGGCAGACGCACCATCATCACAACACCGTGAGTGCCGACATTTTCCTGATCCTCCAGCAAAGTCGCGAGCTGGTTGTCAAAGAAAAGTCGGTTATTAAGACCGGTACGCCCGTCCTGTGCGGCAAAGGTACGGATTAGCGTGTCGATACGCAGGCGCTGTTCGCCCGCTTCCTGCAGATCCGCCAGCAAGAGATCCATGGCACGGCTCGCCCTGGGAGGCCACTCATCCGCACCACGGTCTGGCATGATTCCACGCTCACCGTTAATAATCGCCTCTGCCCGTGCTTCAAAATTTTCCATGCCGCGCCACTGCCGACTGAGCCAGCGATGCATCATCAGCAACAACAGACTCATCACCAGCACAACGGTAAACAGAATGCCCAGCGTGTAAGTTCCGGTGATAGAACGTAGCCAGGTTTTAGCAGGATCAAGGGTAACGACCCGCAGCTGTAAGCCGGTTTGATGCATTAAAGGCACATCGACCTGAAAAAAACGATTGGGCTCGTCTTCCAGCATCTGATTTTCGTGTCGGGAGAGAGTGAGAAAAGTCTGTTTGCCGTCGTGAAGAGAAATCTGCTCAGCATTCATTATCGGCATCATACGCGTAAGCCAGCCGTGCAACGCTGCAGGCGACTCAGTGAACATCGCCTGATCGACCTCCGTCGCCAGCACCTGCGCCCGATGCTCAACCCGCTGATGGCTGAACCAGAAAACACTTAATGCGCAGCCAGCCAGCATCAACGACATTGCCAGCAAACTTAAAAAGGTAATAAACGCAGATAATTTTGTGGTTAATCGCATCCCTGTGCCTGTATTACTGCGGTGATAACCGGATCATCCGACCTTGTACCCTTAGCCTGACGAAAACGCGAGCAAAATAGCATAATTTGCCCCTGCCGACAGCGCCTGGACGCATGAAGCCGAAGTATATCCCCGGGATATCATCGCAGGTGTTAATCCCGGCAACTTTCAGTGCATTCTCATCGCCGTGCTCAGCCAGGAAATTTCACATTTTCACAGCGAAACTGGCTGATATCAGCGATAGTCATCATGCTGGATGATGACATCCTGTCTGGAGAAGCCCAATGAAACGCATATCCCACCTGACCGAAGCCGACGTAACGCCGGAAAGCATTTTTAACCTGAAGCGCCGCCAGGTGCTGAAAACGCTGGGACTGAGCGCGGCGGCAATGGGTATGCCGGGCGTGGCGAATGCCGATATTCTCAGTTGGTTTAAAGGTAATGACCGTCCACCCGCGCCCGCTGGCCGGGCGCTGGACTTTACTAAACCGGCGAAATATCAGGCCGATCTGACCTTAACACCTGAGGATAAAGTCTCTGGCTACAACAACTTCTATGAGTTCGGGCTGGATAAGGCCGATCCGGCTGCCAATGCAGGTACGCTAAAAACTGCCCCCTGGAAGCTGACCATTGATGGCGAAGTGGCTAAGCCTGTGACGCTGGACATGGATGACATCTTTAAGCGGTTTGCTATGGAACAGCGAATCTATCGCATGCGCTGCGTAGAGGCCTGGTCGATGGTCGTGCCCTGGATAGGCTTTGAGCTGAATAAGCTTCTTTCGCTGGCGGAACCCACCAGCAAAGCGCGCTTTGTCGCCTTCCAGACGTTGTACGACCCGGAGCAGATGCCCGGCCAGAAAGATCGCTTTATTGGCGGCGGACTCAACTATCCTTATGTAGAAGGTTTACGCATTGATGAAGCGATGCACCCGCTGACGATACTGACCACCGGTGTCTATGGCAAAGCGTTGCCGCCGCAAAATGGCGCACCGATTCGTCTGACGGTACCGTGGAAATATGGTTTTAAAGGCATCAAGTCGATTGTGAAAATCACGCTGACCGACAAACAGCCGCCAACGACCTGGAATCAGATTGCTGCCGACGAGTATGGCTTTTATGCCAATGTGAATCCCCATGTTAATCACCCTCGCTGGTCGCAGGCGACAGAGCGATTCATTGGCCCTGGCGGCAGTCTGAAGGTCGAACGCCAGCCAACGCTGTTGTTTAACGGTTATGCCGAACAGGTAGCGTCACTCTACCGAGGCATGGATTTACGGGAGAATTACTAGGTGGTCCGCCTGTCGCTAAAACAGATCACATGGCTCAAGGTGATCCTGCATCTGGCGGCCCTGTTGCCGCTGGTTTATCTGATTCTGGCCGCAATGCAGGGTGGACTGAGTGCGGATCCGGCAAAAGATATTCAGCATTTTACCGGCCGCATGGCGCTGAAACTGCTGCTGGGGACGCTACTGGTTTCACCGCTGGCACGTTACGGCAGGCAGCCGCTTCTTATCCGCACGCGTCGTCTGCTCGGCGTATGGACCTTTGTCTGGGCGTCCCTTCATCTGCTGAGCTATTACCTGCTGGAGCTGGGCGTGGACAATCTGCGTCTGCTGGGCAGCGAACTGATCTCCCGTCCCTACCTGACGCTGGGTATTATCAGCTGGCTGATATTACTGGCCCTGGCGGTAACCTCTTTCCAGCGCGCTCAGCGCAGACTCGGTAAGCGCTGGCAAACCCTGCACAACGCGGTCTATCTTGTCGCGATCCTTGTGCCGATTCACTATATCTGGTCGGTGAAAATCCTGTCACCCCAGCCACTTATCTATGCCCTTCTTGCTGCGATACTGTTAGCGTGGCGTTACAAAAAATTTCTCAAATGGTGGTCCCGCTAGCGCTTCACCCGTTGTTTTCCTCTGCCGTTTTCTGATAAAAGATGTGGCCCGCAGGCTACATCCGATCATCTTCGCAGATAAGACCAGTATTTTGCTGCGAAATGACACGAAACGGATATAATGCCCGGCTTTATTGCTCGTCGGGTCTTCTTTTTAGCCCCGAAAGGTGACAAATGAAGATTCGCAAGGTATTTTACGCGATGCCTCAATGATTGCGGGAGATGGCAGCACGATGGCGCATAAATTACATATTCTGCTTTTGAACGGGCCCAACCTTAATCTGTTGGGAACACGTGAGCCTGAGAAGTATGGTCATACCACGCTTAGTCAGATCGTGGACGATTTGACGCGTCAGGCAGACCAGCTGAATGTGGAGTTGAGCCACCTGCAGACCAATGCTGAATTTCAGCTGATTGATCGCATTCATGAGGCCAAAGGCAATGTGGATTACATCATCATTAATCCTGCCGCGTTTACCCATACCAGTGTCGCATTACGTGATGCCCTGCTGGCGGTAGAAATACCGTTTATCGAGGTTCATCTCTCTAATGTGCATGCCCGCGAGCCCTTCCGCCATCACTCCTATCTTTCTGATGTTTCTGCTGGCGTGATCTGTGGGCTTGGCGCTGACGGCTACACATGGGCTTTACAAACGGCAGTAAAACGCCTGTCTCAATCTCATTAATCAAACTGAGTACGGAACCCCACTCATGGATATTCGTAAAATTAAAAAACTGATCGAACTGGTTGAAGAGTCTGGCATTTCTGAGCTGGAAATCTCTGAAGGTGAAGAGTCCGTTCGCATCAGTCGTGCCCCTGTCAATACGGGTTACCCGATGATGCAGCAGGCTTACGCTGCGCCGGTTCAACAGCCTGCTCTGGCAACCGCTGTCGCCCCTGTTGCAGCGGCTGCCGAAGCGGCACCGGCTGAAATCAGTGGTCACATCGTGCGTTCACCGATGGTAGGGACCTTCTACCGTACGCCGAGCCCGGATGCGAAAGCCTTTGTGGAAGTTGGCCAGAAAGTGAATGCTGGCGATACCTTGTGCATCGTCGAAGCCATGAAAATGATGAACCAGATCGAAGCTGATAAGTCAGGCGTAGTGAAAGCTATCCTGGTTGAAAGCGGTCAGCCGGTCGAATTTGACGAGCCACTGGTTATCATCGAGTAACGGGGCAGATCATGCTGGATAAAATTGTTATTGCTAACCGTGGTGAGATCGCACTGCGCATTCTGCGTGCCTGTAAAGAGCTGGGCATTAAGACTGTCGCGGTTCACTCAAGCGCGGATCGTGACCTGAAGCACGTGCTGCTGGCAGACGAAACTGTCTGCATCGGCCCGGCGCAGTCAGTTAAAAGTTACCTCAATATCCCGGCGCTGATCTCTGCTGCAGAGATTACCGGCGCGGTGGCGATTCACCCAGGCTACGGCTTCCTCTCTGAGAATGCCGATTTTGCCGAGCAGGTTGAGCGCTCCGGCTTTATCTTTATCGGCCCGAAAGCAGATACTATTCGCCTGATGGGCGACAAAGTCTCTGCGATCAATGCGATGAAGAAAGCAGGCGTCCCAACCGTACCGGGTTCTGACGGTTCACTGACCGATGATATGGACAAGAACCGTGCCTTTGCTAAGCGCATCGGTTATCCGGTCATTATCAAAGCCTCTGGCGGCGGTGGCGGTCGTGGTATGCGCGTCGTGCGCAGCGACAAAGATCTGGAACAATCCATCAACATGACGAAAGCGGAAGCCAAAGCGGCATTCAGCAACGACATGGTTTACATGGAGAAGTATCTGGAGAATCCACGCCACATCGAGATTCAGGTACTGGCTGATGGTCAGGGCAACGCGATCTATCTGGGCGAACGTGACTGCTCAATGCAGCGTCGTCACCAGAAAGTGGTTGAAGAAGCGCCAGGCCCAGGTATTACTGAGGAACAGCGTCGCTTTATCGGCAATCGCTGTGCTAAAGCCTGTATTGAGATTGGCTATCGTGGCGCAGGTACGTTTGAGTTCCTGTATGAAAACGGTGAGTTCTACTTCATTGAGATGAACACCCGTATTCAGGTGGAACATCCGGTGACCGAGATGATCACCGGTGTTGATCTGATCAAAGAGCAGCTGCGTATCGCCGCAGGCCAGCCGTTGTCGATCAAACAGGAAGATGTGATCATTCGCGGACATGCGGTCGAGTGCCGTATCAACGCCGAAGATCCCGTGACCTTCCTGCCAAGCCCGGGTAAAATCACTCGCTTCCACGCGCCAGGCGGTTTTGGCGTGCGCTGGGAGTCGCATATTTATTCAGGCTATACCGTGCCGCCTTATTACGACTCCATGATCGGTAAGCTGATCACTTACGGCGAATCACGCGACGTGGCCATCGCCCGCATGAAAAATGCACTGGCGGAACTGATCATCGACGGTATCAAAACCAACGTTGAACTGCAGATGAAAATCATGTCCGACGAAAACTTCCAGCACGGTGGAACCAATATCCACTATCTGGAGAAAAAACTCGGCCTGCACGAGAAGTAATCGCAACGCTGAGTAGTCAGAGGCCGGTTAATCCGGCCTTTTTCTTTTTCCGCTGGCGTTAAGGTTGAATCATGGACGCTCGTTTTATACAGGCTCATAAAGAGGCGCGCTGGTCGCTCTGGCTCACGCTGCTCTGGCTCGCGGCCTGGGGGCTCTCTGCCTGGCTGGGTGGCAGTGAAATCGGTGTCACCGGTCTGCCGCGCTGGTTCGAACTCTCCTGCCTGTTTGCTCCCCTGTTGTTCATTTTCCTGTGCTGGATGATGGTGCGGGTCATTTTCCGCGACATGCCGCTGGAGGATAAAAGTGAACAGTGAAATTATCCTGCCATTGCTGATTTATCTTGTCGTCATTGCCGCGCTGTCGGTATTTGCCGTTCGTAAAAGACGTGAAGGCAGTTTCCTGACGGAATACTTCCTTGGCAGCCGCTCCATGGGCGGGTTTGTACTGGCAATGACGCTTACTACCACCTATATAAGCGCCAGCTCGTTTATTGGTGGCCCCGGTGCTGCCTATAAATATGGGCTGGGATGGGTATTGCTGGCGATGGTGCAGGTGCCCGCCGTCTGGCTGTCGTTAGGTGTGCTGGGGAAGAAGTTTGCCATTCTGGCGCGTAAGCATAATGCGGTGACGCTGAATGACATGCTCTACGCCCGCTATCAGAGCCCGCTGCTGATCTGGCTGGCGAGCCTGAGCCTGCTGATCGCCTTTATCGGTGCCATGACAGTGCAGTTTATTGGCGGGGCGCGGCTGCTTGAAACCGCCGCAGGTATCCCCTATGACACCGGTCTGCTGATTTTTGGCGGCACTATCGCGCTTTACACTGCGTTCGGCGGATTCCGTGCCAGCGTGCTGAATGACGCGATGCAAGGCATTGTGATGCTGATTGGCACCTTTCTGCTGCTGTTCGCGGTGATTCATCAGGCTGGCGGCCTGAGCACGGCCGTGCAGAAACTGCATGACATCGATCCTGCTCTGCTGTCGCCGCAGGGGCCAGGCGAAATCATTACACCCACCTTCCTCAGCTCGTTTGTCGTGCTGGTCTGCTTTGGCGTGATTGGCCTGCCGCATACTGCGGTGCGCTGCATCTCATATAAAGACAGCAAAGCCGTACATCGGGCCATTATTCTCGGCACTATTGTGGTGGTGATTCTGATGCTGGGAATGCATCTGGCCGGTGCGCTGGGCCGGGCAATTCTGCCTAACCTGACTGTGCCGGATAGTGTTATTCCTGTCCTGATGATTACCGTACTGCCTCCGTTAGCCGCCGGATTGTTTCTGGCAGCACCGATGGCCGCGATCATGTCGACCATTAATGCCCAGCTGTTACAGGCTTCGGCCACGCTGATTAAAGATCTCTATCTGCGTGTCGCACCGCAACAGCTGGAAAATGAGACGCGGCTGCGACTGTTATCTGGCACCATTACCTTCGTACTGGGTCTCCTGCTGCTGATGGCGGCATGGAATCCACCCGATATGATTATCTGGCTCAACCTGCTGGCATTTGGCGGCCTTGAGGCGGTTTTCCTGTGGCCGCTGGTTCTGGGCCTCTACTGGGAGCGCGCTAATGCCGCTGGGGCCATCACCGGCATGGTGGTGGGGGGAGGCTGCTACGCTTTTCTGGCGAGCCTTAACCTGCAGATACTGGGTTTTCACCCCATCGTGCCCTCACTGCTTTTGAGCCTGCTGGCATTTTTAGTGGGCAACCTGTTTGGACGCGCGCCGCAAGCGGTCGACGCGCCGCAACACTGACGGAAAGAGAGACGTTATGCCGTGGATTCAAATCAAAATTAACAGCTCAGGTGAACATGCGGAAACGCTGAGCGATGCGCTGATGGACATCGGTGCGGTTTCAGTGACTTTTCAGGATACCCATGACACGCCGGTGTATGAGCCACTGCCAGGCGAAACGCGTCTGTGGGGTGATACTGATGTGATCGGCCTGTTCGATGCTGAAACTGACATGGCTGTCATTACTGCCGAACTGGAGCAGCATCCGCTGCTGGGCGCCGGTTTTCGCCACCGGATCGAGCAGATCGAAGACAAAGACTGGGAGCGCGAATGGATGGAAAACTTCCACCCAATGCGCTTCGGCGAACGTCTCTGGATCTGCCCAAGCTGGCGTGACGTGCCGGATCCCGATGCCGTCAACGTGATGCTTGACCCGGGTCTGGCGTTTGGAACGGGTACCCACCCCACTACCTCACTTTGCCTCACCTGGCTTGACGGTCTGGATCTGGACGGCAAAACAGTGATCGATTTTGGCTGTGGATCGGGGATCCTGGCGATCGCCGCATTGAAGCTGGGTGCAGCTCAGGCAATTGGCATTGATATTGATCCGCAGGCCATTCAGGCCAGCCGGGATAATGCAGAGCGCAACGGCGTCTCTGACCGCCTGTCACTTTATCTGCCCCACCAGCAACCCGACAACCTGCAGGCTGACGTGGTGGTCGCGAATATTCTGGCCGGTCCGCTACGTGAGCTGGCACCGCTGATCAGTGTACTGCCCAAGTCTGGTGGACACCTGGGCCTTTCGGGCGTTCTGGAGAGCCAGGCTGAGAGCGTATGTGAAGCATACGCCGGCGAGTTCACACTCGACCCGGTTGCCGTTAAAGAGGAGTGGTGCCGAATTACCGGGATTAAATCCTGAATCTGGCGCCTGTCTACCCCTTCTGATATCGCACTGGCCGGCCCACAGTGCCTTAACAGAACATTCAACCAGCCCGCAGCGTAAGCTGCGGGATTTTGCGATTTGAAATGGATGCTTGTATCGTTAATCACGTTATGTGACGTTTTTTATCTGGTGAATTGACGTACTTTTCTGGAAAAACTTTTGTTCACAATTTCAGCATAAAAAATTAACTGACTGATATTTAAGGTGAATAATCATAATCTCCGATCATCATCCGGATTTCATTGATCTTTCTTGCTGATTGTTCAAAGTTTGGCCTTTCATCTTCCTGCAAAAATGCGTAATATACGCCGCCTTGCAGACACAGTATGGCCATTCTGACTTCATGCGTATTGGAAACCTCCAGCTGAGAAATCGACTGATTGCAGCACCGATGGCCGGTATTACCGACAGGCCGTTCAGGGCGCTGTGTCACGAAATGGGTGCAGGTATGGCAGTTTCTGAGATGTTGTCTTCTAACCCGGAAGTGTGGGCTAGCGACAAATCCCGATTACGCATGGTTCACAGTGATGAGCCAGGCATTCGCGCCGTGCAAATTGCCGGTTGCGATCCCAGTGAAATGGCGCAAGCTGCACGCATTAATGTTGAGGCTGGTGCACAGGTCATCGACATTAATATGGGATGCCCTGCCAAGAAGGTTAACCGCAAAATGGCGGGTTCAGCCTTGCTGCAATATCCCACCGTGGTGGAGTCTATCCTCTCCGCAGTGGTTAATGCAGTGAATGTGCCGGTTACGCTGAAAATTCGTACTGGCTGGGATCCTGAAAACAGGAACTGTGTCGCGATTGCCCAATTGGCTGAACGCTGCGGTATACAGGCTCTGACGATACATGGGCGCACTCGTGCCTGCCTGTTCAACGGAGAAGCTGAATATGACAGCATTCGGACAGTTAAGCAGAGTGTCTCCATTCCGATTATCGCGAATGGAGACATAACTGACCCGCATAAAGCCAGAGCGGTGCTCGACTATACAGGGGCCGATGCTCTGATGATAGGACGCGCTGCTCAGGGAAGACCGTGGATCTTCCGGGAAATCCAGCATTATCTGGACACTGGGGAGTTGCTTGCCCCGCTGCCAATGGCAGAGGTCAAGCGCTTGCTTGTTTCGCATATACGTGAGCTGCACGACTTTTACGGTTCAGGCAAGGGATACCGTATAGCGCGAAAGCACGTCTCCTGGTACCTGCAGGAGCACGCCCCGAATGACCAGTTTCGGCGCACATTCAACGCCATTGAGGATGCCAGCGAACAGCTGGAGGCGTTGGAGGCATACTTCGAAAATCTTGCGTAACGAAATAAAGAGCTGAAAGAACTATGTTCGAACAACGCGTAAATTCTGACGTACTGACCGTTTCTACCGTTAACTCACAGGATCAGGTAACTCAAAAACCTTTGCGTGATTCGGTTAAACAGGCACTGAAGAACTATTTTGCTCAACTGAATGGTCAGGATGTGAGCGACCTGTATGAGCTGGTTTTGGCTGAAGTCGAGCAGCCTCTGTTGGACATGGTGATGCAGTATACCCGTGGCAACCAGACCCGTGCTGCCCTGATGATGGGTATCAACCGCGGTACGCTGCGTAAGAAATTGAAAAAATACGGCATGAACTGATTTTTAGTTCTGTCTGTTAATCACGCCAGCCTTCGGGCTGGCGTTTTTATTTGTGCCTGTTCACACAAATTCATCGCCAGACCAGTGAAACATTTGCGGGTAATATGGTAACTATAGTTGCAATTGCTGGCGTGATATTTCACCTTCTCGCTTTTGCTTGTGCTGATTTGACTTAATCTCTCTTCTGAAAATCACCCAGCCCAAACCCCTGCCAGTGCTGGGGATGTGACTTTCTACGCATTAAAAAAGCAATACCACCCCTTCGTACATATATGCATGAGCGATTGCTCACACTGCTCCCATGTAGTGAAACTATTTGCACTAATTGTGATCGAGTCGACTCGCATTGCTTCCTTTTGGTGCGCCATATTAGCGAAACTTTCTAAGTACTTCCGAATATTAACCGTTCTTTCATATGAATTCAGGATTCTGCAAAACTGGCATCAGCTTTGCAAAGTCGTGGATGGCTGACCGCCATAGACAGGAAAAAAACGCACATTAAAGTGCGCAAACATAACAACATGATCCCGCCACACAGGATGCTTTATGAAAAAGATGATGCTCTCTACGCTGATCGCCGCCGCCTCACTGGTTGGCCTTGCTCAGCAAGCACACGCAGGCACCACTCTGGATGCGATAAAGAAAAAAGGTTTTGTTCAATGTGGTATCAGTGACGGCCTGCCGGGCTTCTCCTACGCAGATGCGGGTGGCAAGTTTACCGGTATCGATGTAGATGTGTGTCGTGCGACGGCTGCCGCTGTGTTTGGCGATGCGACCAAAGTGAAATATACCCCGCTGACTGCGAAAGAGCGCTTCACCGCGCTGCAGTCAGGCGAAGTGGATGTGCTCTCACGCAATACCACCTGGACTTCATCGCGCGATGGCGGCATGGGCTTTCTGTTTGCGGGCGTGAACTATTATGACGGTATCGGCTTCCTGACTCACAAGAAAGCCGGCCTGAAAAGTGCGAAAGAGCTGGATGGCGCGACGGTCTGTATTCAGTCAGGTACCGATACCGAGCTGAACGTGGCGGACTATTTTAAAGCCAACAAAATGCAATATACGCCAGTGACCTTTGACCGCTCTGATGAATCTGCGAAAGCACTGGATAGTGGACGCTGCGATACGCTGGCATCTGACCAGTCTCAGCTTTACGCCTTACGCATTAAGCTCGGCAAGCCTGACGACTTTATTGTTCTGCCAGAAGTGATCTCCAAAGAGCCGCTGGGGCCATTGGTACGTCGTGGTGATGATGACTGGTTCACCATCGTCAAATGGTCGCTCTATGCCATGCTGAATGCGGAAGAGATGGGTATTAACTCGAAAAACGTCGACCAGATGACAGCCAAACCAACGACACCAGACATGGCACACTTCCTGGGCGCCGAAGGTGATTTTGGTAAAGATCTGAAGCTGGATAATAAGTGGGCCTACAACATCGTTAAGCAGGTAGGTAACTACCAGGAAAGCTTCGATCGTAACGTCGGTAAAGATAGCGCACTGAAGATCGCACGTGGCCAGAATGCGTTGTGGAATCAGGGCGGTATCCAGTACGCACCACCGGTACGTTAACAGACCTCACCAATCGGGCACCGTATTCTGCGGTGCCCTGCCCCAGCTCTCGTATTGAGGTTTCAACATGTCACAACGCCCAACCGTGAAAAGGGATTTTTCATTTGGTAATCCCACGGTTCGCGCCTGGATTTATCAGCTCATCGCCGTCGTCGCGGTGCTTGGTGTGGTGGGTTATCTGGTGCATAACACCATTATTAACCTGGACAATCGCGGCATTACATCGGGGTTTGGATTTCTTGAACGCACTGCCGGTTTCGGCATCGTTCAGCATCTTATTGAGTACACGGAGGGAGATACCTACGCGCGCGTGTTTCTGGTTGGATTAACCAACACGCTGCTGGTCTCTGCGCTCTGTATTGTTTTTGCGTCGATTCTCGGATTCGCGGTCGGTCTTGCCCGCCTGTCTGACAACTGGCTGCTGCGGAAGCTCTCAAATATCTATATTGAAACTTTCCGTAATATCCCGCCTTTGCTTCAGATTTTCTTCTGGTACTTCGCGGTTTTACGCAATCTGCCAGGCCCACGCCAGGCGCTGAATGCGTTTGATCTGGCGTATGTCAGTAATCGCGGACTTTATGTGCCGTGGCCGACCTATGCACCTGGCAGCTGGCCGTTTGTTATCGCACTGCTTCTGGCGGTAGCGGTGAGCTATGCTCTGTACCGCTTTAACCGCCAGCACCAGTTAAAAACCGGTGAGTTACGTCGCACCTGGCCCGCAGCCGTTGGAATGCTGATTCTCTTTCCTTTGCTTGCGCATCTTGGGTTTGGCGCAGCGATGCACTGGGATGTGCCGCAACTGCGTGGATTCAATTTCCGCGGCGGCTCGGTGATGATACCGGAGCTGGCGGCACTGACGCTGGCACTGTCGATCTATACCTCGTCGTTTATCGCTGAAGTGATCCGCTCAGGAATTCAGTCTGTGCCGCATGGGCAGCATGAAGCCGCCCGGTCGCTGGGTCTGCCGAGTCCGGTAACGCTGCGCCAGGTCATCATCCCTCAGGCCATGCGCGTCATTATTCCGCCGCTGACCAGCCAGTATCTGAACATCGTAAAGAACTCCTCACTCGCCGCCGCTATCGGTTATCCCGATATGGTGTCGCTGTTTGCCGGATCGGTGCTCAATCAGACTGGTCAGGCCATTGAGACGATCGCTATCACGATGGGCGTTTACCTGATTATCAGTCTGCTGATATCGATGCTTATGAACTTCTATAACCGCAAAATTGCGCTGGTTGAGCGTTAAGAGAACGGGATAACTATGTCTGTGACTACGCATGAAACGCCCCCCGTCCCGACGACGCCTGTCAGTCGCGCCTGGCTTTGGGCTCGTAAAAATCTATTTTCCAGCTGGTTTAACACGTTACTGACGCTGTTCTGCATCTGGGTAATCTGGCACGTTATTCCGCCCGCGCTGAACTGGCTGGTCTTTCAGGCAAACTGGATTGGCACCACGCGCGCCGATTGCACCAAAGAGGGAGCCTGCTGGGTGTTTATCCATGCGCGTTTCGGCCAGTTCATGTATGGGCTTTATCCGCATGAGTTGCGCTGGCGTATTAATCTGGCGCTGGTGATCGGCCTGGTGTCGATTGTGCCGATGTTCCTGAAGAGCCTGCCGTATCGTGGACGCTACATTGCGGCATGGGCCGTGATCTATCCGGTGATTGTCTGGTTCCTGCTGTATGGCGGGTATCTGGGGCTGGAGCGTGTCGAAACACGTCAGTGGGGCGGATTAACGCTGACGTTGATTATCGCGTCGGTCGGTATTGCCGGTGCGCTGCCGCTGGGTATTTTGCTGGCGCTTGGCCGTCGTTCACGTATGCCGGTGGTCCGCACGCTGTCGATTATCTTTATTGAGTTCTGGCGTGGCGTGCCGCTGATTACGGTGCTGTTTATGTCATCAGTGATGCTGCCGCTGTTTATGTCTGAAGGTACTAACATCGACAAGCTGGTGCGCGCACTGGTGGGCGTCATTCTGTTCCAGTCCGCCTATGTGGCCGAGGTGGTTCGCGGTGGTCTTCAGGCACTGCCTAAAGGCCAGTATGAAGCAGCCGAGTCTCTGGCGCTGGGGTACTGGAAGACGCAGATGCTGGTGATTCTGCCGCAGGCGCTGAAACTCACCATTCCCGGTCTGGTTAACACCATTATTGCACTGTTTAAAGATACCAGCCTGGTCATCATCATTGGTCTTTTCGATCTGTTCAGCAGCGTCCAGCAGGCAACGGTCGATCCGACCTGGCTGGGGATGTCGACTGAAGGTTATGTCTTTGCTGCACTGGTCTATTGGATTTTCTGTTTTAGCATGTCGCGCTACAGCCAGTATCTGGAAAAGCGCTTTCACACCGGGCGTACATCGCACTGAGGTTTTACATGACTGACTCTATGACACACACTTCCGACGCGTTGATGATTTCGCTTGAGAACGTGAATAAATGGTACGGGCAGTTTCACGTACTGAAAGACATCAACCTGCAGGTCAAACCCCGTGAACGCATCGTGCTGTGCGGGCCTTCCGGCTCCGGCAAATCGACGACGATCCGCTGTATTAATCATCTGGAAGAGCATCAGCAGGGTCGCATTGTTGTTGACGGTATCCACCTGAACGATGATGTGCGTAACATTGAGCGCGTGCGCACCGAAGTGGGCATGGTATTTCAGCACTTTAACCTCTTCCCGCACCTGACCGTATTGCAGAACTGTACGCTGGCACCTTCGTGGGTGAGAAAGATCCCTAAGAAGGAAGCAGATGAACTGGCCATGCATTATCTGGAACGCGTGCGCATTGCCGAGCATGCCCATAAATTTCCAGGCCAGCTCTCTGGTGGACAGCAGCAACGTGTCGCCATCGCCCGCTCACTCTGTATGAAGCCTAAAATTATGCTGTTTGATGAGCCAACGTCAGCACTGGATCCTGAGATGGTTAAAGAGGTGCTGGATACGATGATTGGTCTGGCTGAAGACGGGATGACCATGCTGTGCGTCACCCATGAGATGGGCTTTGCCCGCACCGTGGCTGACCGGGTGATCTTTATGGATCGGGGTGAGATCGTCGAAGTTGCGCCACCGCAGGAGTTCTTTGCGAACCCTAAATCGGAGCGCACACGGGCGTTTTTATCGCAGGTTATTCACTGATTACTGGCTCAGTGATCTTACAACCCGGCCTGGTGCCGGGTTTTTTATGGCCTGAAAACTGTCTGAATGCGCTCATTGCGTGGATGCACTGATGCACTGATGCACTGATGCACTGATGCACTGATGATGAACGCGAAGAGTGATGGACTGCTATGAGGGTGTTTTATTGCGGACTTCCACAATGAAAGTGGATTGCCGCAACGAAAAAAGCCCTTCGCATACGCGAAGGGCTCTCTCTTATTTGATGCCTGGCAGTTCCCTACTCTCGCATGGGGAGACCCCACACTACCATCGGCGCTACGGCGTTTCACTTCTGAGTTCGGCATGGGGTCAGGTGGGACCACCGCGCTACAGCCGCCAGGCAAATTCTTTTATTTACCGAACTCGTGTCTTAACTGGTGCTGATACCCAGAGTCGAACTGGGGACCTCACCCTTACCAAGGGTGCGCTCTACCAACTGAGCCATATCAGCACACTAAATTTGATGCCTGGCAGTTCCCTACTC